>CAVZPI010000017.1:0-157470 GCA_963777085.1 uncultured Actinomycetes bacterium | reverse complement strand
GCCTATGTGGCTGCCTGGCTCAGGTTGGTCTTGCTCCGTGACATCTCCGCCAGGTCGACGAACGCGGCATGCTCCCCCGTGAAGGCGACGGCGATCGTCGCAACCCGGTTCGGTGACATCGCGAGGGCGTACCGGTCCGGCTTCCCCTGCGGCGCCTCGTCGTCGGGTATCGCCAGCCTGGCCCAGTCGCCGCCCGCGATGACCTGCTGCGTCTTCTCGAAGTCCTTCCACATGCCCAATCCCTCGCGCTGCCACGACTCGACGGACACGAGGTTCTTCCGCAGTCGCAGCATCGATGCCAGCGGCGTACGGGCCGGATACGACAGGTTTGCCTTGGCCCACTGCTTCCGGTCGTCGGGGTCCGCACCGGGATCGGCACCGAGCTCGAGGTAGACCATGTCATCCTCGCCAGCGAGAGCGAGCCGTCGCTTGTTCGCGAAGGCCTCGCCTGCGTCGGTCGGACGGGGGGGCGTACCGATATAGAAGATCAGCGCGCCATGCGGGTGCTGTGTCTGGTTCGTCGGCGCGACCATGTCGTCGATTGCCTTCTCGGTAAGCCGCTGGCCCTCATCGAAGACGACGACGTCGACCTGGTCGAAGCCCAGGCCGAACCCGGCTTCCCGCGCGCCGAACATGATGATCGACCCGTTGCGGAACTCGATCTCCTGCTCGCCGTTCGCCTTGCGGATCCCCAGCACGTGCGGCCAGATCTTCTTGCGCTTGACCAGCCGCTGCAGGGCCTGGAATGTCCGGGTGGTCGTGCGGGTGTGGTGCGCCGTCCACAGCACCGTCAGGCCCGGGAACAGCAGGCACATCATCACGAGCATCGTGCCGACGAGGAACGTCTTGCCGACCTGGCGCGGGATGCTCCATACGATCCCGCCGATGGTCGCCGCATAGAGACCGTCGGCGCGCTTGCCGAGCGTGATGCGGCCGATGGCTTGCTGCCACCAGTCGAACTTGATCCCGACCTCGGCCGCCTTGGCCTCGACTGACGGCCACCCGGTCGTGACGATCCCGGTCGGGATCTTCAGGTGCTGCGCTACCTCAGAAAGCCGAGGCGTCGAAGGCTTCGTCGGGGACCGCGGCATTCTTCGCCTTGCCCTCCTGCTCCTCGCGAGCAGCGATCGCCGTTATCTCACGCTGCAGCTCCATCAGCCGCTTCGACAGCGATGCGAGGTCCCGAGCCAGCGTCGACCGGCTATCGAGGTCCTCCGCAATCCGATCCCGCATCGCAATCAGCAGCTCGCGGTCAGTTCCGGACTGCGCGGCCTGGACGATCGACTTCGGCGGGCCTTTCGGCTTGCGGGCGGTCGTCTTCTTCGCGGTCGTCGCAGCTCGCTTGATTGGCGGCTTAGCCGTCGTGGCCGTGGGAACGGAGTGCAGCGGCCCCCGGCGAGCGGCCATCGGTGCCTCCGTGTCGTGTGGAAAAACAGCCGGAGGGAGAGACGGCACAATGCCGGGAAGGGTGCCTCTCCCGGGCCCCCTGGTCGACCTCCCCCTGGGGCCTGCTCAGTAGGCGCGGACCCTCTTGACCGACTCGATCGCCGACCTGGTGCCGTCGCCCCGCCGGATGTTGCAGATCCTGTGTGCGAGGCGCACGTTGGCCCGCTCGAGCGCGGAGCCGCCCAGCGATATGGGGATGATCTCGTCGATGCTCTTCGCCCACGGGTGCGGCTTGCTGGTGTCGGGGTCGATGTACGGGATGGTCTTGTCGACTGGCTGGCTGCAGATCCCGCAGAGGTCTTCCTCGCGGTAGACGCGGGCGGTGAGCTTGTCGCGTCGGTAGCCGTTCGCGCGTCTGGGGTTGGGGGTGGACATCGCTGCCTCCGACATGGCGAACGTCGGGCTTCTCATAGAGAACCCGACGCTATGGAGATCATCTGTCATCGGTGTCAAGGATGCAAGCGTCGCGTGGGGCGTGGCGTGTCGAGGACGTCGTGGAGGTGGTAGTGCACGGTTCGTCCGCTGTGCCTGCGTCGCCAATGGTGGCGGCGGGCGAGGAGGTACACGGCATTGGGAGTGTCCACTCCGAGGAGCGCCATGACGGCGTCTACGGCGAGCCATTGCGAGGTCATTGGATGGCCTGCCTGTGGATCTTGCGTCCGAGCTGGTGCCAGCCTTCGCCGGCGGGCCAGACGTGGGTCTGCTCCCCGGTTTCGGGGTCGGTGGGGGCTTCGCTGCACCAGATCTCGGACGGGAGGAGGTCGTCTGCGGGGCGGAGTCTGGTCATCAGGGTGCCGTGGCAGTCGGGTTCTGGGCAGGGCTGCTGCAGGTCGACGTGGCGGACGTAGTCGTGCTGCCGTTGGGATCGCCCGGAGCGGGAGACGTGGGTGATGTCGTCGATGAACGCGGCGGCGTTCCCTTGGGCGAGGTACCAGTCCAGGTGGGTGCGGATCCAGTGGGCCAGCGCGGCCGGCGTGCGTCCTTGCGGGGGGTGGATGTTGAGTCGGGATCGCCCGGTGCGGGTCCCGTTCTCGTCGACGACGATGGGGACGATCGCGTAGATGACCCAGCCGATGAGGCATTGTTCGATGACGCGGCGGGCCTTCGCGACAGCGAAGTCGAGTCGCAGTCCGGGGTCGATGCTGGTCGACACGATCGTCCCGGAGTTGCCGGTACCGGCGGAGACCAGGTACTCCTCGAGCTCGCGGTGGATGTCTGGGAGGGCGGTGAGCGCCTGGACGGCTTGGGCCTTGTGGTGTGCGCACACTCTCAGGCCGGGGAGGGCGATGGTCGGGTTGACGTGTTCGGCGTCGCACAGCTGCCTGCTGGTGGGTGGCTTGGGGGTGTTCCGGTGGCGGCTCATGAGCCTGCGAGGTGGAGCGCCAGTAGGGGCCATGCGGGGGCGGCGCGATGACTGGCCAAGTGCCGGATGAATGGATGCGGGCGGTCGCTGGCGACGAAGCCCCACTCGCCGCAGTTGTGGAACTTGCACGTCCACCGGGCGCCGCGGCTGCCTCGACGTGAGCCGTACATCGTGAGGTTGAAGGCGGCGGATTCTGGTATCTCGGTCACGTGGGTCTCCTGGTGGTCGAGGGGTGGCAGCGGGGGCATCTAGCGACGGTGGTGGTGCTCCCACGGATGGGGACCATGCGGGCTCTGACGTCGTGCTGGCCTTGGGGGTCGCATTGGCCGCACCAGTCGGGCGGTGGCGGGGTGGCGCGTTTGCGGCATTCGGTGCATTCGGTGCGGTTGCGCTTGTGCTTGTCGCAGCCGCGGAGCGGGCGCTTGGCGTTGTCCACAGGGGCTGCCGGTTGGGGGGTAAGGGGGAATTGGTTCTAAGGACGGTTTGTGCGCCACCAGTTGGCACCCCTGCGTTACCTGGGTTGTCACCCCTGTCAGTTTGAGGGGCGCCAGCAGTTGGCACCCCTGCTTCTGCGTTGTCCACAGGGGCTTTGATGGTGATGCGGTAGAGGTTCGGCCGGTAGCCGCCGTGGGTGTTCTTCCGGCCGCCTGCGTTGTGCTCGACCTCGAGCTCGCCCAGGTCTTTCAGGTTGTCGATGGAGCGTTGGACGGACCTTCTGGAGGCGTTGGCGTACCGGCCGAGGGTGTCCAGTGAGGGCCAGGAGCCGCCGTCGCCGTCGTGGTTGGCGATGCCGATGAGGACGAGCTTGTCGCGGCCCTTGGCCTGGGAGTGGTTCAGGACGAGGCTAATGGATTCGACGCTCACGGCTGCCCCCAGGGTGGCTGGATCTCGCGCTTGGTGTCGTCGATGAGGAGCCACCACCGTCCGTGGACGTCGCAGTAGGGGGTCTGGTCTGGGTTCCACCCGGTGCGCAGGGCCAGGCCCAGGCTGTACGCCTCGGCGGGGTGGTCCTCGACCCAGCCGTGGCAGCCCGTGACGCCACTGCCATCGAGCGCGAGGAGGTTCGTGGGGTCCCCGAGGTGCGCGAGCTTGGATCCGCCCATCCGCCTGGCGGCCCGGTGCTGCAAGGAGTAGCCGTGGACGCCGTCCAGGGGGCCGTAGCAGCGTTCACAGACGTACCCGGCACGGATGAGCACGGTCTCTCTGACGGCGGGTGAGACGGCTGTCATGAGTCCTCCGAGTGGGGGTGGGTGCAGTCACGGGCGACCGCTTGGCGGTCCTGCTCGTCGCGGGCGAGCCGGTAGCCCAGGGCCTTGCCGAAGCGGATCCAGTGGCACGGCTTGCACAGGCGGGCCGGGACAGTCGAGGCGGCGATGGGGCAGCCCTCCTCGTGCGCCACTGGCAGGTCCGTGCGCGGATCTGTGGTCACGGGTGGATCCCCTCAACAGTGGTGACGGCCTGGCCGATCCCGATCCAGCAGGAACAGACAGCGCCGATATGGATAGACGGCTCCCGGCATGACGGGCGCAAGCCACGCAGCTCCTCGAGCACCTGGATGCGCATCGACGAGCGGCCGGCCCGGATGGCGTGGCATGTCGAGCAGTGGGCTGCTGGTGGGCGGGGGCCGTCGGTGATCCCAGCGGACGACCACGGGCAGTCCTGGTAGTGGTCAGGCATCTGGTGCCGCCGATGCGCTGATCCCGGCCAAGTGGGTCTCGATCGACGCGAACGGGGCGGTGATCTGCCGGACCTTCTGCATCATCTGGCGGAGCTCGCGGTGGGCAGCGGCGGTCTCCTTCTCGACGAGCAGGTGGTTGATGATCGCGTCGGCGACGATGCCGGCCGGGGCGTCCTGGTACAGGTAGGAGGTGCGCATGCGCTCGTTCAGGGCGGCGATGACCTCTGTTGCGCGCTTCGCCCAGGTGCTCTCCCGGGATAGCCCCGACTGGCGCAGATCCTCGATGGTCTTCTTGAGCGCCTCGATCTCTCGGTCGCGTTGGGTCAGGGACCAATCAGTGGAGTGCCGGTGCCCCTCCGCGGTGTTGAGTTGCCTGGTGAGGATCCGGCGCCACGCGGGCGCGGTATCGATGGGGTGGAGAGCTGGGGCGGGGCGCAGGACGGTCATGGTGCGGGTGCGGCGGCCGCTGGGCGGCGCCATGATCCCCCACGTCTCAGGGATGTCGATGCCGGTGACGAGGGCAGGGTCGGACAAGGTCAGCCACCAGCGGGCGCAGAACCGCATCCACGGGTCCGCCTTCGTAGGGTCCGCCACCTCAGCCAGCACATCGGACCGGGAGACCTTGATCTCGTGACCGATGAGACCTGATCCGCCCGTGGATGACGTGGGCGCCCAGATCGCGTCAGCACGCCGCCGGCCATCAGGTGAGCTGATCTCGCCCGCGAGGATCCCCCCAGCCGGGCGCCCCTCGGGGAGGTAATGCCGACGCAGCAACGCAGCGACATCGCTAGAGGACGCCATCACTCACCGCCCCTCAGGGCGACGATGGCGGCGAGGGCGTCATCACGCACGATCATCGGCACGTCGCCCGGCATCGGTCGATGAGCGTCCGGATCCTCGTACGACGGCAGCGCAGACACCGCGTCACACGCCTTGCCCAGCGCGGCGGTGAAGCCCTTGTCGTAGGCCTCGTCACGGTCCCGACAGGCTACGTAGAGCGCCCTTGCCAGTTGGTTGGTCATCGCCCACACCAGCACCGGGCGATGGCCCTGAGGCAGCCGTGGCAGCGCAGCGTGTTCCCATCGGCGTCGTACGTGCCGATGTACGTCGTCCAGCGGCCGCACGGGCAGTTGGGCAGGGCGCCGCGTCGGGACAGCTCAGCGACGAGCTCGTCCGTGGTCTGACCGTCAAGGCTCATCGCTCACCGTTCCGGGGGGTCCAGTCCCACCAGCCCTGACGGCCGCGCACGATGCGATGCTCCCGAGTTGGGATCGGCTGGGGTGTCTCTAGAGACCAAGCGAATCGGCCGGGACTGTGATCGCCGAGCGCCTCTTCCAGCGGACCGGGCGCGTGCTCAATGCTTGAGGTGGGGCGGACCTGGAACAGGTTGCTCGTGGCGACTACGACGCCCATCGGAAGGCGATACGGCCAGGCGAGTCGACCTCCGCGGAGGAGGAGGCCGCCGCGGTCACGCTCGACAGTGAGCGGGTCGAAGTCGTCGAGCTCTACGCGGTTGAGGGCGGATGCAGGGGCGAGGATGAGTGTCTCTCCGATCTTGCAGGGCATGGCAAGGCCTGCGTGGATCGCTATTGGTCCGCGGACGGAGGTAGTCCGCGAACGGGTCTCCATGCGCTTGTAGCCCAAGGCGATGAGTGACGCCCAGGGCTGGCGGACCGTCAGGGCGCGCATCACGCACCGCCGTCCGCGGCGTCCTTGTAGGACAGCTGGTAGCCGCCGTCCCACCAGTCGGTGACCTCGTGCCTGCCGACGCGGGGGACGGCGGCATCGCCGAGCACGTCGTCGAGGTCGTCACCTGTCGCACCGAACCAATCCACGACGAGGCACGCGCACGGCGTCATCCGATGGTCGTTCCCGCACCACCCGTCGCCGGCGTAGGTCCACTCGCCATCGTTGACGCCGCAGGGGTCGCAGCGCCACCGGCAGTCGGCACTCTCGGCGGAATCGCACTCGATCACGTAGCCCTGCTGGTGGAAGCCGGCGCAGTCATCCGGGCCGTCGCAGTCCTCGTGGTCGCACGGCTGGACCGTCAGGTAGTGGCTCATACGGTGCTCGCCTTCGCTCGTCGGATCGCTTCCAGCCAGCCGATCGCCGGGACCTGGACCAAGAGCAGCCCGAACACGGTGAACCTGTTCTCGTAGGTGGCGTGGTCAAGGACCGCCTGCATCAGGTCGACGGTGCGGTCATGCTCGTCGGCGACCGATGCCTGTACGGCCTTGCGCAACTCGTCGACATGGGAGGCGTGAGTCACCAGGTCACCCTCGGCGGCGGGCACCAGCGCCATTCGTGCGGAGTCGACGAGCGTCCACCGTGGGATGCCGCTCATCGTGTCGCTCCGTTCGCGAGCTCGAGGAGGACGTCGGCGTGGCAGGGCTCGTACGGGGGGCAGAAGCAGGCGAGGTCGTGGCCCTCGAGCTGGACGCGGATGTCGTCGACCGTGACCTTCATGAAACGGCCGCCGTTCGACGGGTACGCCATGCGCATCCCCGGGGTCGGGTCTGTCAGGGTGAGGCGGAACAGTTCGACGAGCTCAGCCCTGGTGGCGTAGCGGACGTGAGTGATCACGATGTCGTCAGCCGAGAACCACATGTTGTGCTGGGTGCCGTGCGCGCTGATTCGACCTTCGTAATCCCACGACCGGCCGAACCGCTCAAGGTGCTGAGGACCGGTCCGGACGAGGCCGTAGGGCGTACCGAGCGGGCCGAATGGGTTTCCCCACACGGTCTGGCGGCCGACGTAGATCGCCCCCTCGGGCATGCGCCATCCCTTGGTGCGTTGCCGTTGGATCCTCTGCGGGCTCATGCGGTACCTCCGGTGAGTGCCTGGCGGACGGCGGCCATGCCTCGGTTGGCGCGGTCGATGGAGTCGGGTGCGTGGTCGCAGACCCGGTGGTTGGGCAGGTGCCCGGTGGTGTCGCACAGGGAGCAGCCGTCGATGCCGGCACGGACCCGAGCGGCCGCGCGCGCAGCCCGGGTGGTCGGGGTGCCGGTGGCCGGGTGATGCTCAGCGGTCCACGCCTCACGGGTCTCTACGGCGGCGGCGCACGCCGAGCACGGGTAGTGGGCTGCGTCGTCCTCATGCCTGGTGCAGCGGGTCGACGGCTCCGGAGCGTTCACTCGTCGTCCTCCTCAGCGCAGCTGTAACCGGGTCGGCGTTCCAGGTCGGTGACGACGGCCAGCAGGCCGCGGCGGGCGATGAAATCGGCACCCGAGTGGAGGTAGGTGACGCTTGTGCCGTCGTTGACCTCGCACACCTTCGCGATGACGATGAGATCGGTCACGACGGCGGTGTCCTCGTAGACGTCCTCGCCGAGCGCGTCGAGCTGGGTGCGGGCGATGTCGGCGAACCTCATGCGTCCTCGGCTACGTGCCAGGCGTGATGGACGGGGCACCAGGTGATCAGCGAGCGCATCTGCTTGGAGGTGTAGCGGCGGGTGGAGCCCATGCGCAGGGCGATCCTGGCCGCGTAATGCGACAGGTACGGGCGCAGATGGCAAGCCGTCACGAGTCCTCCTTCGGTGCGGGGTGGGCGATCGCCCGGTGCACGTACAACGCCCGCTCACGGCTCGCATACGTCCGCTCGATGCCGGACGCGACGCAGTCGGGCTCCGTGCACCGCCACTCGGCGGGGGCCTGCACGCGCGCAGGGTCGGTCATGCGCTGGCCAGCGGCCCGCGCCGCGGCCGACAGTTCCGGGCTCACCGCTTGCCCCGGCTACGACGCGGGGCGCTGCCCGTGTAGGGGACGGGGTTGCCGGCGAGGTGCGCGCGCCGCAGGTGCCCGTACAAGCTCCCCGGGTGCATCCCCAGGACCACGGCCGCGTCCCGGATGTCACCGCCGTGCTCACCCCTGGTCGCCTCGAAGTCGGCGAGCACCTGCGCGGCCAGCCGGTGTGGGCGGCGGGGACGGGGAGCTGCCGCCTGCTCGAGGATGGGTTGGCGCAGGAAGAACGCCAGGACGTCGTGGACCAGCCGGCCCGCCGCGTGGGCACCGTGGAACGTCAGACGGCCACTCTCATCGACCCGGAGATGCTGTCGCAGTGCGACCCGTTCACCAGGAGGCAGGTCGTACATGTCCACGGCGTCCTGCCACGGACGGCCAGCGAGCAGCAGCGCCGCGACGAGGGCCTGCCGACCTGCGGGATGCCCCGTCACGTGGACTCCCGGTCGTCCTCAGGGCAGCCGCAAGCACCGTTCGCAGCGCGGACCTGGAAGCAGCCCGGGCAGACACTCGCCGGATGCCGCCCCTGATGGTGGGCGTGCTCCCACCCGTCATCCCAGCTGTTGCGCTGGATCGGATCACCTGCCTCGATCGGCTTGTCGCACTCCTCGCACCAGCCACCGAACTGCGACACCAACGGCACGGTCACGTTGCACTTCCAGTGAGGCCGCGGTGGTCCTGGGGGCAGTACCGGAACGGCGCGTAGTTATGGCCGCACACCGAGCAGATCGTCCCGGCCGGCTTCTGATCGAGTGTCGCCACCATCACGACCGGGAAGACATGGTCGACCAGTGCGGCAGCGCGCGGCCACCCGGGGAGGGCGATGACCATGTCGCCATCCATGGCAATCAGGTCAGCAACAGCGGCAGAGATCAGCACCGACAGGTCCGCGTTCTCCCGCTCGAGGCGGTCAGCGAGCGCGAGGGCGGTGTTCCGCTCGACTGTGACGCGGTTCAGGGCACCAAGGGCTTCGGCGTGGGCGACATGGTCGACCTCGGCGGCCTGCATGCGGGCCTCGAGCTGCTGGCGTTCGTGGCGCAGGTCGGTGTTCTCCGCGGCGTGGCCAGCGGCGTTCTCGCGGGCGTTGGCGCAGTACTGCCGCCACTGGTTGCGTTCCTGCCGGGCGGAGGCGAGCGCGAGGCTGGTCTGGCGCCAGCCGATGAGACGGATGCGCGCACGCGCCTTCCATACCTGCTTACTGGCCATCAGAGGCCCCCTTCGAGGCGGTCACGGGGTGGCGGGTGGGGGTGCGACCGCCGAGACGCTTGACGGTGAACTGGACGGTGCCGTTGCCCCATTGCTGGACGGTCTCGACCTTCATGCACCCGTCCGTGATGACGACGTAGTCATCGACGAGGACCACGGTCTGCGTGTCACCGGTGTCGATGTCGGTGCAGGTGACACGGGTCCCGGGCATCAGGAGCCCGCCTGCACGACGGTGGGCTTCCGGCGTGGCGGCTTGCGTACAGCCTTCGGCGGGTCGGTGCCCAGGAGACCGCTCGCGAGCTCCGTTTCCTCTGGGCTGATCGGATACGCCAGGCGCTCGACGAGGTGGACCATCAGCTTGGGGCCGTCATCGCGTAGGGCCTCCCAGGCGTTCGCGGTGGGAAGGTCATCAGACAGGTCGGTGAAGGCGAGCGCGATCGCGGTGATGAGCTGGGCATCGGTCCACGCATCGATGACGGTCTCGGGGTCGACGCCGAGCCACTCCCGGTCGCGGTCGCTGAGCGACCCCGACTGCCAACTGGCGGTGTCGACGATGTGGGCGGCGACGATCTGCAGGAGCGCGCGCAGGATCGCGGGGAGCTTTGTCTTCGTCTTGGCCTGGGTTCGGATGAGGTTCTCGACCCAGGGGAGGCGCACCTGGGCGGCGATCTCCGCTGCCTCCTTGAGGATCTTGGCACGGGCGGCGCGCTTTTCCTGCTGGGCCTGCCACGGGTCCACCTTCGGAACCGGCTTGGAGGGCTTTGGGGGCAGCGGCTCGCCGGCCCTCTTCGCGGCAGCGACCGCGGACTTGTACTCCTCCCGCTCCTTGACCTTGGCGGCCTTCTTCTCCGCGGCCGCGAGTCGACGGGCCTTCTCGTACTTCCACTGGGAACGCTTCCACGCGAACGACGTCGACCCGGCGAACTTCTCCATCCACTCCTGCTCCTCCGGGTCCTCGATCGACGCGAGGGCCTCGGCCTCGACCATGCTGATCTGCCCCTCCCACACGCGGGCACGGGTGGGTTCGGGGAGGTTGAGGAGGGACAGGCGCTTGGACACGTCGGTGCCCTTCCGTCCGGAGACCTTCCCGATGTCGGTCGGGCTCATGCCGGCGAGGGTGAGTCGCTCGAAGGCGACGGTCTCCTCCCGCGGGGTGAGGGGGTCGCGTTGCAGGTTCTCCGCGAGCCCCGCCTCGAGCAGAGCGGTCTGCGTCGACCAGTCGTCGCGGACGATGCATGGCAGGACGTCGACGCCGGCGAGCTTCGCCGCGGCGTGGCGGCGGTTCCCCGCGACGATGACCCACCGGATGCCCGGCTCGTGGGCTTCGTCGACGACGACGAGGAGCGGCTCGAGGATCCCGACGCGCTTGATCGACGCGGCGAGGGCGGCGATGTCGCGGTCCGCGGCGCGGACGTTCTGCCAGGACACCAGCTGATCGATGCCGATCAGCGTCAGGGTCGGAGGGGCGGTGGTCATGTCAGTTGTCTCCCTTGAGTGGTGTGTGCACTGATAGGCGCTGCAGCGGGGACAGAGGGTCGTGGCTGGTCATGCGGCGGCCCTCCCGGCCTTGGACGCGGTGTGGAAGACGACGTCGACGCCGGCTGCCCGCGCCCGGTACAGCGCCGCGGCGAGGGCCGCAGGGGTCATGTCGAGGCGCATCGCCGCGGCGGAGACGTCGCCAAGGTGGCTGTCGCGGGTGTCCTGGAAGTCCTCGAGCACGTCCTGCCACGGGCGGCCGTTCGTCACGACGCGGTCAGGCTCGCCGAGGTCCGGCAGCGCGGCCGGGTCGTCGATCGAGTCGTCATCCCACGCCAGCGGCGGAGGCCATCCGTGCCGGCGAGCGACACCGCGGGCGAGCGTCCGCCCGCGCGACGGCGCCGGGACGGTCAGGGCGAGCTCGTCGTAGAGCGCGGCGATGGTTGCGCGCGTGCGGGCCCGGATCTGGGCGTAGGCGTCGTCGTGGAGCAGCTCGAAGGTGGTGCGGGACGACATGCCGAGCCGGGTGGTGAGGTGCCGTGCGGTCCAGCCGAGGGCGACGAGGGCGCGCAGGCGCCGCTGCGTCCCCGTCGCATCAACCCACCCGCTCTCCTCCGACCCGACACGGTTACTGCGGACGGCGAGCAGCGCGGCCTGTGTCGATCTGGTGATCCGCTTGGATGCGGGGCGGCCGGGGACGTTGCCGATGAGGACGCGGATGGCGGTGCGGTGGACCCCTGACCGCTGCTCCACCTGGCCGATCGTCAGCACCGAGAGTAGCTGCTCCACGTGCGCCCGGGCCCGGCCCGCGTCGACGTACGTGTGCGTCTTGGTGACGGTGCGGTACGCGATCAGCTTGTTCTCGCGGGACGCCGCGGCCCGGCACGGCTCACAGCGGCATCCGTCCTTCTGGTAGGCCAGGAGGGTGCCGTGCCGATGCCCGGCACGGGGGTGGGTGCAGTCGCGGGAGGCCATGTCAGCCGTCGCCCTTGGGTGGCTGGTGCTCGGATGGGCTCTCGCGCAGGTTGAATGCGCCGTCGAGGGTCTCGTGCGCCGCCATCAGCCATGACGCGAACGGCCGCCGCCAGTTGTGATTCACCGGCACGTCGATGCCGGCCTGGCGGAGGTTGCGGCGGGCCACGACGAACAGCTCCCCGATCGACAGGCGCGCCGTCGGGTCGAGGCGGCGGTCCTCCCGGGCGAGACGGGCGAGCTCGGTGACGAACTCGGGGTGCTCGCGCCATGCGCGGCGGGCGGCGGTCTCGATCTCGTCGGCGCGTGTCGGCCCAGTGAGGAGCAGTTGCGTGGTGGTCATGTCGTCTCCTATCTGCGTGCGGGGCCGGCGGCGATGGGCATGAGGACGTACAGCCGCCCGCGTTCGTCGCCGTGGACGGTGAGCGGGTGGCGGGGATCCGCTCCGCCGATGACCAGTACGGGGCCGGTGATGACGTCGAGGGCCGCGGCGAGGTAGCCGGGGTCCAGGTGGATGGGATCGGGTGGGGGTGTGCCCGCGGCGGGGATCCACGCCCGGGCGCTGCGCTCGGGGGTGGAGTGGTCGAGGGCGAGGCCGCCGCGCTGCGTCGGGGTCGGGGCGACGGCGTGGAGGCGCAGCGGTCCGCGCCGGCCGGGGACACCCGCTTGCACGTCGTCGAGGGCGCGGCGCAGCGCGACACGGGTCACCGTCACCTCCCACGAGTGGACCAAAGTGGAGGCGAGGACCTGGGAGATGTCGATGGAGACCGGGTCCGCGGTGATGGTGGTGACGGTGTGCCGCCAGTCCGGGGCCGTCGAGATCAGGTGGATCCACAGATCGACCGAACCTCCGCCTTGGATGCTGCCGCCGCGGATGTTGGCGAGGCCAGCCTGGTGCACGGTGACGGCGGCTCCGGGTGGCGTGTGGTGGGTGAGGGCGCGGGCCACGTCGGCGGGGATGTGCAGCCGGGTGCCTTCCGGGACGGGCACGTCGTCGAGGTCGGCGACGGCGAGCCGGTGCCGGTCCGTGGCGAGCGCCTGCAGGTGGCCCCCGGTCTCTCTCCACTCGACGTGGGTGAGGACCTCTGGGGCGTCAGCGTCACGCGCGGCGCACACGGCCGGCGTGGTCGCGTGGGCCAGCTGCTCCCGGTTCAGCTCGAGGAGGACGGGTCCGCACGCCCCGACGCGCCGCCCGGGTGGGGCGTCGATGACCGGGAGGGTCCATGTGGCGTGGGCGCCGTCACGGATCTCCAAGTGGTCGCCGCAGTGCGCCAGGTTCAGGGTGCGGTCCTCGCGTCCGTGGCGGGTCCGCCTGGATGCGGCACCAGCGATCGCCGACAGTTGGGCGTGGTCGACGCTGGCATGCGGTAGCCCATCCAGGCGGGGTGACGCGGCGGTCAGCCTCGACGTGAGCGTCCACGTGGACACCTCACCCGGGTGGAGACGCGCAGCAGCCTTGGGGTCGTCATTCTGTGCCGTCTCATTGAGGGCGCGCAGCAGGTCTAGGACCTTCACGGTGCTCATGCCCGCCACCGCCTGTCCGACTGCTGCGGAGGGTGGGTACGGACCCACTGGTCCGCGAGGCCCCTCTCCCGGATGCTGAGCGCCCGGTAGTCCTTCACCCATCGGAGCGCCCACAGCACCGCGCACGCCCCGGCGAGGATGAGGACCGCGGACGCGAACACCAGCATCGACACCGCGAGGGCGCGGGCGACGGTCTCGCCAAGGCCGATCACGCGGCACCCCGCGACGGGATGTCGTCACAGTGAGACGCGCAATGCTGGGGGGCGTCGACCTCCACCGTCGCCGCCTGCGCGAGCTCGTCCGCGCGGGCCGGCACAGTCAGGGGCAGCCCGCACTTCGGGCAGACGCTGTTCACGACGACCATGCCACGATCAGCCGGCCGAGCAGCATGCCGAAGACACCGACAGCCAGGCCTACCCAGTAGCCGCGGGTCCACGGGCTGGTCCAGGCGACGCGCCACCGGCCCAGGTGGACGATCCTGACGTCGCGGCCGAAGCACGACCGCACGTACGCATCCTGCGTGCCAGTGAGCTTCTTGCCGGAATAGCGGTAGGTGATGGCGTTCACGGCGTGCTCTCCACGCCGAAAGCCGCGTCGAGCGAGCGCAGCGACGAGTCCCACGTGGCATCGACCAGGCGCAGCGAGGATGGGTGGCGCCGCTGCGGCTGGTCGCGGCTAATCCGGTCCCAGTCGATGCGGTGGTTGTCCCACTCCGCAGTCACCGGGAACTCGATGTAGCTGCACGGCGGGTCCAGCTCGTCGATGCGGGCCTGACGCTTCCGACACAGCTCCCATGCCTTATCCGCGTCATCGAGTGCTGCGTCGAGACGGGTCTGCTTCTCCGCGAGGACATCGTCCTTGCGGGTGAGTCGCTCCTTGGCCAGATCCAGACGCGCCCACAGGATCACCACGAGCAGGGTGACGGCGAGGAGCGCGAGGCCTGTGACCGTCTCCGCGAAGGTCATGACGTCGCCTCGGCGGGGACGAACAGGCCGCTCTCGTCTAGCCGGTAGGCGACGTCCGGTTCGATGCCGGACTCGCCGACCACCGCGACGACGGGCAGGTACAGCCCGCGCTCGGAGTCGTAGCGGGTGATGATGAGGATGCCCGCGTCCCCGGCAGTCGCTGTGCCCCTGTTCCCGGCAGTCGCTGTGCCCCTGTCCCCGGCAGTCGCTGTGCCCGCGTACCCGGCAGTCGCTGTGCCCCTGTCCCCGGCAGTCGCTGTGCCCCGTCCCCGGCAGTCGCTGTGCCCGCGTACCCGGCAGTCGCTGTGCCCGCGTCCCCGGCAGTCGCTGTGCCCGCGTACCCGGCAGTCGCTGTGCCCGCGTACCCGGCAGTCGCTGTGCCCGCGTCCCCGGCAGTCGCTGTGCCCGCGTCCCCGGCAGTCGCTGTGCCCGCGTCCCCGGCAGTCGCTGTGCCCGCGTCCCCGGCAGTCGCTGTGCCCGCGTACCCGGCAGTCCGCGTGGATCCGACGACGGGCAGGAGCGCCGCGCCCAAGCCATCGAGGACAGCAGTGGCGCTCGCCCGGTCTCCGCAGTGGATCACCTTGCCACGCGGGACCTTGACCTTCCCGTCAAGGTCGACGATGTCGGCCTCGTCGACGGTGACGACGAGCCATCGGGCGTCTGGCGCCCAGTTGAGGAGGCCGGCGTCGCCGACGCCGTCGAGGAGTCCGTGGAGGCCGTTGCCGCACTTGGCGGTCGGCAGCCAGTCGGGGGCCGACACGGGGCCGGATTCGGGCCACTGGAAGCCGCCGTGAGAGCGGCCGTCAGCATCGGTGGTGCGGAGGAGGTACCTGGTTGTCATCGTGGATCCTTTCCGTGGGGGGGGGCACTGCTGTCGTGTTGTCTCGGGAGGTGACGCCCGGGCGGCTTCAGCATCGAATCGCCGCCGCCCGGGCGTACTGCCCCTCCCAGGGCTGTCCCGCTGCCACCGGGCCGACCAGTGACAGCGGGACGATCAGGGGGTGGGGCCCCGCCCTGCGCCACGGGGGAGTAGACGCAGGGCAGGGGGTTCGTGGTGTGTCAGCCGTGCGGGACTTCGGCCATCAACTGGCGCAGGTCCGCCAGTTCGGCGAGCCGTTCGCGGAGGTCGTGCTGCTGCCTGGTGGTGAGGGCGCGCAGGGTGGCGGCCGTTTCGAGGTCGCGGATGCGGGCTTCGAGCCACGCGGCCCGGGCTTCGTTCACTGCGCGGTCTGCTTGGCGGGCGGCGGCCTGCCGGTCCTTGATGCGGGACGTGTTCCGCTTGTTCACGGCGCCCTTGATCCCGAGGGCCTTCTGGCAGGTCCGCAGGATCCACCGCCGCTGATCCTCGGACACACCCGGCGACAAGGTCACGGTGTGCCCGCACGGATGCGCCCACGACTCACCACCACGCGTATTCCGCGACTTGTACACGTAGCCCAGGCGCTCCAGCTCGACACGGATCTGCCGGAACTGGCCACTCACGACCGGCCCCGCATCACGTTGCGGACCGCGGCCTCACCAGTCGGATCCGCGTAGCACAGCATCGACGCGGTCTCCGGATCCGCCAGGGCGCGCCGGCGCTGCTCCGCGTTCAACTCGACCTGCGCCAGCAGCCACGCCCCGAACGGGTACCCGGTGTGCGCGACCCGGTCGACGTAGGCCCGGACCGTGCGCGACACCCACGACCTCGACCGTGCCACCCCGCACGCGTCGAGCAGCCGGCCAGCGTCAGCCGCGAGCGTCTCAGGGCGCGGCTGATCCACCGTCTCGGCGCTCATGTTTCGCCGGCTGCAGGTGACCGTGGATGCACTCACGAGGACCCCGCGGGGGCCTTGCGCTTGCGGCGCGTGCCCGTGGTCTTCCCCGCCGATACCCACCGCTCAAGTTCGGCGTGCGCTATCAGTGGCCGTGACGTCGGGTAGTGGGCGATGAGGCGGCCGGCCTTGATCTCAGCCCACAAGGTCCACTTGCTGACGCCTACGGCTGCTGCGGCGCTGGCGATGTTGTACGCGACTGGAACGGCGGCTGTCACGCGGCCACCTCTCGGACGTTGGTGCGGATACCAGTTGACACTCGACGCAAACCCGCATCGGAGCGAGCCTCGAAGAGGTCCTCCCACGGCACATCGAGCCTCTTCGCGATCGTCAGTGCGAGGTCCTCGGAAAGGGTTGCCATCCGGCCGCTTTCCAGAAGGTAGATGGCGTTCTGAGAACACTTGCAGAGGTAGGCGAGGTCTCGTTGGGTAAGTGATCGTCGCTCCCGCCACCGCCTCAACGCCTGGGGCTCTCTGACTCGCATCCACACACCTCGCTTACGGCTCCGGAACTTGGTCGTACGCATCATGCCTCCAATCGCTCTTCCTGACAAGTGTTATGCCTACCATAGGCCGCCACTTGTCACCTTGACAAGTGGTAATCGGTCAAGAAACCATGTTGTTACTTGTCACGGCGCGGCGTGTCGTGCTTGAACAAGCAGACACCCCATCTGGATTGTGGAGCCATGGAAACGATGCAGTCGGTCATCGAGGAGATCCTCGGCCGCCTGAACACGTCCGCCCGCGGGCTGGACCGCGCAGCGAGCAAACAGGGCTACTCGCTGGCCTACACGACCATCTCGGCGATCAGGAACGGGACGCATAGCGGCCAGTACCAGACCCGGACCCTGGACGCGATCGCGGGCGTCGGTGGAATCGGCCGTGACGTCGTCTACCGAGCTGCCGGCCTCCCCCTCCCAGGCAAGCCCTTCGCCGACGAGCTGCCGGACGACGTCGACTATCTCGACCGGGCAAGCCGCGAAGCCGTGAAGGGAGTGATCCGTGTGCTGCTTGAGCAACGTTCGCCTACACGGAGTCCCTTGAGCCGCGACGATGTCGGCTGGATCGAGCAAGATGACTACGACGTGGCGGCGAAGACCGCGGGCAGGGCAATAGGAAGCGACCCCGACGATGGGTACGACGGCGGGGCATAGCCGAGGGGCGCGACGGGGGGAAGATGGGATCGACATACGATCCGTGGGCGCATGCAGAGAAACTGGGGCTTCAGGTCGTCGAGAAGCGCCTGCGCGAAGGCCGGTGGGGTGAGTACCACCACGGTCGGGACCTCATCGTCCTCGCCCGTGGGCTGGACCGCCGGGAGGCTCGGTGCACGCTCGCGCATGAGGTCCAGCACGCGATCGCCGGCGACGTGCCAAGCCCCTTCGGGCTCATCACCAAGCGGCAGGAATTGCCGAGCCGACCGCGGGGCAGCGAGGATGCTCGTCCGGGCGGCGGAGTACACGCAGGCATCACTGATCCGAGAAGGGCACCGACCATCCGTGGCTTTCGATCTGAACGTCACGCCCGAAGTGATCGACGTATGGATCGCGATGCACCAGGCCGCGTTCGTGCGTGGCGTGACCTGCTAGGCCAGCGCCTCCCCCAGCCCGTCGAGTGCCTGCCGGGCGAGATCGAGCCGGACATGCTGGTACCCGCGAGTAGTGGCAGCACTGGCGTGGCCCAGCACACTCTGGATTACCTTGGCGTCCACGCCGAGCTCGAGCAGCAGCGTCGCTGTGGTGTCTCGAGCGGCGTGCAGCGGGACGTCAGTGACACCGGCGGCACGGAGCATGGCGTCGAATGCTTCCGAGTCGAGGCGGCGAGCGATCGGGCGCCCTGTCGGAGTGGTCCACACGAGGCCGTGTGGGTTCGGACGGGCGAGGGTCGCCTTGCGGTGTACGCGGAGGGCGTCGACAAGCGGGGGCGGGGCAGGGATCATCCGAGTCGAGGCGATCGACTTCGGGCTAAGCAGTGCGTACACGCCCTCCAACATGACCACGTCGAACACGCCTTCGGGCAGTAGCAGTCGGGCCTTCGGGCAGTAGGAGACTCGGACCCTGCCGCACGTCGGCTCGCCATCCTCGCTGAGGCAGCCGTGTGCGGCGGGCAGTTGGTAGAGCTGCCAAGCAATGTCGAGCGTCCCTTCCTTGAGGTCGACACGGTCCCATGTCAGGCCGAGGCACTCGCTCTGACGTGCGCCGGTCAGCAGCGACATGGCCCACCGGGCGCGCGATGGGTCGCCAGCGAAGGTGCGCCAGGACGGTGCGGGCTTCGGAGTTGCTCAGGGCTGTGCGCTTGACGGTGGACTGCGGTACGCGGACGAGCTTGGCGACGTTGCGGGGCACGATGCCCTCGCGCTGCGCTTCGGAAAGGCAGGACCGTAGGACACGGTGCACGCGCGCAGCGTTGCCGACCGAAGTCGCGGTACGAACCTCGTCAAGGAGCCTACGCACGTGACTGGGCTGGATCTTGGCGACCTCGACGCGGCCGAGCGCCGGGCGTAGCCACTTGTTGGCGGTGTCGCGGTACAGCTGCGCGACGCGGGGCTTGCGCGCGGGATCGACGACGTGGGCGAGCCAGTAGTCGAGCCAGTCAGTCATCTTGGTGCGCGTGGCGATGGTGCCGGTGTCGTCGAGTTCGCGTCTCTTCTCCTGGAGTTTGGCCAGGGCCGCTTCGGCGGTTCGAAGCAGATCCCTCCCAGCGCCGACGTCGACCGGTGCGGGGGTCAGCGCCGAGGTCGAGGCGGGCGACATGGCGGCCCTCGTGCTTCCCGGACTTGATCTCGAATACCGCTCCGTCGCCGTACCTGCCTCGTGCCATGCCGTCCTCCCAGAATCACACCCATTGTCACACCCATTGAGATCAACGTCTATCCACTACCACACATCATAAACCGTTGGTATTGCTGACGTTGTTCCCGCATACCGAGGCTAGCATGACCAGCCTTCCAAGCTGGCCATGCCGGTTCGATCCCGGTCACCCGCTCCGAAATGCGTGAACCCCCCGTTGTTCCGGGGGGTTCACGCGTTTCGGGATGTTTGAACGTCCGGGATCGGGAGGAGGTCCGCGAAGCGGACCGACGGACCCGGTCACCCGCTCAAGCGAAGACCCGTTTGTCATCGGTGCTGCAGGCGTGGCACTCGGGTTCCCCGCCGCCGCGGGATGCGTGCAGCCCGTGGCGTCGAACGCCTCCAGACTATGACGGCCGCTCGAGCGCGTCGGCCCACGCGTCGAAGAACTCTCTTACCTCGGACAGGCGAGCATGTTCGAGGGGGATGTCCTCGTCGCGGTAGGCGTTCAGCCGTCGCATGGCCACCGCGAGGACGGCTGTGTCGAGTCCCGGATCCAGCTCCCGAGCAAGGTCGAACAGATCCTGCGCAGAACGCGAGCGAGTCACGATGAAGACGTCGACGAAGTCGCGTGGCATCGCGCGGTCGAACAGCGCGAGGAGCTTACGAGCGGCGAGTTCGGCCGGGTCGAAGGTCGGACCTAACACCGAGATCGAGGCAGGCAGCCCGGGCGGGGAGTCCAGAGCGAGGTCGACGAGTACCGAGTCGTGGCCGTGCACGTGCATCCTCACGAACGTCTCGGTGGACTGGCGCACCTCGACGACCCAGCCTCGCGCCCGCGCCGCCTCCTCGAATGCGACTCGCGCCCGTTGAACGTCACCAGGCCGGGACGTGAAGGCGTCCATGTCCTGAGTTGGGCGTTCGCTCATCCCCTGCGCGAGCAGGGCCAGGCCGCCAGCCAAGAGGAACGACCCTGCCTCCGGCAGGGCGAAGAACGCTTGCGCAACCTCGGCTTGGAATGCCGTGACCGATGGAAGGTCGCTCATGATGCGACGCCAGCGATGGCGCGGTCGATCAGCGGCTGCCACGCATCGCGAATGGCCCCGGGCAGATGCATGTCGGGCCACGCATCGACGAGGAGCGCCCCGTCGACGAAGCGGCTGATGTCCTCAGGCTCGCCTTCGGCGAGTAGCGCCTGGTAGGCGAGGATCCGCTGCCTGCGGTCGGACATCGCACGCGGGGTGCCGGGAGTCGACCAGTCAACGTGGGCCGGCAGCACGATGATGCCCATGGCGGTCGAGGCAGACAGTCGCGGCAGTTGATCGGGGACGAAGAACGGCTTGCCGCGCCGATCCGACCGTTGCTCGAACTGCGGGACAGGGGTCAACGTCAGCTGTTGCCCGTTGACAGCAAGCAGTCGCTCGACAGTGTCGAGGGTCGGGTTGCGGTGGCCGTGCTCATACGCCGAGACGGTCGGACGGGACGTGCCGGCCCGGCGCGCGACTTCCGCCTGCGACAGGCCGGAGGCCCGCCGGGCTTCGGCCAGAAGCTCGGGCACCGCATCCTCCTTAGGTATCTGATCAGATACTACCATCTCGCGCGGCACTCGATCCCTGCGCGGCCGGGTACTGGTGCAGTGTCGATCAAGGCGACCGCTATTGGCCGCTGGCACCTGTCCGCCGACGTACCGGCCGCAGCGGGACCACGTTGTCGGTCTGAGCCAACTCGCTGAAGGCTGCCGCGACGGCACGGGAGTGATCGGTGGTCGAGTGCATGTAGACGCGGCTGGCCGACGTGGTGCTGTGGCCCATGCGCTGCATGAGTTCAGCCTCCGTGGCGCCGGCGAGGGCGGCGAGTGTCTGACCGATATGCCGCAGGTCGTGGAAGCGCAGATCGTCCCGCCCGACCTTCGCACGGGCCCGAGCCCACATGGGATGCATCTGGGACCTACTGAGCGGGCGCCCACCGGAGGCGCAGCACACGAGTGCATCGGCTTCTGGCCCGGTGAACTCGGCCAGGTGTGCCTCCAGGATCGGCACGAGATGCGGCGGAAGGGTGACCACGCGAACACTTGCTCGCGCCTTGGGAACGTCGAAGCCCATGCGCCCCTTGAGCTGGCAGGGGTTGCGCTGGATGAGGCCGTCGGCAGTCGTCGCCTGGCTCCTTACGCGTTCCTTCGCCTCAAGTCGCTCGGTCTTCTCTGCTGCCTTCAGGCCCGGGTGCTCCTCGATCCAGCGAGCGACATAGTCGCCCACCGGCTCGGTCACTCGCCGTGGAGCCGGCCACGTCTGCCGCACCAGGTCGGCCTGAACGGTGGCCAGATAGGCCTGGGCGTCCGCCTTCGTCTCGTAGGTCATCGGGCCGAAGTAGGTCATCCCGTCGACTCTGTAGCGGGCCTGCCAACGACCGGAGGGGAACCGGCGCACTGACCCGAAGGTCCGCCGAGACGTCTTCCCTGTTGCCACGACACCCTTCAGAACGGCCACCTACCCGCCAAATCAAAGTGGATCGCGAGTGGCTCAGCATGACTTGGCGGCCAATAGTTCTCTACTTGCAACAACTTTTTGGACCTCATGTCCAGCCTTCCAAGCCGGCCATGCCGGTTCGGACCCGGTCACCCGCTCCGAAAGGCGTGGACCCCCCGCTCTTCCGGGGGGTGTCCGCTCCGTCAGCCGTCCGACTGCTCGTCGGGCAGCGGTACGGCGATGACGCGGTTGCGGCCCGCCCGCTTGGCCTCGTACATCGCGACGTCGGCCCGGGCGATCATCGCGTCGACGCTCTCACCGCCGGCGGCCAGCGTCACGCCCACGCTGACGGTCACGTCGAGATCACCGGCCCGGGTCGGCACGGGCACGGCGACCGCCTCCCGGATCTTGCCGGCGATCCGTACCGCGTCGTCCAGGCTGTGCACCCGCTCCAGGATGACGAGCAGTTCGTCGCCGCCGATGCGGCCGGCCTGGTCGCCGGCACGCACGCACGACTGGACCCGGCTGGCGATCACGCGCAGCACCTCGTCACCGGCAGCGTGGCCGTACGTGTCGTTCAGGCCCTTGAAGCCGTCGATATCGCAGAACAGGATGGCCGACCGCTCACCGCTGCGCCGCGCCTGACCGGTGACGGCGGCGAGGATCACCATGCTCTCCTGGCGGTTGATCAGGCCGGTGAGATCGTCGAACCGGGCGCGGTGATCGAGCTCGGCCTCGGCCTGGACCTCCCTGTCGACGGTGCGGAAGGACGACAGGACCCCGTCGACGACACCGTCGTCGTCGACGTACCGCTGGGCGTGCACCTCCAGCCAGTGGTACGTGCCGTCCTTCGCCCTCAGCCGCATGCGCAGCACCGCCGAGGACCCGTCGGCAATCCGCTGCTGGGCGGCCGCGGCGATCGCTGCGTCCTCGGGCAGCCAGAACTCGGCCATCGAATGGCCGATCCACTCGTCCGTGGCCCAGCCGAGCATGCGGCTCAGCGACGGGGACACCCACACCACGGAGTCGTCGCGCGTGCGCATCACGACGTCGGACGAGTTCTCCGCCAGCAGGCGGAAGCGGGCCTCGGACTCCTTGAGCTCCCGTTCTCCGGCCTCTGCCCGCTCGCGCGCGCGCACGAGCGCCTCCACATTGCGCAGCCCGTGCACGTAGCCGGTGACGGCGCCCGAGGCGTCCTTGGTGGGGGTGATCCGCGCCGACATCCATCGGTACTGCCCGTCCGCCGTGTGCCACCGCGAGACGTACCCGCCCTTCGGATTCGCCACGTCGTCACCGGCGAAGGCCGCCTCGCGGGCCTCGTTGCTCCCTGCCCAGTCGTCCGGGTGGATCAGGTCGATGGTCTGCGCGCCGACGAGATCCTCGGGAGCCCAGCCCAGGGCCGCGGTCACGCTGCTGGAGATCCACGCGATCGCCCGATCCGGTCCGAGTTGGTACACCACGTCCGAGGCGTTCTCGGCCAGCAGGCGAAAGCGCGCCTGCGACTCGGCCAGCCGACGCTCGGCGTGGTGCCGGTCGGTGACGTCGCGCCACACCACGCTCAGGGCGTGGTCCACGCACACGCCACGGATGTCGAACCACCGGGCTTCGGCATCCTCGAGCGGGTAGCCGAAGTCGTCGAGCACGAGCGGCACCCGCGACTCGAACGCCCCGGCGCACCGATCGAGCATGCCGGTGCGGATCGCCGCCGGCGAGACCTCAAGCATCCGGGAGCCGACGAACTCCTCCCGGGCAGTGCCCATATAGGTGCAGGCGGCCTGGTTCGCATACTCGAAGACGAAGTCGGCGATTCGCCCGGCGCCGTCGCGCACCGGCCCGATCAGCACATGCGGGTCCATCTCGGTGTCCAAGGCGGCCCGGAGCCGCTGCTCGTCGGCGAGCCTGCCATGCATCTCCCGATCGCCATGGGACGACACCGCCACGGCCAGGCCGCCCACCGCCAACGTCACGAGCGGCCACAGCCAGTCGTTCGCATCCCCGGAGGTCGGGTGCCTCAGCACGGACACGACCGCCAGGATCGTGCCGAGGGCCGCGATCGCGCCCATCTCCCGGGGACCCACCAGCATCGCGGCGACGACCAGGGGCACACAGATGAAGGGGAGCAGGAAGGCGTCGGGCAGCACGAACTCCAGGGCGAAGATGGCAAGCATCACGGCGACGATGGCCCAGCCACGGCCGTCCTGCCACCATGGCCGTGCCTCCATCTCGCCAGGCCTCTGCATCGACGCTCCTCGCTTCGAAACCCACGGTAGGCGCTTCTCCGGCCCGAAGAACGGCCAACGGCAGCAACCGTGCGCCCAGCATGGGTCGACGAGGCCAACCGCTCCCTGTCCGAGGGAATCGACATGGTGCGGATCGACGGGCACGCGCGGCTCTCGGCCACGCAGTTCGATGCCCTCCTGTCCGCGCACTGGACGCTGCCAAGACGGCCCGTCGGTACCATGACGGGCCGCCCCGGAGCCGAAGCCGGGTACCTTGGAGTACCCGAGCTGGACGAGGAAGGCGGCTGCTGCGTGACCGAGCCTTCGACGTCCCATCGCGGCGGGACCCTGGCCTCCGACCTCGGCGTCCTCCACCGCTACCTGCTCGTCGGCGGCGCCCTCGTCATCGTGGTCATGACCGTCGGGCTCGCGTTCGGGGCCAGCGGGATCACGCGCATCCGGCCGACGTGGCCGGAGATCTACCCATACACGCTCGCCGGTGCCGGCGCCCTCGTCATCGCGACGACCCTCCTGGATCGCGGTGGCCGCACCGGCGCCGTCCTCGGCCGGGTACTGGCCGGCATCACGATCGTCGCTGCCGGCACGGTCGACCTTGCCGTCGGCGCCGGGCTGCTGCCGAGCTCGGACCCGGTAAGCGCGACCGGCGCCACCCTGGTGACGGCCCTGCCCTCGCTCGCCTCCATGTCGCTGGCCGCCTCGGTGCTCCTGCTCGGCATCGGACGCGACCGGACCGCTCGCATCCGGTTCTGGCTCGCCGTGTTCGCCGGCCTCGTCAGCCTGCTCAGCCTGATGTCGTACGTCTACGGCTCGGCCTCCCTCTTCGGCAGCCTCGGCCTGGGCGGCACGTCGATCGGTGCCGGCCTGATCGGGATCCTGCTCGCCGGCTCCCTGATGGCGGCCCGTCCCGACCAGCCGCCCCTGGCCGGGCTCGACGAGAGGTACGACCGGGCCCTCGTGCGGCGCGTGCTGCCACCCCTGGTGGTCGTGCCGTTCGCGCCCGCGCTGATCTCGTGGGGCATGTCGAAGGTGGAGCCGGACGACGCCTCGGCCACGGCCGTCGCCCAGGTCGTCACGGTCGTGCTGCTGCTCGTCATCGTGGCGGTGGCCGGCGGCGGCCAGAGCCGGGCGCGGCACGAGCTCGACACCGAGCGGCAGCGGCTGTGGGAGGCCTTCGCGCACACCCCGGCGCCCACAGCGGTGGTCAGCCTCGAGGCCGAGGTGCAGATGGCCAATGCCGCGCTGGCACGCCTGCTGGATCGCACGGAGACCGGGCTGGTCGGGATGCGGGTGGTCGACCTCGTGGCGGAGCAGGACCGCGCCGACGTGACCGCGGGGCTCGCCGACGTCGTCGCGGGCGGCGACGACCTGCGCCTGGACGTGCAGCTGGTGCGCGGGCGTACGAGCACGGTGTGGGTCGACTTCGGAGCGGCCCCCGTCCGCGACGTCAGCGGCCTGGCCACCTACGTCATCCTCCAGTGCAACGACCTGACCGACCGCAAGCGGCTCGAGACCGTGCTCGCCGATCTGGCCACCCGCGACCCGCTCACCGGACTGCTCAACCGCGAGGGCCTGTCGCAGCGGCTCCGGGAGCTTCGCACGAGCCGCACGCCCGGGCAGGTGACGGCGATCGTCTACGCCGATGTCGACCGGCTCAAGCCGCTCAACGACAGCGTCGGGCATTCCGCCGGCGACGAGCTGCTGCGCGAGGTCGCGCGCCGGCTGGTCGCGTCCACGCGCGAGGAGGACATCGTGGCCCGGGTCGGCGGCGACGAGTTCGTCGTCGTCACCCGCGTTCCCGCGGCCGGCCCGGATCCGGCCGAGGCCGTCGTCGCACGGCTGCGACGCGAGCTCGGGGGGACGGTCATGATCGGACGGACGCCGGCCGAGCTGTCCGTCTCGCTGGGCGCCTCGATCCTCGGCGACGACGAGGGCGACGACGACACCGCGACGGCCGTCGCACGGGCCGACCGGGCGATGTACGACGACAAGCAGCGCCGGCGCGCCTCCGACCAGGACTGAGCCGACCCGACCAGTGAAGAGCCTCGTGCCGACCGCCGAAAGCCACGACGGCCTGAAGCAGCGAGTCGAGGGGCTGCCGGCACCGCTCCGGACGCCCCTGGCGTACTCGTGGCTGCTCGTGCACGGCCAGTGGCCCGAGCCGCTCGCCGGGGCCGTCGACAGGTGGCGCACGCGCGGCCCCGTCACGTACGGCGAGAAGAAGCTCTACCGCATGGCGCGCGACCGGCGGCCGATCCTCAATACGTACTGCGACAAGGTCCGCGCACGGGAGTTCGCGGCGGCGCGCATCCCGGCCGAGTGCCTGATCCCGCAGCTGGCCGTCGTCGCACGTGGCGGCGGGATCCCGTGGACGACGCTGCCGCGCCAGTACGTCGTCAAGGTCAACCACGCCTCCGGCGGCATCATCGTGGTCAGCGAGAGGGCGGACCCCTCCACCGAGCTGCCGGCCGCCGCGGACGACATCGGGTGGGTGCGCTTCCTCGTGCATCCTGACCGAGCCGATCCCGCCCGGATCGTCGCACTGTGCGACCACTGGCTGGCCCGCGGCTACGGCTGGGGGCCACGCCGGTTCCTCGAGTGGGGCTACCGCGACGTGCCGCGGCGCGTCGTCGTGGAGCAGTTCCTCGACGTCGGCCACGGGCTTCCCGTCGAGGTCAAGGCCTACTGCTTCGACGGCAACCCCCGGTCGTTCGCCTTCGTCGGGCGGGACGACGGCTTCCACGAGGTGCAGCAGGGCCGCTACTTCGACGACGAGCAGGAGCAGATCGCGGCTCGCGCCAGCATGAGCGAGCAGCAGTGGGCCCGGCTCGTGGAGATGTCCGCCGCGCTCTCGCAGGAGTCGGACATGCTCCGCGTCGACTGGTTCGTGACCGCCGAGGGCAACCCCGTGTTCAACGAGCTGACGCCCTACCCCGGGGGCGCCAAGCGCACCGTCGACGGGCACGCCACGCTCTCGCCCGCGCAGGCGGACGCGATCCTGTCGTCGTACTGGCAGGTCCGCCCCCACTACCGCTAGCCCCCCAGCCGTTTGTCCCGCTATCCGGGACACATGACGAAATCACGGCGCTTCGCGGGCCGATTTCGTCATCTGTCCCAGTCCTGACGGTCTTCCTCACGGGCGGCTCAGGTGACGAGCGCTCTTCGAGATCGATGCCCACCGCTTGCGCTCCAGCGCCATCAGTCGCGAGTCATGCCGCCTCGCCAGCCACGCGAGCTCCCGCTGCAGCGCCCGCCAGCTGACGAGCCGCTCCCAAAGGGCCTCGTCTCCCGATGCCGCGATCAGCACGGCGCACCCGGGCTCGCTCTCGTGCCGGCAGTCGGAGAACCGGCAACCAGCGGCGAGCTCCTCGACATCCGCGAACGTGCCGGCCAGCGCCTCCTCCCCGGCCCACGGTGCGAACTCGCGCATGCCGGGGGTGTCGAGCAGCAGTCCGCCCCCGGGCAGGGGCACCAGATGTCGCGAGGCCGTGGTGTGCCGGCCCTTGCCGTCCGCCCGGATGGCAGTCGTCGCCAACACCTGCGAACCGGCGAGCGCGTTCACCAAGCTGCTCTTGCCCACTCCGGACGGGCCGATGAGGGCAAGGGTCGTCCCGCGCTCGAGGTGCGACTCGATGCAC
Organism: uncultured Actinomycetes bacterium; assembly: GCA_963777085.1. Taxonomy (GTDB): domain Bacteria; phylum Actinomycetota; class Actinomycetes; order S36-B12; family S36-B12; genus UBA10649. The sequence goes on along the minus strand of CAVZPI010000017.1, from coordinate 130,161 downwards.
TCGAGCCCCTCCCCCAGGACTGCCGAGACGGCGACCACGTCGACGCCGACGCACGCGCCGCTGGCGTCAGCGACGATCGCGCGGGGATCATCCACGAGATCGGACTTCGTGACGACGACGACTGGCGTGGCACCGGACGCCCACACGGCCGTGAGCTCGCGCTCGAGCCGTCGCACGTTGACCGCGTCCGCTGCCGTGCAGATCGCGACGAGATCGACGTTGGCCGCGATGACCTGCGCCTCGCTGCGGCCGCCGGCCTCCGCCCGGGCCAGGGTCGTTCGGCGCGGCAGGACCGACTCGATGAGGCAGCCCCGCGGGTCGGTGCCGCTGACGAGTACCCAGTCGCCCGTGACCGGAGTGGGCTCGAGGGTGCGGGTGCGAGCACGGGCGAGCAGCTCGTCCGTGCCGTCGTGAACGTGCCACGCGCCACGGCCCTGCTGGATGACGCGTGCGGGGCGGACGGATGGATCACTTGCTCTGGCAACAGATTCGGCGTCCGAGGGACGCCAGCCGAGGTCGTACAGGGAGTGGATCGAGGACAATGCGAGCTCCTGGAGGCAGACCGCCGCTGAGGTGCGGTCGTGGCTGTGGACGCTGGCGTCCGCGGCTGCCCGGACAAGTCAGGGTCGGCGCGCGCGAACACTGAAGAGGGCAACGGTCATCGCTGCTTCTCCCTTCTCGTGTCGATTTCACGGCAACTATCGCACAGCAGCAGCCGAGGCGGAAGCCCGAACGAAGGCCCGGAGGCACCGGCAGTCCGCGGGAGGGCCGGGACAGATGACGAAATCCCCGCGATTCCGGCCCGCATTCGGCCAGTTGTCCCGGATAGCGGGACAAACGGAGGGGGGCGGGGCGCGGGGGCTGGGCTCTCGCGGCTAGGGGGCTAGACGGGCCAGCAGTGGCGGGATGTCGACGAGAGCCAACCGGATCAGGGCGTCGTCGCAGCCGTACGGAAGCACGAGCGTGTCCCCGTGCAGCATGCCGCCGCACGAGTAGACGATGTTCGGCACGTAGCCGTTGCGATCATGCGAAGTCGGCTTGATGAGCGGTTCGCGCAGCTGCCCCAGCACGATGCGGGGGTCCTGCAGGTCGAGCAGCATCGCCCCGATGCAGTACTCCCGCATCGGTCCGACTCCGTGCGTGAGCACGAGCCAGCCGGCCTTTGTCTCGATGGGCGGGCCGCAGTTGCCGAGCTGCACGTGCTCCCACGGCTGACGCGGCGACTGCAGCGTGCCGATCTCCACCCAGTGAAGCATGTCAGCCGACATCGCCAGCGCGTTGTTCTCGCGATCCCATCGGGACAGCGCCAGGTACTGGCCGTCGACGCGCCTCGGGAAGAGCGCCATGCCCTTGTCCTTCGCTGCCGGGCCGCTGAACTGCGACACGTGGAAGGTCCGGAAGTCCGTGGTGCGCAACGACTGCGGGACGACGCGCGCACCGTCGAACGCGGTGTAGGTGCCGCGGTAGTCGATGGTCCCGTCGGGCTCGGTGAAGCGCACCAGCCGGACGTCCTCCAGCCCATGGCTCTCGGCCGGCGACCCGGGGTAGATCACACGCTCCTGAAGGCTCGAGTCGACCGGGAACATCGTCGAGTAGTTGCACGCCGCGATCCACTCGAGCTGGTCGACCGTCCTGGCCGCGGAACCACGGGTCAGGCCCTGGTCGTCCAGGCGGCACAGGGCCGAGTCCAGGTGCCCGCGACTGAACGTCGGCGGCAGCACGGCCATGACGTAGTCCGCACTGCTCTGGTCGCCGCCGAGCTCGACGAGCTGCTGCTCGAAGACAGTCCTGGAGTACGTCGTGGGGACCCGATTCGCGAGCACCGTGGTCGGGCTCATGTCATCGAACACGACCATGTCGGACGCGTCGATCGTGCCACTGCGGAAGCCGATACTGGAGATGTGCCCCTCGCCGACGCCGCGCACGCTCATGACGAACCGGGTCGACCCGACAGGCAGGCCGGCCTGGCTCACGTGCGAGACCATCGACGGGTTGAACAGGGCAGCCGCCTCCACCGCGTACTCACGCGTGAAGTAGGCGCCGATGAGCAGCCGCCGCTCCCTGGACACCTCCGCCGGCGAGTCGAGGCGGTGCTCGACGAGACCGAAACGGGACTCCAGGGTGGCCGCCAGGTTCCGATGGCGCGCGCCGAACGAGTCCAGCGTCGCCGCGAGGACACGGCGGACGTCCTGCTCGTCCATCTCCAGGACGCGGTCGAGCACGTCCGAAGCCCGGGACTGCCCCGGGATGCGCATCTCCTGCCCCGGCAGGAATGTCCTGGCAATGACGCGCGAGGGGTCGGGCCGCAGGACGATGTCCGTGCGGCGCACGAGTCCCGAGTTGGTCATCCGGCGGTCTCGTGGCTGACCAGCAGCCACAGCTGGAGCGTCGCAAGTGCCGCCAGGGTCGACTCGGCGCCCATGTTCATGTTCACCCGATCCCGATGCAGGCCGTCGTAGCCGCCACCGGTGGCGGCGTCGTAGAGCGGCTTGCCGAGGTCGTTGGACCCCAGGAACCAAGTGGCGCAGCGATCGAGCGCATCGCGCCACGCCGCCTCGCCGGTCAGCTCGAAGGCCCGTCGGCAGGCCTCGGCCAGAGCAGTCACCTCGATGGGCTGCTGGTCGAAGGCGGGCAGCTGCTCCCCCGCTGCCAGCCGCCGGCCGGGGTCACCGAGAGGTGGCGCCCGCGCGTCTGGAGGGCGAGCAGCCAGGTCAGCATGCGCAGTCCCGTCTGGACAACCGCCGCATCGTCGAGCGCATCGCCGATGACGAGCAGGGCCTCCGCCAGCACGGCGTTGGCGTACGTCAGCCGCGGCTCCGGCCACGGCCACGCGGGATCCTCCTCCGGGCGGACGAGCAGCTCGCGGGCGTCGGCGAGCAGCGACAGCGCGCCCACGTCGCCGGGCCGGATGCGCAGGACCTCGTAGCAGCCGATCGCGGCGTATGACATCGCGCGAGGGTAGGGCGAACGGGCCAGGAGGCAGGTGGCCGCACCGAGCAGGGCGCGCTCGCGCACGCTCTCGTCCGCACTCGACGCCGCAGCCGTGCCCAGGCCCCAGATCGCGCGACCCCAATGGTCGCCGACGCCAGCCTCGTCGGTCCAGCGACCGTCGCCGCCGCGGCGGTTGTGCGACTGACCGTGGCTGTCCTGCGCCGCGATGGTGAAGCTGAGGTAGACGCGCGTGAGGCGCTGCACCTCGTCCGACGGATCCGGCTGCCGACTCGTCACGACCAGGCCCCGTGCCACGTCGTCCAGGCAGAATCCGTGCTCCGTTCGCGGGACGCGGAGCCGGGCGTGCTCGTAGAGCCCTACGTCGGTGCTCATCGCCGAGAGGTGCTCGAAGCGCGGCGCGGGCGGTCTCACGCCACGGACAGCTTCGACGGAGTGCGCCTCGGTACGGAGTGCAGTGAACGGCCGAGGTCCATGTACTGCTCCGCCACGGCCGACCAGAGCAGCCCCGGGGCGAGGGCGCGCGCCGTCGCAGCCATGTGCCCGGCCAGTCCCGGTTCGGTCAGGACCGAGCGCAGGGCCGAGCCGATGGCCATCGGATCCCGTTGCGGCACCAGGATTCCGGCGCCCGTCGAGAGCAGCTCGATCGCGTGCGGGAAGCGTGTGGAGACGACCGGCTTGCCCGCCACGACGGCCTCGGTCAGCACGCCGGAGGTGACCTGGTCACGGGAGTCGTAGGGCAGCAGCACCACGTCGGCCTCGCCGACGATGCGCTGCAGCGACCGCGCGTCGAGGTAGCGGCCGTCGAACTCGACCATCGACGAGATCCCGAGCTCCTCGACCTGCGCCTCCAGCCGGCTCCGGTACGCCTCGCCCTCCCGCTCGAAGACTCGCGGGTGGGTCTCGCCGACCACGCGGTACAGCGGCAGCGGCGTCAGGTCGGCAAGCCCGGCCATCGCCTCCAGCGCCCACTCGATGCCCTTGCCCTCGCCGAGCAGGCCCCAGGTGAGGATCGTGGGGCGCTTGGTCGCCGCGATCCCGGCGATGCCGGAGCGGTTGTCGTCGGCCCCGTGCGCGATCACGGTCACCTTGTCCTCGGCGACGTCCCAGCCGGCGATGAGGCGGGCGCGGGCGGTCTGCGTCATGGTGACGACGACGGTCGCGGCCTCGACGACGCGGGCGAGCAGGAGACGCTGGTGCGGGCTGGGATCGGACAGCACCGTGTGGAGCACGACGATGACGGGAACGCGCACACGGGCGAGCACGTCGATGACGTCCGCTCCGTCGCGACCGCCGAAGATGCCGTACTCGTGCTGCACGATCGCCACGTCGAACTCGTTGAGGGCGCGGGCTGCCGCCCGGCTCGCAGCCGGATCGGAGATGACCAGCTGGTGCGTCACGAAGCGGACATCGGGCTCGATCTCGTCGACGATGCGCACGACGCCGATCGGCGCGCCCGTGGCGGCGAACTGGACGACCAGCGAACGAGCGAAGGTGGCCAGGCCGCACTGGGTGGGAGGGTACGTGCTGAGCATTCCGAAGCTGGTGGCCAAGACAGGCCCTTCTGCATGGTGGAACGGCGCAGCCGAGTGCTGCCGAACTCGAGGGGAACCACGTCCCTGACTGCATCGCGGACCCGCGATGACGACCTGCTGGGCGCCAGCCTGATGCGACGCCGTAACCGCGACCCTGATGGTCGTCGTATGCTGCCACTGTAACAGTCACGGACGGTCCTCCCCGCCGCCGTGATCCCCCGCCGCTGGCCGGAGGCCCCCGTCAGGATCGCAATTCTCGCCTCGATCGCGCACCGCACCCCACCCCGCTCGTACGGGCCGTGGGAGCAGGTGGCCTCGACCCTCGCCGAGGGCCTGCACGCCCGCGGGCACCACGTGACACTGTTCGCCACGGCCGACTCCATGACCGCCGGGGCGCTGAGTGCAGTTGCCCCAGCGGGCTACGAGGAGACCGACGGCATGGACGCGAAGGTCTTCGAGGCGCTGCACATCGCCTCCGTCTTCGAGCGCGCTGACGAGTTCGACGTCATCTCCAACCAGTTCGACTTCCTGCCGCTCACCTACAGCCGACTCGTGCGCACGCCCGTCGTGACGACCGTCCACGGGTTCTCGTCCGAGCGCATCGTCCCGGTGTATGCCGCCTACGACGACATCGCGCACTACGTGGCGATCAGCGACGCGAACCGGCATCCCGCACTGACGTACGCGGCGACCATCCACCACGGCATCGACGTCGGCGCCTTCACCGTCGGCGCCGGCGACGGCGGCTACCTGCTGTTCCTGGGCCGCATCCATCCCGACAAGGGAACGCGGATGGCGATCGACGTGGCGCGTGCCTCGGGCCTCCCGCTGGTCATCGCCGGCATCGTCCAGGACGAGGACTACTTCCGCACCGAGGTCGAGCCGCTGCTCGGGCGCGATGGCATCTCCTATGTCGGCCCGGTCGGTCCGACGGACCGCGATCGCCTGCTCGGCGGGGCCCTGGCCCTGCTGCACCTGATCGACTTCGAGGAGCCGTTCGGCCTGTCCGTCGTCGAGTCGCTGGCCGCCGGCACACCGGTGATCGCGACGCCGCGAGGGTCGTTGCCCGAGCTCGTCCGCGACGGGCGGACGGGCTTCCTGGTGCCGGACGCCGACGCGGCGGTCGCCGCCGTCGCACGACTGCCGCTGCTCGACCGCGCCGAATGCCGAGCAGAAGCCGAGACCAGGTTCACCGCCGAGCGCATGGTCACGGACTACGAGCGACTCTTCGAGCGCATCGCCTGCCCATAGCGCCCTGCACCGGGAGTCGGCTCAGGCCGGGAACGCCTTCATCGAGTGCACGAGCTCCTCGATGGAGACGGTGGCCAGGCCGATCCTCTGATCGCCGATGCCGAAGGGCATGACGAGGGTGTCGCCGACGGCCATCGCCCCGCAGGTGTAGAGCACATTCGGCACGTAGCCGTCCATGCGCTCGCGGTCCGGAACGAGAAGCGGTGTCGTCATGCGCGCCAACGGCCTCGACGGGCGCTCTAGATCCAGCAGCAGCGCGCCGATGGAGTAGGTGCGCATGGGACCCACGCCATGCGTGAGCACGAGCCACCCGTATTCCGTCTCGATCGGCGATCCGCAGTTGCCCAGCTGGATCAGCTCCCAGGGCTCCTGCGGCACCTCCACCAGCTCCGTGGTCGACCAGCGGCGCAGGTCGTCCGAGAAGGCGACCCCGTTGCTCTCCCTGTCCGACCTCGTCAGCGCGGCGAAGCGCCCACCCACCGTGCGCGGGAAGATGGCCAGGCCCTTGCCCGTTGCCGCGGCGCCTCCGATCGGCGAGCTGGAGAAGTTCAGGAAGTCCGTGGTCTCCAGCAACTGCAAGGAGATGTTGCTGCGGTCGTATGCGGTGTAGGTGGCGAGATAGGAGACGCGGCCGTCCTCGTGCTCGAAGCGCACGAAGCGGGCGTCCTCCATGCCGTGGTACTCGGGCGGAGCATGCGGCCAGAGCACGCGCTCGGAGACGTCGCTCTCCTCCGGGAAGGACACCTGGTACGACCACTTCGAGATGTCGGTCGCATGGGCCACCAGCTCGTCGGTGATGCGCGGGGCGTCTGACGCCAGTTCGGCCAGTACCGACGTGAGGTCGGAGTCCACGAACGTGGGCGGCAGCATCGAGAGCATCTCGGAGACTTCCTCGGTGCCGTGCCCGAGGTGGGCCAGCTTCGCGTGGAACGCGTTCCGGTGGTGGATTCCTGAGCCGCCCGAAGCAGAGGCCGCGTATCGGGAGGGCGGGTCTATCGTCACCGAACCGTCGGCGCCCACGGTGCCGGCCCGGAATCCGATCGACGAGCGATGGCCCTCGCCGATGCACCGGACGCTCATGACGAACTGCGTTCCCCCGGTCGAGGACGGCAGCGGGTACGGCACGATCGACGGGTTCGCAAGCGCCGCGCCCTCGATGGAGAACTCGTGCGTGAAGTAGGCGCCGAGCAGGCGCATCTTGATGGCACTGATCCTCGCGCCGGGGGGCAGGTAGACCGCCACCAGCTCCGCGTTCCGCTCGAACACGGTGGCCAGGTCGCGGTGCCGATCGCCGAACCTCGTCGTGAGCTCGGCCAGGGTCACGGTCACCGTCGACTCGTCCATGCTCAGGACGCGATCGATGACCGAGCCGGCGCGGGAGCCGGCCGGACTCACATTCTCAAGGCCCGGAATGAACGGCCTGAGGATGACCCGCGAAGGGTCAGGGCGCAGGTCAATGGTGCTCACCGTCGCGATCTCGGACGTGATCATGTGCCTTGCTCCCTCAGTTGCTGCCCGGATCGGCTCGCGAGTAGGAGACGGACCGCCAGCTGGCCGTGCGTGCCTGCGAGATCCGCGCGGCGAAGGCGAGCGAAGCCCCCGACCTCGACACCGCTGACGTCCCGCCGGACGCCCGGATGCCGGCTGCTCGCCACGGTAGCAGGCATGTGGCACGCTGCATGGTCGAGACGAGTGCCAGCGTGGACTCGGCACCCTGGTTCGCATTGCGGCCGCCTGGCTGCAGTCCGTCGCAACTCCCGCCGGACGTCTCGTCGATCATGGGCACGCCGGCATCGTTCGCACCGTGGAACCAGGCCGCAGCCGATGCCACGCCGTCCAGCCACCGCCGATGGCCGGTCAGCAGCCAGGCCCGCCAGCAGGCGTCGGCAAGGGCCGCCACCTCGATCGGCTGCTGGTCGAACTGGACGGATCGATCGTCACGAGCCCTCCCGCCGACGCCGACGACGGACAGGTGCCCGTCACGGGTCTGCACGTCCATCAGCCACGCCAGCATCGAGAGCCCACGCTGCACCACGAGCGGGGCGCCGAGGGCGGCCCCTCCGGCGATCACGGCCTCGGCGATGGCGCCGTTCGCGTACGCGAGCCTGCCCTCCGGCCACACGTCCGACATCCCTTCCGGGGGGATGAGGTCGAACATCGCGTCGGACAGCAGCCCCCGGGCCACGTCGCACCCAGGATCGGCAACGAGCAGGTCGGCGGCACCGAGGGCGGCGAAGGCCATCGACCGCCGCCAGGGCGACCGCTGGCGCGCACTCCTGTCGAAGGCCCAGCGCGCGACCGTCCGCACGCCGCCGTGCGGATGCGTGGCGGCTGCCACCCCCAGCCCCCAGACGGCCCTTCCCCAGCAGTCCTCCGTGCCGGCCTCGTCGGTCCAGCGCCAGTAGCCGTCGAAGGAGAACCGGTTGTGCACCCGCCCCGCGTCGTTCTGGGCCGCCAGGACGAAGTCGAGTGCCAGCCGGCTCAGCCGGAAGGCGATGCCCTCGTCAGGCTCCCGGCTCAGGACCACGAGCATCCGGGCGTTGTCGTCGGTGCAGTAGCCGCAGTCCATCCGCGGCGTCGTGCCCTTGGCGTGCTCCAGGATCCCTCGATCGGTGCTCAGGCGGTCCAGGTGCTGCAGCCGATAGGACCAGACGGCGGTCATGCCGATACCGCATGCCGCTCGCGCCGCAGCTGCATCATCTCGGTCGCGTATCGCCGACCCACAGCGCTCCAGCTGTGCATCGACGCCAGCTGCCGTGCCCGGTCGACCATCGACCAGTGCAGCCGATCGTCCTCGACGACTCTGCGGATGGCCTCGAGGAGCGCGTCGGGGTCACCGTGCGGAACGACGATCCCGGCCCCGTCGCTGAGCAGTTCGACGGCATGCGGGAACGCGGTGGCGATGACGGGGCGACCGGCCGCGATGCTGTCGACCAGGACCCCGGACACCACCTGGTCGGTCGAGTCGTACGGCAGGACCACCGCCGAGCTCTGGGCGATGAAGCGCGTCAGCGCGGCCGGGCTGCGGTAGGCCTGATCGAAGTCGACCAGCTGCGCCAGCCCATGCCGGCGGGCGCGCTCGACGAGGGAGTTCCGGTACTCCTCCCCGCGTCTGGACACCACCTTCGGATGCGTCATGCCCGATACCGTGTAGCGCACCGACGTCCCTTCGGCGTGCAGAGCGGCGAGCGCGTCTATCACGTTCTCGATGCCCTTGCCGGGGCCGAGCAGCCCCCAGCTGAGCAGCTGCGGATGCGGTCGGCTCAGGTTCAGGTGGCTGGCGCCGAGGTCGGCCGCCAGCAGCGCTCCGTGCGGGATCGTCACCACCTTGTCGGCCGCGACCTCGAATCCGCTGAGCAGCCGGTCGCGTGCGCAGCGGGTGAGCACGACGACCCGGGAGGCGAGAGCGCAGAGCTCCTCCATGATGCGCGTCTGGTTCGGTGTCGGCCGGTCGGGCACGGTGTGCAGGACCACGACCACCGGGACCTGGATCTCCCGGACGACGTCGAGGATCTCCTCGCCGTCCGCGCCGCCGAAGATCCCGTACTCGTGCTGGATCACCGCAACGTCGGCGCGCGACAGCACCGCCGCAGCCTTGTGCACGGAGGAGGCCGAGCCGTTCACCAGCACTCCGGCGACGTCGCGGCCGCACGAGCTCTCCAGGCTGCCGTCGTCCACGCGCACGATGCTGACGGTGTGGCCGCCCTCGACCAGCGAGCGCTCGAGGGCGGAGGAGAACGTGGCCAGCCCGCAGATGGTGGGTGGATAGGTGCTGAGCATCGAGATCCGCAAGCCGGTCGTGCCGGGGTCGAATGCGGACCGGGCAACTGCGTTCCTCATGGCGCCCTCCCCTTTCGCCTCCACCGGATCGGTGTCTGCGAGGGGTGCCACGTTCCGACGCCGATCAGCCGCCTTGGCCGGGCAGGCTCCATCAGTAGAGAACGCACCCGGGCGACCGTTCAACCCGGAGGTGCCAATTGGCCGGCCATTGGCCATCCAATGGCCATCGCGCCCCGTCGTCACGGTGAGCCGGGCCGGGGGCGACCCTGACCTCCTCACGGGCTTGCGCCCATCGCGCCAGCGCACGGCGACGGTGCCATACTGCGGCTATCTTGGCTCGGCCTTCCGCCGGGACGGTCGAACGGCCGGGATCAGGTGGGCACGACCTCGGGGGAGGTGCGGTGTTCGAGCTAGCAAGCGTCCCGGGCCGACCGGAGTCGAGCCACCCCCCGCGCGGACGCCGCAGGGATGACGGAGCACGCGAGCTGGCGGCGCTGACCCTGGCCCGCTACCTGGCCGGGGGGCCGGATCTGGCCGACGTGACACGCTTCCTGGTGGCGCTGTGCTGGCCGATCAAGGCCGAGGGCGCCGTGATCGTGTCACGGACGCGGCATGACCACTTCGAGGTCCTGGCGCAGTACGTGGATCAGGTGGCGGACTGGGATTGCGCCCAGGGATCCCAGGCACTTCGGTCGGTCATCAGCGACATCTCGGCCGCCGCTATCGGCAACCACGAAGTGCTGTGGACCGACGAGGAGAGTCCGGCAGGGCGGCCGATGGCCGCGTGGCCGCTCGGCGTGCCTGCTGACCCGGTCGGCGTGCTGGTCCTCTTCCTGGCGCGGCGTGCCGAGCCGGCTCTCGTCGGCCGATGGATGGATGGCGCCGCGGACGTCCTCGCCGTCTACCTCGCGGGCGCCCGATCGCGTCCGGCGCTGGATCCCGACCCCCACCCGGGCGGTCGGCCGCCGATCCCCGACTCCGTCCACCTCACTGCCCGCCAGGTGGCGATCCTCCGGTTGATGGCCCGGAACCTGACGAACCGCCAGATCGCCGCTCGCATCAGGTTCAGCGACTCGACGGTGCGTGCCGAGTCACTGGCCATCTACCGCGCCCTTGACGTACGGGATCGGCAGCAGGCCGTCGTCGTGGGCGAGGCGCTCGGGCTCCTGCGATCCCGCCCGTCTGCGCCGACGAAAGTCGAGACTGCCGGGCGAGCATCCGGACTCCGCCGACCTTGAGATTGCGCCCCACGAAGGCTCGTGACGAGCCACCACATCGGAGCGAATCGTCGCAAACTCCCTGCTAGCCTGCGAGCAAGGCGGTCGCGCGCCCGGGGCTTCACCGGGAGGAATGCGGGGCCTCGACAAGGAGGAACCCATGGCAGTCGGTCCCGTCGACGTCTACATCATCGGCTTTCCCGGCAACAGGTTCACCGGGCAGATCGCCCCGGCGATCCTGGAGCAGGTGGAGAACGGCACGATTCGCGTCCTCGACATCACCTTCATCATGAAGGACGCCGACGGCGTCGTCACCACCCTCGAGATCGGCGATCTCGACGCCGAGACCGGCGCGGGCTTCATGGCCATCGACATCGCCCAGCCCGGAGCCCTCGGCCCCGAGGATGCCGACGAGGTCAGCGAGGACCTGCCGCTCAACAGCGCGGCGATGCTCATCGCCTTCGAGAACCGCTGGGCGGAGAAGATCGTCTCCGCGCTCCAGAGCGCCGACGCCTTCGTCATCGACACCGTCCGCATCCCGGCCGACGTCGTCGAGGCCGTCATCACCGCCTGATCCACCCTTGCGTTCCACCGACTGAGAGGCAGCACACATGGGACTCATGCGCATGGCAGCACGTACCGCGGTCGTGGCCGGAACCGCCACCGCGGTCTCCAGCCGCGTCGCCTACCGCCAGGCCGACAAGCACGCTGCGAAGCAGCAGGAGGCGGCAGCTCCGGCACCGGTCGCGGCGGCCCCGGCCGCCGAGCCCGTCCAGGACGACCAGATGACGCAGCTGCAGAACCTGGCCGCCCTTCACACCCAGGGAGTGCTCTCCGACGAGGAGTTCGCGGCTGCCAAGGCCAAGGTCCTCGGCATCTGAGCGACGGGCATCCCGTGAGCGAGGTCGAGGCCTACTCACGGCTGGCAGGGGTCTACGACGAGATCGTCGTGGACCCCTGCTTTCCGTTGTGGGCGGGCTTCCTCGACGGCCTGTGGGCCCGCGACGAGGCGGGCGTGCGCAGCGTGCTCGACATCTGCTGCGGCACCGGCCTGCTGGCCGCCGAGCTCATCGGCAGGGGCTATCGCCTGCTCGGCGTCGACGCGTCGGGGGCGATGCTCGCCCGTGCGCGCAGCCTGCTCGGCCCGGACGCCGGCCTCGTGCGGGCCACCCTCCCCGACCTGCCGGTCGACGGGATCTTCGACGCCGCAATCTCCACGTTCGACGGCCTCAACTACCTCACGCCCGGCGACCTGTGCCTGTCCCTGTCGGCGATCGCCGACCGGATCCGACCCGATGGCTGGCTGGTCTTCGACCTGCACACCGACGCCATGCTGGCGCTCGCGGCGGCCAACCCGGCGATCGCGGGCGAGGACGACGGCAACCAGTACGTCATCCACAGCGTCGTCGACCACGAGGCCCGCACGTGCGACGCCCGCATCGAGGTCACCCAGGCCCGCTCCGGCGAGCCGTTCAGCGAGCGGCACCTGCAGTACTTCCACAGCGACGACGAGGTCCGTGCTGCCCTCCAGGCGGCCGGCTTCGACCTGACGGGGGTCGTCGACGAGTACACGCCCGCGCCCGCCGGTGCCGGCACGCTGCGCGCGACCTGGATCGCCCGCCGCCGCGGCTAGTACCTGGGGCGCAGCGACGCGAGCGGTCGGGCGAACGGCGGTGCGGTGTCGGGGACGCGTAGCAGGATGGGCCCGTGACCACCTATGTCGCGCTCCTGCGCGGGATCAACGTCGGCGGCAGCAACAGGCTGCCCATGGCCGAGCTGCGATCGGCTCTCGCCGGCGCCGGGCTGCCCGGAGCGCGCACGTACATCGCCAGCGGCAACGTGCTGCTCGACGCCGAGCCGGTGGATTCCGATTCGCTGGCCGACGGCATCCAGGCGGCCATCCTCGACCACTTCGGCCTGAATATCGACACCGTGGTGCTCGACTCCGACGCCCTGGCCGCGGTAGTCGCCGCCAACCCGTACCCCGACGAGGCCGACCACCGCCGGCTGCACGCGATCTTCCAGCGGTCCGAGCCCGATGCCGCCGCCCGCACGCGCATCGCCGAGCTCGTCGCGTCCGTCCGGGCCAAGGGCAGCCGCGACGACGTCACGATCGACGGGCGCACCGTCTACCTGCACACGCCGGAGGGCTTCGGCACCAGCGAGCTCGCCAAGGCCATGACCACGCGCGGACGCACCGCTCCGGTGACCGGCACCGGCCGCAACTGGGCGACGGTGACAACGCTGCTCGCCATGTGCGAGGCGTGAGGTGCCGGCTCGCCGGCGTCCGCGGCCGCACCCGGTAGCCCCGGCTACTGCCAGGCGCCGAGGCTCGTGCAGTAGTCCGCGGCGCTCTGGCGCCTGCCGGACAGGTGCGCCGCCGCGGCGCTCGGATCGAGCACGACCGGCCAAGCGTTGACGTCGCCTTCGCCGTTGCCGCGCAGCACGAAGTCCGGCCCGACCACGATCACGATGTCCGCCAGCCCGGCTCGTCGGTCGGGGGGCACGGCGAGGCAGTCCGCCGCCACGGCCGCCTCGTACGCCGTGGCATCGGCGAACCAGTCGATCCCGAGCCCCGGACAGCGGATCTGCGTGAACGGCACCGCGGTGACCTCCTCGACGCTGAAGTCGGCGCAGTCGATCCCGAGCGAGGTCAGCGCGTCGAGGGCCGCGCGCGAGGAGCCGAGTCCCGTCGCGGCGGGCTCCGCCAGACCTGCCGCGCAGGAGGCGAGCGCCGGGGCGAGCAGGAGCAGCGTCAGCATGCGAGCGCCGCCGCTCGTCCAGTCGCGCATCCGACTCGCCCTTCGTCCTGTTGACCCGGCCACGACCCGACGAGGATCGCCTGCAGGACCGTTCGGCATCACGACCTGACCCAACGAAGCCGCAAGGCGTGCGAGGTCGCCGGCTGCCCGAATCTGTGTTCCCATGAGCGTATGACCAGCCAGGACGAGATCGAGCGCGGCACGCCCGTCGGGCGCCGCGTCGTGCTCGGCATGGTCGGCCTCGGCGTGCTCGGCGTCGCCGCCGGCCGCTGGCTCTCGCAGGGCGTGAGCGACGTGGTCGCCGCCACGGCGCCCGGCCTGGCGGGGGTGCTGCCGGCTGCCGGCGGCTTCCGCATCTACACGGTGACGGACGGGTACCCGTCCGTCGATGCCGCCGCCTACCGGCTCGCCATCGACGGCATGGTCGGCACGAGCCTGTCGCTCAGCCTCGCCGACCTCGCCGCGCTGCCGCAGACGGGCCTGACGAAGGACTTCCAGTGCGTGACCGGCTGGCGGGTCGACGACGTGCCGTGGTCGGGGGTGCTGCTGCGCGACCTGCTCGCGGTGGTCGAGATCGAACCGGCCGCCGCGGCCGTCGCCTTCAGCTCCTTCGACGGCGAGTACACCGAGTCGCTGACCCTCGACCAGGCCAGACGCGACGACGTGCTCGTGGCCACGTCGATGCTCGGCGCGCCGATCGAGGTCGAGCACGGGGCGCCCGTGCGACTGCTGGTGGCGCCGATGTACGGGTACAAGTCGATCAAGTGGCTCTCCGGCATCTCGCTGACCCGCACGGTGCAGCCGGGCTACTGGGAGAACCTCGGCTACGACGTCGATGCGTGGGTCGGATCGTCGAACGGACGTGCCGATGAGCCCGTCGCCTGACGACCCGTCGGCGGATCGGTGGCCCGACGACGCCGGGGCGGCCGCCAGCCCGTCCGTCCTCGTCCGGTTCTCGCGCGGCGAGCGCTGGGCGCACCGCTCGGTCGGCATCCTGACCGGGGTCCTGCTCCTCACGGCGGCCGCCCTCTACGTTCCCGACATCAGCGCCCGCGTCGGCAACCGCCAGGTCGTCCGCGTGGCGCACGAGGCGGCCGGATTCGCGCTGCCGATTCCCCTCCTGGTCGCCGTCGCATGGTCGGCCGCCTTCCGCGACGACGCCGGGCGACTCAACCGCTTCCGGCCGGCGGACTGGGAGTGGCTGCGCTCACGTGATCGACGCGGCGGACGGATTCGCGTCGGCAAGTTCAACGCGGGGCAGAAGCTCAACGCCGCCTTCACCCTGGGCGCCATCCTCGTCATGCTCATGACGGGCGCGCTGATGTTCTTCAGCAGTCTGTTCCCCGACAGCCTGCGCACCGGCGCCACCTTCGTGCACGACTGGCTCGCGCTTGCGGTGGCCGTCGTCGTCGCCGGGCACGCCTACCTGGCCTTCAACGACGCGACCGCGCGGCTGGGAATGCGCACGGGCTCGGTGCCGATCACGTGGGCCAGGCGCGAGCACGCCGCCTGGGCGGACGAGACCACCGAGTAGCACGCCCCACCCCGATGCCTCGTCATCCGTGGGGGTTCCCACCGGGTGCCGGACCCCCACGGATGACGAGGCATCGGGTGGCGGTCAGCGGTTCGCGATGCTCGCGACGCCGGTCAGCAGGCGCTCGACGTCGTCGGCGTTCGTGTACGGCGCGAGACCGGCGCGGACGGCGCCCGCGGAGCCGAGTCCGATCCACTCCGACGCCTCCAGGGCGTAGAAGGAGCCGGCCGGAGCGTTGATCCCGAGGCCGGCCAGGTGCCGGTACACGTCGGCCGAGTCGACGTCGTTGACGGAGAACAGCTCGGTCGGCGTGCGCAGCGGCGCATGCCCATACAAGGTCACGCCGTCGATCGCCGCCAGCCCACTGCGCATCCGCTCCCGCAGTCCGTCCTCGTACTCCTCGAGAACCGACATCGACCGCACCAGCCGGTCGCGCCGCGACATCGACGCCTCGTCACCGGGCACCAGGTCGGCGAGCACGTCGATCGCCGCGGCGACCCCTGCGAGCAGCTCGTAGGGCAGCGTGCCCAGCTCGAACCGCTCGGGCACCTGCTCGGTGGCCGGACGGAGCTTGTCGGGGTGCATCGTCTCGAGCAGCGCCGGCGAGGCCGCGAGCATGCCCAGGTGCGGGCCGAGGAACTTGTAGGGGCTGCAGACGTAGAAGTCCGCGCCGATCGCCTGCATGTCGATGGGCGCGTGGGCCGTCAGGTGCACGCCGTCGACGAAGAGGAGCGCGTCCGTCCGCGCGACGGCCGCTCCGATCGCCGCGATGTCGGGACGCGTGCCGAGCAGGTTCGAGGCACCCGTGACGGCCACGACGCGGGTGTTGTCGTTGACCAGCCGCATGACGTCGTCGACGGTCAGCACGCCGGTGCGCGGGTCGAACTGCGCCCAGCGAACGGTGGCGCCGCTCCGCTCGGCGTAGGTCACCCACGGCCGGATGTTGCCGTCGTGGTCGAGTCGGGTGACGACGACCTCGTCGCCGGGTCCCCAGTCCTTCGCCAGCGTGCGTGCCACCTGGAAGGTCATCTCGGTCATGCTGCGCCCGAAGACGATGCCGCCGGGGTCGCCGTTGACGAGGTCCGCGCCGGCCATGCGGGCCGCGATGGTGATGTCGTCGGCGTTGCGCTCGGCCGCGGTGTTGCGCCCGCGGTTCGACAGGCCGCCGGTCAGCGCGGCGGCTATCGCGTCGGCCACGATGTCGGGTGTCTGCGAGCCGCCCGGGCCGTCGAAGTAGGCGGTGCCGTCGGCGAGGGCGGGAATGCGTGCGCGGAGGCGATCGACGTCATAGGTCACGGCCACATCCAACCCGACTGCCTCGCGCGCCGCGACCGACGGGTGGCCGGCTGGTCGCGGCGGTCAGTGCTGGACGTCCCACCAGAGCGTGGCCACCTCCCGGGGCTGGGCATCGGACTGCTCGACGAGGGCGGCGGCGATCTGGGCATCGCGATCCTCGGACAGGCACAGGCGGATCCTCGTGAAGCGCACGCGCTCCGCATCCGGCAGGGCGACCCGCCGGCCCCACGTCTCGTCGCGCCACACCTCGAGATGCGGGGCGAGGCCCATGGCGGCGGCGATCGCGGCGAGGTCATGGGCGGTCGGCTGCGTCGGTCGATCGAGGTCCCAGAACCTCTTCCACAGCACGTTCAGGTTGGACATGGGGTGGTGCATGGGCAGCTCGATGACGACGCGGCGCCGGGCATGCGCGTCCAGCGCCGCCAGGAAGGGGCCGATCTCGGGGACGTTGTACGCGACGTGATGGCACACGACGACGTCGCACTCGGGCACGTCGTCGGCCACGTCCGGCCACTCCCCCAGGAAGCCCTGGGACCGCACGCCGCGACGGACCGCGGCCTCCGCGAAGGCGTCGAGCATGCCCTGCTGATGGTCGACGCCGACGACGCTGCCGACCGGCGGGACCAACGCCATGGAGGCGCGACCACCCCCGCAGCCGATATCCAGGACGCTGCCGCCCGCCGGCACCGCCTCGCGCGCAGCGCGGTGCGAGATCGAATCGGGGATGTCGTCCTCGACGGTGAACATCGCCACCGGATGCGACCACGGGGGCTCGGATGCCTGGCTGAGGATCCGATCGGGGATCGCCCACGAGGCGAGGTCCGCCCGCCAGCGCTCGAGAAGGCGAGTGGCATCGGCGGACGGGACGTGGGAGGTGGCCATGCCCCCGACGGTAGCCGGTAACGTGGGTCCGTGGCCCAGCCGGACGACATGCCCCGCCGGCATCCGTTCGCCATGCTCCTCGGTGGCGTACGGGGCGGGCTCGAGACCGTCCTCCCGCCGCTGGTGTTCATCACCGTGTACGTGTCGCTGGGCGGCGAGGCCGAGTCGGACCTCACCTGGGCCATCGGGGCCTCGGTCGCCCTGGCGCTGGGGTTCACCGCATGGCGGCTGGCCGAGGGCAAGCACCCGGCCCGAGCCGTCGGATCCCTGCTCGTCGTCCTGGTGAGCGCCTACATCGCGGCGAGGACCGGCAGCGCCGAGGCATTCTTCTGGCCCCGCGTCCTGCTCAACGCAGTCTCGGCCCTGGCCTTCGTGCTCGGCAACCTCGTGGGCTGGCCCCTCATCGGGGTGGTGGTCGGGCCGCTGTCGGGCACGCGGATGGCCTGGCGCAGGGATCCGGACCTCCTGCGCGCCTACACCCTGGCATCCTGGCCGTGGGCCGGCCTCAACCTGCTCAGGACCGTCCTGCTCGTGCTCTTCATCGAAGGCGGCTCGCTCTGGGCGCTGGCGGCGTCCGGCGCCGTCTTCTACGCGCTCACGGTCGCGACGATCGCCTGGTCCTGGCTCATCATCAAGAAGGCGCTGCCCCCCGATCACCTCGGGATCCGGCATCCGCACGTCCCCGGCTGACCATGCGCGGCCTCGACCTGGTCCTGCTCCGCCGCCATGACATGCGACTGCTCGTCGTCGCGCGACTCGTCTCCGTCTTCGGCAGCAGCCTCACCCCGGTAGCCCTGGCCTTCGCGGTGCTGGGCCTGCCCGACACCGGGATCGGCGGCCTGGGCATCGTGCTCACCGCCCAGGCGATCCCCCAGGTGCTGTTCATGCTGATGGGCGGCGTCATCGCCGACCGCTTCCCGCGCGCGCGGGTCATCGTCATCGCCGAGGCCGTCGGCGGCATCGCCGCGCTCGGCGCGGGCGCGATGCTCGTCGCCGGCACCGCCACGATCCCCTCGCTGGCCGCTCTCGCCGCGATCAACGGCCTCGCGGTGGCGCTGCTCTCGCCGGCCCTGACGGGCATCGTCCCCGAGGTCGTCGAGCCGGCGGACCTGCAGGCCGCCAACGCCCTGCTCCGGCTGGCCACCAACATCGCCCGTATCGGGGGCACGGCGGCCGCCGGCATCCTCGTCACCCTGATAGGCGCCGGCTGGACCGTCGTCCTCGACGGCGTGAGCTTCCTCGTCGGCGGACTGCTCATGGCGTTCGTGAGCGGACGGTCCCAGCAGCGCTCGGGCGACTTCACGCCGCTGCGCGACCTGCGGCAGGGCTGGCACGAGTTCGTCTCCCGCCGCTGGATCGTCGTGGTGGTGCTCGTCTTCTCCGTGGTGAACATGGCGGCGGCCGCCGGCATGGGCGTCCTGGGGCCCGCGCAGGCCCAGGCCGAGCTCGGGGGCGCCGGTCCGTGGGCGGCGATCCTCACGGCCGAGGCGGTCGGCACGGTCGTCGGCGTCGCCGTCGCCGTCCGGATCCGTCCGCAGCGCCCGATCCTCGTCGCCATGCTGGTCACGCCCGTGTTCGCCGTGCCGTTCGCGCTCATCGCACTGCCCGCACCGCTGTGGATCATCGTCGTGTCCGCCTTCTGCGCCGGCATCTCCGTCGACGTCTTCAGCGTGCTCTGGGAGACCGCGCTGCAGCGCAACGTGCCCGAGGAGTCGCTGTCGCGCGTGTCTGCCTACGACTGGCTGGGCTCGCTCATGTTCTCGCCGATCGGCATCGCCCTGGCGGCGCCACTGGCGCTGGCCTTCGGCGTCGGGCCGGCCCTGTGGATCTGCTTCGCCCTGATGATCGTGCCGGTGCTGCTCTCGCTGCTCGAGCCGTCCGTCCGCCGCCTGCGCGGCTGACCCACGACCTCCCTTCGCCGGTCTACGCGGGCTGGCAGGTCGGGCACCAGTACAGGTTGCGCCCCTGCATGTCGGCGATGAGGACCTCTCCGCCGCAGACGTGGCAGTCGCGTCCGTCCCTGCGATAGACGTAGACCTCCCCGCCATGGCGGTCCTCGCGCGGGGCGCGGCCCATGGCCTCGGGCAGGTGCTCGGGCCGCACGGTGTCGATCCGGCCACGCCGGACCGCCTCGGTCATCAGCACCACGAGGTCGGCCCACACGAGATCGAACTCCTCGGCGCTCACGTCCAGGCCAGGGCGGAACGGCGAGATGCCGTGCCGGAACAGGATCTCGGCACGGTAGATGTTGCCGACCCCGGCGAACACCCGCTGGTCCATGAGGAGCGCACCGATGGGCGCCGAGCTGCCGCCGACCCGCCGCCAGGCCTCGGCGGGATCGGCGTCCTTGCGGATCGGGTCGGGGCCGACGCGTCGCACTGCCGCTCGCTTCTCGTCGTCGGTGAGGACCTCGCAGGTGGTCGGTCCCCGCAGCTCGGCGTAGGAGTCGTCGGATGTCATTCGCAGGCGGACCAGACCGCGGACCTCGGGAGGCTCCCCCGAATCGGCGTCCAGCAGGCCGATCTGCCACTTGCCGAAGAGCCCGAGGTGCACGTGCACCCACAACCGGTTGTCGAAGCCGACGAACAGGTGCTTGCCGTGCGCCTCGACCCTCGTCACGACCCGTCCGCTGACCTGCGCGGCGCCGTCGGCGAAGCGCCCCTGCGGGCTGTCGACCGAGACGGCACGGCCCTTGAACGCGCGGCCCAGGCGCCTGGCCTGGCCGTGAACCACATTCCCCTCGGGCACGTCGGCGATCCTGCCAGACGGCATCCACCATCCCTCGAACCATCCCTCGAGCCATTCGTCAACCACCGTTGACGAGGAGGGGTGGCGTCAACTACGGTTGACCCATGCCACTCGACTGGAACGTTCCGCCACCCGACCAGCCCGAGCAGGCGCTGGCCAGCGTCGTCGCCCTGCGTGCGCTCGCCGACCGGCTCGAGGCCGAGGCCGTCGCCAGCGCCATCGCCCAGGGCTGGCCATGGTCTCGGGTGGCCGAGTGCCTCGGCATCACCAAGCAGGGCGCGCACAAGAAGTTCGCCCATCTCGTCGCAGGCCGGGCAGGTGGCGCATGATGCCGTTCGCACGCCGGTTCGACGTCAGGACAATCGCCGCCCTGTTGACTCGCGCAGAGCAGGAGTCGCTCGCCGTCGGCCAGCCCGACCCTGGGTCCGAGCACCTCTTCCTGGCCGCCCTGGAGATGCCGGACGCCGCCGCCCGGCAGGCATTCGCCGCCGTCGGTGGCAGCCCCGAGAGCCTCCGGGAGGCGCTCGCCGCGAACGAGGCCGAGGCATTGTCCGCGGTCAACGTCAGCGCCCCCACTGCCCCAACATCAGGACCTGTCAACCAGCTGCCCCCCGGCCGCCGCGTCTACCGGTCGAAGGGCTCGACGCAGGACATCTTCATCGCGACCAGGGATGTCGCGAAGCGCAGGGGCGAGCCCCTCTCCAGCGCCCACGTGATTATCGCCGCCTGTGATGTGCGGGACGGCACGCTGGCCCGAGCCCTGGCGCGAATGGGGATCGAATCTGCCGGTCTGCGGACGGCGGCGGAAGCGGCGGCGGACCGCCGGAGCCGGGATGAAAGGATCGGGCCATGACCGCATCCGAGAACATCACGCGCGCCGAGGCCAAGGACCGTTCGACCCTCATCCGGGTCGACTCCTACGACGTCGTCCTCGACGTGACAGGGACCGGGGCGACCTTCGTCTCGGTCACGACCGTGAGGTTCACGTGCGCGGAGCCCGGCGCGACCACCTGGATCGACCTCATCGCCACCAAGGTCGACGCGGTCACCCTGAACGGCGTGAGCCTGGCCGTGGCCGAGGTCGTCCACGGCCCCCGGATCACGCTCGCCGGCCTGCAGGCCGAGAACATCCTGATCGTCAACGCCGAGTGCGCCTACATGAACACCGGCGAGGGACTGCACCGCTTCGTCGACCCGGTCGACAACGAGACCTACCTGTACTCGCAGTTCGAGTCGGCCGACTCACGCCGCATGTACGCCAGCTTCGAGCAGCCCGACCTCAAGGCCACCTTCCAGCTGACCGTGACCGCGCCAGCGCACTGGCAGGTCGTCAGCAACGCCCCCACGCCGCAGCCCGAGCCCGACGAGGAGGGCACCGCGACGTGGCCCTTCGAGCCCACGCCCCGCATCTCGACGTACATCACCGCCCTCGTCGCCGGGCCGTACCACCGCGTCAGCGACTCCTACACCGGCGTGCACGGCACCTACCCGCTCGGCGTCTACTGCCGCGGGTCCCTCGCGAAGTACCTCGACTCCGACGAGATCCTCACGGTCACGAAGCAGGGCTTCGCCTACTTCGAGGAGCAGTTCGGCATCCCGTACCCGTTCGCCAAGTACGACCAGCTGTTCGTGCCGGAGTTCAACGCCGGCGCCATGGAGAACGCGGGCTGCGTGACGCTCCTGCGAGGACTACGTCTTCCGGTCGCGCGTCACCGACGCCGCCTACGAGCAGCGGTCCAACACGATCCTGCACGAGCTGGCGCACATGTGGTTCGGCGACCTCGTGACGATGACCTGGTGGGACGACCTCTGGCTCAACGAGTCGTTCGCCGAGTGGGCGGCGCACTGGGCCAACGTCAACGCCACGCGCTACACCGACGCGTGGACCACGTTCGCGAACCAGCGCAAGGCGTGGGCCTACCGCCAGGACCAGCTGTCCTCGACGCACCCGATCGCCGCCGACATGGTCGACCTCGACGCCGTGCGCGTGAACTTCGACGGGATCACCTACGCGAAGGGGGCCTCCGCGCTGCGCCAGCTGGTCGCCTGGGTCGGCGAGGAGCAGTTCCTGGCCGGGGTGCGCAACTACTTCATCAAGCATGCATGGCGGAACACCGAGCTGCGCGACCTGCTGTCCGAGCTCGAGGCCACGAGCGGGCGCGACCTGACCGAGTGGACGGCGCAGTGGCTGCAGACCAGCGGCGTCAACCTGCTGCGGCCGAGCATCACGCTCGGCGCCTACCGGACGATGACCGAGGTGGTCATCGAGCAGGCGCCGCCGTCGATGCCCGAGGGCATCGAGCCGATCCTTCGGTCGCACCGGATCGGGGTCGGGCTCTACGACCTGAGGCAGGGCCGGCTGGTGCAGCGCGATCGCGTCGAGGTCGACGTCACCGGTGCGCGCACGGTGGTCCCGCAACTGCGCAACGTCATCCAGCCCGACCTCCTGCTCCTCAATGACGGCGACTTCACGTTCGCCAAGGTCCGGCTCGACGAGCGATCGTGGCAGACGGCCGTCGACCACCTCGGCGTTCTGGACGACCCGCTCGCCCGTGCGCTGATCTGGGGGGCCGCCTGGGACATGACCCGCGACGCGGAGGTGTCCACCGGCGACTTCCTGAGCCTCGTACTGTCGGGTATCGGCTGCGAGAGCGACATCGGCGTCGTCCAGGGAGTGCTGCGCCAGCTCAGGACGGCCATCGACCAGTTCGGGGCTCCCGAGAACCGCGACGGGTACCTCGTCCGCCTGGCCGGAGCCCTGCAGGGGCACGCCGAGGCGGCGGCGGCGGGCAGCGACCACCAGCTGGCGTACGCGCGGGCCTTCGTATCGTCAGCGACGTCCGACGCGCAGCTCGACCTCGTCGCCGCGCTCCTCGACGGCTCGATCGCCTGGGAGGGCCTCGCCATCGACACCGACCTGCGGTGGTTCCTGCTGCAGCGGCTCGTCGCGAAGGGCCGGATCGAGGAGGACGCGATCGCGGCCGAGCTGGCGACGGACGACACTGCGACCGGCCGTCGGCAGGCCGCCGTCGCCCGCGCGGCACGTCCGACCGCCGTCGCCAAGGAGCTGGCGTGGGCGGACGTCGTCGACCGGACGGACCTGCCGAATGCGATCCTCGACGCGACCATCGGCGGCTTCATGCAGCCCGACCAGCTCGACGAGCTTGCCGGGTACCGCGACCGCTACTTCGAGGTGCTGCCCCGGGTGTGGGAGGAGCGCACGACGGAGATCGCCCAGGGCATCACCATCGGCCTGTTCCCCTTCCTGCTCGTCGACGACGAGACGATCGCGGCCACCGATGCCTTCCTCGCCGGCGACCTCAACTCGGCGGTGCGCCGGCTGGTGGGCGAGGGCCGCGACGGACTCCTGCGGGCCAAGCAGGCACGAGCGAAGGACACCGGACAGGCCTGACCCCCCCCGCCGCCGCCGCGAGTGGTGACTTGTCGGGCACGAGCCAGGTGGTTTTCGCCCGACTACTCACCACTGGCGGGGGCACGGCGCCGCAGGGCCGACTTCACCATGTCTGCCATGGCCTCCGGGTGCCTCAGGTCGGCTGCGGTGAAGACGATCACCAGCCACCCGGCCTCCTGAAGGAGATTGCGCCGTGCCGCATCATGTCGCCGCTGGCGTTCCGCGAGATGGACGATTCCGTCGTACTCGACGATGACGCGGCGCTCCGGCCAGGCGATGTCCGCCCGAGCCAGCCACTCACCGTCCACGACGACGTCGTAGTTGCAGGACGGACGCGGCACGCCGCACAGGACGAGGTGGCACCGCAACCAGGACTCGCCCGGCGACTCGGCTCGGCCGTCCAGGATCGGCAGGGCAACCCGTGCGGACCTGACGCCCCGACGGCCGCGGGCCCATCGCACCACCGCAGCCAAGTCGTCCGTCGAGGCCAACTCCCGTCGCACGACAACGTCACCCATGGCAACCAGGTACTGCAGGGGAATGAGCTCCGCGCAATCGACCCACGTGCGGGCCGCAGTCGTGACCCGATGGCCCCGAGAATCCATCACGTGCTCGGCGGGCAGGAGCAGGCGGCGGCCCCTGACGCCCACCCGCTGCGGGCGCCCCGACCCCGCCCGTACCGCGACTGCCACCGGCCTGCTCTCCTGGCTGAGCGCGATCCAGGGTGGCAGCGGCAGGCCCCAGTGAGCGGCGGCGGAGACATCGCACAGCAGCGCCTCGGGGGGCGCCACCAGCAAGGCGGCGTCCGTACGGGCCACGTCCGGATCCGGCGCTGCCGCGGGATAGCGGACACCGCGAGAAGGAGCAACGAAACGCCGCGAGCGCACATCATCAGGGCTCAGATCGCCAGCCCCCCGGGCGTTGACGAGGAACGCTTCGTTCGGGCCGGGCGAACGGCCGAAGGTCCGCGAGGAAGTGGACATGCCATCAGTAGCGCCTATCGACCCAGGCCCACCCAGCAGTTGCGGACTACCCGTGGACGGACGTCATGCAGGTGCCCGCCCTGTGGATACCTGTGCCCCCGCTCGCGAGTGGTGACTCGTTGGGCACAAACAGCCCCAGAACCGCCCGACAAGTCACCACTCGCGTGCTCACCGGGGAAGGGGGGTGAGGTGTCAGCCGTTGTCCTCGAGGTGGAGGACCCTCGGGGTTCGTGCGTGCTCGGCCAGCAGCATGACGCCCTCGCGGACGCCGCCCACCAGGTCGTTCGCGACGAAGCAGGACTTCATCGCCAGCGCCGCGAGCTCGCAGGCCCGGTTGTCGAGCCGCACCCGGGCGTCGATGCCGGTGACGATCTCGATGGCGCGAGCGCCGGGATCGACGGCCACCAGCACGGCGGCGCCTGCGTCCGGCAGTTCCGCGTGCCGCGCCACCGCGAAGTCACGCCCGTTCTCCAGGGGTCCGACGAAGACGGCGAAGCACAGCCCGCAGATCGATCGTGCCTTCTCGACCACGCGGACGAGCTCCGCACGCTGCCCCGGGGACAGCGGGCTCACGCCGGCGTCGAGCCCGTCGATGTAGGCGGACGCCCTCTCACCACTTGGCACTGACGCCACCTCCTGCAACCGGCGACGACTCGAGCGCGACCTCGCGCGGGAGCCGGGATGGGTCCGGCATCGCCGGATCGCTCGTGACCATGAAGGGGTCGCCGTCGTAGTCCGCGCCTGCCCGGCCGGAACGCGTCCAGGAAGACGCGGACACCAGGACGTACACGACGAGCGCGAACGCGACGGGGATCCCGATGAAGACGAGAAGTGATTGGAGCGT
The DNA here is from genome assembly GCA_963777085.1 of uncultured Actinomycetes bacterium. Classification (GTDB taxonomy): domain Bacteria; phylum Actinomycetota; class Actinomycetes; order S36-B12; family S36-B12; genus UBA10649. Next base: position 104,968 of record CAVZPI010000017.1, on the reverse strand, counting down.
GTTCACGGCTTCCACACTAACGGACGGCGTCGATGATGCGGGCGAGCAGCGCGGGCTGTACGAGCAGGTCCTCGATGAGGACCGGGTCGCCCGCCGCGTCGGTCATCGGCACGCGCCAGTTCGGGTACTCCTGGTCGGTGCCCGGCTGGTTCTGCGCCCGCCGATCCCCGACGACGTCAGGCAGTGAGACCCCGACCAGCCGCGCCGGCGACGCGGCCACCGCACGGTGCAGCGCCACGACGAGCTGCTCGAGCCCCTCGTCGGTCGACAGGTCCACGTCGTCCGCGAGCCAGCCGTGCCGGCGCAGGACCTCGGCCCAGGCGAGGCGCTCCCGCGCGGCGTTCTCCCGCTCGGTCCTCTCGGGGGTCGTCAGCAGCCCAGCTCTGCACGGATGCGCACATGCTCATCGCGAAGGTAGCCCGCGGTGGGCGGCAGGTCGTGCACGGTGACGCTCGCGAGCACGTCGCGACGCCAGTCGAAGGGGTCCCTGATCGCCCCGCCCTCCACCGTCTCGAACCACAGGATGCTCGTGCCCAGGATGCCCCGCTCGGCGAGCGCGACCTGGACCCACGGTTCGACCGTGCCGAGATCCTCGCCGACGACGAGCGCGCCCGCCCGGTGCGCCTCGAGCATGAGAATGCTCAGCATCGCGTCGTAGTCGAACCGCACGAAGGTCCCGGCGTAGGCCGGGAAGCCCTGCGGCACCCACCACAGCCGGAACAGCCCGAGCACGTGATCGATGCGCAGGCCGCCGGCGTGGGCGAGCACGGTGCGCAGCATGTCGCGGTAGGGCAGGAAGCCCGCCTCGGCCAGCGCGTCCGGCCGCCACGGCGGCTGCGACCAGTCCTGGCCCATCTGGTTGTACATGTCCGGCGGCGCGCCCACGCTGACCCCGCGGGCGAGCACGTCCTGGAGCGCCCAGGCGTCCGATCCCTCGGGGTGAACCCCGACGGCCAGGTCGTGCATGATCCCGATGGGCATGCCGGCGTCGCGCGCAGCCTGCTGCGTCACGGACATCTGCTGGTCGACCAGCCACTGCGTCCACATGTGGAAGTCGACGAGGTCGGCATGCGCGTCGCGGAAGGCGGCGACGGCCGGCGACGCGGGGTGGCCGAGCTCGGCCGGCCAGGCATCGCTGGCGTTGCCATGGACGTCGCACAGGGCGCACCACGTCGCGAAGTCGACGAGCCCGATGCCCTCCGCCGCGCAGAAGCGCGGTGTACTCGGCGCGACGCCCGTCGGTGAGGCCGACCCGGTGGATGGCCTCGAGCGCGACCCGCTTGGCACCCCAGACGCCGTCCCTGTCCAGCAGGTCCGCGGTGCGGTTCAGCTGCCGCAGCCGGCTTGCCAGCTGCTCGACCCGCTCCGCGACGGCAGGCGTCAGGCCGGCGTACTCCGGGACGTCCTCGATGCGCAGGTACATGGGGTTGGCGAACCGCCGCGTGACGGGCAGGTACGGCGACGGGGACATGGGCGGCACCGGCGAGGCGGCGTGCAGGGGGTTGATGAGCACGAAGCCGGCGCCGAGCTCACGACCGCTCCACGCGGCGAGCGAGGCCAGGTCGTGCAGGTCGCCCAGCCCCCAAGAGTCCGCCGAGCGCATCGCGTAGACCTGCGTCATGAATCCCCACTGGCGGTCGCCTGCGATGGCCGCGGGGTCGAGGCGCTGGGGCGCCACGACGAGGGGAGTGCTCTGGGCCGCGTCGTCCGTCTCGGCGGTGACGACGTGCCACCCGAGCGGCAGGTCCGCGGGCACCCGGAAGCTGGCCTCGCCGATGAGGGTGCCGTCAACCTCGACCGGCTCGACCCACCAGTCCATCTGGTCCAGGTCGGTGCGGTACCCGTCCTCCGTTGTCACCCAGGCGCGAACCACTCGGCCATGCGGCACGTGCACCCACAGGCGCGTATCGGCGCCCTGCCGCACGACGAACACGGGAGGCAGCATGCGGCGCCAGTCCCGCAGCCGCAGGCTCTCGGCGGCGGCGGCGATGGACTCGCTGCTCGACACGTCGAGCCCGAGCGCCTGGAGGACCGCCTCGACCGTGGCCGCGCCGACATGCACGAGGTTGCCCGCCTGGTCCCAGTACTGCGTGGCCACGCCGTTGACCTCGGCCAGCCGCGCCAGCTCGTCGGAGACGGGTATCCATTCGGGTGCTTCGGGCACGTTCACCAGACCTCCGGGTGTCTGTGGGCCCACGGCTGCGCCCTCTCGAGTTGGGCGGCCAGGCTCAGCAGTGTCGTTTCACGCATCGGACGGCCCACGAGTTGCACTCCGATCGGCAAGCCGTCGTTCGCCCAGTGCAGTGGCAGACTAACGGCTGGCTGCCCAGTCATGTTGTACGGCGACGTGAACGGCGTGAACCGCTTCTGCGCCTCGAAGTCCGCCGCCGGGTCGGCGTCGTCTCGCAGCGCACCGATCGGCGACGGCAGGTCGGCCAGCGTCGGCGTCAGGATGATGTCGACGTGGGCCGTCTCGGCCAGCGCCCGGTCGGCATGACCGGCCATGAACTCGGCCGCCGCACCGGACTCCTCGAGGCTCAGCGCCCGCCCCCGCTCGCGCAGCCATCGAGTGAGCGGTCGCAGGTCCGCCTCCCGACGGGGATCGACGGGGATCCCGGCCGCGAGGCTCGCCCAAACCGCCTCGAAGTGGGGCACAGCGGATAGGGGCATCGGCACGTCGACGTCGATGACCCGGTGGCCGAGCGACTCCAGGAGCCGGGTCGCGGACTCGAAGGCCGCGATGCACGCGTGATGGACGACCGTGTCGGCGATGACGGGGCTCGCGTACCGGCCCACGAGCAGGGTCCGCGGATCCCTGTCGGTGCTCGCGCGGAACTCGTCGCGGCCCGTCATCACGTCGAGCAGCGCCGCCGCGTCGGCGACCGTGCGCGCGAGGGCTCCCTGCACGCCGAGCCGGCCGATGGACTCGGGCATCGGGCCGTTCGAGACGAGGCCGCGCGACGGCTTCAGTCCCACCAGCCCGCACACGCTGGCCGGGATGCGGATCGACCCGCCGCCGTCCGAGCCCTGGGCGACAGGGGCCAGCCCGGCGGCCACCGCGGCCGCCGCTCCCCCACTCGATCCCCCCGCGGATCGCTCGAGGTCCCAGGGCGTCCTGGCCCACCTGCCCACATCGGGCTCGGTGTAGGCGGGCAGCCCGAACTCGGGAGTCGAGGTCTTGCCGGTCATGACGGTGCCGCCCTCGCGCAGTCGCACCACGACGTCGTCGTCGACGCCCGCGACCATGTCGATGACGGACGACCCGAAGCGGATGGGCACGCCGGCGACCTGGTTCAGGTCCTTGACGGGCACCACGACCCCATGCAGGACGGGCAGGCGCTCAGGATCGTCCGCCTCGGCAACCGCCCGGTCCGCGGCCCGGGCCTGCGCCATCGCCAGGTCGTCCGTCAGGATCACGAACGCCCCGACTGTGTCGTTCAGCTCGTGCGAGCGGCGCAGGTAGTGCTCAGCGAGCTCCACCGACGACACCTCGCGGTGTCGGATGGCGAGCGCCTGCTCGAGGGCCGAGAGATCATGCAGCTCCACCTCCCGAGCCTAACGACAGCACGACGCCCCCCGGCCCTTACGTAGGGTGGGGTCCGTGACCTCACCCTCGTACCCCGCCGCCCCCCGACTCGACCTGGTCGACGACTTCCACGGCACGGCCGTTCCGGATCCGTACCGGTGGCTCGAGCAGACGGACGACCCGCGGACCCAGGAGTGGCTCGGCCAGCAGTCCGAGCTGATGTCGGCCGAGCGCGAGACGTGGACCACCCGCGACCGCTTCGTCGAGCGCATCGGCCAGCTGCTCGGAGCCGGCTCGATCTCGCCGCCGTACTGGCGCGGCGGCCGGCACTTCCTGTCACGCCGCGAGCCGGGCCAGCAGTTCTCGGTGCTGTACGTCGTCGAGGCGGACGGAGCCGAGCGGGTGCTGATCGACCCGATGGCCATCGACCCGACCGGCGTGACCACGCTCGACAGCTGGCAGCCCTCCAAGGAGGGCGACCGGATCGCCTACCAGCTGTCCGTGGGCGGCAACGAGGAGTCGCTGCTGTACGTCATGGACGTGGCCACCGGCGAGACCATCGAGGGCCCGATCGACCGCTGCCGATACTCCCCGATCGCCTGGCTGCTCGGCAGCGGCTCCTACTACTACGTGCGCCGCATCGCCCCGGAGCTGCTGCCGGAGCCGGAGCAGGGCTTCCACCGCCGGGTCTACCTGCACCGGGTCGGCGCCGATCCCGACACCGACATCCTGGTGTTCGGGGCCGGCCAGACGATGACCAACTACTACGGGGTCGAGGTCAGCCGGGACGGACGCTGGCTGCAGGTCTCCAGCGCCGAGGGCACCGAGCCCCGCAACGACCTGTGGGTGGCGGACCTGACCCAGAGCGCGCCCGAGGCGCCGGCGTTCACGCTCGTCCAGGGAGACGTCGACGCGCAGACCGGCCTCACGTTCGCCCGCGACGGCCGCGTCCTCGTCAGCACCGACCTCGATGCCCCCCGCGGCCGGCTCGCGGTCACGAGCCCGGGCACGTGGTGGTCCGAGGACTGGACCGACCTCATCCCCGAGGACCCCGAGGCGGTGCTGGAGTCGGTCACCGTGCTGGACGGCGACGAGCTCGACGAGGACCTGCTCCTCGTCGTGCGCACGAGCCACGGAGTCGCGCACATGGCCCTGCACCGCGCCGTCGACGGGACGTTCATCAAGGAGATCGGGCTGCCGGGCGCCGGCACCGTCGGCGGACCCGTCGAGCACATCGACGGCGGGCCCGTCACCTGGCTCGTCTACACCGACCACACGACGGTCCCGACCATCTACGCGTACGACGCCCGCACCGACGAGATCTCGCTGTACGCGACGCCCCCCGGCTCGGTCGACGTGCCGACCGTGCACTCGCGCCAGGTCGCCTACACCTCCAAGGACGGCACGGTAGTGCGGATGTTCGTCATCTCGCCGACGAAGGACCCGGACGTGCCTCGGCCGACCGTCCTGTACGGCTATGGCGGCTTCGGCGTGCCGATGAACCCGGGCTACTCCGCGGCGATCCTCGCGTGGGTCGAGGCGGGCGGCGTGTGGGCCGTCGCGAACATCCGGGGCGGCGGCGAGGAGGGCGAGCATTGGCACCGCGACGGCATGCTCGCCAACAAGCAGAACGTCTACGACGACTTCCACGCGGCCGCCGAGTCCCTCATCGCCGACGGGTGGACCACGCCGCAGCAGCTCGGGATCTACGGCGGCTCGAACGGCGGCCTGCTGGTCGGAGCCGCGATGACGCAGCGCCCCGACCTGTTCAACGCCGTCGTCTGCGTCGCCCCGCTGCTCGACATGATCCGGTACACGACCAGCGAGCTCGGCCCGACATGGACCGTCGAGTACGGCGACCCGGAGGTGGCCGAGCAGTTCGGCTGGCTCATCGGCTACTCCCCGTACCACCATGTGGTCGACGGCACCGACTACCCGGCCACGATGTTCGCGGTGTTCGACAACGACACGCGCACCGACCCGATGCACGGGCGCAAGATGTGCGCGGCCGCGCCAGCACGCCACCTCCGGCACCCGGCCGGTCCTGCTGCGCACGGAGGGCGACGTTGGCCACGGCGCACGCTCGCTGGACAAGTCCGTCGACGAGTCCGCGGACACCCTCGCCTTCCTCGCGAACTGGACCGGCCTGTCATGACGGCGGCAGTGCTGGCCGCGGTGGCGCTCGCCCCCCATGCCGCGGCCAAGGACGCGCCGTTCTGGGAGCAGGCACGCGACTGGCTGCTCGGCGTGCCCCTGCAGATCCTCATCATCATCCTCACGGCCTTCGTGGTGCAGTTCGTCCTGACCCGGGCGATCCGCCGGGTCGTGACTCGGGCCTCGGAGCGGGCCAAGCACCAGCGCCTGGCACAGATGCGCCAGATCACCCGGACGGCCGAGCTGTCCAACCTGCTGCTGACCCAGCGGACCGAGCAGCGCGCCGCGGCCATCGGCACGCTGCTGCGCAGCGTCATCGCCATCACCGTGTGGTCCATCGCGATCCTCATGGTCCTGCCGATGCTCGGCGTCGACGTGGCCCCGCTGCTCGCAAGTGCCGGCGTCGTCGGCGTCGCGCTGGGCTTCGGCGCGCAGACCCTGGTCAAGGACTACCTCTCGGGGATCTTCCTCATCGTCGAGGACCAGTTCGGCGTGGGCGACATGGTCGACCTCGGGCCGGTCATGGGCACCGTGGAGGAGGTGGCCCTGCGGTTCACGCGGCTGCGCGACCCGTCCGGCGTCGTCTGGTACGTGCGCAACGGCGAGATCCTGCGGGTCGCCAACCGCTCCCAGGGCTGGACCATGGCGATCGTCGACATCCCCATCGCGTACAACGAGAACATCGACAAGGTGCGCGAGATCGTCGAGGCGGTAGCCGTCGACATGGACGAGGACCCGAACTACGACGACCTGCTGCTGGGCCGCCCGTCGTTCGCCGGCGTGGAGTCGGTGTCCGGCGAGGCCGTCTTCATCCGCATCACGGCCAAGGCCGCCCCGGAGAAGCAGATCGACGTGGCCCGGACCATCCGCGAGCGCATGAAACTGGCCTTCGACCGCGCCGGGATCGTCGTGCCCGTGCTGGTGCGCCAGCAGCAGCCCAACGTGCCGGGATCGCAGATTCCCCCGACGACCGGACCGCACCACCCGTGACGCCCTACGAGCTGCTGGGCGGGGCGGAGTTCTTCGACCGGCTCGTGGCCGGGTTCTACGCGCGGGTGGCCGTCGACCCGGTACTCCGGCCGATGTACCCCGCGGGCGACCTCGCGCCGGCGCAGCGCCGGCTGACCATGTTCCTCGAGCAGTACTGGGGCGGGCCGACCACGTACGGGGACGAGCGAGGGCATCCGCGCCTGCGCATGCGGCACGCGAGCTTCCCCATCGACGCAGTGGCACGCGACAGGTGGCTTCTCCTCATGCACGAGGCGGTGGTCGAACAGGCCATGCCCGCGGAGTCCGAGGCGCTGCTCTGGCAGTATCTGGTGGGCGCCGCATTCGCCATGCAGAACATCCCTGACGACGCGCCGGCAGGCGCGATCGACGTGACGGAGGTCGGACGATGACGAGCAACGACAGCAACTGGTGGCGGCACGCGGTCGTCTACCAGGTCTACCCGCGCTCCTTCGCGGACAGCGACGGCGACGGGATGGGCGACATCCCCGGGCTGATCTCCCGCCTGGGCTACCTCGCCGACCTCGGCGTCGATGCGATCTGGGTCTCGCCCTTCTACACGTCGCCGCTCCACGACGGTGGCTACGACGTCGCCGACTACCGCTCCATCGACCCGCGCCTGGGCACCATGTCCGACGTGGACGAGCTGATCGCGCAGTCGCACGCGCGCGGCATCCGCATCCTCATGGACATCGTGCCGAACCACACCAGCAGCGAGCACCCCTGGTTCCAGGAACTGCTCGCCGCGCCCGCCACGTCCCCTGCCTGGGACCGCTATATCGTCCGCGAGGGCACTGGCGAGGACCGCGAGGCCCCGCCGAACAACTGGCGAAGCGTGTTCCACGGCTGCGGCTGGTCGCGCATCCGCACGCCGCAGGGGCAGCCGACGGGCTACTGGTACCTGCACCTGTTCGACACCACGCAGCCGGACCTGAACTGGGACAACCCCGAGGTGCACGCGCAGTTCCGCGACATCCTGCGGTTCTGGTTCGACCGCGGCATCGACGGCTTCCGCATCGACGTGGCGCACGGCCTCGTCAAGGAGGCCGGACTGCCCGACTTCGACTACCCGCTGCCCGACGAGGAGAAGCACCAGGCGATGTTCGAGGAGGACATCGCCCACGCACCCTTCTGGGACCAGGACGGCGTGCACGACATCTACCGCGAGTGGCGCGCCGTGGCCGACGAGTACGACCCGCCGCGGGTCTTCTGCGGCGAGACGTGGGTGCCGAACGCCGAGCGGCTCGCGCGCTACCAGCGCCCCGACGAGCTGCACACGTCGTTCAACTTCGCCTACCTCGAGGCCGGCTGGCACGCCGACGCGATGCGCACGTCCATCGACGAGACCATCGCCAACCACGCCAGGGTCGGCGCCCCGCCCACGTGGGTGCTGTCGAACCACGACGTCGTGCGGCATCGCACGCGCATGGCGCCGCTCGAGTCGGATGACACCGGCGTCGACGAGCCCGCTGCTCCGGGGCTCGCTGCGCTCACTCCTCGCGACGGGCTGGACCTCGAGCGCGGCCTGCGCCGGGCACGGGCGGCGACGCTGTTCACGCTCTCCCTGCCCGGGTCCACGTACATCTACCAGGGCGAGGAGCTCGGCCTGCCCGAGGTCACCGACCTGCCCCCCGAGGCGCGGCAGGATCCGGCCTGGCATCGCAGCGGCGGCACCGACGGCACCCGCGACGGCTGCCGGGTGCCCATCGCGTGGTCCGGCGACTCCCCCTCCTACGGCTTCGGCCCCGGCGCCCGATCGTGGCTGCCGCAGCCCGAGGAGTGGGCCGAGCTGTCCGTGGCCAGGCAGCTGGGCGTCGAGGGCTCCACGCTCGAGATGTACCGGACGGCCCTGCGCGTGCGCCGCGCGGAGCCGTCGCTGGGCGACGGGGCGCTGGAGTGGCTCGACCACCTCGGCGACGTGCTGGCCATCCGGCGCGTGGCCGCCGACGGCAGCGCCGGTCGTGTCCGTCATCAACCTGACCGATGGGGTCGTGCACCTGCCGGTCGAGTGGGGCACGGAGCTCCTCGTGGCCTCGAGCGACGACGTCGCGGCGCTTGCCACTGAGGCGACCGGCGAGTCCGGCGTCCACCTGGCCGTCGGCCCCGAAACCGCGCTCTGGCTGGCACCACCGGATAGCAGCCCATGAGCATTGCGTTTCTGATCACGACCCTGGTCGTCGTCGCCACCCCGGGCACCGGCGCCGTGTACTCGATCGCGGCTGGACTCTCCCGCGGCGCGAGGGCCGGCACTATCGCCGCGTTCGGGTGCACGCTCGGCGTCATCCCCCACATGGTCGCCGCGATCACCGGCCTTGCCGCGATCCTGAACGCCAGCGCGGTCGCCTTCCAGACGATCAAGTGGCTCGGCGTCGCCTACCTGCTCCTCCTCGCGTGGCAGACGCTGCGGGACAAGTCGGCGATCGACATCGGCGCCAGGCCAGAGCCGATCTCGTTCTGGCGGGTGATCCGTACGGCCGTCCTGATCAACCTGCTCAATCCCAAGCTGACGATCTTCTTCTTCGCGTTCCTGCCCCAGTTCGTTCCCATCGCCGAGACCAACGGCACCTGGCACATGGCCTGGCTCAGCCTCGTGTTCATGGCGCTCACCTTCGCTGTGTTCGCGCTCTATGGCGTGTTCGCCGCAACGATGCGCGCGAACGTCATCAGCCGGCCCGCCGTGATGGCCCGGCTGCGTCGCACGTTCGCTGGCACATACGTGCTGCTCGCCGGCCGCCTCGCGCTCGAATCCCGGTAGGCACGTCCCAGCCCGTTGGTGGCCTGCGAGGTATCCCTGCAACGACTGCCCTCCTCCGCCTAGTCTTGCCGGCGTGCGGGTCGACTTCCACGCGTCCGAGCGAAGCAGCCTCGGCGTCGAGTTCGAGTTCGCCCTCGTCGACGTCGACACGGGTGCGCTCGTGGGTGCGGCGACGACCACCGACGTCCCAGGATCGACCGCCCCGTGATCGAGCCCCTGATCGGCGATCTCCGCATGCTTGTCGCGGCGCACGAGCACGAGCTGGTCGCCCTCCGGCGCAACCTGCACGCCCAGCCGGAGCTGTCCGGCCTCGAGTACGTCACCACCGAGACGCTCGTCGAGCGGCTCCTGGTCGAGGGCCTGGACCCGAGGGTCCTGTCGACGGGCACCGGCCTGGTCTGCGACATCAGCCTGGATCCGGACGTGCGGCCCGACGCTGCGTCCATGCCGACCGTCGCGCTGCGCGCCGACATCGATGCCCTCGCCATGGACGACCTGACGGTCACCCCCTACCGGTCCCGGCACGCCGGCATCGCGCACGCCTGCGGCCACGACGTGCACACCGCCGCCCTGCTCGGTGCGGCCCTCGCACTGCTCGACGTGCGCCGCACGGCACCGCGGCGGGCTGTCGTGCGACTGGTCTTCGAGCCGTCGGAGGAGGTCGTGCCGGGCGGGGCCCTCGACGTGATCGCCGACGGCTGGCTCGAGCACGTGCGATGCATCTACGGACTGCACTGCGATCCCAAGATCGACGTGGGGGCAGTGGGGCTGCGCGTCGGCCCGCTCACGGCGGCCGCCGACCGGTTCGAGGTGGTCCTGACCGGCCCCGGCGGGCACACGGCCCGTCCGCACCTGACGGTCGACCTCGTGCGCTGGACGGGCCGGATCGCCGACCGGCTAGCCGACGTCGTGCAGCGGCTCGCTGGCGGCGACCTGACGGTGGTGTTCGGTGCGATGCACGCCGGCGCTGCGGCGAACGTCATCCCGGCGACCGCCCACCTGCAGGGCTCCTTCCGCACGACCAGCCGGGCCATCTGGGTCGACGGTCGCCGGCTCGTCGAGCAGGCCCTCGCCGAGCTCGTCTCGGACCCGTCGATCGGCGAGCCGCCGGCCTGGCGGCTCGACTACGTCCCCGGCGTGCCGCCCGTCGTCAACGACATCGCGGCGACCGAGCGGGTGGGCCGGGTGGCGACACGGCTGCTGGGCCGGGGCAGCGTCGTCGACACGCCGCAGTCCATGGGCGGCGACTCGTTCGCCTGGTACCTCGAGCGGGTGCCGGGCACCTACGTGCGCCTCGGCACGCACGACCCTGCCGACCCGGGCGAGCGACGCGACCTGCACTCGGCCACCTTCGACGTCGACGAGCGGGCGATCGCCGTGGGCGCGGCCCTGCTCGCGGGTGCCGCCCTGGCCGCCCTCGACGCCTAGCCTCCGCGACCTCGCGGCTGCGATGGTTCAGCAGGCAGGGATCGTCAGGGCCGAGAGGAGCGCACGCAGCTCGGCCTCGAGCCTGATCGGCCGGCCCGTCTGCAGGTCCACGTTCGCGAGCAGCGTCATGGCCTCGGCCGCGAGGTCGCCGACCTCGTCGATGATCCGGTACCTGACCGAGTACGACGAGTTGCCCACGTGCCCGACCCACGTCTCGATCACGATGGGCTCGGGCTTGAGCAGCAGCGGCTTGCGATAGGTCATCTCCTGCTTGACGACAACCTGGGCGAGCGTGCTGACGTCGAGGTGCCCCAGCCTCGTGAGCATCTGCACGCGGGCTTCCTGCAGGTAGTCGTAGAAGACGACGTTGTTGACGTGCCCCAGCGGGTCGAGGTCGCTGAAGCGCCGGTACACCGGCAGCCGGAACACCGGATCGGCTCCGCCTGGCTGCGCGCTCCCGGGCATCCAGGCGCCTAGCCCCGGGTGAGCTTGCGGTAGGTGGCCCGATGCGGACGGGCCGCCTCGGCACCCAGCCGCTCCAGCTTGTTGCGCTCGTAGGAGTCGAAGTTGCCCTCGAACCAGAACCACTGCGAGTCGCCCTCGTAGGCGAGGATGTGCGTGGCGATCCGGTCGAGGAACCAGCGGTCGTGGGAGGTGATGACCGCGCAGCCGGGGAACTCGAGCAGCGCGTTCTCCAGGGAGCCGAGGGTCTCGACGTCGAGGTCGTTGGTGGGCTCGTCGAGGAGCAGCAGGTTGCCGCCCATCTTCAGCGTCAGCGCGAGGTTCAGCCGGTTGCGCTCGCCACCGGACAGCACCTTGGCCTGCTTCTGCTGGTCGGGGCCCTTGAAGCCGAACACGGACACGTACGCCCGCGAGGGCATCTCGACATTGCCGACCTTGATCCAGTCGAGGCCGTCGGAGACGACCTCCCAGACGTTCTTGGTGGCGTCGAGCCCCGAGCGGCTCTGGTCGACGTAGGACAGCGACACCGTCTCGCCGATCTTCAGCGCACCCGAGGTGGGCATGTCGTCAGGGTCGTCCTCGACCCCGGTCGCCGCCGCGACGATCATCTTGAACAGCGTGGTCTTGCCGACGCCGTTCGGGCCGATGACGCCGACGATGCCGTTGCGGGGCAGGGAGAAGGACAGGTCGTCGATGAGCACGCGATCGCCGAACGCCTTCGTCAGGTGGTTCGCCTCGACGACGACGCCGCCCAGGCGCGGACCCGGCGGGATCTGGATCTCCTCCATGTCGAACTTGCGGGCCTTGTCGGCCTCCGCCGCCATCTCCTCGTACCGCTCCAGGCGCGAACGGCTCTTGGTCTGGCGGGCCTTGGCGTTCGACCGCACCCACTCGAGCTCGTCGGTCAGGCGCCGCTTCAGCTTGGCATCCTTCTGGCCCTCGATCTTCAGGCGACCGGCCTTGGTCTCGAGGTACGTCGAGTAGTTGCCCTCGTAGGGGTAGCACTTGCCGCGGTCGATCTCGAGGATCCACTCGGCGACGTTGTCGAGGAAGTAGCGATCGTGGGTGATGGCGACGACGGTGCCGGGGTACTTCTCCAGGTGCTGCTCGAGCCACTGCACGCTCTCGGCGTCGAGGTGGTTGGTGGGCTCGTCGAGGAGCAGCAGGTCGGGCTGCTGCAGCAGCAGCTTGCACAGCGCCACGCGCCGCTTCTCGCCGCCGGAGAGCACCGACACGTCGGCGTCGCCCGCCGGGCACCGCAGCGCGTCCATGGCCTGCTCCAGCTGCGCGTCGAGATCCCACGCGTTGCGGTGGTCGATGTCCTCCTGCAGCCTGCCCATCTCGGACAGGAGCGTGTCGTAGTCGGCGTCCGGCTCCGCGAGCTCCGCGGAGATCGCGTTGAACCGGTCGACCATGGCCTTGGTCTCGGCGACCCCCTCCTCGACGTTCTCGAGCACGCTCTTGCTCTCGTCGAGGTTGGGCTCCTGCATCAGGATGCCGACGGTGTAGCCCTCCATGAGCTGAGCCTCGCCGTTGGAGACGTCGTCGATGCCGGCCATGATCTTGATCAGGCTCGACTTGCCGGCCCCGTTCGGGCCCACGACGCCGATCTTGGCGCCCGGCAGGAAGGACAGGGTCACGTCGTCGAGGACGACCTTGTCGCCGTGCGCCTTGCGGGCCTTGCGGAGGGTGTAGATGAACTCAGCCATAGTGGCCGAGCCTAGCCGCGCCGAGGATCGGCCCATGCACGCCCATGAGCCGGGCGGCCTTCGACGCCGGCGGGCGACCGCGGCCCGGGTGACGCCCGGTCAGGCGGCGGACGGCCGCTCGACGGCCAGGATCTCGCCGGTCTCGGGGTCGACGCCCTCCTCAGCCCGCAACCGGGCCTCGGCCATGGCGTCAGCGACCGAGCGCTCCTCGCTCTCGACCACCGACTCGCGCTTGACCCGCTTGAACGCGGCCGTCCCGCGGGCGAGGTCGGGGCCGACCGACGTGGCCTCGATGTCGACGTAGCGCCTCATGTGCACGTGGTCCTTGCAGGGATGCTCGACCTCGCGGCTGCGCAGCCGGCCGACGACGATCACCGGCATGCCCTTCTGCAGCGACTGGACGACGTTGTGCGCCATGCTGCGCCAGCACGAGACCGTGAAATAGGCGGTGTCCCCGTCGACCCAGCGCTCCGAGGCGCGATCGAATCGACGGGCCGTGTTGGCGATGCGGAACGAGGCGACGGGGTCGCCCGCCCGGGTGAAGCGCAGCTCGACCTCGGTCACGACGTTCCCCACGACCGTGAAGGTGATGTCATTCATCCTCGAAACCTCCTACCAGTGGCCGGGCCTGCCCCGGCACGTCCGAGGCTCCCGAACGCGGCACCCCTCGACAACGCCCGAGAGGGACCCTGTGACCGCGAGCCCACCGACGGCCACGCCTGTGGAAACCGCGCACGCTTCCTGCACAGCATTCGCACTTGCCGCAACCCGCCTGGACCCCACGGCGACGAGTCGCTAATGTCCGCTCACATGTTCGCGACATCGAAGCTGCTCACCCGTCGGGTGCACCTCGATCTCATGCGAATGCCCTCGATGACCTGTCTGTAGTCATCGCCCCGGTCTCCCGGACTCCACCTCGCCCGACCTCCACGCCCGGCCACTGCGGCCGGGTCGATCGCGCGCATCCGCATCGCCGAGCGCCACCGCCTCCCAGACTCCCACGCCACGACAGGACCCGTCATGACCACGACCCCGGACGTCCCCACCCGAACCGTCAAGAGCCAGGGCCAGTGGGCCGTCGACGGCCGCGAGCCGCTCAACGCCAACGAGGCCATGAAGGCCGAGGACGACGGGCTGAACGTGCGCGAGCGGGTCGAGACCGTCTACGCCCGCGAGGGCTTCGGCTCCATCCCGCGCACCGACCTGACCGGCCGGCTGCGCTGGTGGGGCCTGTACACGCAGCGCCGTCCCGGCATCGACGGCGGGAGGACGGCCACGCTCGAGCCCGAGGAGCTCGAGGACGAGTTCTTCATGCTGCGGGTGCGCTCCGACGGCGGGCGGCTCAGCCTCGAGCAGCTGCGCACGATCGGGAGGATCTCCACGCAGTTCGGGCGCGACACCGCGGACATCTCCGACCGGCAGAACATCCAGCTGCACTGGATCCGCATAGAGGACGTTCCCGAGATCTGGCGGCGGCTCGAGTCGGTGGGCCTGTCGACTGCCGAGGCCTGCGGCGACGTCCCGCGCGTCATCCTCGGCTCGCCCGTCGCGGGAGTGGCCGTGGACGAGATCATCGACGGCACGCCCGCGATCGACGAGATCCTGCGGCGGCACCTGCTCGACCCGCGGTACTCGAACCTCCCGCGCAAGTTCAAGTCCTCCATCAGCGGCTCACCGCGTCTGGACTGCGCCCACGAGATCAACGACATCTCGTTCGTCGGGGTCGTGCATCCCGAGCACGGGCCCGGCTTCGACCTGTGGGTGGGCGGCGGGCTCTCGACCAACCCGCACCTGGCCGTCCGGCTCGGCGCGTGGGTGCCCCTCGACGAGGTGGCCGACGTCTGGGGCGGCGTGATCGGCATCTTCCGCGACTACGGATACCGGCGGCTGCGCACGAAGGCGCGTCTGAAGTTCCTCGTCAAGGACTGGGGCGCCGAGCGCTTCCGACAGGTGCTCCAGGACGAGTACCTCGGCCGCGCACTGGTCGACGGACCGGCGCCCACCGGCCCCGTCGACGGGCGACGTGACCACGTCGGCGTCCACCCGCAGAGGGACGGGCGTCACTACGTGGGTGCGGCACCGGTTGTCGGTCGCCTGTCCGGCACCCGCCTGACGGCCCTCGCGGATCTCGTGGAGGCCGCCGGCTCGGGTCGCGTCACGCTGACGGCCCAGCAGAAGGTGGTCGTCCTCGACGTGACATCGGACCAGGTCGAGCGGCTGGTCACCGGCCTGACCGCGATCGGCCTGCAGGTCGACGACCCGTCACCGTTCCGCCGGAGCACGATGGCCTGCACGGGCGTGGAGTTCTGCAAGCTGGCGATGGTGGAGACCAAGGCGCGCGCCGCCGACCTCATCGACGAGCTGGAGACCCGGCTTCCGCAGTACGACCTGCCGCTCGCCGTGCATGTCAACGGCTGCCCCAACTCGTGCACCCGGATCCAGGTCGCCGACATCGGCCTGAAGGGCATCCGCGCCCTCGACGCCGACGGCAACGACGTCGAGGGCTTCCAGGTCCACCTGGGCGGCCGCCTCGGGCAGGACGCCGGCTTCGGCCGCACGGTCAAGGGACTGCGGCTGCCGGCCGACGGGCTGCCGGACTACGTCGAGCGCCTCGTGCACGGCTACCTCGCCGACCGCGCCGACGACGAGACGTTCGGCGAATGGGCCCTGAGGGCGGACGAGGCGGCGATCCAGTGAGGCCGCGCACCGCGGAGCCGTACCAGGCGGAGGACCTGCGCATCCTCGCGCGCTATGCGTCGGTCGATCTCGCCGGCGCCCGCGCGCAGGAGATCATCCGGTGGGCGGACGAGACATTCGGGACTCGCGTCCTGGTCACGCAGTCGATGGCCAACACGGCCCTCGCCCATCTGGTGAGCAAGGTGGCGCCCGGGATCCCCGTCGCCTTCCTCGACACCGGCTACCACTTCGACGAGACGCTGCGCACCCGCGACGACCTCCTGGCCCGCAGCAGCCTGACGCTGCTCAGCATCACCCCGCGCCAGACGGTCGCCGAGCAGGATGCCGAGCACGGAGCCGACCTGTGGCGCACCGACCCCGACCTGTGCTGCAGGCTCCGCAAGGTCGAGCCCATGGAGGAGGTGCTCCTGGGCTACGACGCCTGGATCTCCGGACTGCGCATCGCGGCGGCCCCGCACCGCGCGGTCACGCCGGTGGTCCAGTTCGACGAGCGGCGCGGCGTGCTCAAGATCGCCCCCATGCTGCACTGGTCGGACATCCAGCTGCTGCGCTACACGCTCGAGAACGACGTCACGGTCAACACGCTGATGTACGAGGGCTACCCCTCCATCGGCTGCGCACCGTGCACGCACCCCGTCGGCGCGGGCGACGACCCGCGCGCCGGCCGCTGGCGCGGCCTGGGCAAGACCGAGTGCGGGTTGCACGCATGACCACGTATCCGATCTCGCTCAATGTCACCGGCAAGCACGTCGTCGTGGTCGGTGCCGGTCGCGTGGGCACTCGTCGCGCCCGGGCGCTGGTCGACGCGGGTGCGCGGGTCACCGTCGTCGCCGCCACGGCGGGGGCGGACGTGCGCCGGTGGGCCGACGACGGGAGGATCACGCTCATCGAGCGGGCCTACCGGTTCGGTGATGCGGACGACGCGTGGCTCGTGCACGCCGCCACCGGCGACAAGGCGGTCGACGACGCGGTCGCCGAGGAGGCGTTCGCGCGGCGCACCTGGTGCATCCGGGCCGACGACGCGGCCCTATCGGAGGCGTGGACGCCGGCCGTGGCGCGGGTCGACGACGTGACGGTCGCCGTCACCGCGAACGCCGACCCGCGACGCGCGATCGCCATCAGGGACGCCGTGGAGGACCAGCTCGCGGGCGGACTGCTCCCCGTGCGCCGCCGCCGCAGGGGCGACGGTCGCGTCGTGCTGATCGGCGGTGGTCCGGGCGATCCGGACCTCATCACGGTCCGCGGCCGCCGGGAACTGGCCCGCGCCGATGTCGTCGTCTACGACCGGCTCGGCCCGACCGCGCTGCTCGAGGCGCTGGACCCCGACGTCGAGCGCGTCGACGCCGGCAAGGGCCCGGGAAGGCACACCCTCACCCAGGACGAGATCAACACCGTGCTGGTCGACCGCGCCCGCCGCGGCCTGCGCGTGGTGCGTCTCAAGGGGGGCGACCCCTTCGTGTTCGGCCGCGGCTGCGAGGAGGTGCAGGCATGCGTGGCGGCTGGTCTCGCGGTCGACGTGATCCCGGGGATCAGCTCAGCGGTCGCCGCCCCGGCCTTCGCGGGCATCCCGGTCACCCATCGCGGCCTGTCGAACGGGTACGCGGTGATCACCGGGCACGAACTGCGCGACGTCCGCGCCCTGGCGCAGCTCGACCTGACCCTCGTCGTGCTCATGGGCGTCAGGTCGCTGCCCGCCCTCGTCGCCGGACTGGTGACCGAGGGCAAGGACGCGACGACACCGGTCGCGATCATCGAGCGCGCGTCGACCCCGGAGCAGCGCGTGACGGTCGGCACCCTGGAGACGATCGCCGCCACCGCGGGCCGCATCGGCGTGACCAACCCCGCGGTCATCGTCATCGGCGACGTGGTCAGCGTCCCGACGCTGCTCGCCGCCGAGATCACCACGGTCGGGGCGAGCGCATGAGCGACCTGGTGGTGCTGCTCGCACACGGCAGCCCCGACCGGCGCGCCGCGGCGGCGACGCACGACGTGGCGCGTCGACTCGAGCAGCGGCTGACCGGACCCGTCGTTCGGGCCGCCTTCCTCGACCATGACTGGCCGAGCCTGCCGGCCGCGATCGGGCGGCACCTGGACGCAGGCGGCGCCGACAGCGTCGTCGTCGTCCCGATGCTCCTGAGCAACGCCTTCCACGCCCGCAGCGACGTGCCCGGCACCGTGGCGAGCGCGCGACTCGCGCACCGGGTCGACATCGTCGTCACGGCGCCGATCGGCCTCGACGAGCGGCTGCTCGACGCGCTCGAGGATGCGCTCCCAGCCGACGGGCCCGCCGTCCTCGCCGCCGCCGGAACGAGCGACAAGCGGGCCCAGGCCGACCTCCGCGCGCTGGCCGCGTCCTGGCAGCGCCGTCGCGGCGCGCAGGTCGTGGCCGCGTACGCGGCACAGGCATCCCCGGGCGTCACCGCCGCCATCACTGCGGTGAACGCGAGCAGCGCACGCGAGCCGGTCGTCGGCACGCTCCTGCTGTTCCCCGGCACCCTCGACGACCGCGTGGCCATCCACGCCGCGGGCCGGTCGAAGAGCCCGCCGCTGTGCGAGTCGGCCCATCTCGTCGAGATCCTCGCCGACCGCGTGGCGAGGGCACCGGCCTGCGCCTGACAGCGCCCGGTGCGGCATCATTCACCTTCACGCAGCCGCACCGAGGAAGGCCGACCATGCCGTACACCGTCCGGGGCGTCATCGCCCGCAGCAAGGGTGCGCCCGTCGAGATCGCCACGATCATCGTGCCCGATCCCGGCCCCGGCGAGGCGATCGTCCGGGTCCTGGCATGCGGTGTCTGCCACACCGACCTGCACTACCGCGAGGGCGGGATCAACGACGAGTTCCCCTTCCTGCTCGGCCACGAGGCGTCGGGCATCGTCGAGGAGGTCGGAGAGGGCGTGACGGACGTCGCGCCCGGCGACTTCGTCATCCTGAACTGGCGAGCGGTGTGCGGCAACTGCCGCGCCTGCCTTCGCGGCCGGCCCCAGTACTGCTTCGCGACGCACAACGCCGCACAGCGGATGACCCTCGAGGACGGCACCGAGCTGTCCCCCGCCCTGGGCATCGGCGCCTTCATCGAGAAGACGCTCGTGCACGCCGGGCAGTGCACGAAGGTCGATCCCGTCGCCGCCCCCGCCGTGGCCGGGCTGCTCGGCTGCGGCGTGATGGCCGGGCTCGGGGCGGCCATCAACACGGGCGGCGTCACGCGAGGCGACTCGGTGGCCGTCATCGGCTGCGGCGGAGTGGGTGCGGCGGCGATCGCCGGCAGCGTGCTGGCAGGGGCGACACGCGTCATCGCCGTGGACGTCGACCCGCGCAAGCTCGCCACCGCGGCCGAATTCGGCGCAACGCACCTGGTCAATGCCAGGCAGATGGACGTGGTCGAGGCGATTCGCGAGCACACGGGCGGCTTCGGCGCGGACGTGGTCATCGACGCCGTCGGCAGCCCCCAGACCTGGACGCAGGCCTTCTACTCCCGCGACCTCGCCGGCACGGTCGTGCTCGTCGGCGTCCCGACGCCCGACATGCGCATCGACCTCCCGCTGCTCGACGTCTTCGGCCGCGGCGGCTCCCTGAAGTCGAGCTGGTACGGAGACTGCCTGCCGAGCCGGGACTTCCCGCTGCTCATCGACCTCTACCTGCAGGGTCGCCTGCCGCTGGAGAGGTTCGTCTCCGAGGAGATCGGGCTCGCCGACGTGGAGGAGGCCTTCACCAAGATGCATCACGGAGAGGTGCTGCGCTCGGTCGTGGTCCTGTGATGGCGCGCATCGACCACGCGGTGACGTCCGGCACCTTCTCCCTCGACGGCGAGACGTTCGACGTCGACAACAACGTCTGGGTCGTCGGCGATGACAGCGAGTGCATCGTGATCGACGCGCCGCACGACGTCGACGCGATCCTCGCGGTCGTGGACGGCAGGCAGGTCGTCGCGATCGTGTGCACGCACGCCCATGACGACCACGTGCGCGTGGCCCCGGCGCTCGCCGCGGCCACCGGCGCACCCGTGCTGCTGCATCCCGACGACTTGCCGGTGTGGGCCCTGACGCATCCGGATGTCGAGCCGGACGGCGAGCTCGCCGACGGCCAGATCATCCGAGTCGGCGGGGTCGACGTGCACGTGCTGCACACGCCGGGTCATGCGCCGGGGTGCTGCTGCCTCTACGTGCCGGCACTCGGCGTCGTCTTCAGCGGCGACACCCTGTTCGCCGGCGGACCCGGGGCCACGGGTCGGTCCTTCAGCGACTTCCCGACCCTGGCGGAGTCGATCCGCACGAGCCTGCTCGTCCTGCCGCGCGAGACGGTGGTGCACACCGGGCATGGCGACTCGACGACGATCGGCGAGGCGGCCGACCACATCGACGAGTGGGAGGCCCGCGGCCACTAGCCGGGCGGCGGATCGCCAGGATCCGGATCGGGCGACCTGGCGGAGGGGATACCGACCGGCTCCGGACGGCGCTCGTACTCGTGGCCGTATGGGGAGGTCCAGCTGCAGGAGCCGTCGGCACGGGCGGAGGCAATGGCCCAGCCGCCATGGGTCTTCATCTGGTGATGCCGCAGGCACAGGGCGCCCAGATTCGAGGGATTCGTCGCACCACCGTCGGCCCACGCCTCGGCATGGTCGAGCTGGCACCTGGCGGCCCTTCGCCCACAGCCCGGGAAGCGGCAGGTCCGGTCGCGGACGGTGAGGAACTCGCGCAGCCGACCGGTGACCTCGTACCGGGTGCGGCCGAGGTCGAGCAGATGCCCGGTCAGCGGGTCGGTCACGAGCCGGCGCATCGTGAGCGTGACGTCCGGGTCCGCGATCAGGTCGCGGACGACGTCGGCGCCGACCGGACCGACGCCGGCGATCTGCGCCGCCCCCGCGCCGGGACGCTGGAGGTCGAGGAGGGTGTCGAGGTCGATGGTGACGTCCAGGTGCGCCCGCAACTGCGGTTCGGGGAGGCCGACCGCGCTTCGTCCGGCATCGAGGATCAGCGCGACGGCCGCCCGTGCCCGGCGCTCGCCGACGGTGACGTCGCCCTGGCCCACGAAGCGGTTGTCGTGGGCCAGGGCGTCAACCACCGCGAGGCAGGCGTGCGCGTGCTCGGCCGCCAGGCGGACGGCGAACAGCGCGAGGCCGTCCTCCTCGTTGACGACGAAGGCATCCCGGACCCTGCGGGCCGCAGCACGGCGTCGGGCCTCGCCCTGGGAGTCGATCGCCAGGACCGCGCGACGAGCCGCACTGCGGGCCTGCGACATCGTGCCGCGAGTGGCCACGGGCACGACCCTGTCCTGCAGCTGCGCGCACATCCGCGTGAACTCGGCACGCTCCTGGACATGGCATGACCGCTGCGACGTCGCACCGGGACCGATCGAACGCGTGGCAGCCAGGCAGCCTCCGCACCGCCTCCACCACGACCCTCGCATGGCCCCGCGTGATCGCTCCCGACTCAAGGGCATCCATCGTCGTCGCCAACGGCCCGGCGAGCAGCCGCGCGGTGGTCAGGGCGTCGTGGGTCGCCTGGCCGCTCGAGCGCAGCGCCGCCGAGAGCTCCTCCCGGCACGCATCCTCGAGCCGGAGCAGCCGCTCTGCCTCGTGATCCGGGCGCGGGTCCAGCACCAGCAGCTCCTCGACCTGTGCATGGCCGGATCCGGCCGCCACGTACGCCCTCATCTGCAGGGCCGCGTGCCAGGCCTCCGTGCGCTGGGCGACCTGCAGGAACACCACCGCTTCCGCCGGCGAGAGGCTCGCCACGTCGATGCCGGCCAGCCGGGCCACCACGTAGGCATCGGGCGCCCTCACCAGCAGCCGATCGAGGACCTCCCGCGGCGCCAGGCGCCCGGCGTCGGCTGACGCGTCCACGTCGGCGAACCACGGATCATCCTCGAGCACTTCGACCGCCTCGGCATCCTCGAACGGGCACTCGGCAGCGAACCCCTCCAGGTCCGCCGACAGCCAGTCAACGTCGAAGTCGTTGGTATCCAACATGTCTGGAGGCTACAATCGCCCTCTGACAGTCGCGAATCCGCGAAAGCCGAGTCGTTGGCGAGCCCGTCGCCCACGACGCCGCGCAACAGGGAAGAATGGTCGGACCAGCGCCCGTAGCTCAACGGATAGAGCAACCGGTTTCTACCCGGTCGGTTGGGGGTTCGAGTCCCTCCGGGCGCACTTCGCCTCGTGGAAAGGGGGTGCCAACGAAACTTGATCCCACTTCTTGAACCACTTGCGACTTCCCGTTCCCCGAGCGGGAGGACTGAGTCAGGCGCCGACCCCGGCCAATCGGCCACGCGTCGTACCGCTCCTTCGCCCAGCCTGCTCCGGACGTGGAACAACGAATCGGCCCCATCGAACAACGACGGGACCGATTCACGATGCTCCTTGGGACGCGGAGCTACGTGTCAGACGTAGTGCCTGCACCCGTAAACGGGATACCCGAAGTCCACCAAGTCCTGGGCAGTCCCGAAGGCCTCGATACACAACGCGGTGGCATCGAATCCACTTGGGGCGTACACGACGTCAAAGACGATTGTTGACGTCTGATGAGTGCAAAGGACATCGTCGTAGTCAGGCGACCCCACCGGCAGATTCCAGCCGCCATTGAACTGAAGCCACTCTGCTGGCGATCCTTGAATACACGCCCCGGAGGGGAAGGGAGCCGGGGAGTCCTTGGCCCAGGTGATCGAGCGCGTACATGTCCAACCGCCTTGGCCGTTGCTGGGCCACTGCTCCCACGAGGCAGTCCAATCCGGCGAGCCCGTCCAGCCGTCCTGCCAGTCGATGCTCAACTCCACAGGCGCGGTGCAGGGCGCATCCGGCCCCGAACGCTGGAACGACTGCACCCACGTTTGACTAGCGCTTGCTGCAGGGGCCGCAACCAGGGAAACGCCGGCAGCCACCATCAGTCCCGCCGCGACACTCGCCACGATGCGACGTATACGCATTACGCAATCCTCCGCTCCACCCCGGCATCCCGTGCCTGATGCACCAACGCCGAGGCCATGCTCCTACAAAGGGTGGGAATGTTGCGCGCCGACCGGCCCGGCAGGAGCGGCGGCGTGCGCCCGTTCACGAGTCCCTCAAAGCACCCACGGATGCGTCAGGAGAGCAGAACTTCGGTGCCGACGTGTGGGACTGCCTACTCGATATCTGAGGGCCCAGTTGATTCCACTTCGCTTGCCGCATTCCTGCCGTGGACCGATGCCAACGGCCGTCCACCCGTGAGGGATGGGACAGCCGTGTGGCATCGGTGCGGCCCGACTCACCCGAGCGCGGCGAGGATCTTCCTGGCCTCCGCCAGCCGCTGCCGCGTGACGGCGGCGAACAGGATGGCCTCGCGCTCCGCTGCGACGGCCTCGTGGAGAACCTCCCGCAACTCGGCGACCATGAGCTCGGCGACCTCGAACTCGGCGGTCTCGAGCTCCTGCTTCGCAGCACCGAACTGCTCAGGCTCGGCCACGACACCGGGCTCGGACGGCGGCGACACCTCCGGCTCGAGCTCCCGGTGGGCATCCAGCCCGGCCGCCCAGGACAGCGTCGACTCGAGGTGCCCGCCCACCTCGCTCTCCGGGTCCTGCCCCGACCACGTCAAGGGCTCCTCCTCGCGGGCCACCATGCCGTCCGCCAGCGCCTTCCGGGTGAGCTCGCCGGTACTCGACTCGAGGGTGAGCTCAGGGGCCTCGGGAAGATCAGGCCGATCGAACCACCCGAAGTCGAACGCCTCCGCCAGGACCGTCTCGAGGACGGCCCCGAACTCGTCGGCCGACACGGGCTGGTCCTCCTCGGACTCCTCCGACCCCGCAGCTCCTCCCGGCCGGCTGATGGAGTAGCGCTTCATCAACTCGTCGGTGGCGCGCGCCAGGTGCTCACGCTGCTCCCTGGTGAGTGGCGGCCCGTAGTCGGAGAACTCGTCGTCACGCCCGCCAGCCAGCAGGCGACGCCACCGTCCGCCCCTGGCACGCTGGCTGTAATCGGCGTGGTCGGTCCTGGGTCCCTCGGCCGGGAGCTCCGGACCCGGCGACGGGTCTCGCGTGGCCATGACTGCTCTCCCACCCGCCAGGGGAGCGCCGCCGAGCACTCCCGCTCCATCCACTTGCTGGTGACCATACCCTCCTGAACAGGGCCGAGGCAGGCCCGAGGGAACTCGGGACGCGGCTACGTCTCGTACACGCTGTTCGGGATGACCGGGGCGTTCGGATCGAGTTGCGCGTACGGATTGCCCTGCCCGTCCGGGTAGTGGTACTTGGGCGGGTCCGTGCCGGGAATGAGGGAGACGGACT
This sequence comes from uncultured Actinomycetes bacterium, assembly GCA_963777085.1. Taxonomy (GTDB): domain Bacteria; phylum Actinomycetota; class Actinomycetes; order S36-B12; family S36-B12; genus UBA10649. Next base: position 80,973 of record CAVZPI010000017.1, on the reverse strand, counting down.
GCCAGGCGTAGTCCGACACGACGGCGCGCCGCTGCCGGATCTCGTCCTTGGTGACCCGCACGACGAAGAAGTCCGTCGCGATCGAGACCCGCCCCTTCGGGTACCAGGACCTGACATCACGCATGGCGGCCCGCATCGTGTCGTCCTCGGCCTGGAAGTGGGTGGCGATCGCGAGACGCGGATGGTGCGCCAACCGGCTCAGGATGTACCCGAAGCCCTTCTGCGGCGTGTGCGAGTTGTTCTCGATCATCTGGGCGGCCTGCACCGCCTGGTCCCACCCTGCGTCTCCCGGCTTGAGGCCGGAGTTCTTGCTGGCCCATACCTCAGGCGGCACGACCATCTCGTGGATGAAGACGTCGACGCCGTCGGTGGCCTGGTCGATGATGTACTGGGTCGGGCGCGTGTCGCCCGAGAAGACCATGGACAGGCCGTTCCACTCGAGCTTGTAGCTGATGGACCCCTGACGATCGTGGACGGCGGGGAAGTGCGTGATCCGCACGCCGTTGTAGTCATAGGCAACGCCCCCGACGGTGCGCCAGGGCAGTTCCGTTGTGACGAGGTCGAAGCCGTCTCGGTGCCCGGCCGGATCCCAGGGCGGCGGAACGAAGCCCTGGTAGCTGGTGGGCAGGAAGGCGAACGCCTCCCGGTGCCAGCGATTGGCCTCGCGCAGCAGCCGGCAGAACGCTGCCGTGCCGTCGTCGTAGACCTCCCCCGTCACTGGATCCGGGACGTCGGACTTCGTCGGTCCCCAGACGTACAACGGCGACTTGCGGTCGACCGACGGTCCGAAGTCGAAGATGTGGGTGAGGTCGCTCGTGTGGTCGCCGTGCAGGTGCGTGAGGAAGATCCGATCCATCTGCTTCATGTGGACCTTCATCGAGGTGTACTTCTCCATGACGCCCGTGCCAGCGTCGAACAGGAACGAGTCCCCGTTGCCGAGCTCGACGAACACGCTCCCGCACGACTGGGCCAGCCGCGGGATCGGCGACGTCCCCATGAACGAGATCCGCATCTCGCCGGCGCCGATCGGCTCCCGTCCCGGATAGTAGGGCTCGAGCGACTCGAACCACGTGTTCCGCTGCGTCGCCGGCCGGCGCGCCGCGGGTGCGGCCGCACCATCGGCCGCCGCCGCCGGCGCCGCGATCGCCAGCCCGGCGGCCGTCGCGGACGCAGCGAGAAGCGCTCGGCGAGTGAGTCCGTGACCCTCGTCTTCGTGCCCGGTGCGCAACCAGTTCATCGTCACTCCGTTCCTGGGCGATGGATCCCTACCGAGAGTGTCCCCCCGGGAACGGTCCGGTTGCGCGCCGGAGACGGCCCGTGAGCAGCCGGGCATCACTGGTTCCGGCGACGTATCGTGAGGCCGTGGAGCAGGGCACGTCCATCCGATTCTGGCGCCACGGGGGCATGGTCGAAGTTCGCGACGTCCCCGCGACGATGACCGTCCTCGACTGGCTGCGCCGAGACCCCCGCAGCCGCGGCACGAAGGAGGGCTGCAACGAGGGCGACTGCGGTGCCTGCACGGTCGTCGTCGCCGAGCTGGATGACGAGGGCGGCCGGGGGCGACTGCGGTACCGATCGGTGAACGCCTGCCTCATGCTGCTGCCCATGCTCCACGGCCGTGCGCTGTTCACGGTCGAGGACATCGCCTGGACGACGGGCGGCCACCTGCACCCGATCCAGCGGGCGATGGTGGCGGACCACGGCACCCAGTGCGGCTTCTGCACGCCGGGCATGGTCATGTCGCTGTGGTGCCTCGACCAGCAGGCTGCCGCGTCGGGCCGCCGGACGACCCGCGACGAGATCGCCGCCGGTCTCGCGGGAAACCTCTGCCGCTGCACGGGATATCGGAGCATCCTCGACGCGGGAGAGCACGCGCTCGGCGCCTCGTCCGCATCCTTCGACCACGGGCCGGTCGTCGCCGCGCTGAACGGCCTGCGACGGCCCGGCACCTTGCGCTACGACCCCGGGCACGGCACGGCGTTCGTGACGCCGCAGTCCATGTCCGAGCTCGACCGTCTCGTCAGGGTGACTCCCGACGCGATCGTCATCGCCGGCGGCACTGACCTGACCCCCGGCCTCGCGCGGCCCGGGGCGGCACCGGCCACGCTGATCTGGACCGGCCGGGTCGCGGAGATGACGTCCATCTACCAGTCCCCCACGCACCTGCGGATCGGCGGCGCAGTCACCCTGGAGGACGCCTGGGCCGCACTCTGCGCACGCATCCCCTCTCTCACGCAGATATGGACGCGCTTCGCGGCGCCGGCGATCCGCCACACGGGCACCATGGCCGGCAACCTGGCCACGGCCTCGCCCGTCGGCGACAGCGCGCCCGTGCTCATGGCCCTCGACGCCCGCGTCGAGCTGCGCCGTGGCCTGCAGGTGCGGTCCGTCCCGGTGTGCGACCTGTCAACCGGCTACCGGCGCACATGCCTGCAGCCCGGCGAGCTCATCGTCGCGATCGAGATCGCCAGCGCATCCCTGGACCGCGATGTCCACGCGTACAAGCTGAGCAAGCGCTTCGACAGCGACATCTCCTCCGTCAGTGCCGCGATGTGGATCGCCACCGACGGCGAGGTGATCACTGCGGCACGGTTCGCCTTCGGTGGCATGGCCCCGACAGTGGTCCGCGCCACGCACGTCGAGTCCGCCCTGGTCGGACGTGCCTGGAGTCGCGAGACCCTCGGCTCGGCGCAGGCATCGCTCGCCGACGACGTGTCGCCGCTGTCCGACCATCGCGGTGCGGCCGAGTACCGGATGCAGGCCGCACGCGGCCTGCTCGAGCGCTTCTGGCTGCAGACGCGCCCCGACCGACCGCTCTCACGGGCCGAGACCGAGATCCGGAGCCTGCCGTGACGATGCCCGGCCACGTGGTCGTCGGCACGAACGTGCCCCACGAGTCCTCCGTGCTCCACGTCACCGGGACGGCCCAGTTCGCCGACGACGCGGTCGAGCCGGAGGGAACCGTGCACGTGGTGCTCGGCCTTTCCCCCGTGGCGCACGGAAGGCTGACGGGCATCGGCGCGGCCACGATGCTGGCGGCTCCCGGTGTCGTCGCCGTCCTGACCGCCGACGACTTCCCGGGCGAGAACGACTGCGGCACGATCACCCATGACGAGCCCATCCTGGCGGCCGGGCAGGTGTCGTACGCCGGCCAGCCGGTCTTCGCCGTCGTGGCGACGGACCGGGCGAGCGCCACCGCGGCCGCTGCCCTGGGCGAGGCGTCACTGGCCATCGAGGTCCTGCCACCGGTGCTGGACCCGCAGGCCGCGCACGAGGCCGGCGACCATGCCGTGCCGCCGTTCCGCATGGAGCGGACCAGCGGTCAAGGCCTGCGCGCCGCGATCGAGTCGGCTCCGCACCGGCTGCAGGGGACCTTCGAGTCCGGCGGCCAGGAGCACGTGTACCTCGAGACCCACGTGTGCCTCGCCATCCCGACCGACGAGGGCGGCCTGGAGATCAGGTCGTCGACCCAGCATCCGAGCGAGGTGCAGGCCCTCGTCGCGAAGTGCCTTGGCCTGGCCCGCAACGTCGTCCAGGTCGAGTGCCGTCGACTCGGTGGCGGCTTCGGCGGCAAGCAGCATCAGGCGGCCCAGTTCGCCTGCATCGCAGCGCTGGCCGCACACGTCACCGGCCGGCCCGCGAAGCTGCGCCTCAGCCGGGCGCAGGACAACCAGGCCACCGGGAAGCGGCATCCGTACCAGAGCACCTTCGACGTCGGATTCGACGACGAGGGCCGGATCCTCGGGCTCGACGTGACCCACGTGTCCCAGGCCGGCTTCAGTGCAGGCCTGACCGAGCCGGTCCTCCTGAAGTCGGTCGTCCAGTCGGACAGCGCCTACTGGCTGCCCAACGTCTCGATCCAGGGCTACGCGGCTCGCACGAACACGCACAGCAGCACCGCGATGCGCGGCTTCGGGGCACCGCAGGGCGCTCTGGTCACGGAGGTGGTGCTCGACTCGGTGGCCCGTGCGCTGGGCCTGGACCCCGCGGAGGTCCGGCTCCGCAACTACTACTGGCCGGAGCAGTCCGACGATCCCGCGGAGTGGGGAACCACGACTCCGTACGGGCAGAAGGTGCAGGGCAGCGAGCTGCGCCGGCTCGTCGCAGGGCTGACCCTGAGCAGCGACTACGCGGCACGGCGTCAGGAGATCAGGCAGTTCAATGACACCAGCCCCGTCATCAAGCGGGGCATCGCCCTGACCCCGGTGAAGTTCGGCATCTCGTACGAGCTGCGCTACCTCAACCAGGCCGGAGCCCTCGTCCATGTGTACACGGACGGATCCGTCACGGTCAGCCACTCAGGCATCGAGATGGGCCAGGGCGTCCACACCAAGGTCCTCCAGGTCGTCGCGCAGGAGCTCGGCGTCAGCGTCGACCAGGTGCGCATCTGCGACACCGACACCGACAAGGTCCCCAACACGTCGGCCACGGCCGCCTCCACCTGCTGCGACCTCAACGGCATGGCCGCGCAGCAGGCCGCGCGGCGCATACGCGAGCGGCTCGTGAAGGTGGCCGCCGAACGCCTCGGCGCCAGCCCGGACGATGTCACGCTCAGCGACGGCATCGTCTCGGCCAACGGCGCCCGGGCATCGTTCGCCGACATCGCGCAGGCTGCCCACGACGACTGCGTCCAGCTCTGGTCCGACGGCTTCTACTCGACGCCGGGCCTGTGGTGGGACGAGGCCATCATGCGCGGGCATCCCTTCTTCTACTTCTGCTACGGCGCCGCCGTCAGCGAGGTCGCCGTGGACACCCTGACAGGCGAGGCCCGCGTCGTCCGAGCCGACCTGTGCAGCGACGTCGGTCGCTCGCTCAACCCGTCGATCGACGTCGGCCAGGTCGAGGGCGGATTCGTCCAGGGCATGGGCTGGATGACATCGGAGGACCTGCGCTGGGACGCCCGGACGGGACGACTGCTGACGCACGCGCCGACGTCGTACAAGATCCCCACTGCGAACGATGTCCCGCCCGACCTGCGAACCGCGCTCTTCGAGTGCCCGAACACGGCGGAGACCATCCACCTCAGCAAGGCGGTGGGCGAGCCACCGCTCCTGCTGTCCATCTCCGTCTTCCTGGCGATCCGCGATGCCATCAGTGCGGTCGGCAGGCACCGTGTCGATCCGCCGCTACGCGTCCCGGCCACGCCGGAGGAGATCCTGCGGGCCATCACCGCCGTGCGGGTCCCGGTGTCGCAGCGTCAGGACGGGTAGACGAGCGCCCACGGCGAGCCGCCGGCGATCGGCTCGCCCGGCTGCTGACCCTGGGACCACCACTTCGCCGTCGCGCAGTCACTCGCCCGCCGCCCGGCTACGATGCGGCCGCGACCATTGGGGGTGCCATGAGCGAGCTGAGCCGCGCAGTCCTGCGCGAGACGTTCGGCTTCACCTCCTTCCGCGGCCAGCAGGAGGAGATCATCGACCGGACGCTGTCCGGACTCGACAGCGTCGTCCTCATGCCCACGGGCGGAGGCAAGTCGCTGTGCTACCAGATCCCGTCGCTGGCGATGCGCGGCGTCGGCATCGTCGTCTCGCCGCTGATCGCCCTCATGCAGGACCAGGTGGACGCGCTCCGCCTGCTCGGCGTCCGCGCGTCGTTCTGGAACTCCACGCCTGTCGATGGCCGAGGCCGACGCCGTCCGGCGCGAGCTGCTGCGACGGCAGCCTCGACCTGCTCTATGTGGCGCCCGAGCGCCTGATGCTGCCCGACTTCCTGGACCTGCTCGAGCGCGTCGCCGCCGGACCCGGGCTGGCGCTGTTCGCCATCGACGAGGCCCACTGCGTGTCGCAGTGGGGCCACGACTTCCGGCCCGAGTACCTGCGCCTGTCGGAGCTTCGCGATCGCTTCCCGACGACGCCCCGCATCGCGCTCACGGCCACGGCTGACGACGTCACGCGCCGCGAGATCCACCTTCGACTCGCCCTGTCGAGCGCGACCGAGTTCGTCTCGTCCTTCGATCGGCCCAACATCCGCTACACGGTGGTGTCCAAGGACGATGCCAGGAAGCAGCTGCTGGGCTTCCTCGGCGGCGGTTCGGGGCACCGGGGCGAGACGGGCATCGTCTACTGCCAGTCCCGGAAGAAGGCCGAGCAGACCGCCGGGTGGCTGCGCGCCGACGGCTTCGATGCAGAGGTCTATCACGCCGGGCTCGACCAGGACACCAGGCGGCGGGTGCAGCAGCGGTTCCGGCGGGAGGACGGCGTCGTGGTGGTCGCCACGATCGCCTTCGGGATGGGCATCGACCGGCCCGACGTCCGGTTCGTCGCCCACCTGGACCTCCCCAAGAGCCTCGAGGGCTACTACCAGGAGACCGGGCGCGCCGGCCGCGACGGTGAGCCGGCCGACGCATGGATGGCCTACGGCCTCGCCGACCTCATCCAGCAGAGCTCCTTCATCGCCGGGTCGGCGGCCTCCGAGGCGCACAAGCGGGTCGATCGGATCAAGCTCGACGCCATGCTCGGGTACGCGGAGGCCGCCGGCTGCCGCAGGCGCGTCCTGCTGCACTACTTCGGCGAGGAGTCCGAGGACTGCGGCAACTGCGACACCTGCCTGAGCCCGCCGGAGATGTGGGATGCCACGGTCGCCGCGCAGAAGCTGCTGTCCGCGGTGATCCGGACGCAGCAGCGCTTCGGTGCCGGGCACCTCATCGACGTGCTGCGCGGGCAGCACACCCCGAAGGTCGACAGCTGGGGCCACGACACGCTGGTCACGTTCGGCGTCGGCGCCGACATCGCGACGGACGAATGGCGCAGCGTGATCCGCCAGCTGGTGGCGCGCGGGATCCTGCACCCGGACCCCGAGGCGATGGGTGCGCTGCAGCTGACCGACGCAGCACAGCCCATCCTCTCGGGGACCGTGGCCGTGGAGCTGCGACGTGCGGCGAGGCCGGCAGCCCGATCATCCGCCAGGGCGGCGAAGTCGCCGCGCGGGCAGGTGGTGGACCTCTCGAGCCAGGACGCAGAGGTCTTCGAGGCGCTGCGGCTGACCAGGAAGGCCCTCGCCGACGCGGACGGCGTCCCGGCGTTCATCGTCCTGTCGGATCGCACGCTGCGCGAGATCGCCGTGCGCCGTCCGCGCGACGTGGCCCAGCTCCTGGGCGTGAACGGCATCGGCCCGGCGAAGGCGGAGCGCTACGGCGAGCAGCTGCTGGCCACCCTCACTGCGTGGACCGCGAACCTCCCCTAGGGTTGCGTCGCCATCTCGCGGATGTCCGCGCGGTCCGGACGCGTGGTTAGGTGTGACGCATGGCCAACCTGACGATCGGCGGGGCCCTCGACCCCGCCACCCATGAGCGCACGAGCGAGGCGACCGTCATCGGCACCGCCGATCTGACGACGCACGGCATCATCGTCGGCATGACCGGCTCGGGCAAGACCGGCCTGGGCATCGTTCTCATCGAGGAGTGCCTGTCCGCGGGGGTGCCGACCCTGATCATCGACCCCAAGGGCGACCTCACGAACCTGTGCCTCACCTTCCCCCAGCTCGCGGCAGCCGACTTCGAGCCGTGGGTCAACGAGAGCGACGTGTCGAAGGCCGGCGTCAGCACGATCGAGTTCGCCGGGCAGCAGGCCACGCAGTGGCGCGACGGCCTGGCGCAGTGGGGCATCGCGCCGGATCGGATCGCTGCGCTGCGGCAGGCGGTCGAGTTCGAGGTCTACACCCCGGGCTCGTCGGCCGGTCGCCAGCTGAACCTGGTCGGCACGCTGCGGGCGCCCGGAGCGGACGCCAATGCCGAGGACACTGCCGACGAGATCGAGAGCTACGTCTCGAGCCTGCTCGGGATGCTCGGCATCGATGCCGATCCGCTGGCCTCCCGCGAGCACGTTCTCCTGTCGACGCTGATCCAGGCCTCCTGGGGCCAGGGTCGCGATCTCGACCTCGCGACGCTGCTCGCGCAGGTCCAGCAGCCGCCGATGCGCAAGCTCGGCGTGCTCGAGCTCGACACCTTCTTCCCGCTCGTCGAGCGGGGCGCCTTCGCCATCCGCATCAACAGCCTGCTGGCATCACCAGGATTCGCCTCGTGGCTGGGCGGCGACCCGGTGGACATCGAGGAGATGCTGCGCACGCCCGACGGACGGCCGCGCTGCGCGATCGTCACGACGGCCCATCTGTCCGACGAGGACAGGCAGTCGGCCACTGCGCTCATCCTGTCGAAGTTCGTGACCTGGACCCGGCGCCAGGGCGGCACCTCGGACCTGCGCGCCCTGCTCTACATGGACGAGGTTGCGGGCTACCTGCCGCCCACCGCCAATCCGCCGAGCAAGAAGCCGATCATGCTGCTGCTGAAGCAGGGCCGCGCCTTCGGCGTCGGCGTCGTCCTGTCGACGCAGAACCCGGTCGACATCGACTACAAGGCGCTGTCCAATGCCGGCACGTGGCTGATCGGGCGGCTCCAGACGGAGCGCGACAAGGCGCGCCTCGTCGACGGCCTGCGCAGCGCCGCCGGCGACGTCGACATCTCCGCGCTGGGCGAGACCATATCGGCCCTGGGCAAGCGGCAGTTCGTGCTGAAGCGGGTCGGCTCGGATGTTCCCGCGCTGACCACCACCCGCTGGGCCTTGAGCTACCTGCGCGGCCCGCTGATCCGCAGCGAGATATCGCGCCTCGCCGAGACGGGGCTCGTCGCATCGCGCCCGGACCCGTCAGCGGAACCCGTGATCGACACCAGCCCGCCGGCACCCGCCCATGAGCCCGCGCCCGCCCTCGCCGACGACGAGACCCCCGTCGCGCCGACCGTCGCGCCGGGCATCCCGGTCTCCTACCTCGATCCGGCCGCCCCCTGGGGTCCTGCCATCGGGGCGGCGCCGGGAGTGCACGTGCGCGCCGCGGCGGTCGCTCGGGTGCGGCTTCGCTACGACGAGGCCAAGGCCGACCTCGTCCACGACGAGGAGTACGAGGCGGTGCTCTTCCCGCTGGACGTGCTGCCGGATCCGGCCGACTTCGTCGCCGTCGACTACGACGAGCGCGACCTCCGCGACGCGCCGGCCGGCGCCCTGGCCTACGGCATGTCCGACGCGGAGATCGGCCGGAAGACGTGGTGGACGGCCCTGGGCAGGTCGCTCGGCGACCACCTCGCCCGCACCCGCACGATCGAGATCCTCGCCAATCCCGAACTCCGCCTGTACCCGCGCGTCGGCGAGACGCCCGAGCAATTCGGGGCGCGGTGCGCCGCGGCCGCCGATGCGAAGGCCGATGCTGCCGTCGCCGCACTGCAGCGCAAGTACGAGGCGAAGCTGCGCACGCTGCGCAGCCGGGCGGACGTCGCCGCCACGGCGGGCGCCCGAGCGGAGGCACAGCACGACGCGGAGCACGGCGCCACCGTGCAGGTGACGACCCTGCTCGGCGGCCTGTTCGGCGGCAAGCGCAGCAGGTCGTCGATCACGACCGAGATGCGACGCACCTCGGCATCGCGCTCGCGCGTCGAGGCCGCGTACGAGAAGGCGTCGGCGGCCGAGCGCGCCGTCGCCGACCTCGAGGCCGAGCTCGCCGCGGAGGTGGCCGATCTCGACGCGCAGTGGGCCGATCGCGCCGGCAGCATCGAACTGCTGGCGGTCCCGCTGGAGCGGTCCGACGTGGTCGTCACCGACCTGCGCCTCGTCTGGATCCCGGTGGCGTAGGCGGCCGCTGACGGACCTGGCTGCTAGGTGAAGCGTCGCTGCCAGACCTCGGGGGATCCATGCGCCCAGGTGATCGAGCGGGTGCACGTCCAGCCGCCCTTGCCACCGTTGGCCCACTGCTCCCACGTCGGGGTCCAGGCCTTCTCGGCCGGATCCCAGGCGTCGTTCCACGCCGTCTCCAGCCAGGCCGGCGCGATACACGGCGCGTCAGCGCTAGACCGCTCGAACGACTGCACCCACACCTGGTCCGGCGTCGCCGGCGAGATGAGGACGTCCGGGTTGGGCCTCCCCTGCGCCGGCGATGCAGCCATGACCACTCCCCCTGCCGCGATCATGGTCGCGGACATGGCCACTGCTGCGATGCGATTCCTGTTCATGATGCCTCCCGCGCGCCACGCTAGACCTTGCGGAATGGGAATGTCCTGCCTTTAGCGTGTCGGCCGGATGTACGGGCTTCGGCCGCTGCCCGTCAGGTCCCAGGTGTTCGCGCCGCTCGCGGCGCTGGGGTCGGCAGGGTCGGTCGCGCCCACCATGCGAATCCAGCCGCTCTCGGGCAGTCCGTCGACGTAGGCCAGACGCAGGTTCGGCACCAGGCTGGACCCCCTGTCAGTGCTCAGCATGCGCTGCAGCGAGGTGGTGAACTCGTGGGGCACGACCGGCGCGCCCGGGCAGGCCATCGATCCGACGAGGAGCGGACGGTCCCACTGGTGGTCGAGCCGGAAGTCGTACTCGTTGGGCACGGCGCCCGGGGCGACCGACTCGTCAGGCATCCCGCCGTCGACCCGCCTGATGTCCGGCAGGCCGAGCGTGCCCGATCCGGTGAAGTGGCACGAGCGCCAGTCCGAGTAGTCGACCGACCAGGCCAGGGCAAGCGCGGTCGGACGGTACCGTGCGTTCTCCGACAGCCCGGCCGACTCGTAGGGGATCTGCGTGAAGGTGACGGTGCCCGACCACGACATGGTGGTCTGCCCCCACGTCACGTCGTACCCGGTGAAGGCCCCGCTGATCGTCGTGGGCACGAACTGCTGCCTGGTCTGCGCGGAGACGGGCGCGACGTGCACCACCTGCGCCCGGCTCGTCCTCGCCTCGAACCCGCCGTGGCTCGGCACGACCACGCGATAGCGGAAGGTCCCGGCCCTGCGCTCGGTGACGGGGAAGCGCAGTCGGGTGCCCTTCGCCCGGGTCCGCTGAACCGTCACCCAGCGTCCGCCCGCCCGCCTCTGCAGCATGGCGGGACGGCCGCCGACGGAGGCGTTCAGCGAGACGGGCAGCTGCCACACGTGCCCGGGCTCCACGTAGACGGGGGTCGCGGGGAAGTTGAAGATCACCGTGGGGTCCAGCTCGGCCGACCGGCTGGCCGGTCGTTCACCGGCCCGGCCGGTGGGCGCGGCGGCCGCCGTCGCGGCGGCGGGCAGGAGCAGGAGGGCGCAGCACCATGACACTGCTGCGGCGACCCGGATGGCTCTCATCGGAGCACGGTAGTTGCCAGCGGCGGGCCGCACAACGCGTTCAGTAGAGCGACTCCGCCACGCGCCGGAGCTCGACCGGCACCTCCTTGAGCTTGCCCGCCACGTCGCCGATCGGCACGAGCACGATCTCGTCGCCCTGCAGGGCGGTCATGACCGCGTTCGCGCCGTCGTTGATCGCATCTGCCGCGGCCACGCCGAACCGGCTGGCGAGCAGGCGATCGGTGGCCGTGGGCGTGCCGCCGCGTTGCACGTGGCCAAGGATCGTGACGCGGGTGTCGAACCCGGTACGCGCCGCCAGCTCGACCTTGATCCGCTCGCCGATGGCCCCGGCCACGATGGAGCCGAACGGCCCCTCCGGCGGCACGAAGTCCAGCGTGCCCTCCTTGGCCACCGCTCCCTCGGCCACGACGACGATCGACGAGGAGGCGTACGAGCGGTGCCGATGACGCAGCGCGGACGCCACCTCGTCGATGTCGAAGGGGTCTTCGGGGACCAGGATCATGTCGGCCCCGCCCGCGATGCCCGAGGCCACCGCGATCCAGCCCACATGGTGGCCCATGACCTCGACGACCATCACCCGGTCATGGGACTCCGCCGTCGTGTGCACCCGGTCGATGGCCTCGGTGGCGATGCTCACGGCCGTGTCGAAGCCGACCGAGCGATCGGTTCCCCATACGTCGTTGTCGATCGTCTTGGGTGCGCAGACCATGCGCACGCCGGCCTCGGCCAGCTTGCCGGCCGCATGCAGGGTGCCGTCGCCGCCCACGCAGATGAGCGACTCGATGTGCTCGTGCTTCAGGGTCTCCAGGACGGCATCGATTCCGCCGTCCTCCTCGCTCGGGTGATACCGCGCCGTGCCCAGCATGGTGCCGCCGAGGGGTAGCACGCCGCGCACGTGGTCGCGGGTCAGCGGGAACAGGTCGGCGTCGACGACGCCGCGCCATCCATGGCGGAAGCCGACGAGGGTGTGGCCGTGATAGCTGCTCTTCTTCACGACCGCCCGGATCAACGCGTTGAGCCCGGGACAGTCGCCGCCACCAGTCAGTACACCGATTCGCACATACCGGACCCTACGCACTCGCGCCACCAGATGCATGACCGACGCAGATCCCGGGCGCCTACCATCGGCAGATGACGGATGCAGCGGGCGCCACGCTCTGGCGAACGGCCCTGGCCCTCGCCATCCTGCTCGCGGCCACCGCGGCGGTCATGGCCGCCGGGCGTATCCACCAGCACAGGGACCTGCTTGTCTCGGCCGCCCGCGCGTTCGTCCAGCTGAGCCTCGTCGCACTCGTGATCGCCTGGGTCTTCGCCCACCCTGAGGGCGCCGTGGCGTACGTCGTCATCATGCTCGCGGCCGCGACGGCCACCGCGGTGCGCCGCATCGGCTGCGGCTACGCACACTCGGCCTGGATTCTGCTGGCCATCCTGACCGGCGCGACCGCCACGGTCGCCGTCGTGGCGGCCACGGGAGCGCTGTCGCGTGACGTGCAGGCGCTCCTCCCGTTCGCCGCCCAGATGATCGGCGGCGCCATGACCGCGGCCCTGCTCGCCGGCTCGCGGATGCGCGACGACGCGCTCGAGCGCTGGGGCGAGGTCGAGGGCTACCTGGCCCTGGGCGCGCCGCCGCGCCAGGCGCTCACCCCCATCCGCCGACGGGCCGTCGAGCAATCCCTGTCCCCCGCCCTGGACCAGACCAAGAGCGCCGGACTTGTCCTCCTGCCCGGATCGTTCGTCGGCCTCCTGCTGGGTGGCGCCAGCCCCATGACGGCAGCCCAGGTGCAGCTCCTCGTGCTGGTCGGACTCGTCCTCGCGCAGTCGATCGCCGCCATGCTGACGACCTACCTCCTCGCCCCGGTCGTCGGATCGCTCAAGCCGTCGGGCTGGGTGACCGCTCGCTGATCCGCCCCGAGCGGGTGACAATGACCCGTATGACCCCGCTGTCGCGCCTGTGCGCCATCGCGCTCCTCTCGATCTGCGGCTGCCTGGCCGTTCCGGCCCTGGCGGCACCTGCCGCAGCCGCCGACGGTGGGCCCACCCACCTGACCGTGGAGGTCACGTGGGCGCCCGGGCTCACTGCCACGTGGACGCTCGAGTGCGATCCCGTCGGCGGCACGCACCCGAATGCGAGACGTGCCTGCGCCACGCTCTCGACCATCCCCCATCCCTTCGCCAAGGAGCCGACGGGCATTGCCTGCACGATGATCTACGGCGGGCCCGAGAAGGCGCGCGTCACCGGACGCTGGGAGGGCGTCCGCGTTGCGAAGGGATTCGACCGCACCGACGGCTGCCAGATCGCGCGGTGGCAGCAGTACCGCGCACTGTTCACCGATCCCTCCTCGGTCATCGTCCGGGGGCGCGTCGACCTTGGACCCACGTGCCCTGTTCAGCGGCCGGACGAGTCCTGCGAGATCGTCGGAGCCTCCGCGACCGTGGCCGCCACGTCGGGGGCACGACAGCGGACGGCCGTCGCCGGAGCCGACGGGTTCGCGCTGCGCCTGCCGCGGCGCGTGTGGACGATCACTGCCGACGCCGGGATGCACTGCCCGGTCGTCCGCGTCGACCTGCGGTCCGGTCCGGCCCCGGACGACGTGATCCTCCGCTGCGACACGGGCATCCGGTCGGTGCAGCGGAGCTTGGCCGGGCGCTAGTGCTTGTTGAGCCGGTGGTGGGTCTTCCTGAGCACGCCGTGCAGTCGGGCGAACTCCTCGTACAGGCCCGCATAGACGGCGGCGTCCGGACCATCGGGTGAGAACGTGTCGGTGACGACGGCCTGGCGGCCGGCCTCCGCCAGGGTCAGCTCGCCGAGGCAGACGCGGGCCCAGGCCGCCACGCCCTTGAGCTGGGCATCACGCGGATCGGCGGGCCGCTCGACCGGCCGGTTGAGCGCGTACGCGTGCACCTGGCACCACAGGTCGGACTGCGCCCCCCCGCCGACTATGCGCACGGTGGCGGCGCGCCGGCCGATGAACCTCTCGTACGGGTCGAACAGCCACCGCGCATTGAAGGCGACGCCCTCCATCACGGCTCGGATCAAGGTGGCCTGGTCGGTGCGCAACGAGATGTTCAGGAAGGACGCGCGCAGCGACTTGTCCTCGACGGGGCTGCGCTCGCCGTTCAGCCACGGAGTGAACAGCACGCCCTCACAGCCAGCAGGGGCGCGCTCCGCGCTGGCGATCAGGTCGTCGTAGGACTGGTCGGGAAGGACCTGCTCCTTGAGCCAGCGCAGTGCCGCGCCCCCGGTCTCGTGGTTGTTCGCCACGATGGGGAAGTCGTTGTCCAGTCCCGGGACGGTGGCGATGGAGTGCAGCACGTCGGTCTTCTTGAACGGCACGCGGGCGCCGATCCAGGCGGTCGTCGAGATCGTGACATGCGTCGCGAACGGCTCGACGGCGCCGCTGCCGATGACCGCGGCGTGCAGATCCGGCACGCCGCACACCACGGGCACGGTCACCGGGATGCCGAGGGCATCCGCCACCTCGGGCAGCACGGTGCCCAGCACGGTGCCGGTCGGCACGAGGGGTGGCAGCCGCGCGGGATCACGTTGCGTCCAGCGGATCAGCCGGGCGTCGTATGCCGGCTCGCGCCCCAGCCGGTTGTCGGTGAGCCAGCTGCCCGTCATCGACGCAGGCGTGGCGGCTGCCCTGCCGGTGAAGCGCATGCCCAGGTAGTCGACGGGCTCGAGCAGGTGGACGGCCCGATCGTAGGTGGCGCGCTGCTCGCGCTGCAGTACCAGCGAGTGGCCGGTCGGATCGGCCCCGCTCGGCGAGGGCACGCCGCCGGTGATGCGCACCCAGGGGAGCAAGCGCTGCGGCGCGTAGCCGAGGTAGCTGACGGGACCGCCCACGACCTCCCGGAGGTACTTGCCGCCGCGCGTGTCCGCCCACAGCAGCACCTCGCCGACGGGCCTGCCCTGCGCGTCGACCGGCACGGTGGACCCCCACTGGCCCGTGATGGCGACGGCGTGCAGATCGGCGGGCCGCAGGCCGCTGGCGGCGATGGCGTCGCGCGCGGCCTCGAGCAACCGGACCCACCACTCCTCGGCATCCTGCGTGGCAGACCCGTCCAGTCCGATCTGCAGCGACACCGCACGCAAGCCCACGGCCCGGATGTCGCCCTGCAGGTCGACGACGGCGACCTTGGGACCACCGTTGCCCAGGTCGATCGACAGGATCCAGTGATCGCCTGCCATGGGTCAGGGCGCCTGCGGAGGAGTGGAGTGCATGGCGTCGAGGAAGCCGCTCATGAGCGCGTTGATGGTGGCGTTGCCCTGCGGGGTGCCGCCGAATCCGTACATAGCGCCGCTCTCGGCGCTCTCGTCCGCATGCTCCCTGGCGTACGCCACGGACGCCGCGAGGTCGGCCAGGAAGGCGGCGATCACCTCGGGATCGGTGTTGGGCCGCGTGACGCAGAAGTGCAGTGCCGGCGGCAGCTGCAGCGCGTTCATGCGCCAGCCGCGGCGCTTGAGCTCGTCGTTGACCAGGTAGATGTCGACCACGTCGGATGCGAAGGCCACGAGGAACAGCGGATCGCCGAACACGCTCAGCTCCGGGATCCCGTCGCGGATGCCGGACACGATCTGCTGGGCGGCCGCATGGATCCGCCGGGCCGCGTCGCGGTAGCCCTCCTGCCCGGTGAGGACGAGGGATGCCCAGGTGGAGGCGATCAGCCCGCCGCTGCGCGAGCCGGCGAAGCCGGGCGAGAGGTAGAGGCCCCCCGGCCAATCCGGGTAGGTGAACCACTGGTGGGCCCGCAGCGCCTTCGTGCGGTAGAGCAGCGTGGACGTGCCCTTGAGCGCGTAGCCGTACTTGTGCGTGTCGGCGCTGATGCTCGTCACCCCGGGCACCCGGAAGTCCCACAGGGGCACGTCGACCCCGACGGCCTCGATCCACGGGAGCAGGAAGCCGCCCAGGCACCCGTCGACGTGCAGCCCGATGCCACGCTCGAGGGCGAGCAGCCCCAGCTCCGGGATGGGGTCGATGAGCCCGTGCGCGTAGTTGCCGGCCGAGCCGACGATCGCGATGGTGTTCTCGTCGATGAGCGCGGCCATGGCCTCGACGTCGACGACGTGGTCGGCGGTCAGGGGCGCATGCCGCATCTCGATGCCGAGCCAGTGGGCGCCCTTGTCGAGGGCCACGTGCGCCGTCACCGGGATGACGACGTTCGGACGAGTGATGCCCCGGTCGGCGACCGCCTGCTCCCGATAGGTGTACAGGGCGGTGATGAGGCTCTCGCTGCCACCACTGGTCACCACGCCGCAGACGTCGCTGTCCGGACCGGTGCCGTGCAGCATGTCGGCCGCCATCGCGAGGATCTCCGCCTCGAACTTGGTGGCGGACGGGTACATGTCCCGCTGCAGCACGTTGACGTGCGCGAACTGCTCGAACACCTCGGCGAGCACGTGGTAGTGATCGTGGTCGCCGCAGTACAGCGAGCCCGACACCCGTCCCTCGTCGCCCATGGCGTCCTCGCGCGCCGCGAACTCGCCGATCTCCGCGACCACCTCGGCGGCCGGTCGCCCGTGCTCGGGGATCACCCGGAAGGTCTCGTTGCTGGCCCGGTACGGGTAGAGCTCGTCGAGCAGCCGCTCGAAGCCCGCGTCATCGATCATGTGGGGGTCTCCTGCTCGGTCTCGGCGCGCACGTGACGCGACGCTACCGTGCGGGCCCCCGCCCAGGCTCGCTACTTGGCGAAGGCGTCGTCCGGGACCTCGCCCCAGCCGTTCGGCCGGATGGTCAGGGATGCGGGCCGCGGCTCGCCGATCCACCGCACGGGCTGCCCCCACCAGGCCAGCAGCCAGCCCGACGCCGGCGCATGCTGGGTGTACTCGAGGTTCAGGAACCAGTCCCTGTCGACACCGGCCCCATCGAGGACCGCCTGCGGGAACGTGCAGTCGATGAGCTGCCACGCGTGGATGTGCGAGCGGTACGGAGCCTTGATCAGGTTGCGGAGCCGGGTCTCGTACATGACGACACCGGCGCCCGGGCTGCCTCCCGAGACTGCGAGGATCGTGTCGCCGTTCCGCATGTCGTTGAACGGCCACTGCTTCGTCCGCCACATGTTCCACTCGACCTCGGTGACCATGTGATCCTCGGTTGCTTCCGTGACCCAGGGCTGGTGCTTGACGATCACGACGCCTCCCGGCAATCACCGGCGCGGACGAGACCACGTCGGTTTGCACTCATTGTCCCCTGCACGCGCTCGGGACAACAGGCCGGTGTCGGCATTCCGGACGCCGGCCCGGCGACATCCCACTATTTGGCTGGACGATTCGACGCATATGTGGCTGGACGATCCGACGCGGCAGCCCGGATCAGGCGGGCAGGTACCCCGGCGCCGTGCGCGACCACGGTCGCACGCGCTCGAGAGTCGCGGCCACGGACAGCAGCAACTGCTCGCTGCCGGGCCGGCCGACCAGCTGGACGGCGACGGGCGTGCCGATCTCGGGGTGCACTCCCATGGGCACGACCATCGCGGGGTAGCCGGCCAGGTTCCACGGCGCCGCGAAGGGCGCGTACTCCACGTTCGCGCGCACGTTGGCCAGCCACGACTCCTGCGACCAGGCCCGCGCCGCGATCGGCGGGTTGGCCAGCGCCGGGGTGACCAGGATGTCGTGGACGCGCAGGAGCTCGCCCGCCCGGCGCTGCCACGCGGCCCGCAGGCGCTCGCTCAGCAGCGGCGTGCGCCGCACGAAGTCCCCGATCCGGGCATGCATCCGCACCCGCGGCTCCAGGGCTGCCCGGTCGAGGTCCTGGGTGTCGATCGAGGTGCCCGCGAACCAGCGGGCGAGTGCGCCGACGGCGGCCTTGGTCGTCGCGGCATCGGCATAGCCGAGCTCGGTCCGCACGATCTGGTGGCCCTCCCCCGACAGGATGCTGGCCGCCCGGCCGGCGGCCGCCGCGTGCGCGGGGTCCAGCCGGACGCCGGCCACGGGCGGTCGGTAGGACAGCGCGATGCGCAGGCTCGCGCGGGGCTCGTCGACGTGCGCCCACTCCGGCCGCGCGGCCATGACCGACAGCACCAGTGCCGCGTCCGCCACCGTCGTGGCGAACACCCCGTTCTCGCTCATCCCGTACCAGTCGTTGACGCCCAGGTGCGCCGGGACCACTCCGAAGCCGGGCTTCACGCCCACCGTCCCGGTGCACGCAGCCGGGATGCGGATGCTGCCCATGCCGTCGGCGCCATGTGCTGCGGGCACCATGCCGGCTGCCACGGCGGCGGCCGAGCCACCGCTCGAACCGCCCGGCGTGCGGTCGGTTCCCCACGGATTCCGGGTCACCCCGAAGACGGAGTCGGTGGTCCCGAACACGCACATCTCCGGGACGCAGGTCAACCCGACGGGAACTGCTCCCGCCACCCGCAGGCGGGCCACGACGGGGTGGTCGACCGGCTGCTGATGGGCCGAGGTCGCGGCCGAACCCGTGCGCATGGGTTCGCCGGCCACCGGGATGTTGTCCTTGATGGCGATCGGCAGGCCCGCGAGGGGGCCATCGACATCGACCTCACGGGCCTCGCGCAGCGCGGCATCAGCCCGTACCCGTTGGAAGGCCCCGAGATCGCCGTCGCGCTCGAGTATGCGTCGCAGCGACTCCGAGACGACGTCGACCGGATCAGCTGCGCGCGCAGCAACCGCATCGACGATGCTCCGCGCGGTCCAGTCACGTCGCCAGTCGCCAGGTTCCATGGAGCCATCGTGCCGCACGAGTCAGGGGGCGGGGCACCAGATGCGGTACGAGGTGGGGTCGGACTTGGGCACGATCGCCCAGCCACGGCTGTCCGGCGCGCCTCCTGGCGTGGTGCGCTCCCACAGGACCGATCCGATGACGGTGTCGCCCGAGCTGACGAGCCCGGCATTCGCCGCCGGATCACAGGTCGCGGGATCGCGCGTGACGACGAGTACCTGCTGGTCGGACTCCCCGGGCAGGATGCTGATCCGCGCACTGGACAGCCGGTCGTAGCCGGACGGCACCGGTGAGCCGAGGAGCGCCTGGTCGATCCCGATCGCGAACGGGTGGTCCGGAGTCGGCGGCGTCACGTCCTCGGCCAGCCAGGGGTTCGGCTCGTCGGCGCCCGCATAGCGCCACGGCGTCATGACGCCGCCTGCGATGGTCGTGAAGACCGGGCCCTCGGGCAGGTCCCAGGAGAGGGCGGGCGACAGCTGCAGGTCGGCGCCGGCCGTGGCGCCAACGGAGTCGAGGACGGTCCGCGCGATCTGCCCCGTCGACCGCGGTGCGGTGACGACGTCGGGCGTCGTCTGCCCAGGGGCCTTGACGACGAGGGGTACGTGGGCGACCTCCGTCCACCGTTGCTCGAGGGTGTCGCCCATCCGCCGGTCCGCGTGCTCGGTGATCCCCGCGCCGTGGTCGGCCGTCACGACGATCATCGTGTTGTCGTACGCACCGGACGCCTTCAGCTCGTCGATCAGCAGCCCGAGCTGCCGGTCGAAGTCGACCGCGGAGTTGGCGTAGAGGCGTCGCTCGAGGGACTTGAGCTCATCGGTCGTGTAGGTCTGGTCGGCCTTGCTGCCGATCATGTGCGCACCCTCGACGATGGGCACGCGCCCCGGGTAGATCTGCCTGCCCGACCGATCGACGACCCAGGGTGCGTGGGTGCGGATCGTGTGCCAGAAGGCGAAGAAGGGCGTGCCGGGGTAGTCGGCCTGCGCCTGCTCGATGCCCGAGACGGCCTTGTCGACCGAGTTGCCCTCGGCATTGTCGCCGAACTCGTCGCCACCACTCCAGAAGTCCTTCCACTTGCCGTCGAGCGACGGGAAGTAGTCGGAGAAGGGTGCGGCCAGGGAGGTCTTCCCGGCGATGGCGGCCGTGTCCTTCGCGAAGTTCACGTACCGGGTGAGGGCACTGGCCTGCGGATCGGAGCCCACGCTGGCACAGTCGGCCTCCTTGCACTCGAACTGGTAGATCGGCGACTGCATGACGACGGAGTACGTCCCCGCGAGCTCCGGCACGATCCCGATCCCAGCGCGCACCTTCTGCATGCGCTCGGTGCCCTGCGCTGCGACGTCCGAGATGCCCGTGAGCTGTGACGGCACCGCGTAGTCGGTGTAGTTGGCGCCCGCGTAGGCGTGCTCGTACGTGGTCGCCTGCTCGCTCAGGGCGCGCAGGTTGGGCAGCTCGGGTCGCACCTCGCCGCTCTCGTCGAAGGCCAGTGGGTACTGGAGCTCGTCGGAGATGACCCACACGATGTTCGGCCGCTGGGCCTGCGAGTCGAAGGTGAAGGCCTGCACCGCCGGCGTCTGGCTGTCGCTCCACATCATGGTGACCAAGGGGATGGCCGTGGCGATGGTCGCGAAGACCATCAAGGCGTTGCCCATCGCCAGCCGGCGGGCCACCAGCGTGATGGCCACGGCCACGAGCAGGCCGGCGACGGCGGCCAGCACGGGCGAGGAGGCCAGCAGGGTGCGGGCCAGGACGTTCCCCACGAAGAACCACGCGATGACGGCCATCAGTACCGACGTCACGACGTCGAAGGCGACGGGCGGCAGCACGGCCTTGAGAAGGCGCAGGATCCCTGCCAGCACGAGCCAGCAGACCACCAGGCCTGCCGTCAGCAGGATGACCCAGGCGAGAGGCGTGACCCCGTGCGCGGCGAAGAAGACGTCGTTGGACGCGATCTTGTCGCTGGCCGGGATCGCCACCGCGAGGATGCCCACCGAGATCAGCCACGACGCGGTGTCGGCCGCGCCGGCATTCGTCCGGGCGCCGACGAGGGCCCTGATCCGTGCGATGGTCAACGCGGATCCAGCAGGTCCCAGGCGTTGACGACGACTCGCGTGGGCGACGTGGTGCCCATGACCTCGACGCGCGCGAATCGTCGGCGAAGGGCCGAGAGCAGGGCCTGTGTCGTGTAGTCCCCCGACCAGTTGGGGATCTGGCCGAGCAGCAGGCGTGACTTGTCGTCCTCGGGCGTAGCGAACTCGACCTGCACGGGCGCCCCGAAGGCGGCGAGCGCGTCGACGGCGAACTGCATCGGCGTGCCCTGCGTGATCACGACGTGGTGCAGGACCGCCTGGCAGATGACGGCGGACGGCCGCACCCGCCTCGTGAAGGCCGCGAACTCGTGGTCCAGCAGGCCCGAGGAGGGAGTGAGGTTGGTGATGTCCCCGAGGACGGGCATGACCCGGTCGGCCACGTCGGGCGTGCTTGCCATTCCGGCATGCAGTACGTCGAGTGCACCGGCATCCGCGTCCATCACGATGACGCGCGCCTGGGCGTGACGCGCAAGGTGCGCAGCGGTGAAGCCGTCGTTGCCGCCCACGTCGAGTACCAGCCGGTTCCGGCCCGGCTCACCGGCCACGAACTCGGTCGCGAACGCCGACTTCCTGGTGAGGTCCTCGCTGCCGTAGTGCGCGCGCGTGCCGTAGTCGACCCACGTCGTGCTGTGCTCCCCGCCATGCAGCTTGCGCACCTGCTTGGCCAGCCTCTTCGTCAGGGAGAGCGTGGCGCTGCGCGCGAGGTCCTTGTTGCTGTTCGCCTCCGCGGAGAACCTGGCCTCGGATGGCGCGTTCTTCTCCACCGGACGCGTGGTCGACTGCAGGAGCAGCAGGGACACGCTCCTGCGCTGGCCCTTGGGCAGCAGCGCCCTGGCCACCTCCGAGCGCAGGCCACGACGCTTGCCGAGGTCCCAGGCGTCCGCAGCCGTCACCCGCTCGCCGGACCCGACGGCGAGCGGATTGACGAAGTGCTCGATGAACTGCCGCGAGGCGTTCCAGGACGGGTTCGGGCGCCAGCGCTCGATCGAGCCCAGATCGATGAAGATGGGCTTCATGCCGCGGAACTGGACGTTGAACGCCGAGGCGTCCTTCAGGTCCAGCCCGATGCCCAGCAGTCGGCGACGCAGGTCGAGCGTGAGCAGGGCCGCCGTCTCGAGGAGGGAATTCGGCCACTCCCACGGGTACGTGATGATGTCGACCGCCTCGACCGAGAACACCGACGAGCCGTCAGGGGCGCGCCTGCCCACGCCAGCCGAGTACTCCGCCAGGACGCGGTCGGCGGTCTCCTGGGGTGCCTCCTCGAAGGAGACGAGGGCCCCCTCGGCGAGCAGCGCGCCGTAGAGGTCGGAATCGCGCAGGGCCCTCAGGGCGTCCGCCGAGGACGGGGCGGCGATGCGGTACCACGTGCCGTCGGACGGGAAGGCGGCGTTCTCGGGATCGCGGAAACTGGCCGAGTTCGAGGAGGTCACGTCTCGTGGGGATCAGGCGTCGCCGGAGGTCGGCTCGGTCTCGACGATCGAATCGTCCATGCCACGGCCACGCAGCTTCGCGAACTGGGACCGGATGAAGAACCAGGTTCCCGCCGCACCGCTGGCGATGGCCGCCAACAGGTACGAACCCGACCCAGCATCGATGTAACCAGACAGTTCCAGCATGTTCACCTCACGATTGGGCAGACGTCTCCTAATGAGGGTACAGGCTTCTCCGGGCGGCACCTGCCACCGGCGCTGGCCAGCAGCCGATCGACGCCGCCGAAGACCCGTGGCCAGGCGCACGAAGTGGTCCCGAAGGCACGTGCTCGGCCAGATTGTCTGCGGCATTCGGTGATTCGCACCCTGTTCGCCCGGTTGCCGCGAGATAGTTTGGGCAGACGAGTTCCACCGGGCGTCCGCAGTCGAGCGGAGGCTATCGATCGGGAGGTAGCACGATGACGAAGACGCGCACCCGCACCGGAATCCGACTGGCCGCCTCGGTCGCCGCCCTCACCATGATTCTGGCGGCCTGCTCGTCCTCCCCCGAGGCGACGGTGAGCACGTCCAGCTCACCCATCGCGTCGAGCGCCGCACCCCAGCCGTCGGACTCCTCGAGTGCCGCGCCCCTCGATGCGACCGGCCTGGCCTGCGAGGCCTACTTCTCCCTGGACCTGCTGAACAGCTCCTACGCCGGCGGGGCCGTCGACAACGGGAACATGACGGAGCAGCAGGTGCGCGACGACTTCACGAAGCTGCTCAAGGAGATGGTCGTGCAGGCGAAGGCCGCGGCCGCCGCGGGCACCGCCGATCCGAAGCTCCTCATCAACGCCAAGCGGATGAAGAAGCTGATCAAGTCGCTGCCGAAGGGGGCCGCGCTGTCCGACCTGTCGAAGAAGCAGTCGGCCAAGTTCGCCAAGCAGTCCGTCCGCGTGCAGAAGGCATGCGAGCGGGCGGGCTACCCGCTGCCCGCCGACAACGTCACGGCGCGCACGGCGGCAGGGCTCTAGGCACCGCGCCACGGTTTCCACAGGCGGCCGAGGAGCCGCGGCGCCCGGAGCCGATTCTGGCTAGGGTCGGACCGTGACCGAACCCTCGTTCCAGCAGCACTTCGCCGACCGCATGACGCTGCAGCAGGTCGATCGCGACATCTTCACGGGCTACTGCCACTCCGGGTCGCCGCTTCGGGCATACGGCGGGCAGATCGCCGCGCAGTCGCTCATGGCAGCTGGCCGCACGGTGGAGGAGGCCGGGCGACACGTGCACTCGCTGCACGGGTACTTCCTGCGACCCGGTCGCACCAAGGACTCCATCGTCTACCTCGTCGAGCGGCCACGCGACGGTCGCTCCTTCTCGACGAGGATCGTCCGAGCCGTCCAGCAGGGGGAGACGATCTTCATGATGACGGCGTCCTTCGCCGTCGCCGACGAGGGTCCCGAGCACCAGTTCACCCGGCCCGACCTGCCGGGGCCGGACGAGATCGCCGACTTCCCGATCCCCATACCTGCCTACCTCGAGGAGGGCTCGCAACCGCAGGACCTCGACTATCCGGGCTCGCAGATCATCGGACTGCGCATCATGGAGCCGGACCGCACCATCGCCCTGACCAACGGTCGCTTCGAGCGCATGGCCTGGGTGCGCATTCGCGAGGAGCTGCCGGCGGACTCCCTCGTCCAGTCCTGCGCCCTGACCTACCTGTCCGACCTCACTCTCGTGAGCACCGCGCTCGCACCGCATCTCGGGCCTCGGCAGCGCACCGACCTCGCCCTCGCATCGATCGACCATGCAGTGTGGTTCCACGGGCCGAGCCGCGCAGACTCGTGGTTGCTCTTCGCGCAGGACACCCCTGTCGCACGCGGCGGCCACGGCCTTGCCCGTGGACTGTTCTACGACTCGGACGGCCGCCTCGTCGCATCCGTCGTGCAGGAGTCCCTGATGCGCTCGCGGCGATCCTGATGCCCGCCGGCGTCGTCACCGTGGCGACGTCCGCAGCGCTCCTGGCCGCGACGGCCTGGCGGTTCGGGCTCGCCTGGGATCTTTGGGCCTACCTCTACTTCGCGACCCTCAGCATCGTCCTGGCCCTCGTCGACCTGCGCACGCACCGGCTGCCCAACCGCCTGACCCTGCCCGCCTACCCGATCATCGCGGCGCTGCTCGCCGCCGCCGCACTGGCCAGTGGACAGTACGGCTCCCTGCTGCGCGCACTGCTGGGCGCCGCGGCCGTGCTCGGGGCGTTCGCGGCACTGCACCTGCTTCGCCCCCGGGGAATGGGGATGGGCGACGTCAAGCTTGCCGGGACGATGGGCGCAGCACTGGGCTGGATCTCCTGGAGCGCCGTGCTCGTGGGCACGTTCCTCGGCTTCGCCCTCGGCGCCGTCGTCGGCGTTGCCCTCATCGCGGGCGGGCGCGCGAACCGCTCGACTCCGCTGCCCTTCGGGCCGTTCATGCTCGTCGGTGCGTGGCTGGCGATCCTGGGGAGCACGACCGCGTAGCCGCTGCGGCTACGTGCCCGAGAAGACCTGCGCGATGGAGTAGGCGGCCGGCCCGAGGATGATGACGAAGAGGGCGGGCAGGAAGCACAGCATCAGTGGCATGAGGATCTTGACAGGGACCTTCTGCGCCTGCTCCCGCGCTCGCGCGTACCGCTTGGCACGCATCTCCTTGGCCTGCTCGCGCAGGACGGTCGCCACCGGAACGCCGAGCTTGTCCACCTGCAGCATGGCGTTCACGAAGCGATGCACGTCGGACTGGCGCGTGCGCCCGGACAGGGCCGACAGCGACTGCCCGCGTGACCGGCCGTACTGCATCTCCTGCAGGACGAGCGCGAACTCCGCCGCGACCGGGCCGGACTGGTTCGCCGCCACCTGGCCCAGGGCGGCCTGGAAGCTCAGTCCCGACTCGACGCACAGGTTGAGCATGTCGAGGGCATCCGGCAGGCGCAGGGCGATCTCCTCGTCACGCTTGAGCCCGCGGTTGTAGAGCAGCAGGTCGGGGACGTAGTAGCCGGCCAGCGCGAACCCCGGGAAGGCGAGCCACACCAGCCCGCCGCTGTTGAGGCCGAGCAGGAGGCCGAGGAGTCCGCCGACCATGAGGAAGGCCACCTTGCGGATGACCACGTCGTCGATCGCGTCGACGGAGGACTCCCCGGCGTACACCGCCTGGTGTGCGAGCTTCTCGCGGGACTTGCGGCCCACCAGCCGTCCGCCGACCGCCATCCCGGCCGTCCGGAAGATCGACTGCTGCCTGTCCACCTCCGCCACCGCCCGGTGCACGTCCGCGCTGGCGTAGCTGGTCACCAGGGCGAGGGACCGGCGCTTCCCGGCCGACAACTGCCACTGCCAGATAAGCAGGCCGATGATCATGATCGCGATGAAGACGAGCAGCGCGGCGAGGAGGGGAACCTGGTTGATATTCATCAGACTTTGATCTTCACGACTTTGCGCATCCAGAACACTCCCACGAGGAACATCACGAACATGACTCCGAGAAGGATGTACCCCCATGTGTTGGTCCAGAAGAAGGCGACGTACTCGCGGTTGACGAGCAGCATGTAGAGGAAGACGCCCACCGGCAGCGCCGCGAGCACCCAGCCGGAGAGCTTGCCCTCGGCCGAGAGCGTGCGCACCTCACGGCGAAGATCGGCGCGGCCATGCACAGTGGACGCCGCCGTCTCGAGGATGTTGGAGAGGTTGCCGCCGACCTCGCGCTGGATCGCCAGGGCGGTGACCGTCCAGCGCATGTCGTCGCTCTGCATGCGGTCGGAGACCCGCATGAGTGCGTCCTCGATGGGCGAGCCGAGCTGGGTCTCGCGCAGTGCGCGGCGGATCTGACGACTCACCTGTCCCTGGCCGTCGATCGCTGTCGAGTCCAGCGCCTGGGCGAACGAGAGTCCCGAACGCAGTGCGCTGGCGATCAGCAGCAGGAAGTCCGGCAGCTCCTCCTCGAACTCCTTGCGCCGCTTGTTCTCGCGCGACCGCAGGAAGGTGCGGGTGCCGAGCCAGCCCAGGAGCACGCCGATCACGAGCGCCGCGAGCGGGTTGCCGATGAGGAGGGACAGCACGAACACCAGCAGCAGGCAGATGCCCAGCCGCATGAGCAGCCAGCTTCCCGGGGTCAGGTTGAGCTCGGCGCTGTCGAGCTCGGCCTCTCGGGCCGGGTACGAGTCCCGGGTGGCCAGGTACTCGTCCAGGCCACGGACGATGCTCTGGCGCTCGAGGCCCTGCCGAGTCGGCATGACCGTGCCCTTTGCCGTGACGGCGTCGGAGTACCAGAGCACCTGCAGCGTGCGCTCGTACGCGCGCCGCTGCCGCCTGTTGTACGCGAGGGTCAGGGCCAGCACGATGACGATCAGCGCGGCCAGGGTCCCGTAGAGCCAGGGATACGGGTCCGTGGCCTCGTCGGCAGGGGCCACGGGCACCACCGGCTTCGCAGTGGCCGTGGGCGTGACCACGCCGGCCCCCGCGCCGGTTCCCGCCAGTTGTGGCGTCCGGGGCAGCTTGGAGGTACCCGAGAAGTCGGTGCCGTCGACGGTGACGGTGAGGATGGCGAACTTCCCGCTCGCGTCGACCTCGGGCGGAACGGTTGCCGTGACCGAGACCTTCCCGCCGAAGGATCCCGTCGCGTCGACGAACGCCTTGTCAAGGGCGGCGGTGTCGCTCGCGAACAGGTACTGACCGCCGCTGATGCTGGCGATCCCCTTGAGGATGTCGCCGTGCATGGCGTTGGGCGTCAGGGCCACCACGTCGATGGGGATGTCGCTCGAGCGCTGCGCGGCAGCCACGTCGTCGAAGGTTGCCGCGCTCGCCGTGTCGCCGCCGTCGCTGAGGAGCAGGATCCGCGCATCCGAGTTGCCGCCCGCAAGGTCGTTGCCGGCCAGGATGCCGTCGTACATGGCGGTCTTGCGACCGGCCTTGACGTTGTTGATGGCCGAGATGACCGCGGCCTTGTCCGTCGTCGGCTTGATGCCGATCTTGACGGTGTCGTTGAAGGAGACCAGTCCGACGGCGACGTCATCCGGCAGCCCGTTGACGTAGTCCGTCGCGCCCACCTTCGCTGCCGCGAGGCGATCGCCTCGCGTCGAGCCGCTCACGTCCAGGACGAGGATCGCCTGCTTGGGCCCGCTCGTGGTCGTGACCATCGTGGCCTCGGAAGGCACCTCGGTGCCGGAGATGATCACCTTCGACGTGGCCGCGGAGTCCGGCGTCGTGGCGAACTTCGGATCGAGGTACACGAGGAAATCCAGGACGCGGCCCTCCTGTCCGACGACCTGGATCGACTTCGCGTCGTCGGCGTGGGCCGCGCTCGGCACCGCAACCACGGCGAGCAGCCCGATCACCAGGGCAGCCATGGTTCCCCGCAATCGCGGCATCACTTGCTCCACGGCACTCGGAAGTACTCGGTGGACAGGTCGACGCCGTGATCGCGCAACTGCTCGGTGAAGGTCGGCGTGATGCCCGTGGGCATCAGCTTGCCGGGGCCGTGCCCGGAGTCGACGGCGCTGTACTCGAAGGAGAAGAGGTCGTGCATGAGCACGGTGTCGCCCTCGAGGCCGGTGATCTCGGAGATCTGCGTGATGTGCCGGGATCCGTCGCGCATACGGGACTGCTGCACCACCAGCTGGATGGCCGAGACCACCTGCTCGCGGATGACGCGGACCGGGAGGTCCATGCCCGCCATCAGCACCATGGTCTCCACGCGGGAGAGTGCGTCGCGAGGGGTATTGGCGTGGATGGTCGACAGGGACCCGTCGTGACCGGTGTTCATGGCCTGCAGCATGTCCAGGGCGGCGGCATCGCGGACCTCGCCGACGATGATCCGGTCGGGCCGCATGCGCAGGGTGTTACGGACGAGGTCGCGGATGGTGACCTGGCCCTGGCCCTCCACGTTCGACGGACGCGACTCCATCCTCAGGACGTGGGGCTGCGAGAGCTGCAGCTCGGCGGCGTCCTCGACCGTGATGATCCGCTCGTCGTCTGGGATGAAGGAGGACATGACGTTCAAGGTCGTGGTCTTGCCCGAGCCGGTGCCCCCGCTGATGAGGATGTTCAGGCGCCCGCGGACGCACGCCTCCAGCACCTCGGCCGACGCACGCGTGAGCGTGCCCGTCGTCACCAGGTCCTTGACCGTGAACGGCTCCTTGGAGAACTTGCGGATCGTCAGGGAGCAGCCGTCGAGGGCGATCGGGGGCAGGACGGCATTGACGCGGCTGCCATCGGGCAGGCGCGCGTCGACCATCGGGCTGGCCTCATCGATGCGCCGTCCGACGCGGGACACGATGCGGTCGATCGTTCGACGCAGGTGATCCTCGTCGGCGAAGCGGAGGTCCGACTTGAAGATGCGACCGCCACGCTCGATGAAGATGCAGTCAGCCCTGTTGACCATGATCTCCGTGACCGCCGGGTCGCGAAGCAGGGGCTCGAGCGGGCCGTTGCCCAGGATGTCGTCGATGATCTCCTGGGTGATGCGGGCGCGGTCCCCCGTCGACAGCGGCCGCTTGGCCTTCGAGAGCACCGTCTGGATCGCCGAGAGGACATTCTCCTCCAGCAGCCGCTGCTCGATCTGGCCGGCGTAGGCCTGCTGGCCCAAGGACTGCATGAGGCTGTCGTGCACCTCGTGCTTCAGCGCCGAGAACTCGTCGCGCTTGAGCCCCACGCCCGCCGTGGCTGCGGCCGTGGCCGCCGCACTCCGCGGCACGCCCGCCTGGGTCAGTCGCTCCGCAAGCCCCATGGCCTAACTCCGTCTGAACAGGGAGCGCTTGCGCTGCGCTACCGCGGCCTTCGGTGCGCCCACCGAGCGTCTCTCCTTCGCGGCCAGCGTCATGATGGCCTTGGCGACCGGGTGCCTCGGGTTGGTCTCCACGACGGTGACGCCCTCGTTCAGGGACGCCGGCACCTCGACACTCGAGGGGATCTCCACGGAGATGGGAACGCCCACGGTGCGCTCGATGTCGGTGGGGGTCAGCCCCACTCGCGAGCCGCTGCGGTTGAGCACGACCTGCCACTTGGAACGCGGGAACCCCAGGTTGTCGAGCGTGTCCAGGGTGACCTTCAGGTTCTTCAGGGCCGGCATGTCCAACGTGGTCAGCAGGACGTATGCGTCGGCCATGTCGAAGCACTTGAGGATGACGTCGGTGAACGCGGGCGGCGAGTCGACGATGACGTAGTCGTACATCGTCGACAGCACCCGCAGGATCTCGCCAGCCAGTGCCGCCGAGACGAACTCCGCGTCGGAGGGCTTCGTCGGGGCGAGAAGGCAGTCCATGTTCGCCTTGTAGGGCACGACGAGCGAAGACAGCGCGCGCTCGTCCAGGCCCCCCTGCATGCCCAGCGCATCGCTGACGGTCTTGGACGGGTCGAGCTGCAGGGCGATGGCGACATCGCCCGTCTCCAGGTCGAAGTCGACCAGGCAGACGGAGTTGCCCTCACCCTCCATCGCGAGGGCGGCGGAGAGGTTGGTCGCCACGGTGGTCTTGCCGCACCCGCCCTTCGAGGAGAAGACCAGGATGATCTTGCCTCGACGCCCCTCAGTGTCCCCGGACTCCACGTGGCGAAGCTGCTCGGAGACCGCCATCGATCTCTTGCAGGCACCCACGAGCGCCTCGACGTCGTCAGCGGGCACGACCTCGCGGATCCCGGCCCTGATGGCCTCCGACAGCATCGCAACCTCCATGCGACGGCGCAGCAGCACCACGCCGAGGAACGGACGCCGCAACCGGTAGGTCTCGCCGACCTCGCTCGCAATCGCCATCGAGACATCCGGTCCGATAACGATCAGGTCCTCGCCAGGGTTTCCCTCCAGGTAGACGTCTAGCTTCTGGACGGTCTCCACCACCACGACGTCGTCGGCCAGCGTGAACCGGAACCGATCCGCGTCGCGGTCGTTCTCGCCTAGGACAACAGGCACGTCCAACCCCCTCTAGTCGAACAGATTGCCATCACTGACTCCGCCGCTCTTCACGATCTCCGTGCCGTCGCCGAGCAGGCCCATGTACAGCGACCCCGTCGAGAGGGCCTGAATCAGGACCTCGGCCTGATTCTGGTCAACGGCCATCGTCAGCAGTGCGGAAGGGGCGGGTGCCGTGGTGCTTCCATCCGGGTTGGTGACCACCGCGGTCGTCGTCGATCCGACCGCGAGGACCAGGACACGATCGAGGAGCACGCGCGTCGTGAGCCCCGCCGGCACGCCCTCAGTGTCGGTGGCGCCGCTCGAGTAGGTGTCGAAGATGACCACCTCCGCGCCCGGACGGAGGAAGTCGCCCACCCGCTGTGGATCACCGAGGGTCAGGGATATCGCGATCATGCCGTCCGGGATCTCGATCGAGGCGGCCGCCGGCAACTCGGTCACGAAGTTGCTGGCCAGCAGGATCTGCCCAGGCTGGACATCAGAAAGAGCGACCAGTGCCGTGTTGTCCGGGGTCACGCCGGCGATGGCGCCGGTCGGGCTCATGTCGCTGGGGACCTGCGTGGCCTCGGCCAGACCGCCCGCATACGCGTCGCCGAGGGTCATGCCCTGAGGGATGACCGCCATGGAGACGAGGACGGGGACGGGCTGCTGCTCGTTGAGGACCCGCTGCTCGGCGCCCTTCGTGTACATGAACACGATTCCGGCGGCGATCACGGCAAGGACCACCGCGAGGATGATCGGCAGCATTCGCTTCATGTCGGAACCCTATCCAATCGGATGTCGGATTCGCGCAGATTGGCGGCTGCGCGCCTGCCGTCCACCACCTAGGGCCTCGCACCTCATCGTCGTGGTTCCGACGATCGGCCGCGTGTTGGTGAGATCCGGGTCGGCGGCCGCGTCCGGATTGGGCAGGAGCCCCACGAAGGCGCCGAGCGGGGTCAGCCACTTGAAGCTGACCGTGACCGACACCTTGATGGCGGCCATCCCCGAGGCGCACCCTGTCGCAGTCGTCGCGAGCGGTGAACCCCAGCTCGGGGTGTTGATGTCCGTGGCGCTGTAGACGTTGACCTGGGTCGCGGTCGAAGAGGCGGCCAGGGACGCTAGCCGGCGGCGGCCTGACTTGCGGCTCGCGCCTGGATGGCCGAAACAAGCGGCTTGGCGGGTGCCGACCACCCCGTATCGCGCACCCTCTCGACTGGCGGCCTGGACGCTCTGCACCACGAAGAACATCCGACCGAAGTCGATGATCGCGAAGATGATGGCCAGGAGCAGAACTGACACGATGGCGAACTCGACCGCTGCGGCACCCGCATCGGAACGCCAGTCCCCGCGTCGAGTTCGCCATCGTGTCATGTCACTACCTCGTCGTGCGTGTCGAGCCGAACGTGAATTCGGGATTCCGAAGGCCGAGTCGGATCAGGTGGTCGGGATCGAGGTGGCCGCCTTGTTGAAGATCTTGCTGAGGTTGCCGCCGAGCAGGGTGACGGCAACGATGATGATGACGGCGATCAGTGCGACGATCAGGCCGTACTCGACGGCGGTGGCGCCGCGGTCGCGGCCGACTCCATGATCTCCGTCTTCTTCTGCATCATGAGCATGTGGGCCTTGATAGCCAGTGTCTTCACTGTTGTCTCACTCCCTAGGTGATCGGTGGCCACATCAGCCACTGTCGGCATTATCGACCGTAATCATGCCAATTGCCTTGATTTGCGCACCGGAGTGCGCGTTTCGTTCACCGACGCCGTGCAGGGCATCCAAGCGGCTCCACGTGCCCATGCACACCAGTATCGCGCGATTGCGAAGGCGACGCCTCCCGATCCGCGCCCGATGCACGACCAGCGGACGCGCCGCAACCGCCTACTCGGCGGGCGTGGACGAGTCGGCCGGCGTGGACGAGTCGGCCGGCGCCGGCGAGGTCGCCCTTTCGGTGGCCGCGGATCCGCCCTCGCCGTCGACGACCACCTTGCCGCGCCCACCGCTCTTGGCCGCGTACAGCGCACGCCCGGCACGGGAGATGACGTCCTCGAGCTCTTGTCCCGATCCCCACAGCGCCGCCCCCACCGACACGGAGGACGGGATCGGTCCCGCCGTCGTCCGAATGGGGTGGCCGTTGATCGAGCCCATGACGCGCTCGATCGCCGGACGGGCGGACGCGGCGTCCGCGGAGATCGCGACCAGGAACTCGTCGCCGTCCCAGCGCGCGACGGTGTCGTGGGCGGGCAGGCTGTGGCGCAGTCTCCCGGCGATCGCCTGGAGGAACTCGTCGCCCACCTCGCTGCCGTACTGCTCGTTGACGCTCTTGAACAGGTCGCAGTCCATGAAGGCAACCACGCGATCACCCTCGACGTTGCGCGACCCGAGCGCACGAATCGCGCCGCGACGGTTCAGCAGGCCGGTCATGGAGTCGGTGTCCGCCTGCGTCTGGAGCTGGAACTGCATGCCCTTGCGTCGTTCGATCGGAGCGGCCGCGGGCGGCAACTCCGTGCCGCGGAACCGGCTCGAGATGACGGCGATCGCTCCGAAGACGATGACTCCGATGAGTGAGGGCACCGACGCGGAGAAGTCACCCTCCCCCGGCACGGAAGCGAGGACCAGGGCCGCGACGAACGTCACCACCGCCACGAGGGCGGTGAAGGGCACGGATGCGAACACCGCGGAGAACAGCGGGATGGCTGCCATCAGTGCGACGAACACGGCCTGCTGGCCGGTGGCCAGCCCCGCTATGAACACGATGACGAGGGCGACGATGGGGAGCACCACGCCCTGCGTCACTTCAGCATTGTGGCGACTGCCGTTCACGACCACCCCTTGATCCATCCTGACGCGCTCGCGGACTCTTCCGGCCGCAGTGTACGCCCGAAACAGGCGTATTCCCGGAACATCTGCCTGCGTTCGGAGGACCGAAAGGGGGACCTTGGTCCCGGCAGTCGGGGTCTGTCTCCCTGTCCGAACGACGAGTCCGCGCGACATGCTGTGTGCATGACGGATGTGCGTACCTTCGAGGGGCGTGTCGTCGTGGGCTTCGACGGTTCCGAGCCGGCGAGGCGAGCGGCCGAGTGGGCCGCCCGCGAGGCGCGCCTGAGGGGTCGGACCCTCACACTGGTGCACGCGATCCTGCCCCCCGTGACCACGGGAGGCCTGGGAGTGGGACTGCCCCCGAGCCTCGAGCTCATCGACGAGCTGGAGCGGCAGGCGGGGGAACAGCTGGTCGCCCTGGCAGCCGAGCTCGGCAATCTCGACATGAGAACGCAGGTCAGCGTCGGCTCGCCCAGCGGAGTGCTGCTGGAAGCATCCGAGTCCGCCGAGCTGGTGGTCGTCGGGTCGCGCGGACGCGGCGGCTTCGCGGGCCTGCTGCTGGGATCCGTGGGCGGCCAGGTCGCCGCTCACGCAGAATGCCCGGTGGCCGTCGTCCGCGAGGTGCCCGCCGACGACGCGCGGGACATCGTGGTCGGTGTCGACGGATCCGCCGGATCCCGGCGCGCCCTGGCCTTCGCCTTCGAGCACGCCAGCTTCCACGGTTGGGGCGTCATCGCCCTCCACGCCTGGGACGTGCCCGCGTACGACCTGCTGATCGTGCCGAATGGCCCCGTGCCGATCCCGCTCGCCGATGTGGCCGACGACGAGGTGCGCCTGGCCGCCGAGGTCCTGGCAGGCTTCCGCAACGACTACCCCGATGTCGAGGTTCAGGAACGGCTCGTGCGGGCACCGGCCGTCACCGCAATCCTCGAGGCGGCCAAGGATGCCGCGCTGATCGTCGTCGGCACCCACGGGCACAGCCCGGCGCTCGGCGCTCTTCTCGGCTCAGTGAGCAACGGCGTCCTGCACAAGGCCAGGGTGCCCGTCATCGTCGTCCCGCCCAGCGATCCCCGACCGAGCGCGGCATGAGCGCGGCTCACGTGTTCGAAACCCCGCGCGACGCCCTCGTCTCCGACCTGATGTCCCAGCCCGTGCTGACGGTCGAGGTGGGCGAGTCGCTCTGGGACGCCTGGCAGCTGCTCTTCGTCTCCGGGCTGCGCCACCTCGTCGTCCTCGACGGCAACGGCATGAGCATGGGCGTCCTGAGCGACCGCAACATCCTGGCCGAGGTCCCCGCCACGGCAGAGCACCTGAGCCGCCGCAAGGTGGGCGACGTCCTCGCCATGGTGCCGCTCGTGACCTGCCTGCCGGCTGACTCTCCACTCGTGGCCGCACGGGTCATGTCAGCGAACACGCTCGAGGCGATCCCCGTTCTCGACGAGCACGGCCGTCTCATGGGAATCGTCACCACGGCCGACATCATCCGGTGGCTGGTCACCTAGTCGAGCTCGCCACCCTCATAGGGTGGCGGCCATGGCAAACGGCGACCGACTCGTATGGATCGACCTGGAGATGACCGGACTGAGTCCGGAGGCTGACGAGATCGTCGAGATCGCGTGCATCGTCACGACGTCCGACCTGACCGAGCTCGACGCCGGCATCAGCCTGGTCGTGAAGCCCTCCGACGGCCCCCTCGCCGCCATGGACGACGTTCGTCGTGCGCATGCACACCGAGTCCGGGCTCATCAACGAGATCCCCGACGGCATCGACCTGGCCGATGCCGAGCAGCAGGTCCTGGCGTACGTCCGCTCGCACGTCCCCGACGCCAGAAAGGCGCCACTCGCCGGCTCGAGCGTCTACGTCGACCGCGGATTCCTGGCCCGCTATATGCCGGACCTCGATCAGCACATGCACTACCGGCTCGTCGATGTCTCCAGCATCAAGGAGCTCGCACGGCGCTGGTACCCCCGCGTGTACTTCGCCACACCCGAGAAGCGGGGCAACCACCGCGCCCTGGGAGACATCCGCGAATCGATCGCGGAGCTGCGCTACTACCGCGACGCGATCTTCGTGCCGCACCCCGGCCCGGACTCCTCGACAGCGCAGACCCTCGGCGAGAACCACGTCGTCGATCACGGCACGAGCGCGGGTCCCGGTACCGACTCCTGAGGACTCCCCATCCTGGGCGTCGGACGCCGTTGCGCGTTCGGTATGCTTCCTGAGCCCTGCCTGCAGGGTGGCGGACGAGGGTGCGTAGCGCCTACGGTCGCGATGGTGGGTGTAGCTCAGCTGGTAGAGCACCTGGTTGTGGTCCAGGTGGCCGCGGGTTCAAGTCCCGTCACTCACCCCATCGAAAGTTGTTGCAGCGCAACACCTTTCAGAGAATCACCCGAACCTGTGTCAGCATGGTCGACACGGGAGGGGCACTTTCATGGCTTGGATCAGGCGCAGGACACGCACCGACGGGCGGGTTTCCGTCGCCGTCCGATGGCGGGACGCACGCGGCAAGCTCCAGTCCGAGACGTTCCGGGAGGACGACGACGGCCGAGTACCGGCGCAACCTCGATCGCGCCCTGACCAACGCGCATCGGTCGGGCTAAGTGCCGAGGCGGAAGAAGTCCCTAATGTCCCGACGGAAGGACCACCTGTAGCTGGCGAGTTCACCCTCCGGGTAGAGGGCGATGTTGTCCAGACGGATGCGTCCGTCAAGTGCGGAATGCCCGTCAGAGACTCCCCACATCAAGCTATAGGGATCACCGAGCCGCCAGGCGCGAACGACGAAGCTGTCCATCCATAGAGCGCCGAACACGAGAATCCCGGGAAGCAAGACGACCAGAGGCAGATGCCAGACGAGAACGGCGAGGATCATCGCGGATTCCGCCACGAGTGACGGAACTCGGAAGAACCCCCATTCAATGAGAAGCCCTCGAAAGCCGACCAGATTGGCTGGTACCAAGTACCGATCCCCGTCGGGGCCTTCGAGCGTGGTTCGTCTTGGCCTCATTGCACCCCCGTTCCTACGTCGTTCCGGATTCCAGTGGGAACGGCCCGCCGTGGCCGATGTCGGCCGTGATGGCGCTGATATGCATGTGTAGCACCTCAGGCGCGGTCAGTGGACAGGAGGCCAGATTCGACAAGACACCGACGCAGCACCCGTCCCCATCGGTTCGTCGCCCGCGCGCAACGACAGCGGAGGTCACATCGTCGTAGCCGGCTTGCGCAATCCGGTCGGCTCCAGGCCGGGCCTCAACGCGAAGGCGGGGTCGGCGCCTCCAGAGTCCGAGCGGCCCTCCGTGCCCAAGGGCCGAGTGGCCGCGCGATCCCCGGCCTCCCGGTTGATCGCATCGCACACGGCTCGTTCGTTGATTGCCTCGTCCAGGCTGATGAGGTCCTGCTTTGGGATGACGGACCGGCCGGAGTGGTCGTCAACGTCGCATCCGTTGTGGGACGTCCATCAGATCACCGCCTCATCAGGGAGACGCAGGCCCACAAGTGCCATCTTCTTCTCGATCTGCGCCATGGACAGGCCGGGCCGCGGACGGCCCACGAGCGGGTGCTTCACCTGTGCGAGCACTTCCCACGTGTGCGAGCGCTTCCCACGAGTCCGCCATCAGCGCGGCCGAAAGCATCTCGGGTCCGTCTGTCGCCGTTTCGCTTCCTGTCTCGGCGGTCGTGGTGTTCAGGTGTAGGCGCTCCGCGTACGGCGTTGCGGCCGGGCCGGGAGTTCGGCCGCCTGTGGGCAGCCGCCCGCTGCCACTACATGAACCCCATCATCTTCCATTCCATGGGGATGCCGTCCCAGTAGCCGTGGTTCCAGAATCCGGTCGCCGGGTCCACTGTCCAGATGCCGTCCTTGATGGCGTCGATCCACATCTGGACCATGGTGCCCATCGAGGGGACCCTGATCTCGTAGGTCTCCTCGGTCGTGAGGTCCCCGTGGGCGACGCGGCGCAGCGGGGTGGTCACTCGGTACTCCCGGGCACAGTCGCAGGCGATGGTCGGCCTGTCCTTGGCGAGGATCGGAAGCCAGGTGTCCTCCCACAGGTCCGTCCAGTGACCTCCGGTGAGGCGCACTTCGCGACCCGTTCGCCAGTTCACGAGTTCAAGGATCTCGCGCACTTCGAGCGCCTCTTCCAGGCTGAGGAGCGACTGCTGCGGGCTGATCTCATCTCCCCGCGTTCCCACTGGGGCGTCACTGCCATCGTGGTGCATCCACCACACGACTCCCTCCTCGGGCAGTCTCATCGCGGTGGGCCTCATCAGCGCCTCGATTCGCTCGCGCGTCAACCCGGGCCGCGAGTAGCGCACGACCGACGCGCCAACAGAATGCAGCGCCTCCCACAACTCATCCATCATCGCCGTCGTCAAGGTCAGCGGCGTCTCGTCCGTGAACCAGACGACTGTGCCGCCCGTCACCTCAACTGCAATGACACGAACCCTCCAACACCACTCGATGTTGCGACGTTCGCTGGAATTCGCCTTGACATACTCAGGCGCCTGATACGTGGAGCGGCGCACCATGGGCGACCGCTGCCAGGCTGCCGCCCAGTGCCCACGCAGGCCGGTCGTCGAGGTCGCCTGCCGCGATGCGCAGTGCCTGGTCGAGGGCGTCCAGGTGGGGGCCGGCAGGGCGGCGACGTCAACCGCGTCGGGCCGCCACCGACGTGCAAGGACCGCGACACGTGTCGCGCGTGAGCCCGAAGCCGGAACCATCTTCGACCGGACGCGGACATCGCTGGACAAAGCCGGGCGTGTCCATCATCAGCGTCTTGGTGGCGGTGCGCACCAAGAGCCTCGGCGGCGGACGCACGCCAGCTCGGTCGTCCTCCTATGCGGGGACTACTTGGCCTCTGAGCTTGGGATATGGACGTGGCCGCCGAATGCGCGGGTGTTCCCGTTCACGCCCGGTACATCGTCAACTGCCCGAGCAGCGCCGCCGCGGCGTCGAGGATCGATTGGGCCGACTCGATGGCTTCAACCGCTTCTCCCGGGGTGACGTGATCGCCGGGATGGCGCGGGTATTCGATCTCGGAGCGGCGTCTGCGCAGCGCGCCGAATGCATTGAATGGTCCTCCGAACTGCGCGCGGACGACGTCTTCGGTGGTGACGTGGTGGCCGGATGTCTTGGTGCGCAAGCCCTGCTGCGCGAGAAGTGCCACGCAGGCCTTGCGAGCGGCGTCGTATGCGAGCACGTAGGCGGCCTCGGGGTTGGCGGTGGACTCGCGTTCGGCTGATTGCAGGAGTCCCCCCGCCGAGGCAAGGAGCGGCGCGCCATCTGCTGCGATACCGAGCACGGGCTCGAGCCTGCCACTCGAGAGGAGGTCGTCGATGCATGCGGCGCCCCGCTGCCGGCTCACGACGCGACCTTCGTTCGCGTCGGCGGGTTCGTGACATCGACCCTGGGTCGGCGGAGGATCTCATCGATCAGCGGGTCCTTGTCGGGCTCGGCCCAGGCGCGCGTGCTTCGCAGGACCGGGTTCACCGGACGGCCGAGCCGTGCCTGCGCGCGTTCCGCCGCGGCATACAGGCGAGCGCGGGTGATGCCGTCGCCGACGACGAGCACGTCGATGTCCGCCGGAGCCGGGCCAGGCTCGCCCAGCAGTCGCGCAGCCCACGACCCGAAGATCAGCACCACTTGCGCGCCCACGTGCGCGAACGCGTCCGCGATCACCGGTCGCGGCCCGAAGGTGAGCAGGACGACCTGGGTCAATGGCGCCGTCACCGGGTTGTCGGTATTGGCCCGGACGAGCCGCGTGCGGCCGACCTTCCGAGAGGACAGCAGGTCCCCGGACTCCAGGCGTGCGATCTCGGACTGTGTCGATGTCAGGGGCACTCCGGTGGCATGGGCCAGGTCGGACACTGTCCACTCCTGGTCCGGGTCCTGCAGGACGAGGGCCAGGATCTCCCCCTGCGCCCGGGTCCGGAAGATCGGGAGCAGCGCCGGGGCTTCACTACGCATAAACCGACTATATCACCGTATTATACGTAGTGATAGAGCCTGCTTCGACTGTCCAAGACCTGCGCGCGGGCCCCTTGACCGCGACATGGAGACATGTGTTGCCTGATCGACACCGGGTTGCGCGGAAGGTCGGATCGGGCAGGTAGTCTGCTGACGGCGTCAGCAGGACCACACATTCATAGAGGCGCACGAGCACGCATGTGAGCGTGGATTCCCTCATGGATGGGGCATTTTCGGGAGGTTCACGTCCCGCCACTCACCCCATCGCGGGATAGCCGCCCGACAACGACTCCCCAGCACGGTCCTTCCCCAGGAACCCGATCCACGCCTGTGCCACGTGAGCCTCACGATCCGGGTCCGTCGCGGCGGACCGGGTCACTTCGTGCCGTCGCCCGCGTAGGCATGCCGCCAGGCCCACAACTCGCAGTTGGCGACCCAGTCCGGGTCGCACGAGACCGAGAGCATGTCCCCGAGCGGCGCGTCGGAGGAGGAAGCGTCGTAGTCGAACGGTGTGGGCCCGATGATCATGAACTGGTCGGTGCGGCACAGGTCGGCGAGCGTCGCCGGCTCGCACTGGGCACAGAGCCGGAAGGCCAGCGCCTCCACCGGACCCGGGCCGGGCACGGGGTCGGGGACGAGCAGGAAGCGCAGCGTCGGATGCCCCTCATGGGCCTGCGGGCCGTCATCCCTCAGGAGCGGGATCCAGACCTCCACCTCGGCCGTGAGTGTCGTCTCCTCGGACTGGTCGACAAGGGACCGGAAGAGCACCTCGGCCTGGGGATACTCGTCGAATGCCAGGCCGATGACCGGATACCGCTCGTCCGACTCGTCGCCGAGTTGCGCCTCCGCCGTGTCGAAGACGTCGACCGCCACCGGGATGAGCTCGAGTGCCCGCTGGTCGGCCATCGGTTCCGCCCTCCCCTGGCTCGGCATGCGCACCCACGTCCGTCGGCCCGTCAGGCATGACCGTACCCGCGCCTGGCCAGCCCGTGCGCGCCCTGTCAGGCTGGCACCGTGCAGTCACTCCCGGTCCGACCGTCCTGGACCGCGATCGTCCTCGCGGGCGGTCGCGGCACGCGGCTCGGCGGGGTCGACAAGGCGGCGCTCACCATCGGCGGGGCCACGGCCTTGGAGCTCATCCTCGCCGACCTGACGGAGGCGTCGCGCGTGATCGTGGCCGGTCCGCAGCGCGTCGCCTCGCACGACGTGCTCTTCCGCGCGGAGGATCCCCCGGGCGGCGGACCGGTCGCAGGGATCGCCGCGGCACTGGTGGACGTTGAGACGCCCCTGGTGGCCCTGCTGGCCACCGACATGCCCTGGGCCGGCCGGCTGGCCGCTCGGCTCGTGGCCGAGTTCGACCCCGATCGCGCCGGACTGCTGGTGCCCGTCGACGCGACGGGCAGGCGGCAGCCTCTCTGCGCGGTCGCGGACACGGAGGCCCTGCGCCTGGCCCTCGACCGCCTCGGCGACCCGAGGGGCCGATCGATGCGGGAGCTGCTGTCCGGCCTCGACGTCCAGGAGCATCCCCTCGACGCCGAGGAGGCATCGTGCCTGGACGACATCGATACGCCGGCCGATCTGAGCAGGGCCCGTCAGGCGCGACCACGTCGTACGCTGGGGCTGGACCGCACCGACACACAGCGAGGAGCACCGGCCATGGACGAGTGGATCGACGCAGTGCGGATCGAGCTCGATCTCGACTCGGCAGTCGACATCGACGTGCTTCTCGACGTGGCACGGGCAGCAGCGCACAACGTGGCCCGGCCGGCCGCCCCGATCACGACGTTCCTGCTCGGCGTCGCCGTGGCCGGCGGCGCGGACCTGGCGAGCTCCGCGAGGAAGATCGAGGCGCTCGCCGAGGGCTGGGCCCAGCCCGAGTAGGCCGCCGCGGCGGCTAGTAGGGCTTCTCGGCGCCCGGGCGGGCGTAGTACCACCAGGTGATCACCACGGCGACGGCAGCGAAGAACACGCCGAGCCCGAAGAAGAGCTCCGGTGCGACAAAGGCCAGCATCACGCCGAAGAAGAACGGGCCGTAGGCCGCGATGGCCGACGTCCACCCGATGACGCCGCCCGCCTGCCGGCGCTCGAAGATCATCGGCATCTGCTTGAACGTGCTGGCATTGCCGACGCCGGCGAAGAAGAAGATCGTCAGCATCCCGTAGAGGAACTTCGGGAAGTCGTCCGCGGACGTCGGATTCAGCTGGAACATCGTGTACAGCGACGAGAGCGAGATGCCGAACGTCGCCACCAGCGTCATGCGGCCACCACCGACCCGGTCGGCGATCGGACCCGCGATGACACGTGCAAGCGATCCGACCAGTGCGCCGAGGAACGCGTACTTCAGAGGATCGATCCCGGCCTCGCCGAAGGCCTTGGTGCCGTAGATCGAGTTGATCAGCAGTCCGAAGCCGGCCGCCAGGCCCGAGAAGGTGCCGAAGGTGATGACGTACAGGTACGTCATGATCCAGGTGTGCTTGTTCTGGAAGATGTCCAGTTGGTCCTTGAACCCACGGGCCTTGATCGGCACGCTACGCAGCAGGAGCCAGGCGAGCACGACGGCGACCACGACGAACGGGATCCAGATGAAGGCGGCATTCTGGAACCAGACGTCCTTGGTGGCTCCGGTGTCCTTGTTCTTCATCACCTGTGACGCACCGCCGATGATGGCGAAGCCGATGATCCACGGAGTCACGAACTGCACGACGCTGACGCCGAAGTTGCCGAGGCCGGCCTGCAGGCCGAGTGCCGTGCCCTGCTTCGAGCGCGGGAAGAAGTAGGACGTACTCGGCATGAATCCGGAGAACGCTCCGCCGCCGATGCCGGCCAGGCCGCCAAGGATGCAGCAGGACGACGTAGGGAGTCTCCGGGTTCTGGACGGCCAGGCCCCACCCGATGAGCGGGATGACGAACAGCGCAGTCGTCAGGGTCACCAGCTTGCGGGTGCCCATGATCGGCGGCAGGAAGGTCCAGACAAGGCGCAGCGTGCCGCCGGCTAGGCCGGGCATCGCGATGAGCCAGTACAGCTGCGCGTCGGTCAGGCTCGAAGCCGATGCTGTTGAGCTTGGGCGCGATGGCGGATGCCAGGAACCACGTGATGAACGCCAGGGTCAGGCTGAACGTAGTGACCCAAAGGCTCTTCCAGGCGCGGCCGGAGTCCCACTTCGCGGCATCCTCGGGGTCCCATGCGGGAAGCCAGTCCTTGCCCTTGCGCTCCGGTGCTGTCGTGCTCATCAGCGTGCTCCAGTCTTCTCGAGGTCCGCGCCGTCGATGAAGGGGGCCTCATCACTCAGCGTTGCATGGTGTTCGTGCTCGAACTTGTTCGACAGCTCAGGGCTCGCCTTGTGCAGCAGCGAGACCACCGTCATGTGCATCCAGACCATCGCGATGAGGGTCACCGCGAAGATCACGAAGAAGGTCGACTGCGGCAGGCCGCTCCACGACGTCGTATAGGCGAACAGCAGCGGCAGGAAGAAGCCGCCGAGGGCGCCGAGCGAGCCGACCAGGCCGCCCACCGCGCCGACGTCGTTGGGGAAGTACTCGGGGATGTGCTTGTAGACGGCGGCCTTGCCGATGCCCATCGCGCAGCCCATGAGGAACACGAGTGCGGTGAACAGGACGGTGCCGACCGACCATGGCATGACCTCGCTGGTCGTGCCGTCGGTGTTGTTCAGCACGATGTGGCCGTAAGGCATCATCAGGATGCCGGAGGCCACGAGCATGACGGTGAAGGTGAAGTACATGACCTTGCGCGCGCCGATGCGGTCAGAGATCCAGCCGCCGACCGGGCGCAGCAGCGAGGCCGGGAAGATGAACAGGGCAGTGAGCAGGGCCGCCTGGCTCAACGGCAGGTCGTACACGTCGACGTAGTACTTGGGCAGCCAGGCCGCCAGCGCGACGTACGCGCCGAACACGACGACGTAGTAGAGGCTGAAGCGCCAGACGCGCACCTGCTTGAGCGGGGCGAGCATCGATCCCATCGATCGGCCCTTGGCCGGACGGATCTCCCGGTGCGGCGTGAGCAGCCAGGTGGCGACCGCCATGGCGATGAGCAGGACCATGTAGAGGAATGGCACGAACCGCCAGCCCCCGGGCACGATGCCACCGAAGAACCCGGCGGCGGGAACGGCCACGATGAGCGCGGGGCCGATGAACTTCGTGACCGAGGCACCCACGTTGCCGGCCCCGAAGACGCCGAGTGCGAGGCCCTGGCGACTCTGCGGCCACCAGGCGCTGACCCAGGCGATGCCCACGCTGAACGAGTTGCCGGCGAAGCCCACGAGGAACGCGTAGACGAGGAGCATCGCGAAGGAGGTGGCCTGCGACACGAGGTAGGCCGGGCACCGCCGTCACGAGCAGAAACGCGACGAACACGCGCTTGCCGCCCCAGCGATCTGCCGCCATGCCGGCGGGCAGCCGCCAGATGGCGCCATTGAGGACGGCGACGGCCACGAGCCACGACAGCTGGACGTCGGAGAGCCCGAACTCCTTGCGGATCGGGATGCCCAGGACGCCGAACATCAGCCAGACGGCGAACATCAGGGTGAAGCCGAGGGTGGACATGACCAGGACGCGTACTCGCCCGGGCTCGAGGGTTTCGGTGGTCACGGAACAGGATTAAACCACAATTCTTTTATTTTCACCGTGTTTAATAGATTACTTCCAACGGTGTGGTAGAAAATACCCGTGAGTGACACGCCGACGATCCAGGAGAGCCGGGTGAGGATCCTGCAAGCGATCGAGCTGGCTCCCGAGCCGCTCACCGTGGAGGCGATCGCCGCGCAGACGGGGCTGCACGCCAATACCGTGCGCGGTCACCTAGACGTCCTCCTGGCGGGCGAGCAGATCGGACGCGAGGCGGCCGGCCATCAGGGGCGCGGACGCCCGCGCTGGCTCTACCGGCCCACGCCGGCCAAGGCATCACCCTTCCAGGCGCTGGCGGAGGCGCTCACCGTGCAGTTGAGTGCCTCCGAGCAAGCCGGCGATGGCCCAGGTGGCGGCCGAGCGCTGGGCGCAGGCGCTCCCCGCCCT
Source organism: uncultured Actinomycetes bacterium (assembly GCA_963777085.1). Classification (GTDB taxonomy): domain Bacteria; phylum Actinomycetota; class Actinomycetes; order S36-B12; family S36-B12; genus UBA10649. Next base: position 37,005 of record CAVZPI010000017.1, on the reverse strand, counting down.
GCCCCGGGCCGGGACACCCGACGAGGCCGTCGCCGAGGCGGCCGTCGCCCTCAACCACCTCGGATTCACGGCCGTCGCCACCGGTCCCGGCGACACCATCTCGATCACGGTCTGCCCCTACGCCGCAGCTCGCCGACAGCAATCCGGTGATCTGCGAGATCCACGCGGCCCTCCTGAGCCGCCTGCTCGAGCAGACGGGTCAGCCCGTCTCCCTGGCGTCCCTCGACGTGTGGACCCGGCCGGGCGTCTGCGTGGCGCGCCTCGACCGACCCGATCTCACCACCGCTCCCGCCGTCATTTCGACCGCAAGAGGGAAGTCCTCGTGACGACCACCGAGACCACGAGCACCGCCACCGCCGACTTCCTCGTCAAGGCGGGCCGGTTCTTCACCCCCGGCACCGTGTCGGCCGACCTGCGCACCGTCACCCGCGAGGGCGGGCGCGAGGGCGACGTCTTCTACCGCGACCGATGGAGCCACGACAAGGTCGTGCGCAGCACGCACGGCGTGAACTGCACGGGTCAGTGCTCGTGGAAGGTGTACGTCAAGGACGGCATCATCACGTGGGAGACGCAGCAGACCGACTACCCCAGCGTCGGCCCCGACAGCCCGGAGTACGAGCCGCGCGGCTGCCCACGCGGGCGCGGCGTTCTCCTGGTACACGTACTCCCCCACCCGTGTGCGCTACCCCTACGTTCGCGGTGTCCTCCTCGAGGCGTACCGCAAGGCACGCAAGCTGCACGACGACCCGGTCGACGCCTGGGCATCCGTCGTCGACGACCCCGACACCCGCCGGCGCTACCAGCGCGCGCGCGGCAAGGGCGGCCTCGTGCGTGCCTCGTGGGCGGAGGTCAACGAGATCATTGCCGCCGCCCACGTGCACACCATCAAGGAGCACGGGCCCGATCGCGTCTTCGGCTTCTCGCCCATCCCCGCCATGTCGATGGCCTCGCACGCCGCCGGTGCGCGCTTCATCAGCCTCATGGGCGGCTCGATGCTGTCCTTCTACGACTGGTACGCCGACCTGCCGGTCGCGTCGCCGCAGGTCTTCGGCGACCAGACCGACGTGCCCGAGTCCGCCGACTGGTGGAACGCGGCGTACCTGATCATGTGGGGCTCCAACGTCCCCGTCACGCGCACGCCCGACGCGCACTTCATGGCCGAGGCCCGGTACCGCGGCCAGAAGGTCGTCACGGTCTCGCCCGACTACGCCGACAACACCAAGTTCGCCGACGAGTGGATGGCTCCGCATCCCGGCACCGACGGCGCCCTCGCGATGGCCATGGGCCACGTGATCCTCAAGGAGTTCTTCATCGAGCGCCAGGTGCCGCGCTTCGTCGACTACGTCAAGAGGTACAGCGACCTGCCGTTCCTCGTGTCGCTGCGGGAGAAGGACGGCGCCTGGGTGCCGGACAAGTTCGTCACGTCGGCCGACCTGGGCAGACGAGACCGAGGGCGCCGCGTTCAAGACCCTGTTCGTCGACGCGGCCACCGGGAGGCCGCACGTGCCCAACGGCTCGCTCGGCTTCCGCTTCAACGAGTCCGGCATGGGCAAGTGGAACCTCGACCTCGAGGGCGTGGATCCGGCCCTCTCGCTGCACGGCGCGACGGGCACGGAGAGCGTCGAGATCCTCCTGCCGCGCTTCGACGTGGGCCAGGCCGAGAACGAGGGCGGCGGCATCCACCACAGGGGCGTCCCCGCGGCGAGACTGGGCACGGCGCACGGCGAGCGCCTGGTCACCACCGTCTTCGACCTGCTGCTCGCGCAGTACGGCGTCGGCCGCGATGGCCTCCCGGGCCAGTGGCCCACCGGCTACGACGACCCCGAGCCCTACACGCCCGCGTGGCAGGAGGAGATCACCGGCGTGCCGGCCGCGATGGCCGAGCGCATCGGCCGCGAGTTCGCGCAGAACGCCGAGGACTCCGGCGGTCGCTCGATGATCCTCATGGGCGCCGGCACCAACCACTGGTTCCACTCCGACACGATCTACCGCACCTTCCTGGCCCTGACCACGCTCACCGGCACTCAGGGGATCAACGGGGGCGGATGGGCGCACTACGTCGGTCAGGAGAAGTGCCGGCCGGTCACCGGGCTGGGCGCAGCTCGCCTTCGGCCTCGACTGGTCGCGTCCGCCGCGCCAGATGATCGGCACCGGGTTCTGGTACGTCCAGACCGATCAGTGGCGCTACGACCGGCTCGCCGCGGACCTGCTCGCGACGCCGCTGGGCGAGGGCCGGTTCGTGGGGCAGTCGATGATCGACACGATCGCGCAGTCGGCCCGCTCGGGATGGATGCCGTCGTACCCGCAGTTCGATCGCAACCCGCTCGGCATCGTCGCCGAGGCCGAGGCCGCGGGGCTGGCACCGGCCGAGTACGTGACGCAGCAGTTGAAGTCCGGCCAGATGAGGTTCGCGATCGAGGATCCCGACGCCGAGGAGAACTGGCCGCGCGTGCTGACGGTGTGGCGGGCCAACCTGCTGGGCTCCTCGAGCAAGGGCAACGAGTACTTCCTCAAGCACCTGCTGGGCACCGACAACTCGGTCCGCGCCACGCAGACTCCCGAAGGCGAGCGCCCGCGCGACGTCACCTGGCGTGACGAGGCCCCGGAGGGCAAGCTCGACCTGCTCGTCAGCATCGACTTCCGGATGACCAGCACCGGCCTCTTCGGCGACATCCTGCTGCCGGCCGCCACGTGGTACGAGAAGCACGACCTCTCGTCCACCGACATGCACCCCTTCATCCACGCCTTCACCCCGGCCATCGACCCGCCGTGGGAGACCAAGAGCGACTACGACATCTTCCAGGCGCTCGGCCGCCGGGTCTCGGACCTCGCTGCGGGCCACCTTGACGTCCGCAAGGACCTCGTCGCCGTCCCGCTGCTGCACGACACCCCTGACGAGATGGCCGTTCCCGGTGGCGTCGTCCGCGACTGGAAGACCGGCGAGGTCGACCTCATCCCGGGCCAGACGGCGCCCAGGTTCGTCGTCGTCGAGCGCGACTACACGGCCATCGGCGCGAAGATGTCGGCTCTCGGCCCGCTGGCCGAGACGCTGGGCATGGTCACCAAGGGCGTGCCCTTCTCCCCGACGGAGGAGATCGCCCTGCTCGCCGGAAGGAACGGGGTCATCCCCGACGGCCCCGCGGCCGGCCGGCCGTCCCTGGTCACCGACGTGCACGCCTGCGAGACGATCCTCGCGCTCTCGGGCACCACGAACGGCCGGCTGGCGGTGCAGGGCTTCCGGGCGATGGAGATGCGGACGGGGCAGCGCATGGCGTTCCTGGCCGAGGAGGAGGAGGGCAAGCACATCACGTTCCCCGACACGCAGGCCCGCCCGGTGCCGGTCATCACCAGCCCCGAGTGGTCGGGCAGCGAGCACGGCGGCCGGCGCTACACGGCCTTCGCGATCAACGTCGAGCAGCTCAAGCCCTGGCACACGCTGACCGGGCGCATGCACTTCTTCCTCGATCACGACTGGATGAGCGAGCTCGGCGAGAACCTGCCGATCTTCCGTCCGCCGCTGAACCTGCACCGGCTCGACGGCAACCAGCACCTCGGCGGCGGCAAGGAGGTGACCGTCCGGTACCTGACCCCGCACTCCAAGTGGTCCATCCACTCCGAGTACCAGGACAACCTGTTCATGCTGTCGCTGTCCCGCGGCGGTCCGGAGATCTGGATGAGCCCCCAGGATGCGGATGCCATCGGGGTCAAGGACAACGAGTGGGTGGAGTCGTACAACCGCAACGGCGTCGTCGCCGCGAGGGCGATCGTCTCGCACCGGATGCCCGCCGGGACCGTGTTCATGTACCACGCCAAGGACCGCACGGTCGACGTCCCGATCACCGAGACGTCCAAGAAGCGCGGCGGCATCCACAACTCGCTCACGCGACTGCTCATCAAGCCCAGTCACATCGTCGGCGGCTACGCCCAGCTGTCCTTCGCCTTCAACTACCTGGGTCCCACGGGCAACCAGCGCGACGAGATCACCGTGATCCGCCGCCGTTCGCAGGAGGTCGAGTACTGATGCGCGTCATGGCTCAGATGGCGATGGTCATGAACCTCGACAAGTGCATCGGCTGCCATACCTGCTCCGTCACGTGCAAGCAGGCGTGGACGAACAGGTCGGGCGTCGAGTACGTGTGGTTCAACAACGTCGAGACCCGGCCCGGGCAGGGCTATCCCCGCACGTATCAGGACCAGGGGAAGTGGAAGGGCGGCTGGGTCGTCAAGCGGGGAAGGCTCCGGCTGCGGTCCGGCGGGCGGGGCAAGCGGCTCCTGCAGATCTTCAGCAACCCCAACCTCCCGACGCTCGAGGACTACTACGAGCCGTGGACGTACGAGTACGACACGCTCATCTCGGCCCCACTCGGCGAGCACACCCCCGTTGCCCGGCCGAAGTCGCTCATCACGGGCAAGCACATGAAGATCGAGTGGTCGGCGAACTGGGACGACGACCTCGCCGGCGGCCCGGAGCTGGCACCCAAGGACCCTGTCCTCGTCAAGATCAGGGACCAGGTCGGCGACCGGGTCAAGATGGACTTCGAGAACGCCTTCATGTTCTACCTGCCGCGCATCTGCGAGCACTGCCTCAACCCGGCCTGCGTCGCCGCCTGCCCGTCCGGTGCGATGTACAAGCGCTCCGAGGACGGCATCGTCCTCGTCGACCAGGACCAGTGCCGCGGCTGGCGCATGTGCGTCACCGGCTGCCCCTACAAGAAGGTCTACTTCAACCACAAGACGGGCAAGGCCGAGAAGTGCACGATGTGCTACCCGCGCATCGAGGTCGGACTGCCGACCGTCTGCTCCGAGACCTGTGTCGGACGGCTGCGGTACATCGGGCTCTTCCTCTACGACGCCGACAAGGTCACGGCAGCGGCCTCGGTGGAGAACGAGCACGACCTGCTCGAGGCCCAGCTGGACCTGCTGCTCGACCCGAACGACCCGGCCGTTCAGGACGCCGCCCGTCGCGACGGCATCCCCGCTGACTGGATCGACGCGGCCCGACGTTCCCCGGTCTACAAGCTGGCGAAGGTCTACAACGTGGCCCTGCCACTGCATCCGGAGTACCGCACCATGCCGATGGTCTGGTACATCCCACCGCTCTCGCCGATCGTCGATGCCCTTCGCGAGACGGGCAACGACGCTGAGGATGTGGACAACCTCTTCGGTGCCCTGGACTCCCTGCGCATCCCGATCGAGTACCTCGCCGAGCTGTTCACGGCGGGCGACCCGGTCCCGGTGCAGGCATCCCTGCGCAAGCTGGCCGCCATGCGCTCGTACATGCGCGACGTGAATCTCGGGCGGGATCCCCGGCCGGAGATCCCCGAGGCCGTCGGGATGACGGAGGAGTCCATCTACGAGATGTACCGGCTCCTCGCGATCGCGAAGTACGAGGACCGCTACGTCATCCCGAAGGCGCACGCCGAGACGGCGCGCGACCTAGAGGAGCTGGCGTGCGCGGTCGACTACGACGGCGACCCGCATGACGCCTCGGGCCCGTTCGGTCACTCTTCCGGACGCCCCATCCCCGTTGCCGTGGAGACCTTCCACGCGCTGAAGGAGCGTCAGACGTCGGAGGTGCTCATCCCGCTGGACGCTGTGCGGATGAACCTGCGGAGCTGGGGCGGGTCGGGTGAGTCCGATGACAAGTGATCCGCGCAGGGATCAGGACATCGCCGCGGCGAGGCTCGCGGCCTCGTGGCTGCTGTGGTACCCGGACGAGGTCCTCCAGGCACGACTGGACGGCATCGCGGCCGTCGTCCGGGAGCTCCCGCATCGCTACACCGAGCCGCTGCAGGCCTTCCTCGACCACCTCGACGGGACGCCGATCGCCGAGGTGCAGGCGCACTACGTGGCAACGTTCGACATGAAGCGGAAGGCCTGCCCCTACCTGACCTACTGGACCGATGGCGACACGCGCAATCGAGGGCGGGCGATCCTCCGGTTCAAGCAGGCCTACCTCGAGTCGGGGTTCGACGCCGGCAGCGTCGAGCTCGCCGACCACCTCGCCGTGGTCCTGGAGTTCGCCGCTGTGGGCGACCAGCTCACCGGCAACGCGCTGCTCGCCGAGCACTCCGTGCCGATCCACCTGCTCCGGGATGCCCTGCAGAAGCTGGACTCGGCCTACGTCCACGTGCTCGACGCGATTGTCGCCACGCTCCCCTCCATCACGCCGGAGATCGAGGTGCGCATGGCCGAGCTGGCGGCTGCCGGGCCGCCCGCCGAGATGGTCGGCCTCGAACCGTTCGGCGTCAGCGTGAGCATCGAATCGATTGGGGCCCGCCGATGACCGCCTCCGAGATCCTCCTGTGGGTGGCGCTCCCGTACATCACGATCGCCGTCTTCGTCACCGGGACGATCTGGCGCTACCGCTACGACAAGTTCGGGTGGACCACCCGATCGAGCCAGATCTACGAGCGCAAGCTCATCCGCATCGCGAGCCCGATCTTCCACATCGGGATCCTGGCCGTGCTCATGGGCCATGTCATGGGCCTCCTCATCCCCGAGAGCTGGACCAACGCCGCCGGTCTCAGCGAGGACTCCTACCACATGATGGCCGTCGGCATCGGCGCGGTCGCGGGTGCCTGCACCCTCTTCGGCATCACCATGCTGATCTACCGACGCCGCACGACAGGTCCGGTGTTCGCCGCCACCACGAAGAACGACAAGACGATGTACGTCTTCCTGCTCGCCGCGATCTGCCTCGGGCTGCTGACGACGATCATCGGCTCGGGGGTCCTCGGCGACGGGTACAACTACCGCGAGACGGTGTCGCCGTGGTTCCGGTCGATCTTCCTGCTGAATCCCCAGCCGGAGCTGATGGCGGAGGCGCTGCCGTCCTTCCAGGTGCACGCGGTCGCCGGGATGCTGCTGTTCATCGTGTGGCCCTTCACGCGGCTCGTGCACGCCTTCAGCGCGCCGTTCTCCTACGTGTTCCGTCCCTACGTGGTGTACCGCGATCGCGGTCCGCACGATGCCGGGAACCGCGCGCCGAAGCGCGGCTGGGAGAAGGTCGGCTGACGGTCAGGGGAACGGCAGCCAGTCGACGGCATCGCCCACGGCGCCCTGTCCGTGCGGCACGACAGCGAAGCCGTCAGCCGCGGCCAGGCCCCTGAGCATTCCCGAGCCGATGTACTCGGCGGGGGTGCACCGATCGCCGACCGATCGGCAGGCCACCAGCCGCGTGCGCTCGCCGCGCGAGACCACGGCGTCCGTCAGGTGCCGGCGACCGAGCTCGGCCAGCGGCTGACCGAGCATTGCATCGACGAGCGGGGCGCACAGGGTCAAGAGGGCGACGACCGCCGCCTGAGGATTGCCCGGCAGCCCGACCAGCCATCGGTCGGCGGCCAAGCGGCCGAGGAGCATGGGGTGGCCCGGGCGCACGGCCACGGTGTCGATGACCAGCTCGCCGCCGGACTCCTGGAGCCCGCGGTGCACGAAGTCGACGGGTCCGGCAGCGGTGCCGCCGGAACTGATCACGAGATCCACGTCCGCCGAGGCACCCAGTGCGGCGAGGTGCGCCTCGAGCGTGTCCGGCACCCAGGACACGTCCACGACGTCCACTCCGAGCCGGGCGAGCCAGGCAGGCACCTGCGGCCCGAGGCTGTCGCGCACCATGCCGTCGCGACCGATCCCCGATCGCAGCAGCTCGTCGCCGAGCACGAGGAAGCGTGCCCGCGGTCGGCGGACGACGGTCAGGCCGTCGTGTCCCGCAGCGGAAGCCAGTCCGAGGTGGGCTGGCGTCAGGCGGGTTCCTGCAGGCATCAGCAGGTCACCGTCGGCGGCCTCCTCCCCCGCCGGTCGGATGTCCTGTCCTTCCGTCACCGCGCCCTCCAGAAGGCCCGGGGCCGACGGCGTTCCGTGCTCCGATCGCAGCACTCCCGTGGCATGGGCGGGCAGTGCGGCACCCGTCGCGATGGCCACCGCCGTGCCGGCCGTCAGGGCAGCACCTGGGGCGTCCCCCGCGCGACGGTCATCGACGACTCTCCATGGCCCCGGCCCGCATACGGCCCAGCCGTCCATTGCCGAGGCCGCGTGCGGCGGCAGGGGCGTGCGCGCGCGCAGGTCCGCCGCCAGGATGCGCCCATCCCCCTGCTCGACCGCGACGGACTCACCAGCGAGCACGCAGCCGCAGTCGTGCGCGGCCCTTCGGGCGACGCTCCAGTCCGATCCGGTGAGCGTCATGAGCCCGAGCCTATTGATGCCTCGTCACTCGTGGGGGTCCTCCCCGGAGTGTGAAGTCTCATCACTTACCGGACAGTTCTGTCTCATGAGTTCCCGGACAGTTCGGGGGCATGAGGCAGACCCTGGCTCGTCTTGCGGTTCATGTGCGTCTGGCGATCGCTAACTGGCCGGAGGATGCGCCGCGGGGCGCGGTGCTCGCCTACGCGCAGGTGCAGGCACCTCTCCGCGAGGCACTGCTCTACCGCGGGCTCGACCCCCGCGCGGGCGATACTGCTCCCATGCGCACTCCCCGCCGCCGCCGGACGCCAACGCTCGCCGCTCTCGTCCTCACCGCAACCGTCGCCACGCTGGCCCCGGCCACTCCCGCGACAGCCGTCGCGCCATCGGCAGGTCGCCTGCCGGGCACCAACTGCCCCGTCTTCCCGGCCGACAACTACTGGCACGCCCGGGTCGACACGCTGCCGGTGCACCCCCGCTCGGACCAGTGGCTCTCGGGCATGCACCCAGCGGTGCGACTGCATCCCGACTTCGGGCCTTCGTACGGGGCCCAGGAGGTGCCCTACGGCATCCCCATCACGATCGTGCGCGGTGCACGACGCGTCCCGGTCACGTTCGGCTATGCGGACGAGAGCGATCGGGTGCGCTACCCGCTGAGCCGATCGACCCGCATCGAGGGCGGCTGGAATGCGGACGGTGACCGCCATGCCATCGTCGTCGACGCCACCACCTGCCGGCTGTACGAGACGTGGGACACCCGACTGACCGCGACGGGCTGGACAGCTGGATCGGGGGCCACGTGGAGCCTCCGCTCGAACCGGCTGCGCCCGAGCACGTGGACGTCGGCCGATGCCGCGGGCCTGCCGATCCTGCCCGGACTGCTCAGGTGGCGCGAGGTGCGGTCCGGCCTCGTCGATCACGCGATCCGGTTCACGACGGACGTGACGCAGCGTGCGTTCCTCTGGCCCGCCAGGCACCAGGCCGGCTCGACGGACGATCCGGCCTACCCCCCGATGGGCGCCCGATTCCGCCTGCGGGCCGGCTACTCCGTCGACGGGTTCTCGGCGCAGGCGCGAACGGTGCTGACGGCGATGAGCCAGTACGGCCTCGTGCTCGCCGACAACGGATCGCCCTGGTTCTTCCAGGGCGACACGGACCCCGGATGGCCGGCCGGCCTGATCGACGAGCTGAAGCAGATCCCGGCGAGCGCCTTCGAGGCCGTTGACACCACCTCGCTGCGGGTCTCCCCGGCATCGGCTGCGGTGGTTACGCGGGCCCGTCGATAGCGCCGGAGCCGGCCTTCCAGGAACCGCGGCGCTAGCATGAAAGGCGGCAGGCGCGACCAGTGCGGTGTCGACCGCCCGGGAGGTGACATGCGCCTGACTCGCTTGGTTCCCGGCAGGACACAGGGACCCGAACGCCGCCCGGTCGACGCCGAGGCGAGCACGATCGCCGGCCACTGGACGTGGCAGTGGATGCTCGGAGCCGGTCTCGGCGTGCTCGCCTGCGTCCTGACTCTCGTCCTGCCGGTCGACTCGCGCGCCTGGGTCGCCGCGTACGCCCTGGCCTCCGCCCTGGGTGTCGTCGCACTGCTCGTCATGGCGATGCTGATGCCGCCCAGTGTCAGCAGCGTGTGGTGGTCGCTGTGGGCCTTCCTCCTGATCACGGTCACCGCCGAGAGCCTGCAGCACTACCTGTACTACCACTCGGCGGATAGCGGCTCGCCCGGAGTCGTGGACCTGCTGTACCTCGCCTCGTACGTGCCCGCACTCCTCGCCCTGGCCCTCATGATCCGTCACCTGCGCCCGGGCAGCGACAGGGAGGCGTGGATCGACGCGGCGATCATGACGATCGCCATCGGCTCGGTCGTCGGCGTGTTCGTGGTGGCGCCGACGCTGGTCGACTCGACGTCGAGCGAACTGGGCGCTGCCCTCGCCCTGTCGTACCCCCTGCTCGACCTGATCGTCCTCTCGGTGCTGCTCCTCGTCCTCGTCAGCAGCGGGCGGCTCAACCCGTCGGTGACCCTGCTCTCCATCTCCGCGGCGCTATTCCTCATCGTCGCGCTCGTCAACGAGTTCCGCGTCGTGAGCCAGACCGTCGACACCACCTCGGCGTGGCTGGAGACACTGCACCTGGCAGCCATCCTGACCATGGTGTGCGCCGCGGGGGCACCGGGTGCGCTGTCGCTCGGATCGCAGCCGCGTCCGATCCAGACACGCACGACCTCCCCCCGGATGATCGGCCTCGGCTTCGGCGTCCTGACCGCGCCCGTCCTGCTCGCCATGGCCGCGATCCAGGGCGGCGGCGCCATGGCCCGCCTGCTCACGATCGCCTCGGTCGTCGTGATCGTCCTCGCCGTCTGGCGGATCAGGCTGCTGCTGACCACGATCGAGCACCAGCGCAGCGTGACGGAACGGGTCCTGGAGTCGGCCGGCGACGGCATCGTCGGACTCGACACCGACGGCATCGTGCTGTTCGCCAACCTCGCCTCACGACGGCTGCTGCGCTGCCGGGAGTCCGACCTCGTGGGCAAGCGATTCCATGACGTCGCGCACTACGAGCGCCCGGACGGGTCCATCTTCCCGTGGCGCGACTGCCCCGCGCGGGTTTTCATCGCGGCCGGCCGCGAGGCCTACCTGCCCGAGCAGTACTACCTGCGCCGCGACGGGACCATGTTCCCCGTCGAAGTCGTCGTCGCACCAGTGCTGGTGGACGGGCGACTCACCGGCGCGGTCACCTCCTTCCGCGACGTGTCCGAACGACAGGCCGTCGACGAGATGAAGCGCCAGTTCATCTCCATCGTCAGCCATGAGCTGCGCACGCCGCTGACCTCCATCAAGGGCAGCCTGCAACTGCTCGACGCCGGCGTGATGGGCCCGGTCACCGAGCCGCAGCAGGAGCTGCTCACCATGGCGGTGAGCAACAGCGATCGGCTCGCCCGTCTCGTCGACGACATCCTCGACATGGAGCGTCTGGATGCCGGGCGCATGCCCTTGACCCCGGAGACGATCGACGCGCGCGAGATAGCCCGGCGCGCGGTTGTCGGCATGGCCGGTGCGGCCAGTGCGGCGGATATCGTGATCGCGCTCGCGGACGCCCGGGACGCGGCGGACTGCAGCATCAATGTCGACCCGCACCGGATGCTGCAGGTGCTGACCAACCTGCTCGGCAACGCCGTCAAGTTCAGCGAGGACAAGGGCGGAGTCGACGTGGCGGTCAGCCGCGACGGCGAGCGCGTCCGCATCGCCGTCCGCGATCACGGTCGCGGCATCCCCGCAGCGGACATGGCCAAGGTCTTCGAGCGCTTTCGCCAGGTGGAGGCGGGTGACGCACGTCGGCAGGGTGGCACCGGACTCGGCCTGGCGATCGCGAGGGAGATCGTCGTGCGCAGCGGCGGCTCCATCGAGGTCGAGAGCGCCCTCGGCGTCGGCAGCACGTTCACGGTGGTCCTGCCGGCCGCTCGCACGCACGACGCCACCCCGGACGCCGACACGACGGACGCCACCCCGGACGCCGACACGACGGACGCCACCGCCCAACCCGAGACCATGGAGGTCGCACGATGAGCCGACGGATCCTTGTCGTCGATGACGACGACGACGTGCGGACGCTCGCAGCCATGAGCCTGGCCAGGGTCGGGGGCCACGAGGTCCGTACGGCGAACTCCGGTCAGGCCTGCCTCGACGAGCTCGCCGTCTGGTCGCCCGATGTCGTCGTCCTCGACGTGATGATGCCCGGGATGGACGGCCCGACGACCCTGGAGCACATCCGCGACCGTCGCGACACCGAGCACCTGCCAGTGGTCTTCCTCACGGCGAGCGTCGTGGAGCCCGATCTCGAGCGACTGCGGCTGGCCACGGTGTCGGGAATCCTGGCCAAGCCGTTCAACCCGATGGAACTGCCGGCCGACCTGGCGCGCGTGCTCGGCTGGTGAAGCGCCGAGCGAAATGGACAGCATGGGCGCCGCGTACGCTGCTCGGGTGCGCCGCCCCCTGAAACTGATCACCTCGCTCGCTGCCATCTCGCTGCTGGCCGCCGCGTGCTCGTCATCGTCCACGTCAGCCGACCCGTCGACGACCCCGCACCCCACGACCTCGCAGGCGACCGCTGCCTCCTCCCCCTCCCCCTCCCCTACGCCGACGCCCACACCGACCCCGTCGGGTCCGTACGTGGGCCAGCAGGTGACATCGGCCATCACGGGCCTGCACGTCTCGGGCGTGCAGGACGGATCCTGGCCGGACAGCAACGTCCCGTTCGGGACGCTGCGGCTGTGGGACGCCGGCACGAACTGGTCGCAGGTCGAGCCGGTCAGGGGCACGTACAACTGGAAGCTGCTCGACAGTGCCCTGAAGACGGCCGAGCGCCACCATGTCAAGGACGTGCTCCTCGTCCTCGGCGCCACCCCGACGTGGAACGCCTCCAAGGTCCGCACCGGGGACTATCCGGTGCCGGGCGCGGCCTCCGCACCCAAGAGCATGGCCGCATGGGACGCGTTCGTCTCTGCCGTGGTGACCCGATACAAGGGGCGCATCACCGCCTACGAGATCTGGAACGAGGCGAGCATCGCCATGTTCTGGAATGGCTCACCCGAGAAGCTCGCCGAGCTGACGAAGCGCGCGGCCGACATCATCCACGCGAAGGACCCGAAGGCGCTCGTCGTGGCGGCCAGCACGACTGTCCGGCTGCCCGCCGCGTTCGACCGGTTCTTCCCGCGCTACCTGACGGCCCTCGGCGAGCTCGGCTGGCCCGTCGACGTGTTCTCCGCCCATCTCTATCCGGCGAGCAGGCAGACGCCTGACGATCGGGCCGGCTTCATCACGCAGGTGACCGACCAGTTGGCTGCCGCAGGTGCACCCGCACTGCCGGTGTGGGACACCGAGCTGAACTACGGGCTTGCCGGTCCCGGGCCCACCAATCCGCGGCAGACGATCAGCGGGGCCCAGGCCCGCGACTGGGTGGTTCAGACGGCGCTCGACTCGCTGCACCTGGGCATCGACCGCACCTACTGGTACATCTGGACCCCCGAGCCATATCCCCTGCTGGGCATGCAGCTGACCAACGACTCGGGCGCGGCCAAGGGGCTGCGCGTCGTGGACCAGTGGCTCGTCGGCTCGACGTGGCAGGGCTGCGTGGATGACGGCACCGTCACGAGCTGCTCGCTCGACAAGTCGGGCGTGTCGTCGGTCATCGCGTGGGCCGACGCGGACACGGGAGCCTTCACTCCTCCCGGCGGCTACCCAGGCGTGCACCACCGCCAACCGCTGCACGGACGTCAACCGGCCCGATGACGCTCGACGGAGACACCGGTCCGATTCACCCAGTAGAGACCCGCGTCAGCCGCTCGGTGATCGCGATCGGACCGACCCTCCGCGCATCGACTGCCCTGCGGCGAGCCCGATGACGACGGGTGCTCGACCGGCCGAGCCCGGCGACCGGCGACGTTCCGCCATCGGCGACGTAGTCGACGAAGTCCGTCCACTCGAGGACGAACGACTCGCGGTAGCGGTCGAGGAAGAAGTCCTGGCAGATTCGCGCCGACTGCCGCCATGGCCGTGTAGACGCGTCCGCAGTCGCGCGAGCACGTTGTCCGACGAGCGCCATGCCAGCCGGAGCCGAGCACCTCGACGCGCTGGTCGTACCCGTAGACGGCCTGTCGGCTGTTGTCGATCGTCGTGATCGCACCGCTCGCATGCGTGAGCACGATCGACGGCGGTGTCGACGTCGCCCGCCTCGCCGATCGCCGGGTCGACCAGCACGGCTCCCTTGGCGAACACCTCGACGACCGGGGACCCCACCAGATAGCGCGCCATGTCGAAGTCGTGGATCGGCATGTCGACGAAGATGCCGCCGCTCGACGGCGATGTAGCCCATCGGGCGGCGGGGCCGGGTCGCGGCTGGTGATCGCGCGTCAGCTGCACGTCGCCGACCACGCCCGACACGACGCCTGCCGCACCGAGTGGTGGCCTGGGTCGAAGCGCCGATTGAACCCGACCATGAAGGGCACGCCGGCGGCCTCGACCGCGGCCAGCGCACGATCGACCTCGGCGAGATCGAGGCTGATCGGCTTCTCGCAGAAGATCGCCTTGCCGGACTCCGCAGCCCGCACGATGAGGTCCACGTGGGTGTCGCTGCTCGTGCAGATCGCGATGGCGTCGATGTCCGGCGAGGCCAGCAGCTGGTCGACGGAGGCCGCCTCCACCTGAAGGTCCGCGGCCACGGAGGCGGCCACGTCGGGGACGGCATCGGCGACCGCGACGACGGTCGCGCGCGGGATCTGCCTGGCCAGGATCGTCGCGTGCATGCGGCCGATTCGGCCCACGCCCGCCACGCCGATTCGTACGGGACTGCTCATCCTGCTCTCCGGTCTATTGGTCGATCGTGGGTGGAGGTTCGCCATGTCAGGCGAGGTTCGGCACGACCTCGCGCCGCAGGTAGTCGATGCTGGTCCGTACGTCCTCGATCGGACCCTCGCCGATGGCGGGCTCGTCGCCCATGATGGCCGTGTCCTGCTCCAGGACGTAGCGACCGGCGTAGCCCGAGCGCTCGAGTTCGAGCACGATGTCGGCGATGGGCACGTCCCCGCGGCCGAACGGCACGAACATGCCCGCCTGGACGGCCTCCAGCAGGCTGAGCTCACGGCTCATCGCCTTGGCGGCCAACGACATGTCGACGTCCTTGAGGTGGCTGATGCCCACGCGATCGGCGTTGTCGCGGGCGAACTGCAGCGGGTCGGTGCCCCCGATCGACAGGTGCCCGGTGTCCAGGCACCACATCACCTCGGACTCCTGCAGGGCGAGCTCGACGTCGGCCCTCGTCTCGACGAGCGTGTCGACGTGGGGGTGCAGCACCTGCACGACGCCGTAGTCGGCGCAGACCCGGTCGATGAGCTTCAGGCCCTTGGCCATGACGGCCATCTGCTCGCGATCCAGCGGCGTCGGACGAGTCCAGTCGTAGTCCTGGACGGCGGCCGTCACGAACCGGTCGCCCCCGCAGAAGGAGAAGGCTCGGCCGCGGCCTTCGCGTTCTCGACGGCCACGTCCCATTGATCGGGATCCTGGAGCACGAGCGGGACGAAGCCGCCCATCAGCGTCATCCCCGCGGCGTCGAGCGCCTCCTTGACGCCCTCCTTGCTGTCGGGAAGGAATCCCGGGGCGCCCAGCTCGGTGGCCCGCAGGCCCACCTGCCTCATCTCGGGCAGCACGCGGCTGGCGGGCAGGATCCTCCCCCACCCGGGAACCTCGCACACTCCCCAGCAGATCGGTGCTCCCACAAGTCGATCCAAGAAATCCATGCCCTGCTCCAGCCGTTGGTGCGCACCGAATTGGAGCGCTCCAATAGAATAGCGCCTAGGCTGGCGACTCGCGAGGAGAGGGAGGTGGCCGGTTGTGGACCCGACAATGGACGACGTCGCGCGAGCGGCCGGCGTCTCCCGCTCGCTCGTGTCCCTCGTCTTCCAGGGCTCACCCAAGGTGGCTTCCGGCAGCCGGGACAGGGTGCTGGCCCAGGCGGCACGACTCGGCTACCGACCCAATGCCCTGGCCCGGTCGCTGGCAAGCAAGCAGGTCCGAACGCTCGGGGTCCTCCTCGACGACATCGCAAACCCGTTCTTCGCGGCCGTCTACGACTCCCTGGCGCAGGCAGCGGAGACGGCCGGCTACGGCATCCTGCTGGGCGCGGGCCAGCGCTCCCGGGCCCGCGAGCAGGGCATCGTCGCGACCTTCCTCGACCACCGCGTCGCAGGCCTCATCCTCGTCAGCCCGCGCATGTCCGCGCGCACGGTCGAGGCCGCTACGCGGGGCCTGCCGACCGTGATCGTCGGGCGCAACGTGCGCCTGCCTCATGTGGACGCAGTCACCAACGACGAGGCCGGCGGCATCCGCCTGGCAATCGACCACCTCGTCGCTCTCGGGCACCGCGACATCGCGCACGTCAGCGGCGGCCGCGGGGCCGGGGCCGCCGAGCGCAAGGCGGCCTACGAGTCGGTGATGCGCGAGCACGGGCTCGCCGACCGAGTCCGCGTCATCCCGGGCGACTTCACCGAGGAGGCCGGCAAGCAGGCCGCCCGCCACCTGCTCGCCAGCGACGCCGTCCCCACTGCCGTCCTCACGGCCAACGACCTCGTCGCCGTCGGGCTCATGGCCCGCCTGCAGGCCGCCGGCCTCGGCGTCCCCGAAGACGTCTCCATCGTCGGCTACGACGACCTCGCGATCTCCGAGCTGAGCATGATCTCGCTGACGACCGTGGCACAGCCAGTCGCCGACTTCGGGCGGGCCGCGACGGGCCTGCTCGTCGAACGGCTCGAGGACGGCCGCGAGCAGCGCGAGCACAGTCGGTTCGAGCCGCGCCTCGTCGTGCGCGGCTCCACCGCCCCGGCGCGCCCGACACCGGGGCCCTAGTGGCACCGTCGAGGATCTCGATTCATGACAAATGGGTGCGACACGGACGGACTCGGGACGTTGGGTCATTGCCTACCGTCCTGCCGCGGCCGAGACTCGGCAAGGGGCAGGACTACCTAGCGGAGGACGCATGCAGCACGACGGTCATCCCGAAGACGCGATTAGGCAGATCCAGTACTGGTTCACGTACTTCATAGACTCCTTCGTCTCGAGCAGGCGCACGGCTCCTCGGGTTGCCGTGCTCGCCGGAGTGGGTGTCGTTGACGCGCCGACTCCTGCGCAAGGACTGCGGCCGCTCGATCGGCATCCTCGCCCCATCAACGCAGACGCGCTCGCCCAGGCTCATCACGAGACCTGGCGACACGCCATCGTGCGTGCCCAGAAGAGCGCCAACCGGGCCGACTGGGCCTCGATGACCGACGTCGACGCATCGGAGGCCTACTTCGACCTGGTGAAGTGGACGTGCGGCAAGTACCGGCTGGGCCTGGATTCGGTGCTGTCTGCCCTGACCGAGATGGGCTACCGGCACGACACGCGTTGATCGAAGGCCCACGCGCACCCCACCAACGGGGTCAAACGACGCATCTCGGGCGCTGTGGGCAGCCGGTTTTGCGGAACCCGTGGCCTCCCTGCACAATCTGACCGGGGGGTAACGGTCGGTTCTCCCTGAAGGGTGTCAGATGCACCGTCAAGGCCATCCCGAGCATGCGATCCGGCAGATCGAGTTCTGGTACAAGCACTACGTCGACGCGTTCGTGCAGGAGGCCAGGACGACGCCTCGGGCTGTCGTCACCGGCGCCGACGGCGCCGACGGTCGGGTTGATCGGCACATCCGGCCGATCAACAAGGAGTTGCTGTCCGCGGCCCACGAGACCGCCTGGCAACACGCAGTCGTGAAGGCGCAGGCGCAGTCGAACCCTGGGGACTGGGCGGCCATCACCGTCTCCCAGGAGTCGTGGGCCCACCGGGACCTGCTGGCCTGGAGCGCCGCGAAGTACCGCGTCGCAACGGATTCGACGCGCGCGTCCGTCTTGAGGCACGGTCACCGCCACGACTCTCGATAGCCGACGGCGACGAGGCTGCGACCGCGCAAGGGGGTGCGCGTCGGCCCGCAGGCGCAGTGGTAGCCTTTCTCCTCGCGCGCCGCTAGCTCAACTGGCAGAGCAGCTGACTCTTAATCAGCGGGTTGGGGGTTCAAGTCCCTCGCGGCGCACTTGCGAAGGCCACCCTCCGGGGTGGCCTTCCGCGTGTGCGCCGATGACGGTCTCGGCGCCCGGCACCACGGGACGCAACCGGCTCGGTCCGGAGCCGGACGACCCTTGCGTGTGGACGCGTGCATGTGAGGGAATGGGCCCATGCCCGATCCGGACGCCTCCGTCAGCGTCCAGGATCTCACCGTCACGCGTGGCGTCGTCCGGGCTGTCGTCAACGCCAGCCTGGACCTGCACCCCGGATCGATCACGGGCCTGCTCGGCCCGTCCGGCTCGGGCAAGACGACCCTCATGCGAGCCATCGTCGGCAGCCAGCGGATCGAATCTGGCGACGTCCGCGTCCTCGGGTACCCCGCGGGATCGGCCCCCGTGCGGGCGCTGGTCGGCTACATGGCACAGGCGCCGGCCCTCTACACCGATCTGACCGCCCTGGAGAACCTGCGCTACTTCGCGAGCATCCTGCGGCTGCCGACCGAGCGCGTCACCGAGGTCGTCGGCCAGGTGGACATGTCGAACCGGGCCGGCGCCCTGGTGCGGGAGCTGTCCGGCGGCGAGGTCAGCCGGGTCTCGCTCGGCGTGGCGCTGCTCGCCCGTCCGCCCGTGCTCGTCCTCGACGAGCCCACGGTCGGCCTCGACCCGCTGCTGCGCCGATCGCTGTGGCGGCTGTTCCGGGAGCTGGCCGATGCGGGATCCACCCTCCTCGTCTCCAGTCACGTCATGGACGAGGCGAGTCGCTGCGACCGGCTGGTCCTGATGCGCGACGGCGCGATCCTGTACGAGGGGCTGCGCGACGACCTCCCCCGAACCGCGGGGGTCGCTGACATCGAGTCCGCCTTCATCGCCCTTTCCGAGGCCGACACGCCATGACCCCGCATCGGACCCTGTCCACCGCACGGCGCATCCTGCAGCAGATCCGGCACGACCACCGCACGCTGGGCCTGATCTTCGCCCTGCCCACCGCCCTCCTGGGCCTGCTCGCCTTCATCCTGATCGACCGGCCCGGCGCCTTCGACACGTGGGGGCCACCGCTGCTCGGCATCTTCCCGATGCTCGTGATGTTCCTGGTGACGTCGGTCGCGACCCTCCGCGAGCGCTCGAGCGGCACGCTGGAGCGGCTGCTCGCCATGCCGATCGGGCGCGGGGACATCCTGGGCGGCTACGCGCTCGCGTTCAGCCTGCTCGGCGCCGCTCAGGCCGTCGTCGTGTCGCTGTTCGCCTTCGGGATCTACGGTCTGGAGATCCCGGGGTCGCCCATCCTCGTCATGCTCGTGGCCGTGGCCGACGCGCTCGTCGGCACCGCGATGGGGCTGGCTGCCAGCTCGCTGGCCCGCACGGAGTTCCAGGCGGTGCAGATGATGCCCCTCATGCTGCTGCCGCAGCTCTTCCTGTGCGGTCTGCTCGTGCCCCGCGACCAGTTGCCCACGATCCTCGAGTGGCTGTCATGGCTCATGCCGTTGACCTATGCGATCGATGCCATGACCGAAGCGGTCGCCCACCCCTCGGCCACGTCCGCCTACCTGGTGAACATCGGCATCGTCATCGGCTTCGCCCTCGTCTCCCTGGCCATCGGCGGCCTCACGCTCCGGCGCCAGACCGCCTAGCATCCCTCGCCGGGGGCGTCGCCGAGCGCGACCGGCACGCCAACGAGGGATCCGTACTCCGTCCAGGACCCGTCGTAGTTGCGCACGTCCTCGAAGCCGAGCAGCTCGTGCAGGACGAACCACGTGTGCGCCGAGCGCTCGCCGATGCGGCAGTACGTGATCACCGGCCGGTCGGCCGACAGGCCGGCCGCGACGTAGATCGCCCGCAGCTCCGCGTCCGAGCGGAAGGTGCCGTCGTCATGGGCCGTCAACGACCACGGGACGTTGACCGCGGTCGGCACGTGCCCCGGCCGCTGCGGCCGCTCCTGCGGCAGGTGCGCAGGTGCGAGCAGCCGGCCGGCGTACTCGTCGGGCGACCGGACGTCCACGAGGTCGATGCTGCCGATCGCGGCGACCACCTCGTCGCGGCCGGCTCGGATACCCGGACGCCGCCGCGGCAGCGGATACTCGGCGGGCGTCGTCATGGTCGACTCGACGACCAACGGGCGCCCTTCGAGCTCCCACCTCTTGCGGCCCCCGTCGAGCATGCGCACCCTCGCGTGCCCGTGCAGCCGCAGGCACCAGAGCGCATACGAGGCGAACCAGTTGTTGTTGCCGCCGTAGACGACGACGGTCGTGTCGGCGGTGATGCCGTTGCGCCCCAGCAGCGCGGCGAACTCCGCCGGCCCGACGATGTCCCGTCGGACGGGGTCGTGCAGGTCGTCCCGCCAGTCGATTCGCACCGCACCCTCGATGTGGCCGTCGTCGTAGGCCGAGACGTCCTCGTCCACCTCGACGAGGACCACGTCGGGTCGGTCGATGTTCTCCAGCAGCCACTCGGCGTCGACGAGCGTGGTGATTCGGGTCATGCGGACTCCAACGGGGGAACGGAAGGGCGCCCCTCGGGCGATGCCGAGCGGGCCGGGAGCCGTGCCGGCTCGGGACCTGAGTCCGTGCCGGTGCGCTAGGCCGGACAGGCGCTGGACGTGACCCGGCAGAAGTCGATGACGCGTCGCCTGGTCATCAGCCGCCGGCCACCGCGGGGATGATCGAGATGCTCGAGCCGTCCGGTGTCGGCGTCTGGAGGTCCTCGAGGAACCGCACGTCGTCGTCGTTGACGTAGACGTTGACGAAGCGGCGCAGCCTGCCCTGATCATCGAGCACCCGGGCGCCGATGCCCGGGTACTGCGCATCGAGGTCGATGAGGGCGTCCGACAGCGTCGCGCCGCTGACGGCCACGTCAGCCGCGCCGCCGGTGTACGTGCGAAGGATGGTCGGGACCTTGACGGCGATGCTCATGCGGACACCTCTGCGTAGTGGGCTTCGAATTCATCGTACGAGGGAGAGATCGTGAAGGTGGGCTGCGAGGTCGCGGCCACCGCATCGAGGGTCTTCAGCCCGTCCCCCGTGTTGAGCAGGACCACCTCAGATGCGGGATCGACCAGGCCCTCGGCGAGCAGCTTGCGATAGGTGGCCACGACCACGCCGCCCGCCGTCTCTCCGAAGATCCCCTCCGTGCGCGCGAGAAGCTCGATGCCCTCGACGATCTGCTGGTCCGTCACGTCGGCGATCGCACCGCCCGTTCGGCGGACGACGTCCAGCGCATACGGCCCGTCCGCCGGGTTGCCGATGGCCAGGGACTTCGCGATCGTGTCCGGCTTCACCGGCCGGATGATGTCGTGCCCGGCCGCGAACGCCTGCGACACCGGCGAGCAGCCGGTCGCCTGGGCGCCGAACACCTGGCAGGGGGTGTCCTCCACAAGGCCCAGCCGCACGAACTCGCCGAAGGCCTTGTCCACCTTGGTCAGCAGCGAGCCGGATGCCACGGGCGACACGACCGCCTCCGGCAGTCGCCAGCCGAGCTGCTCGGCGATCTCGAAGCCGACCGTCTTGCTCCCCTCGGCGTAGTACGGCCGCAGGTTGACGTTGACGAAGCCCCAGTCGCGGTTCGACGCGATCTCCGAGCACAGCCGGTTCACGTCGTCGTAGTTGCCGTCGATCGCGACGAGCGTGCCGCCGTAGACGGCCGTCGTGACGATCTTGCCCGCCTCGAGGTTCGACGGGACGAAGACCACCGACTTCAGTCCCGCCCGCGCGGCCGCGGCGGCCACTGCGTTGGCGAGGTTGCCCGTCGAGGCGCAGGCGATCGTCCCGTAGCCCAGGCGGCGGGCGTTCTCCAGGGCGACCGCCACCACGCGGTCCTTGAAGGAATGGGTGGGATTGCCCGAGTCGTCCTTGACCCAGACGGCCCGCGCGCCGAGGGCGGCGGCCAGATTGTCCGCCCGGATCAGCTTCGTGCGTCCCGGCTGCAGGCCCGGGCGCGTTCCGGCGCCGGGAACGACGGGCAGTAGCGCCTCGTAGCGCCACATCGAGTTCGGTCCCGCCTCGATCTGGGCCCGTGTGAGGCAGACGTCGGCGTAGGCAACCTCCAGGGGCCCGAAGCACTCCATGCAGGCGTAGCTCGCGTCAAGGGCAGTGGTGGCGCCGCACTCGCGGCACTTCAGCGCGTACGCGGAGCCCAGCGTGGGCGCCGCGGCGGAGGTGGGAGCAGTCATGACGAGGCCTCTCTTCTCATCTTCCCTGGTTGTCAGGTCGGAGTTGGCACCACTTCCGGGTGGCCTCACGCGAGCGAGTTCACCGAAAAGGTTGCCGGGGCTTCAACGGGCCGTATCCCTCTGCCCCTCTGGATGAGGTATTCAGTTGTTGCCGACGATGAAATCACATGAGGGGCAGAACGGACAACTCGCCCCTGTCGCCCGGACTCCGGGTCAGGCGGGGATCGCGACGCCCGCCGAGGCCAGCCGTCCGCAGATGGCGGCGTACTCCTCGTCGATTCGCGCGCACGTCGCATCGTCGAAGTCCCGGCGCCATCGGCCCGGATGCATGCCCTCCGCCGTGACGTGCTCGTCGAACCAGGTGACCATCCCGGCGTGGACGGGCACGCCGACGAACTCGCAGAGCCGCTCCAGGCTCGCCGCCCGATCGGTGACCACGAGGTCCACCAGCTCGATGCCCAGCACGCGATCGGGCCGGCTTGCGAGGGCCGCGCGATGGCTGCGCAGCATCCGCCTCTGCCACTGCGCCAGCGCCTCGAAGACGTCGGTCGGCCCGAAGGGCTGGCTCACGAACGAGGCTGCCACGTCGCGTCCGTCGCGCGTGACCACCACGACCTTCGAGTCGGGGTAGATGGGCTCGAGGAGGTCGGCCTTGCGTGCGTTGGCCGGGGTGGTGTCGACAAGTCGCGAAGCGCCCAGGCGCTCGGCGATGCGGTCCATGATCCGCATGACCAGGATCCGCGTCGCGTCGAGAGGGTCGGATTCGAAGGACGCGAGATAGTCCGCCGACCAGGAGTCCACCTGCTCCCGCGACATCGACGTGTGCAGCCCGACGTCGTGCGCGCGCTCGAACCACCGTCGCCGCAGCCGCTCGGCGGCCAGCTCGGCGGCCGCGCGTGCCTCGGGTGAGCCGGGGGCGCGGGAGGCGAGCGCCAGCGCATCCGCGACACCGTCGTTGCCCGCGATGAACCTGACCTCCATCGGTCGGGTCAGCGTGAGAGCAGGGTGCCGATCGAGCAGGTGACCGACGATGGTCGAGCCGCTGCGTCCGGTGCCGCCGACGAGCACGGGGCGCACGAGGCCGTTACCGTCCATCGTCGGCACTACAGGTACAGGCCGGTGCCGGAGCTGCTGTGCCGATCGGCAGCGACCGCGTGGATGTCCCGCTCGCGCAGCAGCACGTAGTCGATTCCCTGCAGCTCCACCTGCCCGCGGTCCTCGAGCTCGAAGAGCACGCGGTCCCCGAGCTCGATGCTGCGGACGTTGGGCCCGATGGCGACGACCTTCGCCCACGACAGGCGGCGACCGACCTGTGCGGTCACGGGGATGACGATGCCCCCCATGGATCGCCGCTCCCTGCCGTTATTGTCCTCGCGGACCAGGACGCGGTCGTGCAGGAGCTTGATCGGGACAGAGCCGTCCGGATTCGGCGTGGTGTCGGGGCTGCGGTCGTCATCGACGGCGCCGGGCTGATCGATCGCTGGCACGGCCACCCCGACTAGCCGCGGCCGCGACGCACGAGGCGCAGGGCGATGAACCCCACCACCACCGCGCCGACGATGGCGACCCGTTCGGGACGAATGCCGCCGAACTCGTCAGTGAACCATCCGGCGACGGCACGGCCACCGCGATGGGCGAGGGCTGCCGGCGTCGTCTGGGCCTTCAGCTCCGCGATCGTCGCGACGAGCTCCTCGCGCGCCGCGGCGATCTCGGCCTGCAGATCGACGACGGACTTGGCCGCGGGCTGCTTGGGTTCGATCGTCACGTCCGACATGGTGCCCAAGACTACGCGGCCGGAGGCCGCAGGGCGTCAGGCGGGGACGTTGCGAGGATCGAAGCCGTAGGGCAGTTCGAGGCGGTTCTCCCGCATGAGCGCGTCGTCCAGCATGATGTCGCGCGTGCTCCCGTCCGCGACGATGACGCCGCCGGAGAGGATCACCGCACGCGGGCACAGTTCCAGGGCGTATGGCAGGTCATGCGTGACCATGAGCATCGTGATGTCGAGGCTGCGCAGGATGTCCGCCAATTCCCGCCGGCTGGCGGGGTCCAGGTTGCTGGACGGCTCGTCGAGCACCAGGATCTCGGGCCGCATGGCGAGCACGGTCGCCACCGCGACACGTCGGCGTTGGCCGAAGGACAGATGGTGGGGGGGTCGATCGGCGAGCTCGGCCATGCCCACGAGGTCGAGGGCCTCCTTGACCCGCTCATCCAGGTCGGCGCCGGCCAGCCCCATGTTGGCGGGGCCGAAGGCCACATCGTCGCGAACGGTTGGCATGAACAACTGGTCGTCGGGATCCTGGAACACGATTCCGACGCGCCGGCGGATCTCCTGGTAGTTCTGCTTCTCGACAGCCAGGCCGGCGACCTCCACCGAACCGACCCCGCCTGAGAGGATCCCGTTGAGGTGGAGCACGAGTGTCGTCTTGCCGGCGCCGTTCGGCCCGAGCAGGGCCACGCGCTCACCTCGCTTGATGTCGAGGTCGACGCCGAAGAGGGCCTGGTAGCCGTCGGGGTAGGCGTAGGCCAGGCCGGAGATGCTCAAGGTCGAGGTCATGTCTGCGTCAACCAGGCCGTGAGCGCGACGAGGAGGCCCAGTGCTGGCAGCGCCATGGCGGTGGCCCAGTCGGCTGTCGTCGTGGTGTGGGGGGTCAGTTCCGGGAGCCGGCCCGTATAGCCGCGACTGAGCATCGCGAGGTGCACGCGTTCGCCCCGCTCGTACGATCGGATGAACAAGGACCCGGCGGAGTGGGCGATGACCGGCCAGGAGTCGATCCCGCTCGCATGGAAGCCCCTCGACTCACGGGCGACCTTCATGCGACTCATCTCGTCACCCACCACGTGGGTGTATCGAAGCATGAAGCTCGCGATCTGCACGATCAGCTCCGGCACCTTGAGCCGCTCGAGGCCCAGGAGCAGGTCTCGTGCGGGCGTCGTGGCAGCAAGCAGGATCGAGCTGACGACGCCGAGCGTGCCCTTGATGAGAATGCCCCAGCCGGCAAGGAGCCCTGCCTGGTACACAGTCACGCCGAAGACGCTCACCGTGGCACCCGTCCCGAAGAAGGGCATGAGGAGTGCGAACAGCACGAAGGGGACTTCGACGAGCATGCGCGGCAGGATCACGGAGGCGGGGATGTGCCCGATTGCCGCCACGCCGACGAGCAGGAGTGCGAAGACCCCGAAGGCCCAGAATTGCGCAACGGGGGTTGCGATGACCGTGAAGATGAAGGCCACCATGGCCACGACCTTCACCTCCGCAGGGAGAGCATGGATCGGGGTGTGGCGATGCACGAACAGCCGCTCGCCGGCATCGTGGCCGTGTTGATGTGGACTGGGCATGGTGACTACGCGTCGACGTCCGAGGTGTCCCCCGCCGGCACCGAGGCCCTCTTGCCCCTGCCGAGGAACCAGAACAGGCCGAAGCCGAGAATGGCCATGACCAGAACGCCGAGGATGCCCGCGAGGCCTCCCGACAGCCGCTCGTTGTCGATGCCGGAGATGGAATAGCCGGCCGTGGGAAGGCTGGCGGTGGCCGAGTCGACGGCTGCTCCGTCGAAACCATGGTCCGCCGCGACCTTGTTCAGGCCGTCCGGCTCACTGGACGCGTAGTAGCTGACGAACCCGGCCACGACGACACAGATCCCGAGGCCGACACCGACCAGGATCCAGAAGCTTCGCTTCACGAGGTGGCGCCCTTCCGCACGACGGGGATGGTGGTCAGGACCACGGGCCTTGGCAGCCGGTCATGGACACCGTAGACGAGGTCGGGGCGGGTCAGGTAGACCGCGCCGACCGTCAGCGCGGTGATGATGCCCTCGCCGAGGCCGATGAGGATGTGGACCCCGACCATCGCGATGGTCACCGTCCCGACGGGCACGGTGCCGGTTCCTCCGAGCGCGTACTCCAGCACGAAGGCCAGTGCCGAGACCGGGACCGAGACAAGCCCTGCGGCGAAGGCGGCCCCGAGGATCGCAGGCCTCGAGATGCCGGCGACCTTGACCACGGCCCGGAAGACGAACCAGCCGGCCACCGCAGTGATCAGGCCCATGTTGATGATGTTCAGGCCGATCGCGCTCAGGCCGCCATCGGCGAACAGCAGTCCTTGAACGAGGATCACCACGCTGACGGCGAGGGCGCCCGCATAGGGACCCACGAGGATCGCGGCCAGCGCGCCGCCCAGCAGGTGGCCGCTGGTGCCGGCTGCCACCGGGAAGTTGATCATCTGCATCGCGAACACGAACACCGCGATCAGCCCGGCGAGGGGTGCCGTCCTCTCGTCCAGCTGCCGGCGCGCACCGCGCAGGCAGATGACGATGCCGACGGCGGCGATGACAGCGGCGATCGCGCTGACGGGGGCGTCGATGAACCCGTCCGGGATGTGCATGGCCTCAACGTGCATGATGTCCTCCGAGCCGGATCGCTGTGCCCGTAAGCCTAACCTTACCTCCAGACCACCGCACCTGCAAAAGTCTCGCAATAAGGAGTCCCATGAGTCTCTCGCCCGGTGACAAGGCCCCAGCGTTCACCCTCCTCGACGACGCCGGCCACACCGTCAGCCTCACCGATCTTGCCGGTACGCGAGTCCTCCTGTTCGCCTACCCCGCCGCCATGACCCCCGGCTGCACGAAGGAGGCCTGCGACTTCCGCGACAGCCTGTCGGTCTTCACCGACCACGGCTACGCGATCCTGGGCATCTCCCCCGACAAGCCCGAGAAGCTGGCGCGATTCAAGGACCGTGATGGCCTGACCTACCCGCTGCTCTCGGACCCCGACCGCGGCACGCTCATCGCGTACGGCGCCTACGGCGAGAAGAAGCTGTACGGCAAGGTGGTCACGGGCGTCATCCGATCCACCTTCGTCATCTCCCCGGAAGGCACCATCGAGCAGGCCTTCTACAACGTGAAGGCCACCGGACACGTCGCGAAGCTCCTCCGCGACCTCGACCTGGCGTAGCGCCGTCCTCGACGAGGCCGCCGAGCTAGAAGGGCGGGGTCTCGTCGGGATCCGTGGGTGGGCGGGGGGTGATGCCGTGCTGGGCGTGGATCCGCTGGGTGGCCGCGGTCTTGCGTTGTGCTCGGGGTCCGATCGGTTTCGGCTCGTGGACGTACTCGCGGCCGTGCGGTGAGGTCCAGGTGCAGGAGCCGTCGGGGTGGGCGTTGGTGATGGTCCAGCCGGTGTGCGTCTTCAGCTGGTGGTGCCGCACGCACAGGGCCCCGAGATTGCCAGGACTGGTTTCGCCGCCGTCGTGCCAGGCGGTGGCGTGATCGAGTTGGCAGCGGCTCGCCTTGCGGGCGCAGCCGGGGAAGCGGCAGGCCTGGTCGCGGGCGGTGAGGAACTCCCGCAGCCGGTCCGGGAACCTGGTAGGTGCGCCGCCCGTAGTCGAGCAGGTGCCCGGTGGCCGGGTCGGTGATCAGGCGGCGCATGGTGACGGCGACGTCGGGGTCGCCGAGCAGTTCCCGGAGCACGTCCACGCCGACGGCACCGGCTCCGGTGATCTCGACGGCACCGTCATCGCTGCGCCTGCTCCCCACAGCAACACTTCCCTCCACGTGCCCCTCCGTCTCGCCACAGGTGGCGCGCAGGTCGAGGAGGGTGGCGAGGTCGATGGTGATGTCCAGGTGGGCGCGCAGCCGCGGCTGCGGCACCTCGCCGCCCGGGGTGCGCAGGATCAGGGCGGTGGCGGCCTGCGCGCGGCGCTCCCCGATGGTGGCGTCGCAGTCGGAGGGGAAGCGGTCGTCGTGGGCGAGGGCGTCGACGGCGGCGAGGCAGGCATGCGCCTGCTCGGTGGCCATCCGCACCGCGAACAGGGACAGGCCGTCGTCCTCGGCGAGCACGAACGCATCGCGCATCGCCTTGGCGCGCTGGCGGCGGCGGGCCTCGCCCTCGCCGTCGATCGCCAGCACCGCCCGGCGCGCCGCGGTCCGCGCCTGCGCAACCGTGCCGCGCTCGGCAGCGGGCAGGACCCGGGTCTCGAACTGCTCGCACGCGTGCGTGAACGCGGCGCGCTGCGCGCCGGTCGCGTCGCCGGCGAGGACCTCCGCAGCGAACGGCAGTCGCCTGGCCTGCTGCACCAGCGCCTGCACGTGGGCGGGACTGATCCGTCCCGCGGCCTGCGCCTGCCTCGTGCGTGGCAGGCCGGCGGCCAGCAGGCGAGCCCGGACCAGGCGGTCGTGGGCGTGGTTCAGGGACCAGCGGGTCGCGGCGGCGATCTCCTCGCGGATCACGTCCTCGATCCGCAGCCTCGTCTCCCCGAACCGGCCGGGGCGAGGGTCCAGGACCAGGAGCTCCTGCACCTGCGTATGACCCGAGCCGGCCGCCAGGATCGCCTCATCCTGCAGCGAGCACAGCCAGGACATCGCACGGTCGGCGATGATCGCGACCGTCACGCCGTCGTCGGGCGAGAGGGCCGCCCGGTCGAGGCTGGCCAGGGCGGCCACGACGTCGCTGCCGGGCGGCTCGGCGAGGAGCGCATCAAGTTCGAACATGTGTACGAGTCTAGCCGAAACCCCTGACACCCCAACGGTTTACGGCCCACCCCTGTGGACAGCGCAGGACCTTCCTGCCGGCCCCCGTGCGGGGCCACGGCGCGCGCTGGACTCGTGGTACCGAACCACCGGCACCGCGAAGCCGCAGCCACTCGTCAACGTGGTCGGTGCGAGCAGCTACAGGAGCGCAGGGCGCGCTGACGCTGCTCCCATAGGGCCCCGACGACTACGTCGCGACCTTCCGTTTCGCCTCCTGACGCAGCGGCAGGAAGGGGGCGCTGCCTGCATAGACTGCGCCTACCAGCGGGAGTGGTGGAATAGGTAGACACGCAGGTCTTAGGAACCTGTGCCCTAGGGCGTGAGGGTTCAAGTCCCTCCTTCCGCACCGAGTCTGACTAGCGAGTCGTCGCCATCGCCATGCGCACGCGAAGGGCCAGGGCGTCGCGCTCGTCCTCCGGGAGCCACTCGGACTTCGGCCCGCCGAGGAAGGCGAACACCTTCGGGCCCTTCTGCTCGTACGTGAACCAGTCCATCCTCGGCACGAGGTGCACGTGCAGGTGCGAGAAGCCCTCCTGCTCGGCGAAGAGCATGACGTAGGTCTTCTCGCAGCCGGTCACCTTCTTGAGCGCGATCGACGCCCGCCGCGCCAGCAGGCCCAGCTCCTCCGACTCCGCCACGGTGAGCTCGTCAAGCGCAGTCACGTGCCGGGTCGGCAGCAGCACCAGCCAGCCCGGCAGGCTGGAGTTGAACGCGTGCGCGATGCGCCAGCCGCCCTCGGAGTGGACGCACTCGCGCGGCGGGAGGCCGTCGATCCGAGCCGTCATGCGGCACGCGTAACAGGTGCCGTTCATGCCGCACCTTGCCTCAGCAGCTCGGACATCACCGGGGCCAGCGCCCGCAGTGCACGCGCCCGGTGGCTGATGGCGTCCTTCTCGTCGGCGCTCATCTCGGCGCTGGTGACCTGGTACCCGGCCGGGACGAAGATCGGGTCGTAGCCGAAGCCATTGGTCCCCCGCGGCTCCCGGATGATGACGCCCTCCATCGTGCCCTCGACGACCCGCTCGGTGCCGTCGGGCAGCGCGATGGCCGCCGCGCAGTGGAACGCCGCACCCCGGCGATCGTCCGGGACGTCCGAGAGCTGGCCCAGCAGTAGTGCCAGATTGGCGGCATCGTCGCCGTGCCGACCCGACCAGCGGGCCGAGAAGATCCCGGGCATGCCGTTCAGCGCGTCGACGCACAGGCCCGAGTCGTCAGCCACCGCCGGCAGCCCCGTGGCCCGGGCGATCTCACGGGCCTTGAGCTGCGCATTCCCGGAGAAGCTGGGCTCGGTCTCCGGGATGTCCGGCAGGTCGGGGTACGCATCAGCCCCCAGCAGCTCGACCTCCAGGCCAGACGCCTCGAGGATGCGCTGCAGCTCGTGCAGCTTGTGCCGGTTGCGGGTCGCCAGGACGATCTGCGGCGCCACGGTCAGCCCCGGGGAGGCAGCGGGCTCGCGAGTGCCGCAGCCTGGAGCCCGGCGAGGTGCGCACAGCCACCCGCCGCCAGGTCGAGGAGCTGGTCGAGGAGCGCCCGGTCGAAGGCCTCGCCCTCGGCGGTCCCCTGGACCTCCACGAAGCGCCCGTCGCCCGTCATGACGACGTTCATGTCGGTGTCGGCACGAACGTCGTCGTCGTAGTGCAGGTCAAGGCGAGGCTCCCCGTCGACGATCCCCACGCTGACGGCCGCCACCGATCCCTTCAGCGGATTCGCGGCGGTCTTCAGCAGGCCCTCCCCACGGGCCCATGTCATCGCATCGGCCAGCGCCACGTACGCGCCCGTGATCGCGGCCGTGCGCGTGCCACCGTCGGCCTGCAGCACGTCGCAGTCGATGAGGATGCTGTTCTCGCCGAGCGCCTTCATGTCGACGACGGCGCGCAGGCTGCGGCCGATCAGCCGGGAGATCTCCTGCGTACGACCGCCGAGCTTGCCCTTGACCGACTCGCGCGCGTTGCGCGTGTTCGTTGCCCGCGGCAGCATCGCGTACTCGGCCGTGACCCATCCCGTGCCGGAGTCCTTCAGCCACCGGGGCACGCCCGCCGTGAACGATGCGGTGCAGAGCACGCGCGTGCGACCGAAGGAGACGAGGGTCGAGCCCTCGGCCTGCTCCAGCCAGCCACGCTCGAAGGTGATGGGACGAAGCTGCTCGGCCGCGCGGCCGTCGGATCGGGTCATGCGGTGACCCTATCCAGCACGACTGTCAGCGCCCGCGGAGCCGTCAGACCGAGATCGTCAGGCCCGGACGGGCCTGCTCGATCGGTCCCGAGAAGTGCGCGCTCGCCTCCACCAGGACCTGCTGAGGATCGTTCCAGAGCATGTGATGGCTCAGGAGCAGCAGAGCCGCCCCTGCCGACTGCGCCACGCGTCCGGCGTCTCCCGCGCTCATGTGCAGGTTCGGCGGGCCTTCCTCCCCCACGAAGGTCGCCTCGAACAGCGCGACGTCGGTCCCCGTCGCCAGGCCGACGAGGGCAGCGGTCGGGCCTGTGTCGCCCGAGTACGTCAGGGATCGGCCGCCGGCGTCGATGCGCACGCAGTAGGCCTCCACCGGATGGTCCGCGCGAACCGTCGTGATCGTGAAGGGGCCGATCGTGGTCGGCCGTGCATCGAACGCGCGCAGGTCGAACTCATGCCGCAGCGGTTCGGGGTCGGCCATCCCGTAGATCGCCGCAAGTCGCTCGGGGGCCTCCACCGGCCCGAGGACCGGCAGCATCGGGAAGGCCCGACCCGGCCGGTAGCGCCGCAGCACGTACAGGGAGCCGACATCGGCGCAGTGGTCGATGTGGCAGTGGCTCAGGACGACCCCGGCCAGGCAGTCGTCGTCCGCGAGGTCGACGTGCCGGGCCAGCTCACCCAGCGCGCCGTTTCCCATGTCGAGCACGATCCGGACGCCGTCGTGCTCGACCAGGTAGCACGAGGCCGCGGACTGCGCCGTGGGGAAGCCGCCCGAGCATCCGACGACTGTCAGCCTCACGACACCACCTCCACGCGGCCGATCTCGGGGCCGAGGAACCGACGCCCGAGCCGCTGGAACTCGAGCGGGTCCCCGGTGACCAGGAACTGGTGCTCGGGCTCGGGCAGTCCGGCGTGACGCAGGAGGCCCTTCGCGGTCAGCGTCCGGTAGACGTCCTTCGCCGTCTCCTCCGCGCTGGACACGAGGGTG
Organism: uncultured Actinomycetes bacterium; assembly: GCA_963777085.1. Taxonomy (GTDB): domain Bacteria; phylum Actinomycetota; class Actinomycetes; order S36-B12; family S36-B12; genus UBA10649. The sequence continues at coordinate 5,407 of CAVZPI010000017.1, read as the reverse complement.
ACGTTCTCGCCCATCACGTAGGAGATGACGCCGGTGAGCAACGGGTAGTGGGTGCAGCCGAGGACGAGGGTGTCGACGCCCGCCTCGCGCATGGGGGTCAGGTACTCGGTGGCGACGTCGATCAGCTCCGGCCCCCAGGTGACGCCCGCCTCGACGAACTCGACGAACCGCGGGCAGGCGATGGTCGTGAGGTCGACCTGCGGGGCCGCCGCGAAGGCATCGCCGTAGGCACCGGACGTCACTGTCGCGGCGGTGCCGATCACGCCGACGTGGCCGCTGCGGGTGGCGGCCACCGCGCGCCGGACCGCCGGGTGGACGACCTCGATGACCGGCACGTCGTAGCGCTCCCGTGCGTCGCGAAGGGTCGCCGCGCTTGCCGAGTTGCACGCGATGACGAGCGCCTTGACTCCGTCGTCGACCAGCCCGTCCATGATCTCCAGGGAGAACGACCGCACCTCGGCCAGTGGCCTCGGCCCGTAGGGCCCTCGCGCCGTGTCGCCGACGTAGCGCACCGGCTCGTGCGGCAGCTGGTCGAGGACGGCGCGCGCCACCGTGAGCCCGCCCACCCCGGAGTCGAAGATGCCTATCGCTGCGTCATTCATCGCTGCCCAGCCTAGGTGCGCCGGCGCGGTTCACGCTGGCGGTCCGGCGGCCGCTGGCAGGATGACGATCGAGTCGCCGTCGGCAACCGGCGTGCGCAGGCCCTCGAGGAAGCGCACGTCCTCGCCGTTCAGGTAGACGTTGACGAACCGGCGCAGGCCGCTCTCGTCGAGCAGGCGCTCCGCGAGGCCGGGGAAACCGGCACCCAGGTCGCCAATGACCGCGTCGATCGAAGGGCCGGCGGCGCTGACGACCGCGAGCCCGCCCGTCAGCGGGAGCAGGACGGCGGGAATGCGCACCTCGACAGCCATGACGCCACCCTAGGGTGGCGTCATGGGCGCTGCTACGACATGAGCAGGTGAACCAGGGTGTCCTGCAGGTAGGTCAGCCAGTCGTACACGTGGAAGAGGCCGGCGCGGGGGTCGTCGTCCGGCAGCGCGGCGAGCTCGTCATGGTTGTCCTCGCTGATCTCCAGCCGCGAGCCGAGGGCGAGCCTGGTGTCGTTCAGGAATCCGAGCCAGGCCCCGCACTCCTCGGTCGGGATGACCACCTCGTCCGAGGCCGCAGCCAGGGCACGTCCGACCACCAGCGCGCCTGCCGCCTTCGACTCGCGAAGCCCGCGCTCGGTGAAGCGGCGGAACTCGCGCGAGGCCTCCTCGTCATCCGGGTAGGCGTCCGGGAGCAGCCGGGCCAGAGCCGGGTCGTCGGGCACCTGCGCAACGGCGTCGATGCCGACGAATGCCGCCAGCGGATCGGCGTCCGGGTCGGCCGGCTCCGGGGCGACGAACTCGGCCATCTGGTGGGACAGGCTCAGGAGCAGCCCCCGCTCGATCTCGTCGAGCCGGAGCCGGACGACTGCCTTGCGCGACCTCGAGAAGCCGTGCTTCGCGCCCATCAATCGTCCTTCTGCATCGTCGCCCACAGCCCGTACCCGTGCATGGCCGTGACGTCTCGCTCCATCTCCTCGCGGCTGCCGCTCGAGACCATCGCCCGGCCCTTCTCGTGCACGTCCAGCATGAGGAGTTCGGCCTTGGCGCGGTCGTAGTGGAAGTAGGTCATGAACACGTAGGTGACATACGACATCAGGTTGACGGGGTCGTTCCAGACGATGGTCACCCAGGGCTGCTCAGTCTCCTCGCGTAGGTGGGGTCGGACGACCTCGGCTGGCGCGACTGACATGGCGTCATCCTCCCACCCTCCGGCTGGAGCCGGACGGCCCTAGTCTTGCGAGGTGTCCGACGTCCATATCCCGCCGCGCGACGGCACGCTGCACGATCCTGCCCTGCTGCGGCGCATCCGCAACGGCGTCATCGGCGACGACCAGGTGATGCACGGCCCCTTCGGGCCCCGGCGCGTCACCTACGCCGACTACACCGCGAGCGGCCGGGCCCTGGACTTCATCGAGGACTTCGTCAGGGACGAGGTGCTGCCCCGCTACGCCAACACCCATACCGAGTCCAGCGGAACCGGCCTGCAGACCTCCCGCCTGCGCGAGGATGCGCGCCGGATCATCCGCGATGCGGTCAATGGCGACGACGACACCTGCGTGATCTTCTGCGGATCGGGATCGACGGCCGCCATCAACCGCCTCATCGGCATCCTCAACCTCCGGATACCGGCCGATCTCGACCGCGCCTACGGGCTGTCCCGGCTGATCCCCGCCGACGAGCGCCCCGTGGTCTTCATCGGGCCCTTCGAGCATCACAGCAACGAGCTGCCGTGGCGCGAGTCGATCGCCGACGTCGTCACCATCCGCGAGGACGCCGACGGCCACATCGACCCGGCGGACCTGGCCGTCCAGCTGCGTTGCTATGCCGACCGGCCGCTGCGCATCGCATCGTTCAGCGCCGCGAGCAACGTGACCGGCATCGTCACGGACACCGGCCGCGTCTCGGAGCTCCTGCACGAGCACGGAGCCCTCGCCTTCTGGGACTACGCTGCTGCCGCCCCCTACGTCGATATCGACATGCGCCCGCGCGACGGAGGCCATCCGATGGCCTACAAGGATGCCATCTTCCTGTCGCCGCACAAGTTCATCGGCGGGCCCGGCACCCCCGGCGTCCTGATCGCCCGCCGGGAGCTGCTCACCAACTCCGTGCCCGACGTCGTCGGGGGCGGTACCGTCGCCTACGTCAATCCCCGGGAGCATCACTACCTCAGCGACCCGGTCCATCGCGAGGAGGGCGGCACGCCGGCCATCGTGGAGTCGATCCGCGCCGGGCTCGTGTTCCAGCTCAAGGACGCCGTGGGCACCGACGTGATCCGCGCGCACGAGGAGGACTTCGTTCGCCGTGCCATCACGGTGTGGTCGTCGAACCCCAGGATCCAGGTGCTGGGCAACCTGCGGGCCGAACGGCTGTCCATCGTGTCGTTCGTCATCCGTCGCCCCGAAGGCCGGTACCTGCACCACAACCTCGTGGTCGCGATCCTCAACGACCTGTTCGGGATCCAGGCGCGCGGCGGGTGCTCCTGCGCGGGTCCCTACGGCCACCGGCTCCTGGGCATCGACCTCGAGCGGTCGCACGAGTTCGAGCGGGAGATCACGCACGGCTGCGAGGGCATCAAGCCAGGCTGGGTGCGGGTCAACTTCAACTACTTCGTGTCCGAGGCCGTCTTCGAGTACCTCGTGTCGGCCGTGGTCCTGATCGCCGACCACGGCTGGAAGCTGCTCCCGCAGTATCGCTTCGACCCGGCCACCGGGCGGTGGCACCATCAGGACGGCCCGGTCGAGCCGCCCCTGCGCCTCGCGCAGCTGCACTACGACCAGGACGGCACGCTGCAGTACCCGAAGGACCGGGAGCGGGCGCCCGAGTCGGACCTGGCGCGCTATCTCGCCCAGGCCCACGACCTGCTCGAGTCGCTCCCCGAGGACCTCGGCGTGCCCGCGGCCGAGGTCGACGGCATCTCGGTCGACTTCGCCACCCTGCAGTGGTTCGAGCTGCCCGCGGCCTGCCTGCGCCCCTAGCGGGTGACGCGGATCGGGAACTCGGCAGAGGCCCCGGCGAGGATGGCGCCCCTGCCGACCGCGACGACGCGATAGACGTAGCGACCCTTCTGCCTGGGCGCACTCGCGACGAGTCGGGCACGGCCCTTCGCGTTGGCCTTGGCCGAGGCCACGTTCTTCCATCGGGCGCCCCGCTGCACCTGGAGGGCCAACGACTGCCCGGCCATCGCGGGCCGGGCCCATCCCTTGACGACGAGGCTGCCGCCGGCAGGCACTCGGGTCGACTTCGGGGTCGCCTTCACGAGGGACAGGACCTGGGTCGTGAACGGGGCGCTCACCCCCTCGGTACGCGCGTCCGCGGGCGGCACGTACACCTGCCAGTCCCCTGATGCCGGTGGCGTGACCTGGAAGGTCACGACGCCGTCGCCACCGGTCTGCTGCGTCTGCACGTCGACCCACTTCTTCGTGCCCTGCTGACGGAACTGCAGCGTGGCCGGCACCCCGGCCAACGGTGCGCCGAGCGAGGTGACCGTCGCCGAGACCGCGAGCGGCGTGCCGAAGACCGCATTGGGCGCGCCGGTGACCGCGATATCGGTCGATGCCGGTGCCAGCGACTGCGCATACGCCCGGATCATCGGCCACTGGGCCGGGTTCTCGCCGCCCACGGTCCAGTAGGCGGCCGCACCCAGGCCGAACTCCCCGACCAGCTGCGTGCGGGCGAGGACGGCCTGCGGGCCCACGAACCACATGACGCGCTTGGCCGTGCACGTCTGCCTCGCGCCGGACGAGTCGGTCCAGTCGACCTTCTTGTCGTAGTACACCCAGTTCTCCTGGTCGGACTCCGACCACTGCACGTCCGCGTCGGTGATCCCGACCGATGCGAGCAACGCCGGCACGTCGGCATCGGACACCGACGCCGACGCCGTCAGCGCGTTGTAGGCGCTCGGCGACTGGCTCTTCGTCGGGCAGCTGCCGACGAGCTTGTAGGAGCTGCCCGACAGCCTGGTCCACGCGCGCCCGTACGTCGGCACGCCGATCTGCAGCCGGCCCGCAGGCATCACGGACGCCGAGTACTGCACGATCGATCGCACCCAGGGCATCGGCGCGATCGGTCCGATCCCCTTGACGTGGTAGTCGTAGGCCATGATCCGCACGCGGTCGGCGGCCTGCCCGATACCTGCGAGGTCGTACACCCAGTAGCCCGATCGGGCCCCGCACACGCCGGTCGTGGTGCAGGGCGGCGGGACGGTGACAGAAAGCAGCTTGCCCTGCGCGTGCAGCGCGGCCGCGAGCTCGTTGACGAAGGCTGTCCAGCTCGGCTGCGTCTGTCCCCAGGAGCCGGACCCGTCGGAGAAGGCGAACCCCTCGTAGTCCAGGTCGATCCCGTCGTACCCGTTCGAGACGACGAGATTCACCAGATCCCCGACATGCTGGGCCCGCTGGGTGGCATTCGCCAGCGTCGCGGCCATGCGGCCCTTGCCCGATCCGTCGGCGATGGACGGCAGCACCGTCAGCCCGGCGCCCTTCAGCTGGCCCATCGCCCATGCGGCGTTGGCGGCACCATTCGAGAAATTCGGGTTGAAGCGCACCTGCACTCCGCCGCCGCTCCTCGCGGTCGCCGAGAACCAGAAGGGGGAGACATCAGTGAACAGGTCCGCGTTCTGCACCGCCGAGTTGACTCCCTCAGGGTGTGCGGGCGAGGTCATCCAGTAGGGCAGCCAGCCGCTGGCGATGCGCTTGGGGGCGGGACCGTCCGCGCGGGCCGCCTGCGGGGCCACGACCGTCGCCGCCGACATCAGGAGGGCCAGCAGGACCACGGTGACTCGGCGCACGGGCAATGACCTTCGCTGCAGGGGATGTTCA
>CAVZPI010000016.1:0-19987 GCA_963777085.1 uncultured Actinomycetes bacterium | reverse complement strand
CCGTTCGTCGTGGCTCACGCGGAGATCGGCGAGCGCACCGTCCCGGCATGGCTCGAGGTCATCCCCTCGAAGATGCGCATCCTCGTGCACTCGCTGCCGGTTCGCGCCGTCATCGACACGCAGGTCAACGAGCAGCTGATCGTCGAGCTCTACTCCAAGTAACCGAGCCCTCAACCGGCAGAATCGCGACGTCATATAGCGGTCGTTGCGGGAAGGAAGTACATAGTGCTTATCAGTCAGCGCCCCATGCTCACAGAGGAGCCGGTCAGCGAGTTCCGCTCGCGATTCGTCCTCGAGCCCCTCGAGCCAGGCTTCGGCTACACGCTCGGCAACTCGCTGCGCCGGACCCTGCTGTCGTCGATCCCGGGCGCGGCCGTGACCAGCATCCGCATCGACGGCGTGCTGCACGAGTTCACGACGGTCCCCGGCGTGAAGGAGGACGTCACCGAGCTGATCCTCAACATCAAGCAGCTGGTGATCTCATCCGAGCACGACGAGCCCGTCGTGATGTACCTGCGCAAGCAGGGCCCCGGCACGGTCAGCGCCGCCGACATCCAGCCGCCGGCCGGTGTCGAGGTGCACAATCCGGACCTGCACATCGCCACGCTGAACGCGAAGGGCAAGCTGGAGATCGAGCTCGTCGTGGAGCGCGGCCGCGGCTACGTCTCCGCGGTCCTCAACAAGCAGCCCGGCCAGGAGATCGGGCGCATCCCGGTCGACTCGATCTACAGCCCGGTGCTGAAGGTGACCTACAAGGTCGAGGCGACCCGAGTCGAGCAGCGCACGGACTTCGACAAGCTGGTTCTGGACGTCGAGACCAAGCAGTCGATGCGGCCGCGTGATGCGGTGGCCTCCGCGGGCAAGACGCTGGTCGAGCTGTTCGGCCTGGCCCGCGAGCTCAATGTCGAGGCCGAGGGCATCGACATCGGCCCGTCGCCGACCGACGCGTTCGTCGCCGAGCAGCTGTCGACGCCGATCGAGCAGCTGGACATGACCGTGCGGTCGTACAACTGCCTCAAGCGTGAGGGCATCCACACCGTGGGCGAGCTCATCACGCGCAGCGAGGCGGACCTGCTCGACATCCGCAACTTCGGCGCCAAGTCGATCGACGAGGTGAAGGTCAAGCTGGCCAGCCTGGGGCTGGCCCTGAAGGACAGCCCGCCCGGGTTCGATCCCGGCGCAGCCGTCTACTTCGACGATGACGATGACGACCTGGCCTTTGCCGAGGACGAGCAGCTCTAGTCCTCTCCCGACCGAACGACTGCTTTCACGAAAGCCTGAGGAGTAAGAATGCCTACGCCCACGAAGGGTCCCCGCCTCGGCGGTAGCCCGTCACACGAGCGGCTCATGCTGGCCAACCTGGCCACGGCGCTGTTCGAGCACGGCCGCATCACGACCACGGAGACGAAGGCCAAGCGCCTCCGCCCGCTGGCCGAGCGGCTGATCACGATGGCGAAGCGGGGCGACCTGCACTCCCGTCGTCGCGTCCTGACCGTCGTCCGCGACAAGTCGGTGGTGCACACGCTGTTCACCGAGATCGGGCCGAACTACGCGGGTCGTCCGGGTGGCTACACGCGTATCACCAAGATCGGGCCGCGCAAGGGTGACAACGCTCCGATGGCGATCATCGAGCTCGTCGAGCCGATGCTCGAGCAGGTCGTCGCCGAGGCTACGGGCGCGACCAGGCGAGCCGCGAAGGAGCGCGCTGCGGAGGCAGCCGCTCCGGTGGCAGTCATCGAGACCGTCGTGGACGAGGTCCTGGTCGACGCTGAGGGCGAGGTCGTGGCCGAGGAGATAGTCGACGACGTCGAGGTCGTCAAGGACGAGTCCTGACCGACTCCCGAACCCCGAATCAGCCCGTCCCCGGCACGCCGGGCGACGGGCTGATTCGTCTGCGCCTGGACCTGTCCTACGACGGCCGGGGCTTCTCGGGCTGGGCGAAGCAGACGGACCTTCGCACCATCCAGGGCGTGCTGGAGAGCACCCTGCACCACCTGCTGCGCGTGGACCTGGACATCACCTGTGCCGGCCGCACCGACGCGGGCGTGCATGCACGCGGCCAGGTCGCGCACGCGGACCTGCCGTCCGACCGCTGGGACGGCCGCCTCGACGTGCGCCGGATCAACAGGGCCCTGCCGGACGACGTGCGCCTGCTGGCGATCGGCCCGGCACCTGCCGGGTTCGACGCGCGGTTCTCGGCCCTTTGGCGTCGGTACACCTACCGGGTCTGCGACAGCCGAGTCGGGCCGGAACCGCTCGCACGCCACACGACTCTTCGATGGACCCGGCAGCTCGACCTGGACCGGATGAACGAGGCCGCCCGGCCGCCTGCTCGGGCAGCACGACTTCGCGGCCTTCTGCAAGCACCGTGAGCATGGCACGTCGATCCGTGAGCTCCAGAGCCTGCACTGGCAGCGGCAGGCCGACGGCGTGGCGGTGATGGAGATCCGGTCCGACGCGTTCTGCCACTCCATGGTGCGTGCGCTGGTGGGGGTCCTCCTGCCCGTTGGCGACGGGCGCCGCCCCGTGCCCTGGCCCGAGCGGGTCCTCGCGGCAGGCGTTCGCCACTCGGCGGTCACCGTGATGCCCGCCCACGGCCTCGTGCTCGAGCAGGTCGCCTACCCGCGTGACTCGCAGCTGCTCGAGCGGCAGTCGCACACCCGAAGCGTGCGGACGATGCCCGGAGGGGACTGACATGGGCCACATCGACGTGCAGCACGTCACCTACTCGCTGCCCGACGGCCGAGTGCTCCTCGACGACGTGACCTTCCGGGTGCCGGACGGTGCCACCGCCGCGCTCGTGGGGGCCAACGGGGCCGGGAAGACGACCCTGCTGCGGATGATGGCCGGTGACCTCAAGCCGCACGAGGGGGCCATCGCCTGCGGCGGAGCCCTCGCGGTAATGCGACAGTTCATCGGCCAGATGTCGGAGGGGACGGTCCGCGACCTGCTCGTCGGCGTGAGCCCCGGCAGCCTGCGAGCGGCCGCCGGCGCGCTCGACGCGGCCGAGATGGCGATGATGGACAGCGACGACGAGGCGACGCAGATGCGGTACGCCCACGCGATCCAGGAGTACTCGGAGGCAGGCGGCTATGACGCTGAGGTGCTCTTCGACGTCGTCACCACGGCGGCCATGGGCGAGTCCTTCGAGGCGATCCGCTGGCGCCCCGTCTCGACGCTGTCCGGGGGTGAGCAGAAGCGGCTCGTGCTGGAGCTCCTGCTCCGCGGAGGGGCCGACGTGCTGCTGCTCGACGAGCCGGACAACTACCTCGACGTGCCCGGCAAGGCATGGCTCGAGCGCCAGCTTCGCCAGACGCCCAAGACGGTCCTGCTGATCAGCCATGACCGCGAGCTGCTGAACCAGTCCGCCAGCCACGTGGTCTCCGTCGAGCTCGGCGCGGTCGGGAACACCGTGTGGGTGCATGGTGGCGGGTTCGGGTCCTTCCACGAGGCCAGGGCCGACCGGTTCTCCCGGCTCGAGGAGCTCGGGCGTCGGTGGGACGAGGAGCACGCGAAGCTCAGGGCCCTGGTGCTCTCGCTGAAGATCAAGGCGAAGTTCAACGACGGCATGGCCTCGCGGTACCAGGCGGCGCAGACGCGCCTGCGGAAGTTCGAGGAGGCTGGACCGCCCATCGCCGCTCCCAGGGAGCAGAGCGTGCGGATGAGGCTGGCCGGTGGCCGAACGGCGAAGCGGGCGATCGTCTGCGAGTCGCTCGAGCTGACCGGGCTGACGCAGCCCTTCGACGCGGAGGTGTGGTTCGGCGAGCGGCTGGCGGTTCTCGGCGCCAACGGCTCGGGCAAGTCCCACCTGCTGCGGCTGCTGGCCCTGGGTGGCAGCGACCCGGATGTCGAGCACCAGCCCGTGGGCGAGGTGGAGATCGCGCCCGTACGCCACCGGGGAACCGCTCGGCTCGGCGCCCGCGTCCGGCCGGGCTGGTTCGCGCAGACCCACGTGCGCCCCGACCTCTCGGGGCGGACCCTGCTCGACATCCTGCACCGCGGCGACGAGCGTCGAGCCAGCGATGCCAGGAGCGGCCGCATGGTTCGCGGGGGACTGCCGCGCGAGCAGGCTGCCCGGGTCCTTGATCGCTACGAGCTGGCCGCGGCGTCCGAGCAGGACTTCGACTCGCTGTCGGGCGGGCAGCAGGCGCGCTTCCAGATCCTGCTCCTCGAGCTGAGCGGCGCCACCCTGCTGCTGCTCGACGAGCCCACCGACAACCTGGACCTCGCGAGCGCAGAAGCGCTCGAGGACGGCCTGAACCGCTTCGAGGGCACGGTCGTGGCCGTGACGCACGACAGGTGGTTCACGCGCGGATTCGACCGATTCCTGGTCTTCCGTTCGGACGGCTCCGTCGTCGACACCGACGAGGCCGTCTGGTCCGAGTGGTAGCCCGATTTGGAGGCGGCGGTGCCCCCCGGTACTCTTGGGTGCTGCTGTGGCGCTCGTCGGGTTCTCCGAGGGGATGCCCAGCCTAGGCGTCAGGGATGTCGCCTAGTACGACGTGCCAGCGATGGCACGTACAGAGACCAGTTCCGACGAGCGAAAGTACAGGTGGCGTCCCGTGCGCACTTACAGCCCCAAGCCCGCTGACATCGAGCAGACGTGGCATGTCATCGACGCCGCGGATGTCGTCCTCGGCCGACTTGCCAGCCAGGCCGCCGTCCTGCTGCGCGGCAAGCACAAGCCCATCTTCGCTCCGCACATCGACACTGGCGACTTCGTGATCATCATCAATGCGGAGAAGGTGGCCCTCACCGGCCAGAAGAAGAAGCAGAAGATGGCCTATCACCACTCGGGCTACCCGGGCGGCCTGACGGCGACGTCGTACACCGAACTGCTGGAGTCCAACCCGCGCCGCGCTGTGGAGAAGGCGGTCAAGGGAATGCTCCCGCACAACAAGCTGGGCAGGCAGCAGATCAAGAAGTTGAAGGTCTACGCCGGTCCGGTGCACCCCCATGCGGCACAGATGCCGCAGCCGTTCGTGATCACCCAGGTTGCGCAGTAGTCATGCGGCACATTGGCTTTAGCGAGAGGAACCGTGGCAGTGTCTGAGGCCACCATCGACGAGACCGAGATCGACGCCACCTTCGAGGAGGAGGCCGTCTCGGAGTACACCAGCGAGACGCCGTCCGCGCGTCCTGCGCAGACGCGCGAGATCGTGACGGCACCCGCGAACGCCACGGGTCGCCGAAAGCAGGCCATCGCCCGAGTCCGGCTGGTGCCCGGCACCGGCAAGTGGACGATCAACGGCCGCGACATCGAGTCGTACTTCCCGAACAAGGTGCACCAGCAGGAGGTCAACGAGCCGTTCGTCTCGCTTGGCGCCGGGGGCCTGTTCGACGTCGTTGCTCGCATCCACGGCGGCGGGATCTCCGGTCAGGCCGGCGCCCTTCGGCTCGGCGTGGCGCGCGCCCTCAACGCGATCGATGAGGAGGGTAACCGGCCGATCCTCAAGAAGGCCGGGTTCCTGACGCGCGATCCGCGGGCCAAGGAACGCAAGAAGTACGGCCTGAAGAAGGCCCGTAAGGCACCGCAGTACAGCAAGCGGTGACCGAGCGGCTCTTCGGCACCGACGGAGTGCGGGGGCTGGCGAACCGCGACGTCACTGCCGAGCTGGCACTCGACCTCGCTGTCGCCGCGGCCCACGTGCTGGGCGACATCGGAGCCTTCGAGGGTCATCGTCCGTCCGCGGTCGTCGGTCGCGACGGGCGGGCGAGCGGTGAGTTCCTCGAGGCTGCGGTCGTGGCGGGACTGGCGAGCGCGGGTGTCGACGTGACGCTCGTGGGCGTGCTGCCCACACCGGCAGTGGCGCACCTGACCGATGCCCTGCACGCCGACATCGGGGTGATGCTCTCGGCATCGCACAATCCGATGCCGGACAACGGCATCAAGTTCTTCTCGCGCGGCGGGCACAAGCTCGACGACGCGATCGAGGACGCGATCGAGCGGCGACTGCGCGAGCCTTGGGACCGGCCGGTCGGCGCTGCCGTCGGTCGCGTCCACGCGAATGCCCATGCCGGGCAGCTCTACGAGCACCACCTGCTGGCCACGCTGCCGCACAACCTCGACGGCGTGACGGTGGTGGTCGACTGCGCGAACGGGGCTGCGTCAGCCCTTGCGCCCGAGGTCTACCGGAGTGCGGGCGCCACGGTGGTGGCCATCCACTCCACTCCCGACGGCATCAACATCAACGAGGGCTGCGGCAGCACGCACATGGCGGACCTCATCGAGGCCGTGCGGGAGCACGGCGCAGATGCCGGGATCGCCCACGACGGCGACGCGGATCGTTGCCTGGCCGTGGATGCCGACGGCGAATGTCGTGGACGGCGACCACATCCTTGCCATTCTCGCCTCGTCGATGAGCCGGTCGGGCCATCTGGCGGCGAACACGGTGGTGTCCACCGTGATGGCCAACCTGGGATTCAAGCTCGCCATGATCGAGGCCGGCATCACCGTCGTCGAGACGGGTGTGGGCGACCGGTACGTGCTGGAGGCCATGCGCGCCGACGGCTTCGTGCTCGGTGGTGAGCAGAGCGGGCACGTCGTGATGTCGGAGTACGCCACGACCGGCGACGGGCTGCTGACAGCCCTGCACCTGCTCGCCGAGGTGGCCCGCAGCGGCCGATCGCTGGCGGACCTGGCGGGCAAGGTGACCAAGCTCCCTCAGGTCCTCATCAACGTGAAGGGCGTCGACCGCGGTGGCCTGGCGACCTCGCAGGCGGTGACCGAAGCGGTGACCAGTGCGGAGTCCGAGATGGGGTCGACCGGCCGCGTGCTCCTGCGCCCTTCGGGCACCGAGCCCGTCATCCGGGTCATGGTCGAGGCGCCCACCGAGGCGCAGGCGGCCCGCATCGCAGCGGAGCTCGCCGCCGTCGTCTCGTCCGATCTCGCCGTCTGACCACCGAAGCGAGCATCCGGGCCGTCACCGGACCCCTTGAGCGGATCCTTCACGGTGGTTCAGGCCGCCTCCACGTCTCGGGACCTGCCGGCGATGCGGCGCCAGATTGCCTGCTGGATGGCCAGGGTGGCCCAGCCGGCCAGCGCCATCCCCGTGATGTTGAGGACCAGGGTCACTGAGCTGCCCCACACCTCCGGCCACAGGCCGAACACGAGCGCGACCGCGATGTTGCCGGACGCCGGGATGGTCGTGACCGAGATGAAGACCCCGACCAGGCCGCCCGACTTCGCTGACGTCAGCGCCAGCACGCCCGCGGCCCCGGCGATCACCGCGATGATCAGGGACCAGGCATTGGGCGAGTAGATGAAGGACGTCCCCGGCCGGCTCTCGTCGAGGATGTCGCCGATGTGTATGAGGCCGACGAACCGGGCGACGGCGGCCAGCGCGGCGGTGGCCAGGATCGACACGGTGAACCCGATGACGAGGGTGCGAAGGGCCTGGCGGAACAGGTTCCGCCGCCGCCGGACGAGGCCGAGGCCCAGCGCGGCGATGGGCACGAACTCCGGTCCGAGCACCATCGCCCCGATCACGAGGATCACCGAGTCCGTCACGACCGCGATGGCGGCGAGCAGGGTGGCCAGCACCATGAACGTCAGGAACGTCCAGGTGAGGGACGACTCGTCGTATGCCCGCTCGATGACATCGGTCCAGACCACCGCGTCCGCGCCCGCGCCGGGCGCGCTGCGCTCGGCTGCCAGGGCCTGCTCGGAGACCCACGTGCTGACGGGCAGCAACTGGATCGTGCCCTCATCCTGCACGCCGAGGGCCATGAGCGCGTCGACGACCGCGTTCACCGCCTCCCGAGGCACGTCCGACTCGATGACGTCGCCGACGGGGCGAAGGCATGCCCCGGTGTGGACGATGAGGGTGCTGGCGGACGGCTCGGCGGACAGCAGGTCGATGACAGGACCTGACAGCGCGGCCGGGCAGCACACGCGGACGGTGATCACCGGGATATTGTCCCGCCCGCATGCTCCATCGGCCACCGGCGCGAGCAAGCTCGCGCCGGTAGGCTCAGTCGCATGTCGGGCCGCTTTGCAGCCCGCATGCTCCATCGCCTCCCGGCCGCGAGCAAGCTCGCGCCGGTAGGCTCAGTCGCATGTGCGGAATCGTGGGATACGTCGGGCAGAAGCAGGCGCTCGAGATCGTCGTCGAGGGCCTGCGGCGCCTGGAGTACCGCGGCTACGACTCTGCAGGGGTCGCCGTCATCAGTGCGGGCGAGCTCGTCGTCCGCAAGAAGGCGGGCAAGCTCGCCAACCTCGAGACGCTGCTCGGATCCGACCCGGTCCCGGAGTCGACGACCGGCATCGGGCACACGCGATGGGCCACGCACGGCGGCCCAACCGACAGCAATGCGCACCCGCACGTGAGCGAGGACAAGCGGGTCGCCGTCATCCACAACGGGATCATCGAGAACTTCGCCGAGCTGCGCGGCGAGCTCACTGCGGCCGGGCGTGCACCTGTCGTCCGAGACCGACACCGAGGTGGTCGCGCACCTTCTCGCCCACGAGCTCCCGCTGTCGGGCGAGGACCTCGCCGAGGCGATGCGCCGCACGTGCCGGCGGCTCGAGGGGGCCTTCACCCTGGTGGCGATCGACCGGGCGGCGCCCGACCTCGTCGTGGCCGCCCGCCGCAACTCGCCGCTTGTCGTCGGCGTGGGCCAGGGCGAGAACTTCCTCGCCTCCGACGTCGCCGCCTTCGTCGACCACACGCGCGAGGCCCTCGAGCTCGGGCAGGACCAGGTCGTCGCCATGACGCCGACCAGCATCCTTGTCACCGACTTCAACGGGGAGCCCGTCGAGGCGAAGCCCTTCCACGTCGACTGGGACTCCGCCGCCGCTGAGAAGGGCGGCTACGACCTGTTCATGCTCAAGGAGATCGCCGAGCAGCCGCGGGCCGTCGCCGACTCCCTGCGCGGCCGCGTCAGCAAGGACTTCCGCATCCAGTTCAACGAGATGAAGCTCGACGAGTCCAGCCTGCGCTCGATCAACAAGGTCGTCGTGATCGCGTGCGGCACTGCCGCGAACGCCGGGATGGTGGCCAAGTACGCGATCGAGCACTGGACGCGCATCCCCGTCGAGGTCGAGCTGGCCAGTGAGTTCCGCTATCGCGATCCGATCGTGGGTCCCGACAGCCTCGTCATCGCGATCTCGCAGTCCGGCGAGACGATGGACACCCTGATGGCCCTGCGCCACGCGAAGGCCCAGGGCGCCCGCACGCTGGCCATCTGCAACACCGTCGGCTCGACCATCCCGCGCGAGGCCGATGCCGCCCTGTACACGAACGCGGGGCCGGAGATCGCCGTGGCCTCGACGAAGGCCTTCCTCACCCAGATCATCGCGGCCTACCTCGTGGGCCTGTACCTGGCCCAGGTGCGGGGGACGATGTTCGAGGACGAGATCCGTGCCGTGCTGGCCGAGCTCGACGACATGCCCAGCAAGGTCGACCTCGTCCTGGACACGACCGAGCCGGTGCGGGCGCTGGCCCGCGAGCTCTCCGGCGCGACCTCGGTGCTGTTCCTGGGCCGGCATGTGGGCTACCCCGTCGCCCTCGAGGGCGCCCTCAAGCTCAAGGAGCTGGCGTACATGCATGCCGAGGGCTTCGCGGCGGGGGAGCTGAAGCATGGCCCGATCGCCCTCATCGAGGAGGGCGTGCCCGTGATCGTGATCGTGCCGTCGCCGCGTGGACGCGCGGTGCTGCACGACAAGATCATCTCGAACATCCAGGAGGTGCGGGCACGCGGCGCGATGGTCATCGCCATAGCCGAGGAGGGCGACGAGGTGATCGGCGCCTACGCCGACCGCATCATCCGCATCCCGGCCGTGCCGACGCTGATGCAGCCGCTCGTGTCCACGGTGCCCCTGCAGGTCTTCGCCTGCGAGATGGCGACGGCCCAGGGGCACGACGTCGACCAGCCCCGCAACCTCGCCAAGTCCGTCACGGTGGAGTAGCGCCCTGTTCCGCGAACTGCCCGCCTCCGTGGTCGGCGTGGGCGTCGACCTGGTCGACGTCGCACGCTTCACAGCCGTCCTCGCGCGCACCCCCAGGCTCGCCGAGCGGGTCTTCACGGATCTCGAGATAACGATGTCCGGGGGGCCGACGCCTCGTCCGGCCTCCCTGGCGGCCAGGTGGGCTGCGAAGGAGGCCGTCGTGAAGGTGCTGGTCGACGGTCGCGGGCTGGCGTGGCACGACTGCGAGGTCCTCAGCGGCGAGCGGGGCCAGCCGTCGCTGCGCATGACGGGCACGGTGCTGGCTGCCGCGACGGCCCGAGGTATCGACGCCTGGCACGTCACGTTGAGCCATGATGGCGGCATGGCCATCGCCTTCGTCCTCGCCACCGGCAGGGAGCCGCCAGTGATCGGGATCCACGACATCGCCCGGGTACGGGCGGCCGAGGAGGCCGCCTTCCGGGTCGTGCCCACCGGAGCGCTCATGCAGCGCGCCGCCTTCGCCCTGTCGGTCGCGTGTGCACGGCTCCTGAGGGGGGCTCGCGGCGCAGTGGTCGGATCCCGGGTGGTGCTGCTCGTCGGCTCGGGGAACAACGGCGGCGACGCGCTGTGGGCCGGGGCCATGCTGGCCCGGCGGGGCTGCCACGTCGATGCGCTGGCCCTGGCCGACACCGTGCACGCCGAGGGTGCGGCGGCGCTGCAGCGAGCCGGTGGCCGCATGCATCGCTGGGCCGACGGCGACGAGCGCCTCGCCGATCTCGTCGATCGGGCGGACCTGGCCGTCGACGGCATCCTCGGCATTGGCGGGTCGGGTGCCCTGAAGGCCGACGCCGCCAGCCTCGTCGGCCTCGTGGCCGGGAGCGGGGCGATCGTGGTGGCCGTCGACGTGCCGAGTGGTGTGGACGCCGACTCCGGCCTCGTGACGGGCGCCTGCGTGGCCGCCGACGTCACCGTGACCTTCGGCGCCTTGAAGCCCGGCCTGGTCGTGGCGCCGGGGAGCCTTCGATCGGGTGCCGTGCAGCTCGTCGACATCGGCCTGGAGTTCGACGGGCCTGCGGTGGCCCGCATCATCGAGGGGCTTGACGTGGCCTCGTGGGTGGCCGAGCCGGCACCCGATGCGTACAAGTACCGACGCGGAGTCGTAGCGGTCTCGGCGGGGTCGGCGCAGTACCCGGGGGCGGCGCTGCTCGCCACGTCGGCGGCCCGCCACGGCAATGCGGGGATGGTCCGGTTCCTCGATCGAGCGGATGGGACGGCCGCGAGCGTCGTCTCCCGCTACCCCGATGTCGTCGTCGACGGATCGGAGCCGATCGGGCAGCCGCGCGTGGACGCGTGGGCGTGTGGACCGGGCTTCCCCGGCGACCAGACCGATGCGCTGACCGTGGCGGCGGTCCTGGCGACGGACCTGCCGGTGGTGCTCGACGCCGGTGCGCTCACCGTGGTCGCCGAATCCCCCCAGGTGCGCCACCGGATCGCGGAGCGGGCCGAGCAGGGGCTCGTGACGGTGCATCACGCCGCACGAGGGCGAGTTCGAGCGAATGCTGCCGGGTCTGCTGGGCCGCTCCGCTGGCCGCCTCGCCGCCACGGTGACGGCGGCCGCGCAGCTGGGAGCCGTCGTCGTGCTCAAGGGCCCGGGCACGATCATCGCCGGGCCCTCGGGCGGCGCCTTCGTCGATGTCGAGGGGACCGCCGACCTCGGGGTCGCGGGGTCGGGCGACGTCCTGACCGGGCTGCTGGCCGCGATTCTCGCGGGCGCCTGGGCCGAGGGCCGTCGAGATCCCGACGAACTCGTCGAGGCGGTAGCCGCCGCGGTATGGCTGCACGGAGCGGCAGGCCGTCTCGCGGCCGGGCGGGCGCCCGTGACGTCGACCGATCTCAGTGACGCCGTGCCCAGTGCGATCCGGCTGGCCCGGTTCGGCCGTCAATCGCACGGCGAAGGGGTCCGGCCGTGCTGAAGAGGGCGAGCGCCGTCATCGACCTGACCGCCATCCGCGGAAACCTCGACCGCATCCGCACGCTCGCGGCCGGTGCCCAGGTGATGGCCGTGGTGAAGGCGGACGCCTATGGGCACGGGATGGGACAGGTCGCGCGCGCGGCGCGTGGCCACGGTGTCGAGTGGCTGGGCGTGGCCCTGCCGTCCGAGGCGCTGGCCCTGCGGGCCATGGGCGACGACGGACACGTGCTCGCCTGGCTCTGGACGCCGGGCGATCCGGCGATCGCGGCATGCGTCCGAGCCGGCATCGACCTGTCCGTATCGAGCGACTGGGCGCTGGCCGAGGTGGCCCAGGCGGCCCGCCGCGTGCACGTGCCGGCGCGGATCCAGCTGAAGGTCGACACCGGACTGTCGCGCAACGGAGTGCCGGCCGCGGAATGGCCCTGGCTGGTCGAGCAGGCCGCCGCCGTTCAGGCCGACGGCCACGTCGAGGTGGTTGGCATCTGGTCGCACCTGGCCGAATCGGACGTGCCGGACAGCTCCTTGGTCCGCCAGCAGCTCGACCAGTACCTGCTGGCGCTCGAGCAGGCGGAGCAGGCCGGCATCCGACCCCGGCTTCGGCACCTGAGCAACAGCGGCGGGCTGTGGCTGTACCCGGATTGCCGGTTCGATCTCGTCCGCACGGGGGTGGCCATGTACGGCCTCAGCCCGGGCCCCGATCTCGGCTCGGCCAGCGAGCTCGGCCTCACCCCTGCCATGACCCTGCGGGCGACGCTGGCCCACGTGAAGCAGGTCGAGGCAGGCACGAGGGTCTCCTACGGGGGCACGTGGACTGCGCCGACCACGACGCATCTGGGCCTGGTGCCGCTCGGCTACGCGGACGGCATCCCGCGCAGCGCCGGCGGGCAGGTCGAGGTGGCCATCGGCGGCCGCCGCTACCCGGCCGTGGGCCGCCTCGCGATGGACCAGTTCGTCGTCGACCTCGGAGAGCGGGGAACCCGGCCGGGCGTGGGCGACGACGTCTACCTGTTCGGGCCAGGACGCCATGGTGAGTGGTCCGCGGACGAGTGGGCCGAGGCGCTGGGCACCATCGGGTACGAGATCGTCACGCGGATCGGCCCTCGGGTGCCCCGGGAGTACGTGGAGTCGGCGCGCGCGGAGGAGTCGCCATGAGCCCCGACGTCACCCCCGCCCTGCGCGCGGCCGGCCGCGGGCTGCTGGCCGCGGGGGCACTGGCCGCCGGGGCGACCCTGGGCGCCGTCGCCGAGCGGTCCGTCCTGCGCGGCACCGCGCTGCCCGCCGGGACCCTCGACAGCGAGGGCTTCGGGGGGCTGCACGGCGAGGTTCGCGAAGTGGTCGCCGACGACGGCACGCTGCTCTACGTCGAGGTCGACCAGGCGGATCCGGGCACGTGCGGAGCGGCCAGCGGCCTGACCATCGTGTTCGCCCACGGCTATGCGCTCAACCTCGACTCCTGGCACTACCAGCGCCAGGCCCTGCGCGGGCGGGCTCGCCTGGTGCTCTACGACCAGCGCAGCCACGGCCGGTCCGGCCGCGCCGACTTCGACACCCACCACGTCGACCAGCTCGGCCGCGACCTCGGCACCGTGATCGACGAGCTCGCTCCGCTGGGCCCGCTGATGCTCATCGGCCACTCGATGGGCGGCATGACGGTCATGGCCCTCGCGGACCAGCGACCGGAGCTGTTCGTCGATCGGGTGTTCGGCGTTGCGCTGCTGTCGACGTCCGCGGGAGGGCTGTCGCAGGGAACGCTCGGGCTGCCCTCGGCGATAGGGCATGTCCTGCATCGGCTTGCGCCGTCGGTGGCCGCCACGCTGGCTCGGCGGAAGGGCATGGTCGAGCGGCTGCGCTGGGGCAACAGCGACCTCGGGCTCCTCATCACGAGGCTGTACTCGTTCGGATCGACGGCTTCGGACCAGGCCGGGCGCTTCGTGGCCAGCATGGTGGCGTCGACTCCGGTCGACGTGGTGGCGGAGTTCCTGCCGGCGCTGCAGGAGCACGACAAGAGGTCCGCGCTCGGCGTGTTCCAGGGCGTCGAGATGCTCGTGCTCGTGGGGGCCACGGATCGGCTGACGCCCCGCGAGCAGAGCGAGGACATCGTCGCGCTGGTGCCGGGGGCCGAGTACGTCGTCATCCCGGACAGCGGTCACATGGTCACGCTCGAGAAGCACGAACTGGTCGACGAGCACCTGCTCGACCTGCTGGACCGCGTCGAGCGGGACATCGCCCACGCCGAGGGCGGCGGCGGGTCATGACGACCGCAGACTCGCGGCGGGCCCGGGTCGCCACCGCGTCGGACATGCGCGAGCTGGGCATCCGCCTCGGCGCGCGGTGCGTGGGCGGCGACGTCATCGTGCTGACCGGCGAGCTGGGGGCGGGCAAGACGACGCTCACGCAGGGCATTGCTCGCGGACTGGGCATCGACGAGCAGGTCACGAGCCCGACCTTCGTCATCGTCCGCGTGCACGTCCATCCCGGCGACGGCCCCGACCTCGTGCATGTCGACGCCTACCGGCTCGGGTCGACCGTCGAGATGGACGACCTCGATCTCGAGTCCGACCTCGATCGCAGCGTCGTCGTGGTGGAGTGGGGGGCGGGCCTGGCCGAGGACTTGTCCGAGTCCCGCCTCGACGTGGCCATCGGGCGGTCGCAGGACGAGTCCGATGAGGCCCGCGAGGTGGTCCTCACGGCCCATGGCGACCGCTGGGGCGCTGCGCTCGGCGACCTTGTCGATGATCGAGGCGCCGCGTGATCCTCGCCTTCGACACCTCGACCGCGCTGACCTCGGTGGCGGTGGTCGACGACGGCACCGTCGTGGCCCAGGAGCGGCACCTGGACGCACGCCGGCACGCCGAGGTGCTGGCGCCGATGCTGCGTGACGCACTGGCCAGCGCCGGGGTCGGGGCTGGCCAGGTCGATGCCATCGCCTGCGGTGTCGGGCCGGGTCCCTACACAGGACTGCGAGTGGGCATCGCGACGGCGCTGTCGGTGGGCGTGGCCTGGGGGCGGCCGGTCTTCGGGGTGTGCTCCCTCGACGCGATCGCCGCAGCGGTCGTCGCCTCGGGCGTGACCGAGGAGTTCGGGGTCGCGACCGACGCCCGCCGACGGGAGGTCTACTGGGCCACGTACTCGGCGGCCGGGGCCCGGCTGGGCGGGCCGCTGGTCAGCGCCCCCGAGGACATCGACGAGGACCTGCGATCGGGCTTGTGGGCCGGCCACGGCGTCGTGGCCCATCCGCAGGCATTCGCGCGGCCCCTCACGGCTGCCGAGGAGGACGGTGCGCTGCGCTATCCGCATGCCTCCTGGATCGCCCGACTCGCGGCGGCCCTGCTCGCGACCGGCGAGGCCGTCGACCCGACCACCATGCCGCTCGCCGCGCACGGCGGAGACGGTGCGGCGACATCGATCGCGCTGCACGGTCGCGGGCTGCTGGCGCCCGTGCCGCTGTACCTGCGTCGACCCGACGCGGTCGAGGTCGCCGATCGCCCGGTGCGCCCGTCATGACCCGGATCGTGCCGATGCGGTGGTGGCATCTCGCGGCCGCCCAGGACCTGGAGTCGCAGCTGTTCCCGGGTGACCCGTGGACGCTGGAGCAGTTCTGGCAGGAGCTCGCTCGCGACACGCGGCACTACCTGGTGGCCCTCGACGACGGGGCCGTCGTCGGCTACGCGGGTGCCTTCGTGCTGCCGCCCGACGCCGACGTGCAGACGATCGCGGTGCGTCGCGACCACCAGGGATCGGGCACGGGTGCCGGCCTGATGACGGCCCTCCTCGCGGAGGCGGCCGACTGCGGCGCAACGCACATCATGCTCGAGGTGCGATCCGACAACGCCCCCGCGCTGCGCCTGTACGACCGATTCGGCTTCGAGCGCATCAGTGAGCGTCGTCGTTACTACCCGGACGGCGGCGACGCACTCGTCATGCGGGCCCGCCTGGCGACCGAACGGGGAAGGCCATGACCACGCTGTCGCAGCCGCTGGTGCTGGGCATCGAGACCTCGTGCGACGAGACGGGCATCGGCATCGTCCGCGGCAGCGACCTGCTGGCCAACGAGATCGCCTCCAGCGTCCAGGAGCACGCGCGCTTCGGCGGCGTCGTCCCGGAGGTGGCCAGCCGGGCCCATCTCGAGGCGATCGAGCCGGCGCTGGTCCGGGCCTGCCGCGACGCGGGCGTCTTGCTGTCGGACCTCGACGCGCTCGCCGTGACGGCCGGCCCCGGGCTGGTGGGGGCGCTCCTGGTGGGCGTCGCGACCGCCAAGGCCCTGTCGGTCGCCCTGGGGATCCCGGTGTACGGCGTCAACCACCTCGCCAGTCACGTGATGGTCGATGAGCTGCAGCACGGCCCACTGCCCGATCCGACCATCGGGCTGCTCGTCTCGGGCGGCCACTCGTCGCTGCTGCTCGTCGAGGACGAGGCGTCGAGGATCACCCCACTCGGCCAGACTCTCGACGATGCGGCCGGCGAGGCGTTCGACAAGGTGGCGCGCCTCCTGGGCCTGCCCTTCCCGGGCGGTCCGTGGATCGATCGCATGGCGGCCGAGGGCAACGCGTCGGCCATCGCCTTCCCGCGTGGCCTCACCACCTCGGGCGATCTCGAGCGGCACCCGTACGACTTCTCGTTCTCCGGCCTCAAGACGGCGGTGGCGCGGTGGGTGAAGGCGCGGCAGGACGCGGGCGAGGCCGTGCCGGTGGCCGATGTCGCGGCGTCCTGCCAGGAGGCGATCGTCGACGTGCTCACCTCGAAGATGGTCCAGGCCTGCCGCGCCAACGATGTGCGGCACGTCGTCATCGGCGGCGGCGTGGCCGCGAACTCCCGGCTGCGGGCGATGGCCCAGGACCGGTGCGAGCGCGCCGGGATCGAGGTGCGCATCCCCAGCCCCGCCCTGTGCACCGACAACGGCGCGATGGTGGCGGCACTGGGGTCGCGGCTGGTCCGTGGCGGTGCGACCCCGTCCGACCTCGACTTCGTGACGACGTCGAATCTGCCGGTGACCCGAACGGCCTGGTAGCCCGCATGGCCTCCCGCGGCGCTGCGTCGAGGCGGCCCACCGGTCTCGCCGACTACCTTCACAACCCATACTTGCCTCACCGTCGGCCACAGGTCCGCCCGCGTGACCGGCGCCGGATGAAGGGACCGCCATGAGCGCTGACGCACGCTGGGCCGAGCTGTTCGGCCCGGGGCCGGTTGTCGTCGACGGCGGCCTTTCGACGCAGCTGGCCCGGCTGGGCCAGGACACGTCGGGACTGCTGTGGACCGGCCGTGTGCTGCTCGAGCACCCGGAGGCGGTGACGCGCGCACACGCGGACTACGCGGCCGCCGGCGCCGACGTCGTCATCAGCGCGAGCTACCAGCTGTCGCGCTGGGGATTCGTCGAGACCGGGCTGACGGCGGACGAGGCCGATGCCGCGCTGCGGGCCAGCACCCTGGCCGCCCGCGCGGCGGCCGACGGGGCCGGTCGGCCCGTGCGGGTCGCAGCAAGCGTCGGCCCCTACGGCGCGATCCTGCACGACGGCTCGGAGTACCGAGGCAACTACGGCCGCACCCGTGCCCAGCTCGTGGACTTCCATCGGGAGCGGCTCGACGTGCTCGCGGCCACGGCGCCGGACCTGCTGGCCGTCGAGACGATCCCCGACGTGCGTGAGGCCGAGGCACTCGTCGAGGTGCTCGCCGACCACCCCGGGCTGCCCGCATGGGTGTCGTTCTCGGCGGTGGACGACTCGCGCATCTGCGCGGGGCAGGCCATCGAGGAGGCGGTGCTCGTCGCGGTGTCGGCCCCCTCGGTGTTCGCCGTAGGCATCAATTGCACGGACCCGCGATTCGTGGGCGACCTGATCGGGCGCATCAGGGCGGTCACGGCGCTGCCGATCGTGGTCTATCCCAACGCCGGCGGCCAGTGGGACGCTGCGGACGGGGAGTGGCACGGCGGACAGGCGGACGACGAAGTGCCGGCCTTTCCGGATCGGGTCGTCGAGCAGTGGGCCGAGCTCGGCGCCGTGGCGATCGGGGGCTGCTGCGGCACCGATGCGGCGTCGATCAGCCGGATCGCCGGGCTGCTGGCTCGACCAGCAGGCTGAGGGCGCGGCCGGCGCGCCTGGTCATGACGAGCACGTGGCCCGCACCTTCGGGGAGGCCGAGCGACCGCAGCACCGTCCGAGGATCGACATCGGCATCGCGGGACTTGACGGTCAGGCTGCGCACGCCGTGCGCGGCGAGCAGGCGCCGCTGCTCCTTGGTGCTTCCGCTGACCTCGGCGACGACGCGGTAGCTGCGCAGGCCCGGCCCCGGGGGTGCGCAGGCGTCGCCGGTGAGCCAGCCGCTGCGTGCGTCGACTGCGGCGAGGCCGGGGCACTGGGCGACCAGGCCGGCGAGGGCGTCGGCCCGAACGACGGCCGGATCCGGCTCGTGCACCCAGGCGCCCATGGCCGCCGCGATCGGCAGTCTCCCGTCGCCCGAGGCGGCAACGATGCGCTCCGTGCCGCCGGTGAGCAGGACGGCCCGCGTCGCGGGGTCGAATGCCGGCCATGAGTACAGCGCGCACTCCACGACGGTGCGGTCGACGCTGACCCACTCGGCCCGCCAGCCCTCCGGTGGCCGGAAGGAAGGTGCCACCTTCGCCGCGACGCGCGGATGCGGGAGGGCCTCGACGAACGGCCAGGGCGGTGACCAGCGGGCGGGATCGCGCTCCGGGCGAGCCCGCCCGGAGGCCAGGTCGCGGCCGGCCTCCGGGTCGCGTCGCGCGGGATCGACGAACACGACGTCCTGCGGCCCGAGGCTGGTGAGCAGCCCGGCGAGCACGCCTTCGGCCGTGGAGTCCGCCTGCACGACGGTGGCGCCCGGTGCGTTGTGCGCGAGGAACGCTGCGGTGGTCGCGTCCGCCTCCAGCGCGATGACGTCGAGGCCCTCGGCAAGCATGGCTCGGGTGTCGAAGCCGAGCCCGCCGGTCAGGTCGAGCACGCGAACGGCGCCCGCGGCGCGCAGGAGCCGGGCCCTCCTGGCCGCGACCTCGGGGCGGGTCGCCTGCTCGAGGCCGTCGCGGGTGAGCAGCAGCCGGTCGGCGGCCAGTCCGTAACGCTCGGCGGTGAGCCGGCGCAGGCTATGCCTGGTCGAGTGCTGCGGCCGCCTGCCCCGGGTCGAGGTCCGGCCGCTCGCGACGCAGGGCGGCACCGGCCGCCAGCGGGTCGCCGCGGTGACGGTCGACGAGGGCCGCGGCACGTGTCACGGCGTCGTCGGCCGCGGGGGAGACCAGCCAGGCGACGATGTCCGACGGTGCCGATCCAGGGATGCCCACGTGCCCATTCTGCGCCGTCCGGACCCCGCTGCGCGTTGGCACTCAACTTGACGGAGTGCTAATGGGTGCGTACTGTCTGATCTGGCACTCCCCCTCGGGGACTGCCAATAGTAGGAACGCAAAACCCCCATCTGACCTAGCCGTTCGCCGCCCGCAAGGACGGCCTACCGACATCCCGGAGGATGTAACCGTGTCGGTCTCCATCAAGCCGCTCGAGGACCGCATTCTGGTCCAGACCCTCGACGCCGAGCAGACCACTGCTTCCGGCCTCGTTATCCCTGATACCGCCAAGGAGAAGCCCCAGGAGGGCAAGGTCCTGGCGGTCGGCCCAGGCCGCTTCGACGAGGATGGCGAGAAGCGCATCCCGCTCGACATCAAGGTCGGCGACATCGTCATCTACAGCAAGTACGGCGGCACCGAGGTGAAGTACAACGGCGAGGAGTACCTCCTGCTGTCCGCCCGCGACGTGCTCGCCATCGTCGAGAAGTAAGCACGCAGTTCTTTTCGCTGACTGGCCCGTCGTGATGCGCTCTGCGCGTCCGCGACGGGCCAGTCACGTCACTGTCCTGCCCCACCACTGCACCATCGCCTGGGAGAGCTAACTGATGTCCAAGATTCTTGAGTTCGACGAGGATGCGCGCCGCAGCCTCGAGCGCGGCGTGAACGCGCTCGCCGACGCCGTCAAGGTTACCCTCGGGCCGAAGGGCCGCAACGTCGTCATCGACAAGAAGTGGGGCGCGCCGACCATCACGAACGATGGCGTGACGATCGCTCGCGAGATCGAGCTCGACGACCCCTACGAGAACCTCGGCGCGCAGCTCGCCAAGGAGGTCGCCAC
>CAVZPI010000015.1:0-56985 GCA_963777085.1 uncultured Actinomycetes bacterium | reverse complement strand
AGACGCTCATCGAGCACCCAGCCATCAACAATGGCAAGCCCATCTTGGCCTCGGAGTTGACCCAGACACCGCAGGGTCTGACGCAGTTCATGCAGGTCGCCTTGCAGACCGAACCCAACGGCTACATGGATGGCGTGACCCGCAACCACGACGTGGAATACACCGTGGCCGAGATGCGTTTCATGACCACCGTGCAGAGCCAGTTCGCTGGCAAGTTGCCCCATGAGCTGACGGCCCAGGACAAACAGGACCCGGCCTTCAAGCAACTGGAAACCGCGCGCGATGCCGAATATTGGCAAGCCGACAAGCGCATGCTGACCTCCATGGCGCAGTACCAGCCCACTGACTTGGTGGACAGCACCTACCGCGGCGTTGCGCTCAACGCCTTTTACGCCAAGGCCGAAAGCGGCCTCTTGGGTTATGGCCTGGGGCCAGAAGTAACGGACTTTTACAACAACCTCAAGACCATCGACGGCAAGATCACGATCCCCACTTTGGGCGACAGCATCAACACGCTGGGCACCGCCACCACCTTGGCCCGCGCGAACTTCGAGACCCTGGCCACCCTGCCCATCACGCCACAAGAGCGCCAGTTCTTCAACCAGCATCTCAAGCCCGGGCAGTACATTGATGCCAGCACCCAGGATGCCCAGGGCAACCCCATTACCTACGACAGCAAGGATTCGACCAATCGGTACGTCGTGCCGGAGAAGATTGCGGACAACGTGTATGCGGTGCGCACCAATATCGGTGGCGACACCGTTACCATGGTGCTGGACAAAACGAATCCCACCAACCCTGTCTTCACCAAGGAGATCGTTCACAACGGTGAGGTAGTCAGCACGGAGACGATTCGACCGACGGATCAAGTAAGGGAAGGCGAAACCGCCGCGCGCGCCTATGAATCGGTTGTCACGGATAAAACCGGCCAGGTCCTGGACACCAAGACCATCGCAAAGCCAGATATCCCTGACTCCACAATCCCTCCCGACCTGCAAGCAAAAATCGATGCCTTGAAGTCTGGCGACGTGACCCAGATCGTGAGCATCCCGGCGGTGCACGACGGCAATGGTGTGGACGGCTCGGACGCCCACTTCACCCACCACCCAGCAACCGAGAGCACGCCCCCGGGCACTGCATCCAGCGAAACAACTTCGCCGCCAACAGCCCAAGAAACCAACGACGCCGCCACCCAACAACTGATAGACGCCTTCAGTAAGCCCACCGTCTACACCAATGCCAACGACATCAAGCTGGCCGATGCAAGCACGGTCACAGGCAACGACACCATCAGCGACGCAGGCACCAGGGGCCTTGGCCTTGGTGATGCTCCAACGCCCAAAACTTCAGAGACAAACAAGCCCGAAGCCCCCGCAGAACCTGCGCAGCCAGCTACTAATTCCGTAGCGCCGCCACAAACTCCAGACATCACAACCCCCGACGGCTCCGACAACCGATTCACCCGCTACCCGCCGCCCGTTGACCTGGCTCCGCTCACCGACGGCCTGACCCTGGCCAACACCCTCATCAACCTCAAGAACTGGGGCGCGCAAAACGACCTCAGCCACCTCGGCACTGCGGTCAACCTCTACAACCAGGTCACCCACTCGCGGGCAGCAGCGGCCCGCTGGGCGACCTGGGTGAGTTCGGATCTGGCCTGGGCTTCTCACCGCCCTGCAAAGCGGCAACCCCATCGCAGTGGCCAGCGCCGGGGCGTCATTCGCCAACGCGGTGTCCAGCACGAACGTGGTGCCCATACCCATCATCAACTCCCTGAACCTGGTCAACGCCATCCAAAGCGGCAACACCCTGAGCATGGTCACCAGCGCCGTGGCCTTCATCCCGGTCTGTGGCCCCGTGATCAGCCTGTGCCTGTCCGTGTTTGCAGGCCTGCTTGGCAACCACGACATCCCGCCGCCCCCCGAAGGCAGCGTGCACTACACCTGGGACGAGCCTGGTGCCATCCAGATCCAGACCGACCAGAACACCAGCGGCGGCGGCGACACCGCGCACGGCACCGCCGGCAACGTGCTGGCGTTGCTGCAAAGCGTGGTCAGCAGCAACAACGCCAAGAACACCGCCCAGGGCCAGAGCACAAACAACCTGGGAGTCGACCCCAGCCGCCTGCCGCGCATTGGCTTCACCGCGGGCACCAGCTGGATAGAAATCACCCACCCCGACGGCAGCACCACCCGGAAACCCTGAACCCCAACACCGCCGGCGAGCAACTCCTGCGCGCCGCCGTCGTCAGCGACGCCCTGGCGCCGGTGTGGCAAATCCAGACCGCGCAGGCCCATGCGCAAACCGCGCACAGCCAGCAAGTGCAGGCGCAGGCTGCCCACGCGCAAGCAACAAGCCACGCAAGTCGCGGATGCACAAGCCCCGATGGCCATGCCTCCACGCAGAGCCAACACCGGATGCACCCGGGGCAGGGGACATGGACGGCCATGCGCCCGCTATCCCCAGCCCAAGCACCGCCTGCCACGCACACCAACGACGCCGCCATCTTTGGTGAACAAGGCAAGGCCCAAGAGAGCGCCGACCACAAGAGCCAAACCTTCGATGCCCTGGTCGTGCACCTGCGCAACCCCACAGCCCAGGCCCACGTGGAGGCCATCGCGGCAACAGCAAACGCCACACCCAATGGCGAGACAACCACCAAAACCAACCAAGTCCTCCACGATGTCGATGGCGACGGCTTCCAGGAGAACACCCAATGGATCGCCGGCAAGGACGATTCCGGCAACGCCCAGGGCATGCTGGTCCTGGACCACAACAACAACGGCCTGATAGAGACCGCAGACATCCTGCACCTTGGTGGCAGTGGCGGTAACAATCAACGCAACAGTCTGGCCTGGCTTGATTCCAATGGAGATGGAAAGCTCGACGCCAGCGACCCCGCGTTTGCCGCCATCAAACTCTGGGTGGACAGCAACAATAATGGCCGCGTCGATGCCGGAGAAGA
The DNA here is from genome assembly GCA_963777085.1 of uncultured Actinomycetes bacterium. Classification (GTDB taxonomy): domain Bacteria; phylum Actinomycetota; class Actinomycetes; order S36-B12; family S36-B12; genus UBA10649. The sequence continues at coordinate 54,020 of CAVZPI010000015.1, read as the reverse complement.
ACAATCCCTGCAAGCCCTGCAACTGGGCAGCATCGACTTCCATACCGGCCAAATCAACTACACCAACGGCCCCAGCGACACCCTGAGTGCCACCACCCTCAAGGCCGACACCGACGGCATCAAGGCCGAACAACTCAAGGTCGTGGGCGAGGACGGCAAGCTGCACGCGCTGGACGCCGGCACCGTCATCGTGCACGAAGGCTATGCCGGTCAGGTGCTGGTCAACAGCAAGGGCGAGCTGGCCAAGCCCGGCGACACCGACACCCACTGGGTGACCCAGCGGATCAACAGCTATGAGATCGATGCCAAGCGCACCGGCGACTGGCAGAAGACCGACCAGGCCGCGCAGCACCGCCATGGCGGCGGCAATGTGGCCGGAGCCCCCATCGAGACCAGCGCCACCGGTGCCAGCAGCATCGGGCCCGTGCGCGGCAAGGGCAACGTCATCACCAGCACCACCATGGATGTGGGTGACAAGCGCATTGCAAGCGACGCACCCGCTACACCCACGAACAACAAGCCCACCAACACCACCATCACCATCAACGCGGGCGATGCCCGCATCGTCAGCAACACCCCTGTGCCCAAGCCGGTGGTCTTTGTGCCCCCAGATGCTGGTGGCATGGCCAACGACGAAGCAGACGAAGACGGCTGGATTCACCTGCCCAACGACGCCCTGTTCGGCAAAGGTGGCATCAACGCGGCTCTGACCGCCGTGGCGCTGGGCACCGTGCAGACCACCGCGTATGCCATGCCACAGTCCGGGGGGGATAAGGGCTTTGTGTGGCAAAGCACGGCCCAGGGGCAAGATGCATCCCCACACGGCGCCGCCAACCTCTTGCCCGTGGGGGAGGGCAGTGCATCCGGCAATCAACCGGGCAGCAACATCGCGCTGGAGAACTTCACGGTCGTGCACCAGCTGCACCTGGGCATCATGCCAACTGGCGCGCACACCCCGGCCGGCATGCCGGCGGCGGTGTGGACAGACGCTGGCCAGGTCACCACCCTAAGCCAGGGCGCACCAATTTTGCTGCCGGCCTTGCATCGCGCTACAAACAACGTGGTCACTGCGGTCACCGAGTCGCTCCCCGATGGCTTCATCAGCACCCTGCCTGCCACGCTCTACGTTGCGCCGGGCAATCGGGGGATTGTGCCGCCTGTTGTTGCACCACCGACCCCAACTCCAACTCCAACTGCGCCCACGACTGGGGATGCCCCACAACCACCGCCCGTCAGTACCCCGCCCAGCGACTCGACGCCGACTACCCCAACTACCCCAACAACTCCTGCCAGTCCAGGCGTGACGCCAACCACGCCCATCGTGATCGTGGCGCCCCCCACCATCGTGGCGCCGCCCATAGACACCACGCCGACGCCCCCCACGCTCCACAGCGCCACCACTACCGATGACCATCTGACTGACCCGCTGGAAGACACCGTGCTGCGCGTGAGCGTGGCCACGCTCCTGGCCAACGACACCTTCGCGGTGGATATTTCGCAAGTGGGCAATGCCACGCACGGCACGGTCACGCTATCGGGCAGCGATGTCATCTTCACGCCCGAGGCCAACTACCACGGGCCGGCCAGTTTTGCGTATGTGGTCACGGGGCAAGACGGCGGGCGCGCGGCAGGCATTGCCAGCTTTACCGTCACCGCCGTCAATGATGTGCCAATTACCGTTGGTGAAACGGTCAACACCAATGAAGACGTGGCGCTGGCTGTGTGCCAAGCCACGCTCGTGGCCAACGACAGCGATGTCGATGTGGCAACCGACGGACAGACGCTGAGTGTCAGCGCGGTGGGCAACGCCAGCACGGCACGGTCAGCATCCTGGGCAATGGATCGGTCCAGTTCACCCCGGACGCCAACTTCCACGGGACGGCCAGCTTTGAGTATGTGGTCAGCGATGGCGTTGGCGGCACCGCCACTGCCACCGCCACCGTGCAAGTGGCCGCGGTCAACGACGTGCCGGTGGGGCTGGGTGAGGTGATCACCAGCACCGAAGACACCACGCTGCTGGTCAGCCAGGCCGCGCTGTTGGCCAATGACACCGATGCCGACGTGGCCACCGATGGCCAGACCCTGAGTGTCAGCGCCGTGTCCAACGCATCGCACGGCACGGTGCAGCATCTTGGGCAACGGGCAAGTCCAGTTCATCCCCACGGCCAACTACGCGGGGCCGGCCAGCTTTGACTATGTGGTCAACGATGGGGCAGGGGGCACGGCCACCACCACGGCCACCGTCCTGGTGGGCTCGATGGACGATGCCCCGGTGGCCAGCGGCGAGACCATCAACAGCCTGGAAGACGAGAGCGTCACGCTGACTGCCGCCGCGCTCCTGGCCAACGAGACCGATGTCGACAACCCCGTCAGCTCCTTGCAGATATCGAGGGTGGCGGCGGGAACGGGCGGCACGGTCGCGCTGAACGGCAGTGGCAATGTGGTGTTCACGCCCACGGTCAACTTCAGCGGCACGGCCAGCTTCACCTATTGGGTCAAGGACCCCGCTGGGACTGGAGTCCAACCCGGCCACCGTCACCGTGAACGTGGCGCCGGTCAACGACTCGCCGTATGCGCAGGGCGAAGTCGTCAGTGGTGCCAGCGAAGACGCGGTGTTCCACATCGACAAGAGCATCTTGTTGGCCAACGATGGCGATGTGGAAACTCCCAACAGCGCCTTCGAGCTTGTGTCGTTGGCAACGCCACCAACGGCACCGTGTCGCTGGATGGCAGCGGCAACGTCGTCTATACGCCCGCGCCCAATTTCAACGGCGTGGCCTCGTTCCAGTATGCGGTGCGCGACTCTGGTGGGGCGACGTCGCCCACCGTGACCGCTGAAATCCAGGTTGCGCCGGTCAACGATAACGCCGGTGGCGGTGGACGAGGGGTTCCACATGTACACCAATACGCCGACTTCGCACTCAACCCAAACTATCGGGTTCAACCAGTTACTTGCCAATGACACAGACGTGGACAATCCGGCGTCTGACCTGACCGTGAGTGCCGTGCGCAATGCGAATAACGGCACGGCGACCATTGTGGGCGGGCAGGTCACATTCACGCCGACAGACAACTTCAACGGCACTGCCAGCTTTGAGTACCAGGTGGATGACCAGCATGGGGGAACAGCCTGGGCCACGGCGTTCGTGACGGTGGCGCCACCGCCCAACCTGTACCCCAGCATCAATGTGACCTATAGCAACTTCTACCCGAGCGGGAGCACACCGGCCGCTGCGTTTGACATTGGGGATCTGCGATGGAGCATTGCAGATGATGGCAATACGGGCCTGGTGTCGGTCACGTATCTGAGTGGCAACTACCATGTGTTTGGCGATCCGGGGCCTGCGACGAGCAGCATACCGTGGAACATATTCAACACCACACAGACCAGTTGGTATATCGACGTGCCCCGCAGCTCGGCGCTGGATTCCTTCGACACCACCTGGCGCGTGGTCGATGACCGGGGCCTGGCCAATACCTGGCACTTTGGGTACACCGCTGGATCGGGCTACCGCAGCACCATGGACTTCACCGGCTGGGCTCCCCCGGTGGTGCTGGCGCTGGATGGCGCTTCTCCCCATTACATCGAAACGCAGCATTCCAACGTGCGCTTCGATTTGAATGGCGATGGCGTAGCCGACCAGGTGGCTTGGGCCGCCCCCGGCAGCGGCGTGCTGGGCATTGACCTCAATGGCGTCAACGCCACCACCAAGACCAACGACGTCGCCGGTGACGGCACGACCACGGCGACCGTTCTCGCCCAGGCCATGGTCCGCGAGGGCCTGCGCCAGGTGGCCGCCGGTGCCTCTCCCCTCGACGTCAAGCGCGGCATCGAGAAGGCCGTCGCCGCGGTGAGCGCTCGACTGCTCGAGAATGCCCGCGAGGTCAACGGCAAGGAGGAGATCGCCGACGTGGCGACCATCTCCTCCCAGGACCGCGAGATCGGCGAGCTGATCTCCGACGCATTCGACAAGGTCGGCAAGGACGGCGTCATCTCGGTCGAGGAGTCCAACACGACCTCCCTCGAGCTGGAGTTCACCGAGGGCATGCAGTTCGACAAGGGCTTCATCTCCGCGTACTTCGTCACGGATCCCGACCGCATGGAGACGGTCCTGGAGGATGCGCGCATCCTGCTCGTCCAGGGCAAGGTCTCGTCGGTCCAGGAGCTGCTGCCCCTGCTGGAGAAGGTCGTCCAGGCCGGCAAGCCGCTGCTGATCGTCGCCGAGGACGTCGACGGCGAGGCGCTGTCGACCCTGGTCGTCAACCGCATCCGCGGCACGTTCGCGTCCTGCGCAGTCAAGGCGCCGGCGTTCGGTGACCGCCGCAAGGCGATCCTGCAGGACCTCGCCCTGCTGACGGGCGCGCAGGTCGTGTCCGCCGAGGTGGGCCTCAAGCTGGACCAGGTCGGCCTCGAGGTGCTCGGCAGCGCGCGTCGCGTCGTCGTCACCAAGGACAACACCACGATCGTCGACGGCGGGGGCGACCCGGCCGAGGTCGACGCGCGGGTCGCGCAGATCCGTGCCGAGATCGAGCGCTCGGACTCCGACTGGGACAAGGAGAAGCTCCAGGAGCGGCTTGCGAAGATCGCCGGTGGCGTCGTCGTCATCAAGGTCGGCGGCCACACCGAGGTCGAGCTCAAGGAGAAGAAGCACCGCATCGAGGACGCCGTCTCCGCGACGCGCGCCGCGATCGAGGAGGGCATCGTCTCCGGTGGCGGCACCGCACTCGTGCAGGCTGCCGTCGCCCTCGAGGGCGACCTCGGCCTCACCGGCGACCAGGCCACCGGCGTCGGCATCGTCCGCCGTTCGCTGGCCGAGCCGCTGCGCTGGATCGCCGAGAACGCCGGTGAGCAGGGCTACGTCGTCGTCTCCAAGGTTGCCGAGCTGCCGGCGGGCCACGGCCTGAACGCCGCCACGGGCGAGTACGTCGACCTGATGGCGGCGGGCGTCATCGACCCCGTCAAGGTCACCCGGTCCGCACTGCAGAACGCGGCGTCGATCGCCGCGATGCTGCTGACGACCGAGGCGCTGGTCGTGGAGAAGAAGGAAGACCAGTCCGACGAGGGCAATGGCCACGGCCACGGCCACCACGGGCACTCGCACTAGTACCTGAAGCGAAGGAGGGGCCCCGGCGCACAGCGCCGGGGCCCCCTCCGCATTCACTTCGTTGAGTGGCCAGTCGTGGGGGTCCACAAGTGCTCTTTTACCCCCACGACTGGCCACTCAACATTGGGGCAGCATGTGGCCGGGATCACGCACGCGCTCGGCGAGTAGCCTTGGGAGCCAACCGCCCCGAGTGAAGCCCGGAGACCCCATGGAGCCCAGCCCGCCCGCCGATTCCCTCGCTTTCGACGGCGTGCCGGAGAGGTTCGGCTACCTCGGACTGACGTTCGACGACGTCCTGCTCATACCGGGGGAGTCCGACGTGGTGCCGAGTGAGGTCAACACGTCCTCGCGCGTCACGCGCAACATCAGCGTCCAGATGCCCCTGGTCTCCAGCGCCATGGACACCGTGACGGAGGCGCGCATGGCCATCGCGATGGCACGCCAGGGCGGCGTGGGCGTGCTGCACCGCAACCTGCCGATCGAGGACCAGGCGACGCAGGTCGACATGGTGAAGCGGTCCGAGGCGGGGATGGTCAACAACCCCATCACCTGCTCGCCCGACGACACGCTCGCCGAGGTCGACCTGCTGTGCGCGCGCTACCGGATCTCGGGCGTGCCGGTGGTCGATGCGAGTGGCGTGCTCCTGGGCATCGTGACGAATCGCGACATGCGGTTCGAGGACAACATGAGCCGCTCGGCGCGCGAGGTCATGACGCCGATGCCGCTGGTCACCGCCCCGGTCGGCATCTCACCGGACGATGCGCTTGCGCTGCTCGCGCGGCACAAGGTGGAGAAGCTGCCGCTGACCGACATCGACGGCCGGCTCAAGGGCCTGTTCACCGTCAAGGACTTCGTCAAGAGCGACAAGTACCCGCACGCCACGAAGGACAGCTCCGGGCGCCTCGTCGTCGGTGCGGCGATCGGTGTCGGCGACGACGCCGAGAAGCGCGCCCGCTCGCTCATCGACGCCGGCGTGGACTTCCTCATCGTCGACACCGCGCACGGCCACTCGCGGGCCGTCGTCGAGATGGTCCGCCTGCTCAAGCGGCAGTCCACCGTCGACATCGTGGGCGGCAACGTGGCCACGAGAGCCGGCGCACAGGCGCTGATCGACGCCGGCGCCGACGGCATCAAGGTGGGCGTGGGGCCGGGCTCCATCTGCACCACGCGCGTCGTCGCCGGCGTCGGCGTCCCGCAGATCTCGGCGATCTACGAGGCGGCTCTCGCCGCAGGCCCGGCCGGGGTGCCCGTCATCGGCGACGGTGGTGTCCAGTACTCGGGCGACATCGCCAAGGCCCTGGTGGCCGGAGCCGACACGGTCATGCTCGGCTCCCTGCTCGCCGGCTGCGAGGAGGCGCCGGGTGATGTCGTCTTCGTCAACGGCAAGCAGTTCAAGTCGTATCGCGGGATGGGATCCCTGGGCGCCATGCAGTCCCGTGGCCTGGCCCGCTCGTACAGCAAGGACCGGTACTTCCAGGACGATGTCCTCAGCGACGACAAGCTGGTGCCGGAGGGCATCGAGGGCATGGTCGCCTACCGGGGGCCGCTCGGTGCCGTGGCGCACCAGCTAGTCGGCGGCCTGCGGGCGGCCATGGGCTACTCGGGCGCCGCCACGATGGCCGAGCTGCATGCCAAGGGCAGCTTCGTGCGCATCACCGCGGCGGGCCTGCGCGAGAGCCACCCGCACGACATCCAGATGACCATCGAAGCCCCCAACTACTCAGGACGGTAGAGCCCTGTGACAGAAATCCAGATCGGCGGCCAGAAGCTCGGCCGCCGCGGCTACTCCTTCGACGAGGTGGCCATCGCCCCCAGCCGCAGGACCCGTGACCCCCAGGGGGTCTCCACCGCCTGGACGATCGATGCGTATCGATTCGACACGCCTGTCCTCGCGGCTCCCATGGACTCGGTGGTCTCGCCCGAGAGCGCCGTCACGCTCGCCGGCCTGGGCGTGCTCGCGGTGCTCAATCTCGAAGGCCTCTGGGGCCGCTACGAGGACCCGGCCCCGCTGCTGCGCGAGATCGCCGGCCTCGATCCGTCCGTCGTGACGCCCCGCATGCAGGCGCTGTACGCGGCCAGGCCGGTCGACGCCGGACTCGTTGCCGCCCGGATTGCCGAGCTGAAGGCCACGGGGGTCACCGTTGCGGTCGCCACGTCACCGCAGGGCGCGACCCAGCTGGCATCGCTCGCGTCCGCGTCGGGAGCCGACATCGTGGTCATCAGGGGCACGACGGTGTCGGCCGAGCACGTGTCGTCGGACGGCGCACCGCTGAACCTCAAGCAGTTCATCCACGAGCTGGATGCGCCCGTCATCGTCGGTGGCTGTGCCACGCGCCAGGCCGCACTGCACCTCATGCGCACCGGCGCGGCCGGCGTCCTCGTGGGCTTCGGCGGCGGGGCCTCGCACACGACGGCCGACGTGATGGGCGTTCGGGTCCCGATGGCCACGGCAGTCGCCGACGTCGCCGCGGCCCGACGGGACTACCTCGACGAGTCCGGCGGCCGTTACGTCCACGTGATCGCCGACGGGTCCATGGGACACAGCGGCGACATCGTCAAGGCCTTCGCCTGCGGTGCCGACGCCGCGATGGTCGGCTCCGTGCTGGCCCGGGCGTCGGACGCGCCCGGCCAGGGTGCGCACTGGGGCGCCGAGGCGTGGCACCCGCACCTGCCGCGCGGCGAGCGCCACGTGATGAAGCCGGTCGGCACGTTCGCGGAGGTGCTGCACGGCCCCTCGCGGAGCGCGGACGGGACGATGAACGTGGTCGGTGCGCTCCGCAAGGCAATGGCGATCACGGGCTACAGCGACACGAAGGAGTTCCAGCGGGTCGAGATGGTGGTCACTGCGTGAGCCTGGATCCGGGTCTGGTCCACCGGCTGCTGTCGACGGCGAGCGTCGGGGCGGGTGCGGCGACGATCCCGGTCATCGCGCCCTTCACCGGTGAGCACCTGTTCGACCTGCCGGTCTCCGACGAGCACGCCGTCGAGGCCAGCATCGCCACGCTGCGTCGCGGCCAGCGTGCCTGGGCCGCTCGGCCGCTGCACGAGCGGTCGCGGATCATCCTGCGGCTGCACGACCTCGTGCTGGCGCATCGTGACGAGGGCCTCGACATCGTGCAGTGGGAGACGGGCAAGGCCCGCCGCGACGCGATGGAGGAATTGCTCGACGTGACGCTGAATGCGCGGCACTATGCGCGCGATGCACGCCGGCTGCTGCACCCGCGCCGTCACATCGGCGTGTTCCCCGTCGCCGTGGGCGTCACGCAGGTCCAGCAGCCCAAGGGCGTCGTCGGCTTCCTGTCGCCGTGGAACTACCCGCTCACCCTGGCGGCCAGCGACGCGATCCCCGCGCTCCTTGCCGGCAACGCCGTCATCATCAAGCCCGACGTGCAGACCAGCCTCACCGCCCTGTGGATCGTCGACCTGATGGTCCGGGCGGGCGTGCCCGACACCGTCATCCGGGTCGTGACCGGCGACGGCCCGGTCGTCGGGCCGATGGTCATCGACCGCGTCGACTACGTCATGTTCACGGGCTCCACCCGGGTCGGCCGCGAGGTCGCTGCCCGTTGCGGCGAGCGCCTCATCGGCTGCTCCCTCGAGCTGGGCGGCAAGAACGCGATGATCGTGCGCGCGGACGCCGACGTCGCGCGAGCCGCCGAGATCGCGGTGCGGGCCTGCTTCAGCAACTCCGGGCAGCTGTGCATCTCGATGGAGCGCATGTACGTGCACGAGGACGTCTACGCCCCCTTCCTGGCCGCGTTCGTCCAGCGCGTCGAGGCCATGACGATGAGGGCCGGGGTGGGCTGGGGTGCGGACATGGGCTCCCTGATCTCGGCCCGGCAGCTCGAACGCGTGCGGGCCCATGTCGATGACGCGGTCTCCCGCGGCGCCACGCTCCTGGCGGGAGGGCATGCGCGCCCCGACCTCGGTCCCCACTACTTCGAGCCGACAGTGCTCACCGGGGTGACCGACGAGATGGTGCTGTGCGACGAGGAGACCTTCGGGCCGGTCGTGGCCGTCTACCCGGTCTCGTCCGACGACGAGGCGATCCGCCTTGCCAACGACACCAGCTACGGGCTGAATGCGGCCGTCGTCACGCGGGACACCGCGATGGGGCGGGCGATCGCCCGCCGGCTGCATGCCGGAACCGTCAACGTCAACGAGGGCTATGGACCGTCGTGGGGGAGCACACGCGCCCCGATGGGAGGCATGGGGGACTCCGGTCTCGGGCGACGCCACGGCGACGAGGGCCTGCTCAAGTACACCGAGTCGCAGACGATCGCCACGCAGCGCATGATGGGGTTCGGCGCTCCCTTCGGCTGGAGCGACGAGCGGTGGATGAACACGATCGCCTCGGCGTTCACCGTGCTGAAGGGCCTTGGCCTGAAGTAGGTTGCGAGCGTGACAACGCACGATTTCGACGTCCTGGTCATCGGCTCCGGCTTCGGCGGATCGGTCTCGGCGCTGCGCCTTGCCGAGAAGGGCTACCGGGTCGGCGTGCTGGAGGCCGGCCGGCGGTTCGCGGACGCCGACTTCGCGAAGACGTCCTGGCACCTGAGGGACTTCCTGTGGGCACCGCGGCTCGGGCTCACCGGAATCCAGCGGATCCACGTCCTCAAGGACGTCGTGGCGCTGTCGGGAGCAGGCGTCGGCGGTGGCTCGCTGGTCTACGCGAACACGCTCTACGTCCCGGGCAAGCGGTTCTTCGAGGATCCGCAGTGGCGCGACATCACCGACTGGGCCGACGAGCTCGCCCCCTACTACGACCAGGCGGCCCGCATGCTCGGCGTCGTCCAGAACCCGACGATGACCCCGGCCGACGAGATCATGAAGGCGGTCGCCGACGAGATGGGCGTGGGGCACACCTTCACGCTGACGCCGGTGGGCGTCTTCTTCGGCGAGGGCCCGGGGATCAGCAGCCCCGACCCGTTCTTCGGCGGTGCGGGTCCCGAGCGAACCGGCTGCATCGAGTGCGGCGAGTGCATGACCGGCTGCCGGTACAACGCGAAGAACACGCTGCCGAAGAACTACCTCGCGCTCGCCGAGCTCGCGGGTGCGCGGGTGTACCCGTTGACCACGGTGACCGGCATGGGCGAGCGGCCGGGCGGCGGCTTCACCGTCGACACCGTGCGTACCGGATCGTGGAACAGCAGGCGCGTGCGCACCCTGACAGCGGACCACGTCATCATGGCGGCCGGCACCTACAACACGCAGAAGCTGCTGCACCGCATGAAGGACGAGGGCCGGCTGCCCCGGCTCTCCCCGACACTCGGCCGAGCGTCCCGGACGAACTCCGAGTCGCTGCTCGGCGCGGTGTCCCGTACGTCGGCGGTGGACTTCAGCCAGGGGGTGGCGATCACGTCCAGCTTCTTCCCCGAGCCCGACACGCACGTCGAGCCCTGCCGCTACGGCAAGGGCTCCAATGCCATGGGCCTCCTGACATCGGTGATGACGACCCCTCGGCCGGGCCAGAAGCGCTGGCGCACCTGGGTCGGCGAGATGGCCAGGCAGCCGGGCGACGTCGCCAGGCTGCTGTACGTGCGCAAGTGGAGCGAGCGCGCGATCATCTCGCTGGTCATGCAGACCGTCGACAACTCGCTCACGCTGACGGGCACGCGCTCACGCACGGGGCGCTGGCGCCTGACGACCAAGAGGGATGAGTCGAAGCCGGCACCCACGTACCTGCCCGTTGCGCAGGACGTCGTGCGGCGCCTCGCCGCCCGGGTCGGGGGCATCCCGGCCGCCAGCGTGTTCGAGAACGTCGACGCCGCGCTGACCGCCCACTTCGTCGGCGGGTGCACGATCGGCGCAGACGAGACGACGGGCGTCATCGACGCCTACCACCGCGTGTACGGGCACCCCGGCATGCACGTCGTCGACGGCTCGGCGATCACCGCGAACCTCGGCGTGAACCCGTCGCTGACCATCACCGCGCAGGCCGAGCGGGCGATGGCGCTGTGGCCCAACAAGGGCGATGCCGACCCGCGGCCGGTGCCCGGTACCGGGTACGTGCGGGTGCCGCCCGTACCGCCGCGCAGCCCGCTCGTCCCGGAGTCGGCCCCGGGCGCACTGCGCCTGCCGCTCGTCGACGCCGGCTGACAGTCGACGCGACACCCCCGCCGACTCTGCCTACCCTTCCACTAGTGGGCCTGGTCGGCTCGTCACGGGACGGTGACCATGATGGTGCGCGGCGTCGGCGTCGTACTGGCAGGGGCCTTGGCCTGCGCGGCCTTCGTGGCCGCGCCCGTGGAGGCGGCGGCTCCTGCCGCAGACCGGCCAGGGCTCTCCGGCAGCCTGAGCTACGGCGGCAACACCGTCACGTGGGCGACCGGTGGCGTGGGGGCCGTCCCGGCGTCCCGACCTGACCTCGCCGCGGCGTACGACGGCATCGTCAAGGCCGGCGACACCGTGACGTTCAGCGGCGGCATGAGCTTCTCGATCCCCGCCGGGGCCGTCACGAACCTCTCGCAGCGGGCCTCGCTGAGCGGCGGCGGCACCTCGCCCACTGCCGGCTTCTCGCAGCGAGTCGGCGAGGGCACGTACACGACGCCGTTCGCCCTCTCCGTCCGTGCGCCCTGGGTCAAGGGCATCACCCCCCAGGAGAACGGCGTGGCCGCGACGATGGTTGCCTACGCGGAATCCAAGAACTGCAACGACTACGGGGTCTGCGGGGGAGTGACCGTGTCGCTGACCTTCGCCATCATGGCGTCGTCGGGAGGCAATCCGTCCACGCAGAACGCGCCGCCGACCATCACCGTGCTCGCCCCCGGCGCCGTGGTGCCCATCGGTCGGCGGATCCCCGTCGCGTGGCGAGTCAGGGACGACAGCGGGCGGGCGAAGTGGTTCGCGGGCCTGTACTCCGGGGGCGCCCTGGTGGCCACCGCGAAGAGCCCTGCCCTCGTCCGCGCCGACGGCCAGATCGACCGCGCCCAGTGGCCGCGCAGCGGCGGCGGCGACGGCCCGTTCTACGAGTGCTTCTACGCCAAGGACTCCGCGGGGCTGCTGAGTGCGGACGCGCCCACATCCAGCTGCCGGTGGGTGTCGGTCCAGGTGCCCATCCCGCAGGTGTCGAACGGCTGCGGGGCGGCGACGTGGGGCCCGCAGGTGGCCGATGCGCTCAACTGGGCCGGCGACGTGCGGATGTACGGCTCGAATCCGGTCAGCATCCGGCCGGCCTGCAACCAGCACGATGCCGGCTACGCGGGCGTCACGGTGGCCGGCATGGCCACGCAGCGCCCGACCGACTTCCGCACGTGGAGTCGCGAGCAGGTCGACCAGAAGTTCTACGAGGACATCATGAAGCAGTGCCGCCGCTTCCTGAGGGGGCCGGGGAACGCCGAGCATCTCAAGGCCTGCCGCAACGACGCGTACACCTACGTCGGCATCGTGCGGCAATTCGGCAAGGGGGCCTTCGACGCCGACGCGACGGTCCCGGGCGTGCAGACCGAGGTGCCGGCGTCGACCGTCCCTGCGGGCGGTGCCCGCAACAACGCCTGACGACCAGCAGGGCCGAGCAGCGAGGAGGACCGGATGAGCACGGACGAGAAGGACCGTCGCAGGCAGCGGATTGCGCTGGTCGTCTTCGTGATCGTGCTGGTCGGGCTCGGCACTGCGATCGTGCTCGCCTCGCTGGGCCGGGGCAGCGGCCAGGACCAGTCGGCCGCCCCCGCTCCCGCTCCGGAGCCCGCGGTCTCGTCCGGTCCCGTTCCGGTCGAGCACGTCATGCTCATGGCCGTGAACACGCCCGGCGACGAGTTCACCCCGCCCGTGGGCACGGACGTCGAGATGGCGTCACTGGCGGCCCAGGGGTCCACCGGACTCATCGACGTCCAGGGCGATGCGGTCGGCCTGTACGGCGGCAGCATGAAGCTAAGCTCCTGCGAGCGCGCGCAGCTGGCGGACTTCCTCGACTCCCATCCTGCGAAGGCTGCCGCCTGGGCCGAGGTACAGGGCATCGAGACCACGGCGATCAGGTCCTTCCTGGCCGGCCTGACCCCGCTCGTGCTGCGCGCCGACACGCTGGTGACGAACCACGGGTACTTCGACGGGCAGGCGACGACCTTCGCCTCCGTGCTGCAGGCGGGTACCGCCGTGCTGGTCAACGACGTCGGGCTGCCCGTCGTCCGATGCTTCTGCGGCAACCCCCTGACGGCCGCGCCCGACCTCGTGGCGGACCCCGTGTACGACGGCCCGGCCTGGGAGGGCTGGAACCCGTTCAACACCGTCCGGGTCAAGGCCAGCACGCGCGTGATCGACGGCTTCGAGGTCGTGGATCCCGACACGGACAGCCTCTTCACGCGCCCGGCCGGCACCGCCGGCGGGCAGGATGCGTCGACGGGGCAGCCGGCCCCGGCCGGCCTCGAGGGGACGCCCGTCCAGCCGGCCACGGCGGCGCCGGCCGTGCCCGGTCCGGGCGCCACGACGCCCGCGCAGACGAGCGGCGGGCCGGCTGCCAGTGCGGCGGCAGCGCCTGCGCCGACGCCCGGTTCGACCGATCGACCGGCGGGGGAGCCGGCGGTCCTGTTCGAGGTCACGTCGATCGCCGGAGTCTCCAGCGGGCCGCCCCGGCCGACGGCGTTCACCCTGCCCACCTCCGCCTACCTCACGAGCATCGGCACCTACCACTACCTCAACAAGGGCTCCGGTCCCGGGACGATTGCGCTGAAGGCCTCGGACGGCACCATGTACGGGCCGTGGCAGGCGACCGGCGCGGAGGGCCAGGGGGGAGTCAAGGACGCCTACTGGACGGTGACCCCGAACGTCGTGGTGCCGGCCGGCAGGTACACGGTCGTGGACTCGAATCCGGGCACCTGGTCGTGGGCGTTCGATACCAGGCAGCGTGGCATCACATCCGTCCAGGGCATCGCGCTCCTGACTGGCGGCGAGGAGGGTGCCGGTGCGTCCCTGCCCAGTGCCTCCGCAGCCGTCGACGTGACGGACTGCTCCGCCTACCCTCAGGACAGCATGATGTGGACGCTGTGCATGCACGATCCGGGCAACGGGTAGTACGGACGAGGATCAGGAGGAGTCATGCGTCGTGGAGGAAGGATCGTGGCGTTGAGCGCGCTCGCCGTGCTCGCCCTAGGGCTCCCGGCTTCCGCCGCTCTGGCCGCGGATGCGACCGGATGCTCGGGGTCGGTGCAGTCCCTGATGGCGGACGGATCGCCGCTCGACGCGGCCAGCGCGCCGGGGGCGGGCGGCACCGAGGACGACCCGCTCGTGATCGACCCCGACGGCTCGGTCACGTGGCAGGGGTCGACTGACGTGGCTATCACGAGCGGCAGCTGGGCGGTCGCGGCCGGGGGCGTGCCCATCCTCAGCGGCACCATCGACAACGCCGACGGCAAGACGTCGTCCAGCGGTGTCGTCGAGCTGTCGACGACGCTCGCCCCGGTCCAGTGGCTGCTCGTCACGAGCGCCCTCATTCCGGTGGCCGGGGAGATGACCGGTCCCGAGGGCTCCTGCACGGGCAGCGGGTGGATCACCGGCACCGGCGGGTCACCCATGTCGTCCCCGGTCTTCTACGCGGGGGTCGGGTTCATCGCCCTCGGCCTGGTGATGGCGATCACCGTGGTGGTCGCCACGAAGGCGACCGCGGGGGCTGCAGCAGCGGGAGGTGCGTCATGAAGGTTCGTCGCCATCCGATCCCGGGGTTCTTCGCGGGACTGTTCCTGGGCCTGGGAGTCGCACTGACCCTGTTCGTGTTCGGAGTGGTCCCGATGACCGTGATGTGGCTCGGCATCGTGGTGGGCGCCTTCGCGATCCTCGGGATCGTCGGGGCCTACGCCGTGCCGGCCCGTGGCCGTGGAGCGGTGCAGCCCAGCCCCTGAGCGGTGAGCCGTTAGGGTGCTTGTGATGTCCGAGCCGTCAGTCTCCTTCACCTCGCCCGACCAGAGCCATCCCCCGAGGAGCTACCTCGGGGTGGGTCTGGTCGCCACCGTCCTGTGCTTCCTGCCGCTGGGACTCGTGACCTTGTACTACGGCCTGCGGGTCAGCCGGGCCCTGGCCGACGGCGACCCCGAGCGGGCGATGCACGACTCGCACGTCGCCCGGGGGTGGCTCGCGGCCACGATCGTCATCGGAGTCCTCGTCTACGCGTTCATCGCCCTGGCCCTGGTACTCCTCGGCGCCTACTCGACCTGACCGGCCGGAACCCCGCCGAGGCGTCCGTCCGTCCGGCCGGGAGGGCCACCCGCATCCGGAGGGTAGGCTCGCCCGGTGACCCTCGACACCGTCCTCGTCGTCGACTTCGGAGCCCAGTACGCGCAGCTGATCGCCCGCCGCGTGCGCGAGGCGCACGTGTACTCCGAGATCGTCCCGCACACCATGTCGGTGGCGGAGATGGTCGCGAAGTCCCCGGCGGCGATCATCCTGAGCGGTGGCCCCGCCAGCGTGTACGCGCCCGGCGCGCCGAGCCTGGACGCCGAGCTCTTCGAGACCGGGATCCCCGTCTTCGGCATCTGCTACGGCTTCCAGGCCATGGCCCAGGCCCTGGGCGGCACCGTGGCGCACACGGGCTCGAGCGAGTTCGGCGGCACCCCGCTCCAGGTGGCGGCGCCGAGCCTGCTGTTCGCCGGGCTGCCGATCGGAGCTGAGCGTGTGGATGTCGCACGGCGACTCGGTCACCGTGGCGCCCGCGGGCTTCCTCGTCACGGCGGCCTCGGAGGGCGCTCCCGTGGCCGCGTTCGAGGACACCGGCCGGCGGCTGGCCGGAGTGCAGTTCCATCCCGAGGTCCTGCACAGCCAGCATGGCCAGGCCGTCCTCGAGCACTTCCTGCTACGACGTCGCGGGCTGCCGGCCCACGTGGACGATGGCCAGCGTCATCGACGAGCAGGTCGCGCGCATCCGCGCCCAGGTCGGCAGCGGGCGGGTGGTGTGCGGACTCTCCGGCGGCGTCGACTCCGCCGTGGCGGCCGCCCTGGTGCAGAAGGCCGTCGGCGAGCAGCTGACGTGCGTCTTCGTCGACCACGGGCTGCTGCGCAAGGGCGAGGCGGAGCAGGTCGAGCGGGACTACGTCGCGGCGACCGGGATCCGGCTGGTGGTCGTCGATGCGCGCGAGCGCTTCCTGACCGCACTCGACGGCGTCAGCGACCCCGAGACCAAGCGGAAGATCATCGGTCGCGAGTTCATCCGGGTGTTCGAGGACGCCGCGCGCGGCGTGATCGACGACGCCGGCGCGCACGGGGAGTCCGTGGACTTCCTCGTGCAGGGCACGCTCTACCCCGACGTCGTCGAGTCCGGCGGCGGCACCGGCACCGCGAACATCAAGAGCCACCACAACGTCGGCGGACTGCCCGACGACCTGAAGTTCGCGCTCGTCGAGCCGCTGCGCACGCTGTTCAAGGACGAGGTCCGCCAGGTCGGCCTCGATCTCGGCCTGCCGCCGGAGATCGTCTGGCGCCATCCCTTCCCCGGCCCCGGCCTCGCCATCCGCATCGTCGGCGCGGTGTCGGAGGACCGGCTCGCGATCCTCCGGGAGGCCGACGCCATCGCCCGGGAGGAGCTCACCGCCGCCGGTCTCGACCGTGACGTGTGGCAGTTCCCGGTCGTGCTGCTGGCCGATGTCCGATCGGTGGGCGTGCAGGGGGACGGGCGCACCTACGGCCATCCGGTCGTGCTGCGTCCGGTGTCGAGCGAGGACGCCATGACCGCCGACTGGTCACGCCTGCCGTACGACGCTCATCGCCCGCATCTCGACCCGCATCACCAACGAGGTGCGCGAGGTGAACCGCGTCGTGCTCGACGTCACCAGCAAGCCGCCAGGCACCATCGAGTGGGAGTGACCCGCAGGGTCGCCCAGCACGCCTCCATCCGCACCATCGAATCGGAGTGACCATGCAGTTCGTGTACGACGCCTTCCTCGTCATCCACTTCATCGGCCTCGCCATGCTGATCGGCGGGTTCATGGTCCAGCTGTCCTCGCCCGACAGGACCGTCAACCGCACGATGCTCGAGGGCGCCCTCGCTCAGCTGATCTCCGGCTTCGTCCTGGTGGGCATCGCCTCGTCGGGCTCGATCGACGAGACCATCAACAACCAGACGGTCGGCATCAAGACGCTGATCCTCATCGTCATCACGGTCCTGGCGTTCATCGGCCGCCGGAAGCCGGCACCTCAGGTGGCGCTCTGGGGCGCCGTGGGCGGCCTGGCCATCCTCAACGTGCTGATCGCCGTCTTCATGGGCGTCACGGCCTGACGCACCCTCGCGTCTGGCGACTACGCGGTGCCCACCACCATGAAGGCCTCGGCGAGCCGGCCCTCGGGCAGCCCGCCCTGCTCGGCCCACATGGTGAGCCAGCCGCGGATCCGATCGGACAGGTCGTCCATGTGCGCGGTCTGGCTGTCGTGCGCGCGCAGGGCCTCGATCTTCGCTTCGAAGGTGTCGGTCACGTCGACCCAGCGGTTGGGGGTCGGACTGGCCATGACCCACACCTCGGGCACGCTCCACGCCTCGAGGCCCTCGTCGAGCAGCAGGCTCGTGTGCGCGAACGGGTTGCGCGCGTCGGGGTAGATGGCCTGGATCGCCGCATCGCCCGCGGCGAGGTGGTCGGGGTGCGATGCCTGGATGCGGTTCCAGTTGCGGTCGGGCGACTGGATGAGCATGCGATCCGGACGCACCTGCCGGATCACCCGGCTGATGTCGCGCCGCAGCTCGTGGCTCACCGTGAGCTCGCCGTCACGGTAGTCGAGGAACCGCACGTCGTGCACGCCGAGGACGATGCCGGCGGCCCGCTGCTCGGCCTTGCGGATGGCCGGGATCTGCGAGCGCGGCACGTCGGGATCGAAGCCGCCCGCGTCGCCGTTGGTCACCAGGCAGTAGGACACTTCGACGCCGGCATCGGTGAGGGCCTTGATCGTGCCCCCGGCGCCGAAATCGACGTCGTCGGGGTGCGCCATCACCGCGAGGACCCGCTCGACTCGCTGCCCGTCGCCGTTGAGCAGCAGGGTGGGGTCGCTCGGAGGATCGTCCGTGGAGGGGGAGGTCATGGGGGCAGCGTAACGGCGGTGGGCGTGGAGTAGCGTGACGCGGGAGGTGCGTGACGGTCCGGCAGTGTGCGCCCCGCAGGCCCGGAAGATGCGGATGATCACCCACCGTCGAGGAAATATCCGGGTGGTTTTTGGTGGTCACAGTAGTAACATCCGTCACTTCCGTGACAGAGTAGGGCCGTGCTTCCCCGCCCATCGGGGCGTCGTGCCCTGATTCGCCGCGTCCACGGACGCGTTGGCGGGCGTGCGCTCGTCCTCTCGCTCTCCCTCGCGCTGATCGCCGGAGTGGGCCTGGCCGGCCCGATGAGCGCCAGTGCATCGATCGCCGCCGACGTCTGGACCCCATCGGACTGGACCGGCGAGGCCGCCGGACCGCCCGTACCGGGCACCGGCCTGCCGCCGGCCCCCGCTCCGGTCGTCGCCCAGGCGCTGCCCGCCGGATTCGACGTCTCCCCGACCTATGAGGGTCAGGCACAGTGCGACCCGACACCCAAGCCGGGCACCCAGCGGCTGGCCGACCTCATCAAGGCGACCTACGGGCAGGCCCAGACCGTGTGGATCCCGCGGGGCTGCGACGTCGGCGGCCAGAGCGAGCACAAGGAGGGCCGGGCGCTCGACTGGATGGTCAGCGTGCGCGATGCACAGCAGCGCGCGAACGCCGAGGCCTTCCTGGCCTGGCTGCTGGGACCCGACCAGGCGGGGGTGGCCTACGGCAACGCCATGCGCCTGGGCGTCATGTACATCGGCTGGAACGATCGCATCTGGCGTGGCTACGACATCAAGCGCGGCTGGACCGAGCTCAAGGGCTGCTTCGCGACCCCCAGCCCGGGCAGCGATACGACCTGCCATCGCAACCACATCCACATCTCGCTGACGTGGGACGGGGCCAGTGGGCGCACCTCCTTCTGGGACGGCACGGCGATGGACGGTCCCTACTGCGCGCCCGAGCACTCGGGCGCCTCGACTCCGTCGGGCGGCCGTGCCGCCGACGCCGTCGCGGTGGAGGCCGTGCACGTGCTCGGCACCCGCAAGGCCACCGGGGTCAGTATCCGATGCCGGCTCCAGCAGGACCGCTGGAACGGCGACAGTCACCGCCTGTACGTGAAGGTCACCGGCCAGGGCGGGGTCCCGGCCACCGGCGTGGCAGCCGTGTCCGTCCAGGTCACGGCCATGGCCTCGAATGCGAACTCGAGCGTGCGCATCTGGTCACCGGGCCAGTCGAGGAGCGAGGTCGTCGCCAAGGTCCCGATGAACATGGACGCGACGGGCTCGGCCATCGTCCCGGTCGCGTCCGACGGCACCATCGCGCTGGCCACGTCGACAGGGGCGACCGACCTGGCCGTCGACGTGGTCGGCTACTACGCGCCCGGCGACACGCCCAATACCACCATCGCGACCCCGGGCGCGGCCACCGCGATGGGCGACGAGCCCGCGCCTCCGCCCGCTCCCGCCCCGACGCCGCAGGCGCCCGCGCCGCGCCCGCGCCCGCGCCGAGTCCACAGCCGGACCTGGTCGACGAGTTCATCTCCATCGGTGCCGAGGTCGGCTACGAGTCGGCGGCGCAGGGCCCGTTGCAGCCCGGCGAGGAGCGGGTCGTCAGCCTGGGCGGCGTCCCGGGGGAGGCCACGTCCGCCCTCGTCCTCATCACGACCAGGGAGGCGACGAAGCGGGGCAGGCTGCGGATCGGCCTGGCCAGCGAGAAGCAGGGGAACGCCACGTTCCGGTTCCCGAGGAGGGGCGTGCGGTCGGCGGTCATGGTGGTCCCGGTCTCCGGCGGCCAGGTCAAGTTCGTGACGTCGAAGAAGGCGGCCGTCCAGCTGCGGGTCGAGGTCCTCGGCTACGCCATCAACGGCAAGCCGATCAACGTACGGGGGCTCGCTCCTACCCGGATCGCGAAGGCCCGGCTCGAGGCGGGCGCCACGCTGGTCCTGGGACCCGTGACGGGAGTGGGAGGGGTCCCGAGGAAGAAGAAGCCGGTCACCGGCGTCATCCTCCAGATGCGGACGAAGGCGAAGGGTCCCGATGGCGGCAGCCTCAAGGCGTACGGCCTCGACCGCAGCCCGCCTGGCAGCCGCTCGGCCCCGATCGTGGCCGGCAAGTGGTACACCAGCCTCGTGGTGGCCGAGATCGGCACCGACGGGAAGATCGTCCTGTCCTCGTCCGTCGCGGCCAGGGTGCGGGCCACGATCGTCGGCTACGTCCACCGCTGACCGGCCCGCGCGCACGAACCGGCGACCCGTCACCGGGCATGCCTAGGATGCATGGGTGGATGACACCCGGGTCCTGGGCGACCAGTTGAGCTTCGAGTCCGGGCCGGTCGTCTCCGCCGCGATCGCCAGGCTGGTCGAGGATCTCAACCCGTCGCAGCGCCAGGCGGTCGAGCACCGGGGCGGGCCGCTGCTCATCGTCGCGGGCGCCGGATCGGGCAAGACCCGCGTGCTGACCAGGCGCGGTCGCGCACCTGCTGGCGACCGGGGATGCGCAGCCCGGGCAGATCCTCGCCATCACGTTCACGAACAAGGCCGCGGGTGAGATGAAGGAGCGGGTCGCCGAGCTCGTGGGCGCCCGGGCCAGGGTGATGTGGGTCTCGACCTTCCACAGTGCCTGCGTGCGCATCCTGCGCAGCGAGGCCGGCCGGCTGGGCGTGTCGAGGACCTTCACCATCTACGACCAGGCCGACTCCCTGCGCCTCATGACCATGGTGATCCGCGACCTCGTCGCTCGACCCGAAGAAGTACACGCCGCGCTCCTTCCTCGGGCAGGTGTCTAACCTGAAGAACGAGCTCATCGACCACGAGACCTACTCCAGCCGTACGGCGAACCACATGGAGGAGATGCTCGCGGAGGCGTACGGGGAGTACCAGGGGCGGCTGCGTCGGGCGAGCGCCTTCGACTTCGACGACCTCATCTCGTCGACGGTGGCCGTCCTCCAGCTGTTCCCCGACGTGGCGGAGCACTATCGCCGCCGGTTCCGCCACATCCTCGTGGACGAGTACCAGGACACCAACCACGCGCAGTACGTCCTGATCAAGGAGCTCGTCGGACAGGCGACCGACGAGCTGCCCGCGGGGCAGCTGTGCGTCGTCGGTGATGCCGACCAGTCCATCTACGCGTTCCGCGGGGCGACCATCCGCAACATCGAGGAGTTCGAGCGCGACTACCCGAACGCCTCGACGGTCATGCTCGAGCAGAACTACCGTTCGACGCAGACGATCCTGTCGGCCGCCAATGCGGTCATCGCTCGCAACGCCGGGCGGCGCGACAAGAGGCTGTGGACCGACGCCGGCGCGGGGAGCCCCATCGTCGCGTACGTCGCCGACGACGAGCACGACGAGGCCTCCTTCATCGCGACGGAGATCGACCGGCTCACCGACGAGGAGGGCTTCAAGCCGTCCGACGTCGCCGTGTTCTACCGCACGAATGCCCAGTCCCGCTCGGTCGAGGAGATCTTCGTCCGGGTGGGGCTGCCGTACAAGGTCGTGGGCGGCACGCGCTTCTACGAGCGGCGCGAGGTCCGCGACGCCATCGCCTACCTGCGCGCCATCGCGAACCCCGACGACGAGGTCTCCCTGCGCCGGATCCTCAACACCCCCAGACGGGGCATCGGCGAACGGGCCGAGGCGATGGTCGAGGCGTTCGGGCAGCGCGAGCGCATCGGGTTCGCCAGGTCCCTCGAGCGCGCGGAGGAGGCACCTGGCCTGGCCGCGCGCTCGCTCGCGGCGATCCGGGGGTTCGTGACGCTCATGGCCGACCTGCGCACGATCTGCGATGCGGGTGCCGATGCCGGCCACCCTGCTGCAGGCCGTGCTGGAGCAGAGCGGGTACCTCGCCGAGCTGCAGGCGTCGGCGGACCCGCAGGACGAGACCCGGGTGGAGAACCTCGCCGAGCTCGAGTCGGTGGCGCAGGAGTTCGCCACGGCGAATCCTGAGGGCACGCTGGCGGATTTCCTCGAGCGCGTGTCGCTGGTCGCGGACTCCGACGAGATCCCGGACGGCGACGACGGTGGCGGCATGGTCACGCTCATGACGCTGCACACGGCCAAGGGGCTGGAGTTCCCGGTCGTCTTCCTGACCGGCATGGAGGACGGCGTCTTCCCCCACATGCGCTCGCTCGGGAACTCACGCGAGCTCGAGGAGGAGCGACGACTCGCCTACGTCGGCATCACCCGGGCCCGCCAGCGGCTGTACGTCTCGCGGTCGATCGTGCGGTCGGCGTGGGGCTCTCCCGCCTACAACCCGCCCTCCCGCTTCCTGGAGGAGATCCCCAGCGAGGTCATCGACTGGCGCCGAGAGGAACCGGTCGGGCGCAGCCCGCTGTCGGGCGGGTTCGGCTCGTCGCCGAGCAGCAGCAGTGCCGCCCTGCGCCTCGGCGATCGGGCCGGCAGCGTCGGACCGGTGGCGTCGCTGAAGCCGGGCGAGCGGGTCACCCACCAGAAGTTCGGCCTCGGCACCGTCGTCTCGACGTCCGGATCGGGCGACAAGGCGGAGGCGACGATCGACTTCGGCTCGGCAGGCGTCAAGCGCCTCCTGCTGCGCTACGCCCCGGTCGAGAAGCTCTAGAACGGTGGCACCTCGGCGTCGTCCGGTGCTCGGGGTGCGATGCCGTACTTGGCGTTGATGCGTTCGATGTCGTCTGCCTCGCATTGGGTGCGGGCGTTGACCGGTTTCGGCTCGTGGACGTACTCCCGGCCGTGCGGTGAGGTCCACGCGCAGGATCCGTCGGGGTGGGAGTTGGTGATCGACCACCCGGAATGGGTCTTCAACTGGTGGTGCCGCATGCACAAGGCTCCGAGGTTGCCGAGGTTGGTCTCGCCGTCGTCGTCCCACGCAATCGCGTGATCCTGCTGGCAGCGGGAGGCATTGCGGGGGCAGCCGGGGAAGCGGCAGGTCTGGTCGCGGGCGGTGAGGAACTCCCGTAGCCGATCCGGGACGTCGTAGGTGCGGCGCCCGTAGTCCAGCAGGTGCCCGGTCGCCGGGTCTGTCACCAGCCGCCGCATCGTGAGGGCGACGTCGGGGTCGGTGAGCAGGTCCCGGACCGCTTCGGCACTCATCGCGCCGGCACCGGCGATCTCGACGACACCTTCGACGGCATCGCGCAAGTCCAGGAGGGTGCCCAGATCGACGGTGACGTCCACGTGTACGCGCGGACGCGGCACGGGGATTGCCTCACCCGGCGTGCGGAGGATGAGTGCGGCGGCGGCCTCGGCGCGCCGCTCCCCGATCGTGGCATCGCAGTCGGAGGGGAACCTGTCGTCGTGGGCGACGGCGTCGATGGCGGCGAGGCAGGCGTAGGCTCGCTCGGTGGCCATCCGGACCGCGAAGACGGAGAGGCCGTCGTCCTCGGCCCACACGAACGCGTCGCGGATCGCCTTGACCTGCTGGCGGCGGCGGGCCTCGCCCTCCCCGTCGATCGCCAGCACCGTCCGACGGGCCGCGGTCTTCGCCTGCCCGACGGTGCCCCGCTCCGCCGCCCGCAGGACGCGCTTCTCGAACTCCTCGCACGCCTCGGTGAACGCGGAGGTCTCCGCGTCGCTGGCGTCGCCGGCGAGGACCTCCGCGGCGAAGGGCAGCCGCCGGGCCTGCTGGACGAGGACCTGCACGTGCGCGGGGGTGATGCGGCCCTCTGCCTGCGCCGCCGTGGTCAGCGGGAGGCCGGCGGCGAGGAGGCGGGCTTGGACGAGGCGGTCGTGGGCTCGGTTCAGGGACCAGCGGGTCGCGGCGGCGATCTCCTCGCGGATCGCGTCCTCGATCCGCAGCTTGGTCTCACCATGCCGGTCGTGTCGCGGGTCCAGGAGGAGGAGTTCCTGGACCTGGGTGTGGCCGGAGCCGGCGGCGAGGATCGCCTCGTCCTGGATCGACGACAGCCACGACATCGCCCTTTCCGCGACGATCGTGAACGTGACGGCGTCCTCCGGGGACAGTGCCGTCCGGTCCACCCCCGCTAGCCGCGCGACGAGCGAGGCATCCGGGGTCAGCACCGCGAGGCGGCTCAGCAGCCCGGTGTCGACGTCCGCCTCGCGATCCATGGCGACGTGCGCCTCCCGATCCAGCGCGGCGTCGATCTCCGCGAACCAGGGGTCGTCCACGAGGACCTCGACGACCTCGGCATCCTCGAACGGGCACTCCCGGTCTGGGTCGAAGTGATCGACGTCGAGGGCGCCGAACGGCGGTTCCCGCGACTCGAAATCGTTGGTGTCCAACATGTTCCAAGGCTACCCGGGAGGTCTGACGCTCTCGCCCGCGTCGAGGCAGCACCGGCGCTCGACGCCATCGCCTACCTCGCCGTCCCTGTCCTGGCAGCGAACGCCCGGCGCTGCCTGCGATGAACACCCACACGCACTCTAGGCCGACGTCGCCGCGCCGTGGCCGGGCTTCGCCGCCGGGGGCGCGTAAGTGGTCGCGCGGGCCGGCGTGCTGTCGATCGACGTGACCCCCGACGACAGCTGCGAGCCGTCATGGTCGAGCTGTGCGAGTGCCGTGGAGATCTCGTGCACGACCCGTCGGTCCACCGGCAGCGACATGTGGCCGATGCCCTTGATGAAGACGTTCCGGGCACGCAGGTCGTCGTGGATGATGCGCGCATTGCGCTGCGGCAGCACCAGCTGGTCGAGGTCGGACCAGATGGCGATGAAGCGGGTGCGGCAGCCGGGTGCCGGCTCGGCCAGCTCGGTCATGATGGCGCTGTCGCTGCGCATCTGCCGGATGACCGGCCACGGGACGAACCGGGCCGGGACGCTGCCGGAGTGCGGAGTGCCCAGGGTGCATACGGTGTGCACGTGGCGGTCGCCGCCGAGCCGCTGGACGTAGTAGCGCGCGACGAGCCCTCCCATGGAGTGGCCGATGATGTGCACCCGGTCGTAGCCCGTCTGGTCGCAGACGTCCTCGATCAGCGTGCCGAGCCGCTCCGCCACGTCGGCGATGTCATCGGTGAAGGGGGAGTAGTTCAGGGCGTACGTCCGGCCGAAGCCGCGTCCGTGCAGCGCCCGCCTCAGCAGCGTGAAGATGCTGCGGTTGTCGATGACGCCGTGGATGAGGATGATCGGCGTGCCCGCGGCCTCGACGTCGCCGACGATCAGGCCGCGCTGCACGGGGGACAGGTGCGAGACGCCCATGTGCGAGGCCTCGTCGAGCCGGTCCTCGAGCAGGCCCCACGGGTAGAGCGCCAGGTGCAGGGCGACCCACAGCCCCTCGACGGCGACCCCGGCGATCCCGGCCGGGGAGAGCAGCGCACGACGCGCGTCGGCGGCGACCCCGAGGACCTGCGAGGCCAGCGACATCAGTAGCCCAGCGAGAAGCCGGCTCCCAGATCCTCCGGCCGGTAGGTGCGGAAGGCGATGTGCGTCTCGGTCGAGCTGACTCCCGGGATGGCCGCGATGCTGTCGGTGACCACCGTGGCGACGGACTCGACATCGGGGACCTCGATGATGGCGACGATGTCGAGCTGGCCGGTGACCGAGTAGACCGTGCGCACCTGCGGCACCCGTGCGATCTGCGAGCCGACGTCGTTCACCAGTCGGGGCTCGGCCTGGATGAAGCACAGCGCGGTCACCATGGCAGCAGCCTAACCCTGGGTCAGGGCCCGAAGGGCGTACGCGAACTCCACGACCTGCCGTCCGACCGTCTGCAGCGCAGCCGCCACCGAGGGGTCGGATGATGCGGCGTCGGGACCGATCACCGCGGTCGAGTCGTTGATGGCGCTGCCCAGCGGGGTCGGCCAGCCGCGCAGCGCGTGGGTGATCTGGCGAAGTCTGGTTCATGGTGCCGACGGACGTCTGCCAGCCGTGCGCGACCGCGATGCAGCCGACCGCCCGGCCGTGGAAGTAGGGCCGATCGTCGCGGCGCAGGTCCTCGGCGTAGTCGAGGGCGTTCTTCACCAGTCCGCTGACCGACCCGTGGTAGCCGGGGCTGGCGAGGATGACGCCGTCCGCGGCTCGCATGGCCTCGACGAGTGCGATCGCCCCGGGGCTGCGTTCGGCGGTCTCCGTGTCGTAGAGCGGAACCATGAGGTCGCGGCCGGTGAAGTAGGTCACCTCGGCGCCGGTGGCGGCCGCCGCGGCCGCCGCGATGCGCAGCGCGCGCTCCCCTGCCGAATCCGGCCGCGTGCTGCCGCCGAGGGCAAGGATCCGGATGGGCGACTGCGCCGTCGCGTCGATGGTCACGCCTGCTCCTTCCTCGCCTCGTCGTGCTGCTCCGCCGGCCGTCCCCGATCCGGTCGGTCGTCCGGTCGTGGGGCCAGTTCCGCGGACCGGATCACGACAAGTCAAGCACCCCGTCGCGCGCGGTAGTCTGCCAGCACGTCAGCGTCCGCGGTGACCGTCAGGTCGCCGCCGGTTAGGAGGCACCCCATGTCCGCACCCATTCGCGTGGTCGTGGCGAAGCCGGGTCTCGACGGCCACGACCGCGGGGCCAAGGTGGTGGCCCGCGCCCTGCGTGACGCCGGCATCGAGGTCGTCTACACCGGACTGCACCAGACCCCCGCCCAGATCGTCGATGCCGCCATCCAGGAGGACGCCGACATCATCGGGCTGTCGGTGCTGTCGGGAGCCCACCTGACGCTGTTCGCCGAGGTCATGGACCTGCTCAAGGCCAAGGACGCGACGGACATCATCGTGTTCGGCGGCGGGATCATCCCCGAAGACGACATCCCGGTGCTCGAGGAGATGGGCGTCGCGAGGATCTTCACGCCCGGAACCACGACCCACGAGATCGTCCAGTGGGTGCAAGATCACATCGATCGTGGCTGAGGGCATTGCCCGTCCTCAGTAGGCTCGCCGAACGCCCGTCACGAAGGAGTACGCGTGGATCTGTACGAGTACCAGGCCAAGCACCTGTTCGGGAAGCATGGGGTGCCGGTCACTCCGGGTGAGGTGTGCCTGACGGCGGATGCGGCGCACGAGGCGGCCCGCAAGATCGGGTCGCAGGTGGTGATCAAGGCGCAGGTGAAGGTCGGCGGCCGCGGCAAGGCCGGTGGCGTGAAGCTGGCCGTCAGACCCCTGACGAGGCGCAGGCGATCGCGAAGGCGATCCTGGGGATGGACATCAAGGGTCACACGGTCTACAAGGTCCTGGTCAACGAGGCCAGCGACATCGCCGACGAGTACTACGTCTCGTTCCTGCTCGACCGTGCCAATCGGACGTACCTGGCGATGGCGAGCGTGGCCGGCGGCATGGACATCGAGGAGGTCGCGGCGACGCGCCCCGAGGAGCTGGCGATGATCCGCGTCGACGCCCTCGAGGGCTGCACGCCGGAGAAGGCCGCGGAGATCGTGGAGGCGGCACGCTTCCCGGAGGCGGTCAAGGCGCAGGTCGCCTTCATCCTGGAGCGGCTGTGGCGGGTGCTGGTCGACGAGGACGCGACGCTGGTCGAGGTCAACCCGCTGGCGCTGACGCCCACGGGTGAGGTGCTGGCGCTGGACGGCAAGGTCACCATCGACGACAACGCGCACTACCGGCACGCCTCGCACGCCGACTTCGTCGACCGTGACGAACACCGACCCGATCGAGCTGCGGGCCAAGGAGTTCGACCTCAACTACGTCAAGCTGCACGGCGAGGTCGGCATCGTCGGCAACGGCGCCGGCCTGGTGATGAGCACCCTGGACGTGGTCGCCTACGCGGGCGAGGAGTTCGGCGGCATCAAGCCGGCGAACTTCCTCGACATCGGCGGCGGCGCGTCCGCGGAGGTGATGGCCAACGGCCTGGACATCGTGCTGAACGACCCCGAGGTCGAGGCGGTGTTCGTCAACGTGTTCGGCGGCATCACCTCGTGCGACTCGGTCGCCAACGGCATCGTGCAGGCGATGGCGATGCTGGCGGCCAAGGGCGAGCCGGTCACCAAGCCGATCGTGTGCCGTATCGACGGCAACAACGCCGAGGAGGGCCGCCGGATCCTCATCGAGGCCGAGCACGACCTGATCGAACTCGTCGACACCATGGATGGCGCTGCGCGGCGGGTGGCCGAACTGGCCGCCGCCCGCAAGGCCGGGAAGTAGGGGCACGCGTCATGGCTATCTGGTTGGACGAGAACTCCCGCATCATCGTGCAGGGAATGACCGGCTCCGAGGGCACCAAGCACACCCGGCGCATGGTCGCCTCGGGCGCCAACGTCGTGGCCGGGGTGAACGCCAGGAAGGCCGGGGAGAACGTCGACGGCATCCCCGTCCTGGGCACGGTCGCCGAGGCGATGGAGCGGCACGACGCCAACGCGAGCGTGGTGTTCGTGCCGCCGCGCTTCGCCAAGGACGCGGTCGAGGAGGCCATCGACGCGGGCCTGCCGCTGGTGGTCGTCATCACCGAGGGCATCCCCGTCCACGACACCGCGCAGTTCTTCCAGTACGCGGTCAACGCCGGCACCACCCGCATCATCGGCCCGAACTGCCCCGGCATCATCAGCCCCGGGGTGTCCAACGCCGGCATCATCCCCGCCGACATCGCCAAGTCCGGCCGCATCGGCCTGGTCTCGAAGTCCGGCACGCTGACCTACCAGATGATGTACGAGCTGCGCGACATCGGCTTCTCCACCGCGGTCGGCATCGGCGGCGACCCGATCATCGGCACCACCCACATCGACTGCCTCGCCGCCTTCGAGGCCGACCCCGGCACCGACGCGATCGTCATGATCGGCGAGATCGGCGGAGACGCCGAGGAACGCGCCGCCGCGTTCATCAAGGAGCACGTCACCAAGCCCGTCGTCGGCTACGTCGCCGGGTTCACCGCCCCCGAGGGCAAGACCATGGGCCACGCCGGCGCCATCGTCTCGGGCTCCGCCGGCACCGCCGCCGCCAAGCAGGAAGCCCTCGAAGCCGCCGGCGTCCGCGTCGGCAAGACCCCCAGCGCCGCAGCCCAGATCATGCGGGAGCTCATGAGCTAGCCACCCCGAAGGGGCGGGCGGCGGCCGCCATAGGCTCGCCCCATGGCCGGTTCGCTGCACTGCGCCGGGCACCCCCGGAGGCTCGGGCGTGCCTGAGACCTGGACTCCGCTCGTGATCGGCCTGGTCGGCGCCTGCGTCCTGCTCTACGGATTCTCCAAGACGGCCATGCCGGTGGCCGGCGTCCTCGCCGGCCCGGTCCTGGCCGCGACGCTGGGGGCGACCGTGGCAACCGGCTTCATGGTCCCGCTGCTGCTGCTCGGCGACGTGTTCGCGCTGGTCTACTTCCGCCAGCACGCCGACTGGACGGTCATGCGCCGGCTCATCCCGGGCGTGCTCCTGGGCTTCGCGATCACGGCGGTGCTGTTCAAGTTCCTCGACGTGAACACGCTGGGCCGCATCATCGGCCTGCTCATCCTCTCCTCCGTCATGCTCGAGGTGTGGCGTCAGCGCACGGAGACGGGTCCCGGCCACGAGCTGCCGGCGATGGAGAACAAGGTGGCCATCCTGTTCTTCGGCTCCCTGGCGGGGATGACGACGATGGCGGCCAATGCCGGCGGCGCCGCGATGACCTTGTACCTGGTCAAGATGCGCGTCTCGATGCTCGCCTTCATGGGCACGTCCGCATGGTTCTTCGCCATCCTCAACTCCATCAAGGTGCCCATCGTCGTGTCCCTCGGCTTCCTCACCCGCGACACGCTCGTGGCGGACCTGTGGTTCGCACCCTGCATAGTCATCGGGGCGTTCATCGGGATCTTCACGTTCCGGCGGATGAACCAGAAGGCCTTCATCCGGATCGCGCTCACGCTGAGCACCCTGGCTGCGATGTGGCTGCTCGTGCACGGGTGAATGGGGCTTGGCTGTGAAGGTTGCGTGGCGGTACCCGACCAACACGTCCAAACCTGAGATTCTGAGGTCGTGACTGCCCCGACCATGCCTGCGCCGACGGAGCAGGAGCCCGAGCGGGTCCCCCGCACCGTCTCCACGGACAGGGCGCGCCTCGTGGCGTCAGCGCGCTCGGGCCTGCGGCGGGTGGGCTCGCGCCTCGGCGGCGGCTCGTCCCGGCAGGCCTGGCTGATCGCCCCGTTCGCCGCGGTGTGGGCCGCGCTCATCGGATTCGCCGTGCTGGCGCTGCCGCTGCTCCTCGTGTGGATGGCGACTCCGCAGTCCGGGCTCACCTGGGTGGCCTCCCTGCGCGTCTCCGGGCTGCTGTGGGTCGTGGCCCACGGCGCGCCCGTCGCGGTCGCGGGCACGACGTACTCGCTGGTCCCGTGGGGCCTGGCGATCGTGCCCGTCATGCTGCTTGGCTATGCCGGGGGGTGGGCGGCCAGGCGCACTGGCGCGGACACCCCACGATCCGTTGCCGGCCTCGTGGGACTGGCCGCAGCGGTATACGCGCTGCTCGCGTGCACGGGCGCGGTCGTCGTGCACGGCGCCGACGCGGACGTCAGCCCGGTGCACGCCCTCATCGCCGCCGCCGTGATCGCCGTCCTGGCCTTCGGCTGGGGAGCCCTGCGCGCTGCCGGCCTCGCCGCGGCCGACCTGATGCCCGACTGGCTCACCGTCATCCTGCGCGGTGGGCTGCTCGGCGCCATGACCCTGCTGGGGTTGGGCGCACTGGCGGCGACGGCGTCGCTCCTCGTGCACGTCGACGATGCCGTCACGATGTCGCAGTCCCTGCACGCGGGCATCGGTGGTGGGCTCGGGCTGCTGCTGGCGGGCGTCGCCTACGTGCCGGTGCTCGTCGTGTGGGCCACTGCGTACGTCGTCGGTGCCGGCATCGTGATCGGCCCGGCGGTCGTGGTGTCGCCCTTCATCCCCGTCACCGCTCCGACGCAGTTGCCTCCCTTCCCCCTGCTCGCCGCCCTGCCGACGTCGACCGGTCCACTGGCGTGGGCGCTGCCGCTGGCCGGAGTGCTGGCCGGCGTCCTCGTCGGGCTGGCCGTCGCCCGCCGAGCCCGGCGGGAGTCGCGCCTGCTCCGGCTCACGCTCGCGGTGGGGTCCGCCGCCGTGGCCGGCGCCATCATGATGCTGCTCTCGTATCTCGCGTCCGGCTCGCTGGGCGACCTGAGGCTGGCGCACATGGGGCCGTCCCCCCTGTCGGTCGCAGTCCTCACGGCCATCCTGATCACGCTGGGCGCGGCACCCATTGCGGTGGTCGCCTCGCCGTCCGATCGTCCGAGCCTCACGGTGGCCCCCGTGGACCCGGACGAGGCAACGGACGTCGAGTGAGGCCCCGTCTCGATGGCTGAGGACGTCCCCGGCGCGACCGAGCGACCCAGCGTCCAGGCGGCTCTGGCCTGGTCCCTCGCGATGTTCAGGAGCAACCGGGGCGTGCTGATGGGCCTGGCCGCGCCCGTCGCGGGCGTCTTCGTCCTGCAGGCGTTCGCCGCCAGCCCGCTGGAGAACATCCCCGACAGGTGCCTGGATCCGGTGGTCCTGGCCGGCGACCAGGCCTGCCTGTCGTCGGTCGCGAGCGTCCTGGTCGCAGCCCTGGCGATCCAGCTCATGTTCCTGCTCGTGGCCGGGTTCGCGACGATCGGATCGTGCCGGGCGGCCGTGCGCACCACGCGCGGCCACGTTGCCGGCATGTCCGACCTCCTGGAGACCGAGAACGTCCTGCCGTTCGTCGTCTACATCGGCGCCTTCGGGCTGCTGGCCATGCTGGGCACCCTCCTGTGCCTGCTTCCCGGCCTCATCGTGATCTTCCTCCTGCAGCTCGGGCCGTTCTTCGTGCTCGACAGGGGCTACGGACCCGGCCGCGCCATGGCGGCGAGCGCCCGGGCGGCGCTGCACAATCCCGGCCCCGCACTGCTGATGACCCTGGTGAACGCGCTCGTGCTCGTCCTCGGGGAGATGTGCCTGGGCATCCTCATGCTCGTGACGCTCCCCGTCGCTACCCTCTTCACTGCATACATGTATCGGCGGTTCAACCACGAGCCGGTCGTGTGATGCCCAATACTGTTGCGTGCCGCAGCTGCCGTGGGCAGTGCCGCGGTCGCCATGCGAGGAGAGGACGAGAACATGTCTGACGAGAACCCGCCCGGAGCCATGCCTCCGCCACCAACCAGCTCAGGATCGGCCCCCGACGTCGGCAAGGCGCTCTCCTGGGCCGTCGACACCTTCAAGGCCAATGCCGCCGCCTTCGTGGGCCTGGCGGCCGTCGTCACCGTGATCCAGCTCGTCCAGCGGCTGGGTTCGGCCACGATCTCGAACCTGTTCTACAACTGCGACGACGTCACGACTCTCGATCAGGTCAACTCCTGTACCGCGACTCTGGGCATCGGACTGGTCATCTCGATCTTCCTGTCGATCGTCTTCGGGCTGATCGCCTTCATCGCGCAGATCGGCGTGCAGCGCGCGGCCATCCGCAGTACCCAGGGCGTCACCCCGTCGTTCGCGCAGATGCTGACGGGGGAGAACCTCGTCAAGTACATCCTGTTCATGATCGTGTACGCGATCCTGTTCTTCGTCGGCCTGGCCCTGTGCATCCTGCCCGGCATCGCGGTGCTCTTCCTGCTGCAGCTTGGCCCGTACTACGTCCTGGACAAGGGCTACGGGGTCGTCGCTGCGATGAAGGCCAGTTTCGAGGCCGTGACGAAGAACTTCGTGCCGGCGCTCATCATGACCGTGGTCAATGCCCTGGTCTCCATCCTGGGCGGCATCTCGTTCGGCCTGCTCACCTTGGTCACGCTGCCGTTCGCCTCGCTGTTCACGGCGCACATGTACCGGCAGTTCAACAAGGAGCCGATCGCCTGACGCGTCGAGGCGGGTACGGTCACGGTCGATAGGGTTCGATCGTGACCGTACGCATCGTCGTGCTCGCCTCCGGCTCAGGCACGCTCCTGCAGGCCCTCATGGACGCCTGCGAGGCGGGCCACGTGCCCGCGGCCATCGTCGCGGTCGGCAGCGACGTGCCGGACGCCACCGCGCTCGAGCGTGCCCGGGCGGCCCGCATCGAATCGTTCTGCGTTCCCCTGGGCGACTATCCGGACCGGGCAGCGTGGAATGCCGCTCTGGTCGAGCGGGTGGCCTCCTACCGACCCGACTGGGTGGTCAGCGCCGGCTTCATGCGCGTGCTCGGCCCGGCGTTCGTCGACGCCTTCCCCGGCCGGATCGTCAACACCCACCCGGCGCTGCTGCCGGCCTTCCCGGGCGCGCACGCCGTCCGTGACGCACTCGCCTACGGGGTCGAGGTCACGGGGTGCACGGTCCACCTCGTCGACCACGGGGTCGACACGGGGCCGATCCTGGCCCAGCGGGCCGTGACCGTCGAGCCGGACGACGACGAGGCCTGCCTCCATGAGCGCATCAAGCAGCACGAACGCCAGCTCCTCGTCGAGACCATGACGCAATTGATCGGAGAGAACCATGAGTGACGACAGCAGGCGGCATGTCCGCCGGGCGCTGGTCTCGGTCTACGACAAGACCGGACTCGAGGAGCTGGCCCGCGGGCTGGCCCTGGCCGGCATCGAGATCGTGTCGACCGGCTCGACGGCCAGGACGATCGCGGCCGCAGGGGTCGCCGTCACGCCCGTCGGTGACGTCACCGGCTTCCCGGAGACCCTGGACGGCCGGGTCAAGACGCTGCACCCGCACATCCACGGCGGGCTGCTGGCGGACCTGCGCAAGGAGTCCCACCGCGAGCAGCTCGAGGACCTCGGCATCCTGGCCTTCGAGCTCGTCGTGGTGAACCTGTACCCCTTCACGCAGACCGTTGCCTCGGGCGCCGGCATCGACGACTGCGTCGAGCAGATCGACATCGGCGGCCCCGCCATGGTGCGGGCCTCGGCCAAGAACTACGCCAACGTGGCCATCGTCACCTCGCCCACTCGGTATGCGGACGTCCTCGATGCCGTGGCCCACGGCGGATTCACCCTCGAGGAGCGGGCAGCGCTGGCCGTCGAGGCCTTCTCGCACACGGCCACGTACGACATCGCGGTGGCCACGTGGCTGGGCAGCGTCGTGTCGCCCGACCCGGATGGTGGTGGCTTCCCGAAGTGGCTCGGCGGCGCCTGGGTGCGCGGCGACGTCCTGCGCTACGGGGAGAACCCGCACCAGCGGGCAGCGGTGTACCTGTCCGCCCATCACGAGCCTGCGCTCGCAGGGGCGAGGCAGCTGCAGGGCAAGCAGATGTCGTACAACAACTATGTCGACGCGGATGCCGCGAGGCGTGCGGCGTTCGACCATGTCGAGCCGGCGGTGGCGATCATCAAGCACGCCAACCCCTGCGGCATTGCCGTCGGCCTGGACGTGGCCGAGGCGTACCGACGGGCGTTCGCGACCGACCCGGTCTCGGCGTACGGCGGCGTCGTGGCAGTGAATCGCCTCGTGACGCTCGAGCTGGCCGAGGCGATGGCCGACGTATTCACCGAGGTCATCGTCGCCCCCGACTACGACATCGACGCGCTCGCGCTGCTCGCCGCCAAGAAGAACCTCAGGGTCCTGCAGGTCGACGGCCCGCACATGGGCTCGCACGTCGAGTCGCGCTCCATCTCCGGCGGCCTGCTGCTGCAGGTGGCCGACGGCGTCCAGGCCGAGGGCGACAGCACCGATGCCTGGCAGCTGGTCAGCGGCGAGCCTGCCGATCCTGCGACCCTGCGCGACCTCGAGTTCGCCTGGCGGTCCGTCCGCTCGGTCAAGTCCAACGCCATCCTGCTCGCCAAGGGCGGGGCAGCTGTCGGCGTCGGCATGGGCCAGGTCAACCGCGTCGACTCGGCGCGGCTGGCCGTCGACCGTGCCGGTGAGCGCGCGGCCGGGTCGGTGGCCGCGTCCGACGCGTTCTTCCCGTTCGCCGACGGGCTGCAGGTGCTCATCGACGGTGGCGTCAGGGCTGTCGTCGAGCCCGGCGGCTCGGTGCGCGACGATGGAGGTCATCGAGGCGGCGAGGGCGGCCGGGGTGACGATGTACTTCACGGGCACGCGCCACTTCTTCCACTGATGGCAGCCCGCCCCATCGGGGCGACGTCGTTCGGCATCATCCTGGTGTTCAGCGGCTTCATGAACGCACTGCAGGCACGCGCAAACGGCGAGCTGACGCACCACATCGGCAACGGCGTGCAGGCGGCCTTGATCTCCTTCGCGTCCGGGCTGGTACTGCTCACCCTGCTGGTCGCGGCGATACCGTCCGTTCGAGCCGGGATGAGGCGGATCCCGTCGGCCGTCCGGGCCGGCGGCCTCGCCTGGTGGGCGCTGCCCGCCGGCATGCTCGGCGGCGCCTTCGTCGCCTGCCAGAGCTACTCGACGGCCATCGTCGGGGTCGCGATGTTCTCCGTGGGCTTCGTGGCCGGCCAGACGGTCAACTCCCTGATCGTCGACCGGGTCGGGCTCAGTCCCACGGGGAAGACCGCCGTCTCGGCCCGCCGTCTGGTGTCGGCCGGCCTCGCCACCGCCGCGGTCGTCATCGCGGTCTCGGGGCGGACGTCAGGAACCACGGTGTCGGTCGTGGCACTCCTGGCGGCGTTCGTCGGCGGGTGCCTGGTCGCCGTGCAGCAGGCGCTCAACGGCCGGGTCAATGTCGCCTCGCGCCAGCCGATCGCGACGACCTGGCTGAACTTCGCCTTCGGGACCGCAGGCCTGGCCGTCGGCGTCCTGCTGGGGTGGGCGTTCTTCGGCGCGGAGCTCCGCGCACCGTCCGCCGGCCCCTGGTGGATGTACCTGGGCGGCTTCTTCGGCCTGGTCTTCATCGTGACGGCGGCCTGGGCAGTGCCCCGGTACGGCGTCCTGGCCTTCGCACTCGTCACGATCGCCGGCCAGCTCCTGGCAGCCCTGCTGCTCGATCTCGTCGCGCCGGTCGGGGACAATCGGGTGCAGTGGACCCTGGTCGCGGGGGTCGTCATCACCTTCGCCGCCGTCGGGATCGGAGCTGTGCGTCGCGCATGACCCATCTCGTCGTCGGCAGGAGCCGGCTGATCGCGCTGGCCATCGCCGTCGTGGCAGGGTCCCTCGTCGCCGTGCAGTCGCGCGTGAACGGGGAGCTGTCGCACCGTTCCGGCGCCGGCATCTTCCCGGCCTGGTTCACCATGACGAGCGGCCTGGCCCTGCTCATCGTGATCCTCGCCGTCCACTCCCAGTCGCGCCGTGGCCTGCGGGAGGTCGTCGGCTCGATTCGCGAGCGCACCCTGCCGCTGTACATCCTCAGCGGAGGCATCTTCGGCGGGCTCTTCCTCATCACGCAGGCGGTCGCCGTGCCCCTCGTGGGCGTCGCGGTCTTCTCCGTCGGCGTCGTCGCGGGGCAGACCAGCGGATCGCTGGCCGTCGACCGGATGGGCATCAGCGCGTCGGGCAAGCGGGCCATCACGTGGCAGCGCGTGGCGGCCTCCGTGCTCGCCGTGGTGGCCGTGGCGGTCGGCATCTCCGACCGGCTCGGCACGGCGTCCGGGGCGCTGGGATACGCGCTGCTCGCGTTCGTCGCCGGGTTCATCATCGCGCCGCAGCAGGCGGTCAACGGCCGCATCTCGGTGCGCGCGCGGAGCCCCTTCAGCGCGGCGTTCGTGAACTTCCTCGGCGGCGTCCTGATGCTCAGCGTGTTCCTGGCGATCGCGCTGTCCGTCATGCACGTGACGATCACGGCGCCCTTCGGCGGGCCGGCGTGGACCTATACCGGTGGCGTGCTCGGGGTCACCGTCATCGCCGCCTCCGCCTGGGTCGTGCCCAAGCT
Organism: uncultured Actinomycetes bacterium; assembly: GCA_963777085.1. Taxonomy (GTDB): domain Bacteria; phylum Actinomycetota; class Actinomycetes; order S36-B12; family S36-B12; genus UBA10649. The sequence continues at coordinate 17,403 of CAVZPI010000015.1, read as the reverse complement.
CGGCGTGCTGGTCTTCTCGCTGGCCTCGGTGTTCGGCCAGCTGACCGGCGCCTTCCTGCTCGACCTGCTCGCGCCCACGCCCGGTACGAGCGTGGGCTGGAACCTCATCGCCGGCATCGGACTCACCTTCGTGGCAATCCTGATCGCCGCGGCGCCCCGCCGCGACGGGTGAGCCGCCGCGATTCCCTCAACTGACCTACGACGTCAGGCGAGGATCCTGGCGGGCTGCTCCAGCAGGCTGATGAGCTCCCGCATCCACTGGGCTGCCGTCGCACCGTCGATGGGCCGGTGATCCACCGACAGGGTGACCCGCATGACGGTCCCGATGGCAAGCGCCCCGTCGACGACGACCGGCACCTGGCTCGCCGCGCCCACCGCGAGGATCGACGAGTGCGGGGGATTGATGATCCCCGCGAAGTCCTCGGTGCCGAGCATCCCGAGGTTGGTCACGCTGGTGCTGCCCCCCTCGAGCTCGTGCTGGCGCAACGACCCGCTGCGCGCCCGCGCGGCGAAGTCCTTGGTCGCGAGCGCCACCTGCGAGATGGACATCGACTCGACGGCCCTGAGCACCGGCGTGACGAGGCCCTGCTCGGTGGAGACGGCGACGGCGATGTCGACGCTCTCGAACACGCGCACCGCGTCGTCCATCCAGATGACGTTCACCGCGGGGACCCTCATGTGGGCGCGCGCGACGGCCTTGACGACGAGGTCGTTGACGGACACCCGCACGTCGTCGCCCGAGTTCAGCTCGGCCCGCAGGTCGAGCAGCCGGTCGACCCGGGCGGAGCCGCGCAGGTAGAAGTGCGGAGCCTCCTGGGTGCTCTGGGTCAGTCGCGCCGCGATCGCCCGCCGCGGTCGCGAGTGCGGCACGTCGACGAAACCCCCGGACGCGGCCGGGATGGCCAGTTTCCCCGCCACCGGAAAGACAGGCGCCGGGGCCGCGACGACCGCGGCGGGCTGCGCCTGCTCGACATCGCGGCGGCGGATGCGTCCGCCCGGGCCCGTCCCGTGAAGACTCGAAAGATCCAGGCCCCGCTCCTTGGCGAGGCGCCGTGCCAGGGGGCTGGCGAAGATGCGCGCGGTCGAGGCGTTCGGCTCGGCGACGGCGGTCTCGCTCACCGTCGCAGCGGCCACGGACTCCGCGGCCGCCGGTGCGGCCGCTGCAGGCGTCGGCGCGGATCCGGTCAGGATCGCCAGTGCGGCGTCGACGTCGCCGACGACCTCGTCGGGCGCTGCGATCAGGGCGATCGGGTCGCCGATGGCGACCTCCGCACCCTCCTCGACCAGCATGCGAAGGATCACGCCGTCGGACTCGGACTCGACGTCGACGACCGCCTTGTCGGTCTCGATGATCGCGATGACGGTGGCGACCGAGTACGCCTCGTTCGCCGGCTGCGGCCAGTGCGACAGCACGGCGTGCGTCGCCCCCGCGGCGACCTCCGGCATCCGCATCAGCTCAGGCATCGGGGGCCTCCGTCATGGCCAGCAGCGCCGTGACGACCTCCTCGGTGCGGGCGATGGCCGCCCGCTCGAGCACCTTGCTGATGCTCGGGGATGCCTCGCCCCCGGTGACCCGCTGGATCGGCTGGTCGAGCCAGTCGAAGAAGCGCCGCTGGATCTCGTCGGACAGCCAGGCGCCGTACCCGGTGCCGAGGGCGCCCTGCTCCGCGATGAGCACGTTGTTGGTCTTCTGGATGCTCTCGCCGATCGTGTCCCAGTCGATGCTGGCCCGGTCGAGCCAGCGCAGGTCGATGACCTCGGCATCCACGCTGCCCACCTCTTCGACCGCGTCGAGCACGTACTGCGTCATCGCGAGGTAGGTGATCACGGTCATGTCGGAGCCGGTGCGCCGGATGGCGGCCTTGCCGACGGGAAGGCAGTAGTCGAGGTCGTCGACCGGCCCCTCGCCCGACGAGGCGTACAGGTCGACATGCTCGATCACGAGGACGGGGTCCTCGCAGCGCAGGGCGCTGTTCATCAGGCCCACGTAGTCGAAGGGGGTGGTCGGCGCCACGATGCGCCAGCCGGGGGCCGAGACGAAGATGGCGGCCGGGTCCATGGAGTGCTGCGAGCCGTAGCCGGTGCCCATCGCCACCTTGCTGCGCAGGACCAGCGGCACGCTGCCGGTGCCGCCGAACATGTGCCGGGCCTTGCCGATCTGGTTGAACAGCTGATCGGCGGCGACCCACATGAAGTCGGCGTACATGAACTCCACGACCGGCCGGAACCTGCCGTCGAGGGCCATGCCGCCGGCGAGTCCGGTGAACGCGTTCTCGCTGATGGGCGTGCCCAGCACGCGATCGGGGAAGGCGTCCTTGAGCCCCTTGGTCGCGCCGTTGGTGCCGCCCGCGAGCCGGTGCACGTCCTCGCCCATGACGACGATGGACGGGTCCAGCTCCATGCGCCGGGCCATGACGCCAGCCACCGCGTCGATGAACCTCATGTCGGCAACTTCGCCGGAGAACGTGTCGCGATCCTCGAACCGCGCATCGGCGAACTCGCTGAGATCGCCGCGCACGCCGACGTCGACGAAGGAGGGGTCCGGCCATTCGCTCGGCTTGATGCGCCGCTCGCTCGGCCTGCCGTCGGGGACGGGCTCCAGGAGCACGCCGCCGATGTCGGCCATGAGGGCCTTCGCCCGGGCGATGTAGGCGTCGATGGTCCCCTGGTCGAGGATGCCGCGGCGGACGAGGTGCCTGGAGACCATCGCGATCGAGTCGCGCTGGCGCCACTCCTCCTCCTCCTCCTTGGCGCGGTATCGGAAGGAGCTGCCGGGGAAGGGGCCGTTCTGGTGGAAGTAGCGGTACACGTCGGCCTCGACGACGGTCGGACCATTGCCCGCGCGCATGTGCGCGAGCGCCTCCTGCATGGTGAGGTGGACGGCCAGCGGATCCATGCCGTCGACCTTCCAGCTCGGGATGCCGAAGCCGGGGCCGCGTGCCGAGAGTCGCGGCTCGGCGGTCACCTCGAACACGTTCGTGGAGACGGCGTACATGTTGTTCTCGATGAAGAAGCACAGGGGGAGGTCCCACGCCGCCGCGAGGTTGAACGTCTCCAGCGTCGATCCGATGTTCGACGCCCCGTCGCCGAAGTAGGTGATGGCCACGGCGTCGGTGCCCGCGTGGCGATGGGCCCACGCGGATCCTGCCGCGAGCGGCACGCCGCCGCCGACGATGGCATTCGTGCCGATCGCACCGGCCTCCTCCCACTGCAGGTGCATCGACCCGCCCCGACCGTGGCTGAAGCCGCGGTCCAGGCCGCAGATCTCGGCCAGGGTGGTGAGCAGGATGTCGCGGACCCCTGTCGAGAACGGCTGGGTCGGGTCGATGCCGTCGGGCTCGACATGACCGAGCACCTTCGCGAGGAACTGGTGATGCCCGCGGTGCGAGCCGTTCACGGTGTCGTGGCTCGTCAGGGAGATGATCGAGCCGACCGCGCCGCCCTCCTGACCGATGCTCGAGTGCGCGGGGCCGTGGATGAGGCCCTCGCCCGCGAGCAGGAGGACGTACTCCTCGAAGGTCCGGATGATGACGAGCTCGCTGAGCATGCCGGTGAGCAGGCCGGGGTCGGCGGCGTCCCAGTCGCTCTCGGTCGTGACGATCTGGACCCAGGGTGCCACCGCCTCAAGCCGGTTCCGCTCCGTCATGCCGGTCACCTTCCACGTGGGGGCTGTAAGAGTTCCACATAATGGATCCATATACAAGAGGAATTTCGACCCCTATGATCCCCTCTAAGAGGAATCGATCATTTCTGATCTAGATAATGGATCCAAGGAGGCAACATGGCCGGGCTGCCGGGCGTTCAGCGGCTGGACCACATCGGCTTCACCGTTCCGGACCTCGCGCAGGCACGGGAGTTCCTGGTCGACGTCCTCGGGTGCGAGTACATGTACTCGCTCGGCCCGTTCCGGCACGATGACAGCGACTGGATGACGGAGCACCTGAACGTCGATCCGCGGGCCGTGATGGAGAAGCTGCACTTCTTCCGGCTGGGGGGTCAGGCCGTCTTCGAGGTCTTCCAGTACTCGGCGCCGGTGCAGCGCACCGAGCAGCCGCGGAACAGCGACGTCGGCGGCCATCATGTGGCCCTGTACGTCGAGGACCTTGACGTGGCCGTGCGGTACCTTCGCGAACGTGGTGTCACCGTGCTTGGCGAGCCGACGGCGAGCGGCAGTGCCAGTCAGGGCCAGCGCTGGGTGTACTTCCTCGCCCCTTGGGGAATGCAGTTCGAGCTCGTCTCGTACCCGCACGGCAAGGCCTTCGATCATCACCCTGAGCTCTTCGACTGATCGAAACGGGGGTAGCCGGTGACGGAGGCCAGTACGGGCGCTGCCAGCGAGCGCATCGCCGACGTGCTGCGGGAGCAGATCCTCACGGGCGCCATCGGCCCGGGCGAGCGCATCCTGCAGGAGGAGGTCGCCGAGCGGCTGGGAGCCAGTCGGCTGCCGGTGCGCGAGGCGCTGCGCATGCTCACGGCCGAGGGGCTGATCACGAACGAGCCGAACAAGGGCGCCCGCGTTCCACGCCTGGACCGGGAGGAGGTCGAGGTGCTCTACCAGATGCGCGAGCGCATCGAGCCGCTCGCGCTCATCCAGAGCATGCCGCGCCTCGACGACGGCGACCTCGCCGAGGTCGCGGCGATCCAGCAGCGCATCGAGGCGCATGTGGATGTGCGCGAGTTCCTGGCTCTCGACCGGGAGTTCCACCTTGCGACCTACGGCGGGTGTGCGACCGACCATCTCCTGTCGACCGTGACCCAGTTGTGGAACGCGACGCAGCACTACCGGCGGGCCTTCATGGAGGTGAGCGGGGCAGGTCGGCGCTGGATCGTGAATGCCGAGCACAACCTCCTGCTCGACGCCCTTCAGCGACGCGACAGCGTCGATGGCGAGCGCTACCTCGTCGGCCACATCCGGCGTACTCGGCAGGAGCTCTCGCACCACCCTGAGGTCTTCGCCCGGTAGTCACTCACGTTCGCCGTCAGGCTGCCTGCCCGCTGGTTCCTCGCGCGGGCTCGGGTGCGAGAATCCGGGGCATGACTGCAACGATCATGGACGGCAAGGCGACGGCAACCGAGGTCAAGGCCGACCTGCGCAGGCGTGTCGACGCCCTCAATGCGCGGGGCATCCACCCTGGGCTCGGAACGGTCCTGGTCGGCGAGGACCCGGGCAGTCAGTCGTACGTCGCCGGTAAGCACCGGGACTGCGCCGAGGTGGGCATGGAGTCGATTCGCGTCGACCTCCCCGCCGACACCACTCAGGAGCAGTTGGAGGACGAGATCCGCCGCCTGAACGCCGACCAGTCGGTGACCGGGTACATCGTGCAGCTCCCGCTGCCCAAGCACCTCGATGCTAACCGCGTGCTCACGCTCATGGACCCGGGCAAGGACGCCGACGGCCTGCACCCGACGAACCTCGGGCGGCTCGTTCTCGGTGAGGCAGCACCGCTGCCCTGCACCCCGCGGGGGATCGTAGCCCTGCTGCGCCGCTACGACGTGGAGATCAACGGGGCCGAGGTCGTCGTGCTCGGCCGTGGCGTCACAGTAGGACGGCCACTCGGGCTGCTGCTCACTCGCAAGTCGGAGAACGCCACGGTGACCCTGTGCCACACGGGCACCAAGGACCTGGCCAGCCACCTGAGGACGGCCGACATCATCGTGGCCGCTGCGGGCGTGCCGCACCTGGTGACCGCCGACCTGGTGAAGCCCGGGGCCGCGGTGCTCGACGTCGGGATCACTCGCACCGATGCTGGCCTCGTCGGCGACGTCGACCCGGAGGTCATGGAGGTGGCGGGCTTCGTCGCCCCGATGCCCGGTGGCGTCGGGCCGATGACCCGGGCGATGCTCATCACCAACGTCGTCGAGGCGGCCGAGCGACGCGCCTGACGCGTCGCTCGACCGGGCGCTCAGCCGACTCGGGGGATGATCCTGGCCACGCGCAGCTGCTCGAACAGGTCCAGGAACGAGTTCACCGACGGCTGGTAGTCCAGGAAGCCCAGCAGTCGGCTCTTGGACATGTCGGCGAACGTCTCGACCTCTCGGCCCAGGTCGGCATCCGTATGCCACCACGACGCGAGGTCCGTCGCCTTGTACGGCTCGAGCCCGTGGGCTGAGACGAGTGACGCCCACACGTCATCGGCGTGGCCCATCCGATCCTGGAGCGGGGTCGGGTGACCGGGGTACTCGCCCGCCTCTGCACCGAGATCGGCGGCAAGGAGCGGCCACATCTGCCGCCACCGGAAGACATCGCCGTTGACAGTGTTGAACGCCTGGTTGGCTGCCCGCGGCTCGGTCGCCGCCCAGAGGGCGTGCCGGCCGAGGAGGCGCGCATCGGTGATGTCGGTGACCCCGTTCAGCTGCTGCGGCGTTCCCGGGTAGACGAACGGCTCGCCCGTCGCGTGGCAGATGCTGCCGTACAGCGCGAGGGTCACCCCCATGTTCATGGCGTTGCCCAGGGCCCAGCCGATCATCGTGTGCGGGCGATGGACCGTCCAGGCGAAGCCCTGCGCGGCCGCCGCCTCGAACAGGATGTCCTCCTGGTCGTAGTAGAAGTTCTGCCCGGGGACCCGGGACATCGTCTCGCGGAAGGGTGTCTCGATGGGCGTCGTCGCATAGGCCTCGAATGGGCCGAGGTAGTGCTTGAGGCCTGTCACGAGGGTGGCATGGTCGAGTTTCGTCGTGCGACCCAGCACATCGAGGGTGTTTCGCAGCATCGCCCCGTTCACCGCGCAGTTCTCCGCCTCCGTCGCCTGCCTCGCCCAGGTGGTGAAGAACAGGTGCGAGATGTCGAGGCCGGCGACGGCCGCCTCGAGGGAGGCTGGATCGAGCACGTCGGCATGCACGTGCTGCACTCCGGGGATCGAGATCGTGGCCTTCCGCGACAGCCCGATGACGTCCCAGCCGTCGGCGAGCAGGGCCTGTGCGGTGTTGTAGCCGGCGATGCCGGTGACACCAACGATGAGAGCGGTGCGACGGGTCACGTGATCCCCTTGAGGTAGTCGGAGGCAGCCAGATGGACCGGGATGCGGGGCAATTCTGCGGGGAGGGTAGATAAATCGTCAAGTAGCAATTAACATCTGGTCAATAATCCATCACTTTCTGGCCCATGTGATCAGTCTTGATTAACTCGGCCGGGATGTCGCAGGAGGATCACGATGGCCGGACGGGTTCAGGGCAAGGCGATCATCATCACGGGTGCCGGCAGCGGCATGGGCCGGGCCTTCGCGCTCGGACTCGCCCGAGAGGGTGCGACCATCGGCGTCCTCGACCGTGACACGGCAGCCGCCCAGTTCGTCGTCGACGAGCTGTCGTCCGAGGGGCTGACGGGGATGACGCTCACCGCCGACGTCAGCAAGCGCGACCAGGTCGTGTCTGCCTTCGACGCCTTCATCGAATCGGCTGGCCGGCTCGACGTCCTCTTCAACAACGCGGGCTTCAACATCCCCATGCACCTGCTCGACGTCACTGACGAGAACTGGCACGCCATCATGAGCGTGAACGGCCTGGGCACGCTCATCGGCATCCAGGAGGGTGCCAGGCGGATGATCCCGACTGGCGGCGGCAAGATCGTGAACACCTCGTCGATCGCCGGTCGCCAGGGCTACCCGAGTTTCGCGCCGTACTCCGCCAGCAAGTTCGCCGTCAACGCCCTCACCCAGGCGGCAGCCCGGGGCCTGGCGGAGTACGACATCACCTGCAACGCGTTCGCTCCGGGCGTCGTCGCCACGCCGCTGTGGACCAAGCTCGACGAGGACCTCATGAGCATCGGCGACTCCGAGCGACCCGGACAGGCGATCGAGGACTTCGCGGCACCGATCCTTCGAGGTCACGCGGCCGCACCGGAGGAGATCGTCGGGACCGCTCTGTACCTCGCATCCTCGGACTCCGACTACCTGACCGGCCAGATCATCATGATCGACGGCGGAATGGTGCTGGTCTAGCCGTGGCCGACATCCGGTCAGGTCGTCGTCGCGGCGTGGAGCCCCGCACTCGTCCCGGCAACTACGCTGGCGGCACGACGAGGGGGAGGAAGCAGTCGCATGAGTGACGCGGTAGCCGACACTGATCCAGATACGAACGCGAACGATCCTGTCGTCAACCTGGGATCCCGGCTCAAGGTCGCTCGGATGGCGTCGGGGATGTCGCTACGCGAGGTTGCCCGGCAGCTGGGCGTCTCGCCGTCATTCATCTCGCAGATGGAGAACGGCAAGTCCCAGCCCTCCGTCGCCACCCTGTACTCGATCGCCCAGCTGCTCGGCGTCTCGGTCGATGAGCTGTTCGCCCCCGAGCGCGCGGACCCGCCCACGCCGGTGCCCTTGGCCGCGGTGGATCCCGTCCACGGCGTGATCAGCCGAGGGGACTTCGGGTCGCCGGCCGATGCGTGGCCGCATGACGAGTCCGGCAGTCGATTCACGCACATGACGCCGACCGACCGCCCCCGACTGGTGATGGACTCGGGGGTGATCTGGGAGCAGCTCGCCTCGAACAGCGACAGCGAGCTCGATTTCATGGAGATCATCTACCCGCCTGGAAGCAGCTCGACCAATGACGGACGCATGCTGCGGCATCAGGGCATGGAGTACGGATACCTCCTGAGCGGCGAGATGGAGATCACCTTCGGGTTCGACACGCACACGCTGAGGGCAGGGGAGTCGATGTCGCTGGATCCATCGGTGCCGCACCTGCTCTCCAATCGGGGCACGATCCCCGCTCGCGGCATCTGGTGCGTCCACCACTGCGCCCGTCCGGCGCAGTCGGAGGCGTAGCCACGGCACGAACGGGAATCAATTGTTCAGTAATGCTGGACAGTCCGCCGACGACTTCGTAGAGTGCCGGACAGCCACGCTGAACACTCACTCACCCGGACGAGGTCACCATGAAGGCTCTGCAGTTCGTCGCCCCCTCCGAGTACGCCGTCAACGAGATCGACCGGCCGGTCATCGCCGACGACGAGGTGCTGCTTGCCAGTCGCGCTGTCGGCATCTGCCACTCGGACGTCGACCTGCTCGAGGGCCGCTACATCATTCCTTTCTCCTACCCCGTCATCCCGGGTCACGAGTGGGCCGGTCGAGGTGATCGAGGTCGGGGCAAAGGTCACGGACTTCGCGCCCGGCGATCGGGTGGTGGGGGAGTGCGTCATCGGGATGGAGCACTTCGGCTTCAGCATCAGCGGCGCCGCGGCGGAGTTCTTCGTCGCGAAGTCGGGGTGGCTGCACCGGATCCCGGACAACCTGAGCTGGACGCAGGGCGCGTTGGTGGAGCCGTTCAGCTGCGGCTACTACGCGACGGTTCGGGCCGACAACCTCGATGGAAGCGACACGGTCGTCGTGCTGGGCGCCGGTCCGATCGGCCTGGGAGTGGTGGCCGCCTCGGCTGCGAAGGGGGCCCGGGTCATCATCGCGGAGCCGTCCGCCGCCCGGGTGGAGATCGCACGTCGGCTCGGCGCCGAGGAGTCGGTCGATCCCACGAGTGCCTCCTTCCTGGATGACGTTCGCGATCTGACGGGCGGACGTGGCGCGAGCGTCGTCTTCGAGGCGAGCGGGAAGCCGCCGGCCATGGCCTCCGCGCTCGAAGTGGCGGGCTTCCGCGCGCGCATCGTGAACATCGGCATCGATGTCGGCCGAGCGCCCAGGCCAAGCTCGGCCTCATCCAGTCGAAGGAGCTGCAGATCCGGGGCATCATCGGGTCACCCGGAGTGTGGCCGCAGACGATCGCCTTCCTCGCCCGCACGGGGATCGATCTGGCCCCGCTCGTGACGAGCACGTTCGACCTCGCCGATGCAGACAAGGCGATCGCGACGGTCCTGGCCGACAAGAGCCAGGTCAAGGTCCACGTCACGTCCGACGCCCGCTGATCCCGATGGTCCCGCTGGTCCCGAGCCGAGGAGCCCGATGAAGGCTGGAGTTCTCTACGCCCCCCATGATCTGCGGGTCGAGGATCGCCGGGACCCGGTGGTCGGCGCGGATGACGTTCTCGTCGAGGTCGCCTACAACGGCCTGTGCGGCACGGACGCCACCGAGTACGCCAAGGGGCCGATGATGGTTCCCCTGACGTCACCCCACCCGGGCAGCGGGCACGTCGGGCCCACGATCCTGGGACACGAGTTCATCGGCACGGTGGTCGATGCTGGCGTCAATGCGAAGGCCATGGTGGGCAAGCGGATCGCGTGCGGTGCAGGCGTGTCCTGCGGGCAGTGCGCATGGTGCCTCGCCGGCCGCACGAACCTCTGCGCCAAGTACTACACGCTGGGGCTGAGCACGCACGGCGGTCTTGCGGAGTTCGTCGCTGCCCCGCAGGGGATCTGCGTGGAGATCCCCGAGGGCTGCCCGGACCTCGACGCCGCGCTCGCGCAGCCACTCGCCGTTGGCATCCACAGCGTCCGCCGCGCGCACCTGTCACCCGGTGACACTGTCGTCCTCCTCGGTGTCGGGGCGATCGGCTCGTTCATCTGCTCGGCCCTGCGCGGGCACGAGGGGCCGATCATCGCCATGGACATCGACGACAGCCGGCTGGCGGTGGCCCGCAGCCTGGGTGCCACGGACACCGTCCTCATTCCACGGGATACCACTCCTGCCCAGGTCCGTGACCTGCTGCCCACGGGTGCGGAAACGGTCTTCGAGACGTCTGGGGTGCTGGGATCGGCCGAGCGCGCGTTCGCCCTCGCTGCGCGCGGAGGCAACGTCGTCCTCGTCGGCCTCAACAAGACCCCCCAGCCCCTCAACCTCGCGGACATCGTGCTGCGCGAGGTCAACGTGCAGACGACGGTGGCGCACGTCTGCGGCACCGACCTGCCTGAGGCGCTGGCAATCCTCGCCGAGACTCGGCTCTCCACGACGCTCCTCGATCATGTGGTGCCGTTGTCGGACGTGGTCGCCGGCGGGTTGGACCCGCTCGTCGCGGGTACCGCGACGGGCAAGATCCTCGTGGACCCTCGTCATGGCTGAGGTCACGGTCCTGGGACTGGGCCGAATGGGCGCTGCGATGGCCCGCAAGCTTGCGGAGTCGGGCCATCGCGTGACCGTGTGGAACCGCACCGCCACGGTGGCGGAGGAACTCGCAGCGCAGTGCAGTGTGGCCGTTTCACCTTCGCCCGCCGCCGCAGTGTGCGGAGCAGACGTCGTCATCGCCATGTTCGCGGACGGATCAATCACCGAGTCCGTCCTCCTCGGCGAGGCGCTCATCGCGGCACTGTCCGACGGTGTCGTGGTCTGCGACATGGGTACGAGCGGGGTAGGGACGGCGCACGCCCTCGATGTCGGCCTCTCGGCCGCTGGGGCACGGTTCGTGGACGCGCCCGTCTCGGGCAGCGTGGTCACCATTGCGACCGGCCAGCTTCTGGTGATGGCGAGCGGGGACGAGGCCGGCGTCGATCTGGCCAGGCCGATCCTCGAGTCCTTCGCCAAGAAGGTCGCCTATCTCGGGCAGGCAGGCGCGGGCCAGGCCATGAAGCTCTCCGTCAACCTCGTCGTCCACACGCTGAACGCGGCCCTGAGCGAGGCCCTGACCCTGGCGGTGAACGCGGGCGTCCCTGCTGCGTCGGCGTACGACATCTTCCAGGACAGCGTCGTGGCTGCGCCCTTCGTCATCTACAAGCGGGCGGCGTTCCTCGACCCGGATACGCCGGTGGCGATGAGCCTGGATCTCTCCCGCAAGGACCTCGCCCTCATCGCGGAATTCGCCGACGGGCTGGGGTCGCCGGCGTCCGCCGCGCGCGCAGTTCTCGGCGAAGTGGCGAACGCCTGCGATGCGGGCTTCGGGAGCCAGGACATGGCCGCACTTGGTCGGTTCCTCCAGCAGACGAGCGGCCTGCAGGCCTGAACGGTCTGGCTCTCTGTGCAGTCTCAGCGCACATGCATCATCTTTATCAAGTCGTGATGTAAATCCATTGTGAACACATAGGACCGTGTGTACAGTCCCGCTAAACGTGAGTCGCGGGACAGACTCGATGGACACAGACTCTTCCTGGAGGCGGAATGTCGGCAGAGGGCGTGACCAGCGTTGCGCTCCGCAGCGGCTTCTGGGCGCGCGTGCCCCGTGGCCTCATCACCGTCACCGTCGCGGTTGTCGGCCTGTTCGTCCTCAGCGCCCTGATCGCACCCTCGAGCGTGACGAAGGGGCCGCTGCTCGGCATGCTCCCGTTCGCGGCCGTCCTCGCGATCGTCGGACTGGGCCAGACGCTGGTGGTCCAGCAGGGCGGCATCGACCTGTCAGTGCCCGGAGCGGTCTCCCTCGCCGTCGTGATCTCCACCCATGAGGCCAATGGTCAGGACAGCCAGCTGCTGCCCGCCGTGCTGCTGGCCCTCGCCGTCCTGCTGGTGGCGGGGTTCCTCAACGGATTCATCATCGGTCGCCTCGGTCTGAACCCGATCGTCGCGACCCTGGGCATGAACGCCTTGCTGTACTCCGTGGTCCTGTGGCTGTCGGGAGGCATCCCGCGCGGCACCACCAAGCTGCTGGCGAGCATCGGTGGCGGGCTCACCTTCGGAGTGCCCAACGCGGTGTACTTCGCTGTCGCGGCAACCGCCCTCGTCACGGTCGTGGTCAAGAAGACGGTCTCGGGCCGGCGCTTCGAGGCCGTCGGCGCGAACCCGGTGGCGGCGTGGGCGGCAGGCCTTCGAGTCAAGCGGCACCGCACGGGTGCCTATGTATGGGCGATGGTCATGTACTGGCTTGCCGGCGTCCTGCTGGCAGGGATCGTGGCCCAGCCGACGGCCTATCAGGGCGATGCCTACCTGCTCCCGTCGGTCGCCGCCGTTGTGCTGGGTGGGACTTCGCTCCTGGGCGGTCGAGGATTCCCGGTGGCGACGGCGCTCGCCGCGCTGTTCCTGTCGCAGCTCGACTCCTTCGTACTCGCGCTAGGCGTCTCCTTCGCCGCTCGGACGCTCGTCGAGGCGGCGGCCCTGGCCATCGGCGTCGCGCTCTACACGGTCGACTGGATGGCCATCCGAGAACGGCTGACCCGGTCCAGGCGGCCCGCCCAGGCTGCAGCGACCTAGCCGCGTCCCCACCACGACTCCCGCAGCACCACCCACCGCAACCCACTGCACCACCCACCGCAACCCCAACCATGAGTTTCCGATGAAGGCATCGGGAAAGTGCGGCGCACGTGCCGCCCCAACCAGAAGGGAATATCGGATGACACGCTCGCGTTCTCGCGTCATCTTGGTCGCAAGTGTTGGAGCAGCCGCTCTCGCGCTGACCAGTTGCAGTAGCTCGTCAACGAGCAGCGAGTCTTCTGCGGCACCCGCCGCCTCGGAGGCTCCCGCAGCATCAGAGGCACCCGCCGCGTCTGCTGCCCCCGAGGCCTCGGTCGAGGCCGCCGGCGACGTGCCGGCCTGGTGCGGGCCGAACCCGATCACCCTCGGCTTCGCCGATGGCTTCGGCGGCAACAGCTGGCGGCTCGTGACCACGGAGTCGGGTCGGACCGAGGCGGCCAAGTGCCCGAGCGTCACGGAGCTCATCTACACCGACGGCCAGGGCGACCTGCAGAAGTCCATCTCGGACATCCAGGGCATGGTGGCCAAGGGCGTCAACGCCCTCGTGGTCTTCCCTGACGCGAGCGAGGCGATCCTCCCGACCCTCAAGGAGGCCTTCGATGCCGGCGTCATCACCGTTCCCTACCGGGTGTTCCCGGGTGGCACGGACGGCGTCGACTACACGAAGTTCATCTCGCTGGATGCGGCGAATGACGGCCACAACTACGCCGAGTTCTTCAAGAAGACGCTGCCGGACGGCGGCAACATCTTGGTGCTGAGCGGCCCGAAGGGCAACAGCCAAGGCACCCTCATGGCGGAGGAGCTGCGCAAGGAGCTTGGCGCCGAGGGCGGCAAGTACACCTTCATCGGCGAGGAGCCGTTCGAGGTCACGAACTGGGATCCGGCGCTGAGCCAGCAGGTCCTCACCGCAGCGATCGCCAAGTACCCGCAGATCGACGGCATCGCGTCCGACTTCGGCCCGTCGCTGGTTGGCGCCCTTCCGGAGTTCACCAAGGCCGGAAAGAAGATCCCGGCGTTGGCGACCTCGGACGGCAACGTCCTCGGCTGCTTCTGGACGGACCAGAAGGCCGCCGGCAATGAGTTCCCGATGATGACGGTCGCTACCGGCAATGATCATGCCCGGACTGCCATCGACTACGCCGTCGCGGTTGCGACGGGCGGAGAGGTGCCGGCGGCCACGGCCCACCAGCACAAGCTCTTCGAGGACTCGACTGACCCGGCCATGCCGGTCCAGTGCCGCACGGATCTGCCGGGTGACATCTACCTCTCGGCCGAGCTGTCCGGTGAGGATCAGGCTGCATTGATGAAGTAGTCCCCGAGCGCGTGGGCCGGCCGTCAAGGCGGCCGGCCCACGCGCTGCGAAGTTCGACCGCACGGCATGGCCCCAGGTCCTCCATGACTTCACTAGGAGAAGGCGTTGACAGAGCAGATGACCACCTCGGTGGACACCGCGACGCTCGTCATGTCCGGCATCACGAAGACGTACGCCGGCGTCGCAGCCCTGACCGACGTGTCGTTCGACGTGCGGCCCGGTGAGGTGCACGCGCTGCTGGGCGAGAACGGCGCCGGCAAGTCCACCCTCATGAACGTGGCCTCCGGCACCACCGCGCCGGATTCGGGGACGATCGCCATCGACGGAGACGTGGTGGCCGATCTGAGCCCCTCGGTGGCCACGTCGCTGGGCGTCGCGATCGTCTACCAGCATCCCGCGGTTCTCGAGGACCTCACGGTCGCGGAGAACATCCGGCTCGCCGTTCCTGCCGAGTTCCTCAGGGGCAGCGGTACGGTGAAGCAGGCCATGCAGGCGATGCTCGACGACGTTGCGTCCACTGCGCACCTCGATGACCGCGTCAGCACCCTCGGCGTCGCGCAGAAGCACCTCCTCGAGCTCGCCAAGGCGCTCGTCGTCAAGCCTCGCGTCCTCATTCTCGATGAGCCGACGGCGCCACTCGGCCGCGAGTCCGTCGAGCTTCTCTTCAACCGAGTCCGTGCGGCCGCAGCGGCCGGCACGGCCATCGTCTACATCACGCACCGCCTCGCCGAGGTGCGCATCCTCGCCGACCGGGTGACGGTCCTGCGCGATGGCAAGTACCGCGGGACCTCCGACGTGGCGGACGTCACCGACGACGAGCTGCTCTCGTGGATCGTCGGCCGGCAGTTGGACTCGACCTTCCCGCCCAAGCAGGAGAACGGTGCCGGGTCCGATCAGTACCTGGCGATCTCAGGCCTCACGGGTTCCGGATTCAACGACGTATCGATCACGGCGCGCAAGGGGGAGATCGTCGGGGTTGCCGGTGTCGTGGGCAACGGGCAGAGCGATCTCATGGCTGCCCTCGCGGGACTGGTCCGCTTCGACGGCGACGTGCAGATCAACGGGCGGTCGCACAACTCGAAGAACCTCCGTGCCGATGCGGCGTACATGCCCGCTGACCGCCACAAGGAGGGTCTGATGATGACCCTGTCCGTCCGTGAGAACGCCGCCGTGGTGGCGCTCAACCGCTTCAGGAAGGGCCTCTTCGTCAGTCAGAAGAAGGAGATCCAGGCACTCGGACGTGAGCTCACCGAGCTGGACGTGAAGGCGCCGAGCATGGACGTGAACGTGTCGTCGCTGTCCGGCGGCAACCAGCAGAAGGTCGTCATGGCCCGAGCGCTGCTGTCGAGGCCATCCATCGTCATCGCCGACGAGCCGACCCAGGGGGTCGACGTCGGCGCTCGTGCGGAGATCTACCGGATCCTGCGGGAGGTGGCCGAAGACGGGACGCCTGTCATGGTGAACTCCTCCGATGCCAAGGAACTCGAGGGATTGTGCGATCGCGTGATCGTCATGTCGCGCGGGCATGTCGTGATGGAGCTCTCGGGCGCGGAGGTAACGGAGGGACGCATCGTGTCGGCGGCGGTGAGTGCCACCCACACGAAGCAGGGCGACGCGACCTCTCGTCGGAAGTCGACGCGGGTGAAGCGGTTCCTCCAGGGCGACTACTCGCCGGTGCTGATCCTGGCGTTCGTCATCCTCGCCCTTGGCGCCTATATCTACGCACAGAACGACCGGTACTTCACCGCCTTCAACATCACCGCCATCCAGGGACTGGTGGCGGCGCTCGGCTTCATCGCGATGGGCCAGACGATCGCCCTCATGACGGGCGGTATCGACCTTTCGGTCGGTCCGCTGGCGGGCTTCCTCGTCGTCGTGGCGTCGTTCTACATCGGAAACGACAGTGGCTTCAGCCAGATCCTCCTCGGCCTCGTCCTGATGCTGCTGGCGGCGACCATCACCGGCACGGTGAACGGCTTCCTCATCAGGTACGGCAAGTTCACGCCGGTGGCAGCCACCATGGCGGTGTACATCGCCCTCCAAGGGCTCAGCTTCGTTCTGCGCGACGGACCCGAGGGCATCATCAACTCATCGGTGACGGGACTCATCAAGACCAAGATCGGGCCATTCCCGGTCGCCTTCCTGACGCTCGTGGCATTCGCCTTCGCACTCGAGTCCGCGCTGCGCTACACGCGCTGGGGGCTGGCCCTGCGTGCCGTCGGCTCCAACGAGGAGGCAGCCCGCCGCGTCGGAGTCCGGGTCAACCGAACGGTGATGATCGCCTACATCACGACGTCGCTGTGCACGTTCCTGGGCGGCATCATGCTCATGGCGCAGATCGGCATCGGGGACCCCTCGCAGGGGGCGAACTTCACGCTGACGTCGATCACGGCCGTCGTCCTGGGCGGCACCAGCCTGCTGGGCGGGCGCGGGACGTTCATCGGAACGCTGCTCGGTGCCGGACTGATCGTCCAGGTTCTCAACGCCACGAGCTTCCTCGGGCTCGACCAGTGGGCCCAGTACTTCTTCCAGGGCATCCTCATCGTCATCGCCGCGGTCGTCTACAGCCAGGTGCGCGGTCGCCGCGCCGTCGTCTAGCCGTCAATCGGAAGGGAACGAATCATGCTCGCAGCGCGCTTCTATGGAGCCAGGGACATCCGCCTCGAGGACGTGTCGGTCCCGCAGATCCACACAGCCGACGACGTGCTCGTGGAGGTGCACTACTGCGGCATCTGCGGCACTGATCTGCACGAGTACATGGTCGGTCCGATCGTCACGCCGACGACTCCGCATCGGCTCACGGGTGCCATGCTCCCGCAGACCCTGGGCCACGAGTTCTCCGCGACCGTCGTGGAGATCGGCTCCGACGTCCGCGACGTCAAGGTTGGCGACCGGGTCGCGATCATGCCCGCGATCGTCTGCGGGCGCTGCCACTTCTGTCGCAGGGGCCTGGGCCACCTGTGCGTGAGCTTCGCGTGCACCGGACTCAGCGCCGAGACCGGTGGTCTCGCCAACTTCGCGGTGCTCAAGGAGTACCAGCTCGCGGTGCTGCCTGACGAGGTGTCCAACCTCGAGGGAGCCGTCATCGAGCCGGCCAAG
>CAVZPI010000014.1:0-87824 GCA_963777085.1 uncultured Actinomycetes bacterium | reverse complement strand
GGTCGCCGAGTCGTTCGACACGACCATGTGGTTGTGGACGTACTGCCCCCGCAGGAGCGAGGTGCGCGACGGGCAGCACAGCGAGTCCGAGACGACGTAGTTGGTGAACGTCGTTCCCTGCCGAGCGAGGGCACGAAGTCGCGGTATCCGGTTCCACAGGTTCCAGTCGAGATCGTCCGCGACGATCAGCACGACGTTGCTGATCCTGCTCGACGGGGCAGGGGCAAGTCCGCCGGAGAAGCCGGGCAGGACGGACGCGGACCGCCCGGTCGACGTCGAGGAGGAACCGCCCGGAATGCGGCCGCTGCCGGTCAGGTTGTTCGCCACCACCAGGATCCCGCTGATCGCGAGGACCGCTGCCACCGTGGTCGCTGCCACAGTGGCCGTCCGTCCCCGTCTCACCCGCCGAGACTAGGTGGCCGTTCCTGTGGGCCGGTTGAGGGGCAGTCGCCCGCGCCCCGGCATGGACGGCAGCCCGGCTGGCTAACGGCGGGAGTCGTCTGACTGCTCGGGGAATTGAAGCGCCCGCAGGACCAAGGGCTCGGGGAATTGGTCGAGGAACCGGGAGATACCGGACGTGACGGTGTGCAGACCTGACCAGAACATGCGGAGAGACTACGCCAGGGCTCCCCAAATATCAAGTATGCTTGACATTTCTAGCCACGGCCCGTCAAGTATCTTCCGCATCAGGTCTCCTTGAGCCACACCTTCCTCGTCGCCCCCACCGCCCGCGCCACCGTGCGACCGTTCTTCCAGATCGTGCCCGGCGAGTGCCCGGAGCTCGAGGACACGGCGCGAACGATGGCCAGGGCCGCGGACTCCGGGACACCGTCGAGCGCCTGCGCGACCTGCGACTCGAAGCCGGTCTCGACCCGACCGGTCGCCAGCGCCGCGGCGAGCACCTTGCTTGGCAGCTTCCTGTGGCCCTTGCCGCCGACACCCTTGACGGCCGCGCCCAGGGCCGCGTCGTCGTGGGCCCGGTCGACGTCCGCAGGCACGGCGAAGGGGACGGCCAGGACGTCGAGCAGGGCGAGCAGCTTGCCTGCACCGATCTCGATGTCGCGCCCGCTCTCGAGATAGCTCAGGGTGGCGCGGGAGATGCCGACCATTGCGGCGAGCTCCTTCTGGCTGATTCCAGAGGCCTTTCGGTAGGCACGGATCGTGCTGCCGACCACCGCTACCTTCATGACCGCAGACTATTGCCTCGGGGCATGGCCCACGCGCGAGTCGGGCACGATGGAGCCGTGAGCCACCCCACCCGACCCGCCGTCCGACGACTGTCGAGCAGGATCGTCTACGAGAACCGCTGGATCACCGTCACAGAGGACGACATCGAACGGCAGGACGGGTCCACCGGGATCTACGGTGTCGTGCACAAGGGCGACTACACGCTCGTCATCCCGCTCGACGGACGCCTGGTCCACCTCGTCGAGCAGTACCGCTACGCCGTCGGTGCTCGCCGATGGGAGTTCCCGCAGGGTGCCCTGCCCGGCGACGACCGGGCGACGCCGGAGACGGTGGCGGAGGTCGAGCTCGCGCAGGAGACGGGGCTTCGAGCCGACCACCTCACGCGCCTGGGGTTCCTGCACGATGCCTACGGCTTCTGCTCCCAGGGGTTCCACGTGGTGCTGGCCACCGGCTTGACCCAGGGCGCCCCGCACCGGGAGGCGGAGGAGCAGGACATGCGCTCGGCCTGGTTCACCCTCGACCAGATGTGGGAGATGATCGACGACGGACGGATCACGGACGCATCCTCGGTGGCCGCCCTGGCCCTGCTCGGTCGCCACCAGCACCGGAGCCGGTTATGAGGGTCGCCCGCGTACCCTCAGTCGGGCAGGTCGACCAGGACCCGGCCCACCGGCCCGGCCTCCTGCGCGAGGTGTGCCTCCGCGACGACCTCCAATGAGACCGGCGGCACCGAGAGATCCCGGGCACCGTCGGCGAGGGCCGCTCGCACCAGCCTGAGCGCATCCGCGAACGCGGTCGGACGGAATGCTGTACAGCAGCATGAAGCGCAGCGCGACTCCCGCCATCATGCAGCGCCGCACCGGGATGACCGGATCGGGGCCGTCGATGGCATAGGTGACGATCGTCGTGCCCGGACCAGCGACGGCGAGGTCGAGATCGAGGTTCGCAGCGAGTGCCAGCTCGACCACGCGATCCATGCGCGGCGCCCATGAACGCAATTCGTCGCGGCGCCGGGCTCCCGGTAGTTGACGACCAGGTGCGCCCCCGCCGCCGAGGCGAGCCGGGCCTTCTCCGGTCCGCTCACGGTCGTGGCCACGCGTGCACCGGCCCAGCGGGCGAGCTGCACCGCCGAACGCCCCACCGCACCGGCACCGCCCGCGATCAGCACGTCGCGCCCGGTGATCGACCCGTCGGCGAACAGGCAGTGCGCGGCCGTGAGAGCCGGGACCCCGAGGGTGGCCCCCAGGTCGAGGGAGGCATCCGCCGGGAGCGGCACCGCGCGATCGGCCGGGAGCACGGACCACTGAGCCGCGGTCCCCCACCGACTGGCATGGGCTGCGAGCAGCAGCCACACGCGCTCGCCCACGCGACCGGGTGGCACGCCGGCACCGACCGCCTCCACGACTCCGGCGCCGTCCATGTGCGGCACCTGGAAGCCGTCGATGTCACGCGGCGTCGCCCCGCTGCGGATCTTCACGTCGGTCGGGTTCACTGCGGACACCGCGACCCTGACGAGGACCTGCCCCGGACCGGGCTCCGGCCGGTCGACGCGCCGCACGTGGAGGACCTCATCGGCCGGTCCCGTCCGCTCGAACGTCGCCGCCCACATCTGCCCGTCGGTCATCTGGCTCACCCCACGATCGTAGCCGGGGCCGTGCGGTCGGGGACTCGTCCGGAGGAGGGCGCAGGCACGACCTCCATGGCAGGGTGGGAGCATCGGGCATTGCCACCGCAGCCCCGAGGAGGAGCACCGTGCCCGACGACCTGCGCGCCTTCGTCGTCTCCCTGCCCAAGGCCGAGCTGCACGTGCATCTCGAGGGCACTCTCGAGCCCGAGCTCATGTTCGACATCGGCACCCGCAACGGCGTCACCCTGCCGTACGCCGACGCGGCTGCGGCCCGGGCCGCCTACGACTTCGCCGACCTGCAGGCCTTCCTCGACCTGTACTACGCCGGCGCCGCCGTGCTCATCACCGAGCAGGACTTCTACGACCTCACGTGGGCCTACCTCGAGCGGGCACATGCGGACGGCGTCGTGCACGTGGAGGCGTTCTTCGACCCGCAGACGCACACGGGACGGGGCATCCCGATCGAGACGGTCGTCTCCGGCATGACGCGCGCGCTCGACGATGCGGGCAGCCGGCTCGGGATCACTCACCGGCTGATCATGTGCTTCCTGCGGCACCTCAGCGAGGACGACGCCCTCGCCACCTGGCAGCTCGCGCAGCCGCACCTGGCCGTCATCGACGGCGTCGGTCTCGACTCCGGGGAGCGTGGCAACCCGCCGGCGAGGTTCGCGCGCGTGTTCTCCGCCGCCCGCAGCGCTGGGCTGCGAGCGGTGGCCCACGCGGGCGAGGAGGGGCCGGCCCAGTACGTGGTAGACGCACTCGACCTGCTCGGCGCCGAGCGCATCGACCACGGGGTGCACGCGATCGACGATCCCGCCCTGGTCGCTCGACTGGCGGCCGAGGGGATCCCGCTCACGATGTGCCCCCTGTCGAACCAACGCCTTCAGGTCACGCCCGACCTGTCGCAGCACCCGCTCAAGCGGCTCATGGAGGCGGGCGTCGTCGTCACGGTCAACTCCGACGACCCGGCCTACTTCGGCGGCTACGTCGCCGACAACTACGTGGCGATCGCGTTGGCCCTCGGGCTCACGCACGACGACCTGCGAAAGCTGGCCGCCAACAGCCTCTCCGCGAGCTGGCTCTGAAGGGCGACGAGGCGCCGGACGCCGTCCGCCGCGCCACGGACGAGATCGCCCGCACGCGCCTGTACCGCAACGGGATCCTCGAGAAGGAGGGCTTCCCGGTCAAGGACGTCTCCGAGTATGTCGGCCAGCCGGGGGCGACGGTGTGGATCGACCTCTGCGCCCCGGACGCCGAGGACCTCGGACTCATCGCGGACGAGCTCGGACTGCACCGGCTCGCCGTCGCCGACGCCCTCGCCGCACGGCAGCGTCCCAAGCTGGACAGGTACGCCAGTCACGAGTTCATCAACATGTACGCCGCGCGACTGGTCCACGACTCCGGAGAGCTCGAGCTCAGCGAGCTCTCGGCCTTCGTCACCGCCAACGCCCTGGTGACGGTGCGCAAGGACGACGCCTTCGACATCGGCCCGGTCGTCGCGCAGTGGGACGGCTCACCTGATCTCGCCCATTGCGGCGTGGGCTTCCTGCTCTACGGCCTGATCGACACCGTCGTCGACGGGCACTTCGTCGCGGTCCAGAGCCTGGACGAGGAGATCGAGGAGCTCGAGGACCTGCTGTTCGACGAGCGCACGCCCGATGCGGACCTGCAGCGGCGCAGCTTCGAGCTGCGAAAGAGCCTGGTCCTCCTGCGTCGCGTCGTCCTGCCGATGCGCGAGGTCGTCAACAGCCTCATGCGGCGCGACCTGAGGGTGGTCAGCGACGAGATGACCCCTTACTACCAGGACGTGTACGACCACGTCCTGCGTGCGACCGAGTGGACGGAGTCGCTGCGCGACCTCGTCTCGACGATCCTGGAGACGAACCTCACGCTGCAGGGCAATCGCCTCAACGTCATCACGAAGAAGGTCACGAGCTGGGCCGCGATCATCGCGGTCCCGACGGCCATCACCGGGTGGTACGGCCAGAACATCCCCTACCCGGGGTTCGGCAGCACGATCGGCCTGCTGACGTCGCTCTCGCTCATCGTCTTCATCTCCGGCGGCCTGTATGTCACGTTCAGGCGCAACGACTGGCTGTGACGAAGGCCCGGACGACCGGTCCGATCAGGGAACAGAGGCCGGGACGGGCGGCGGCGTGACGCAGGTGCGTCCGGCGGGCCGGCCGGCGAAACGGTCGGCGATCCACGGCACGACGTCCGGACCGGCTGTCGTCGCGGCGGCCACATGCCCGATCCCGCCCATCCACAGCATCGTCAGCGTCGATCCGGCGGCACACCACCTGTCCTGGAGCAGCGCGTTGGGACCGGGCAGGACGACCTCGTCGGCCGTGCCCTGGGCGACGTAGACCGGCATGCCCGCCGGCATCGGGGGTACCGACTGCTCCTCGGTGACCGCTCGCCACTGCGGCTGCGCCGATGGATCGGCCTCGAAGAAGGTCTGGCCGAACTGGCCGCGCACGAGACCCTCCACGCCGGCCGCCTTGGTGCACTGCGCGGCGAGCTTCTCGTAGTTGTCCAGGCCGGCATCCGAAAGCACGCCGTCGAGCGGCATCCCCCCATAGGAGGCCGGCCACGACACGGCGACCTCCGGTCCGATGACCCAGCCGATCGTGGTGGGCCATTGCGCTCGCATGATCGGGACCAGGTTCGCCGCGGGCGCGGCGGCGGCGGCGCCCAGCAGGGTCAGTTCGGGTGCGAGTTCACCGGCGAGGTGACCGGTCCACAGCGACGCGTGCCCGCCCTGCGAGTGGCCCCAGACAACCCAGCGGGTGCCGGCATCGGCGCCGGGAAAGGCACGCGCTGCCCGGACCGAGTTGACCACATCACGGGCCTCGTCCTGCGCCACCAGGTAGTTGTTGATCCCAGGAGTGCCCAGCCCGACGTAATCGGTCGCCACGACGATCCAACCGAGCGACATCATCTGGTCGAGCCAATTGTCGGTATCCTGCAAGGCATTTGCCGAGCGGGAGGGTGCGCACGCATCCCCCTGGCCGACCGTGCCGTGCGCCCAGGCGACGATGGGCCGGCCGCCCTCGGGCGCGGGCGCCGTCGGGATGAAGATCATCGCGCCCGAGGCAGCCCGCGTGCCATCAGCGGTCTCGGACACGTACAGCAGCCGGTACGCGTCGGCGCCCGGAACGCTGACGTCCAAAGGCTCGCTTCGGATGACGGTCCCGAGCTCCTGCGGCAGGGGGACCGGCGGCGTGTAGAACGGTGCAAGGGCCTCCTGACGATGGTCGGTCTCGACGTCGCCCGCAACCACCTTGACGACCACGCCGATGACGACCAGCAGCACGAGGGTCAGGACGACCAGCAGGACGTTCCGGGCGGTTCGCATGTGGTCACCCTGTCATGCGCCCGGCCGTCGGGTTGGCCGCGGGGACAGTCAGCGCGGCGAACGGTGCAGGACCCAGACGGGTGGCGCATCCTCGATTCCGGCCTCACCCACGACCTCGAAGCCGAATCGGCCGTAGAAGGCGATATTCGACCAGCCGCCGGTCTCCAGCGCGACCGGGAATCCGCCGCGGTCAGCATTGCCGAGAACCGGGGACAGCACCCCGGTCGCCAGCCCTTCGCCGCGCCGCTGCGGGCTCGTCGCCAGCACGCCGAGATACCAGTGCGGCTCGTCGGGCAGCAGGGCAGCGACCCCCTCGTCGAGGCGATCGATACGACGGACGGCCTGGGCAGGAAGGTGGAGGGCCATCGCCGCGTAGTGGGCGTCCGCGCCCTCGGGCCCGAGCAGGTTCCCACCCGGTGGCGTCCACATGGCGACCGCATCACCGCCCCCGGCCACCCAGACCTCGCCGCCCTCGGCACGCATGTCCAGCAGGGCGCCGAAGAAGTGCTGCGCTGAAGCATCGAAGCTGTCGTCGTCCGGGAACCACCAGCGCACCTGGGGGTCCTCGCGGAAGGCCGCGGTCAGCGTCGCCAGCACCCGGTCCCGCTCGTCGGGGCGCATTCGCCGCACGCCAGCGCTCATGCGGGCATTATGGTCCGACCTGCCCGCGCTCCTCAAACGCCTCACACGAGGCGTCGCGCCGACGCCCACTTCGTCAGCTCGTGCCGATCCGACAGCTGCAGCTTGCGGAGCACGGCCGACACATGCGTCTCGACCGTCTTCACCGACAGCACCAGCTCGGCGGCCACCTCGCGGTAGGTGTACCCGCGGGCGATCAGCCGCATCACCTCGCGTTCGCGCGGAGTGAGGCGGTCCAGCTCCTCGTCGCTCTCGGCCACGCCTCCGGTGAAGGCATCCAGCACGAAGCCGGCCAGCCGCGGCGAGAACACCGCGTCGCCATCGGCGATGCGGCGCACCGCGTCGAGCAGTTCCGGACCGGTGATGGCCTTCGTGACGTAGCCGCGCGCGCCGCCCCGGACGACGGCGCCGACGTCCTCGGGCGCATCGCTGACCGACAGCGCGAGGAACCGCGTCTCCGGCACCTGCTCCACGCAGGCGTCGAGGACGGAGCGACCATCGCCACCGGGCAGGTGCACGTCGAGCAGCACCACGTCTGGTCTCGTCGCGAGGATGACCCGGACGGCCTCAGGCACGTCGGCGGCCTCCCCCACGATGTCGACATCGTCACCGATCTCGGCGCGGACGCCCGACCTCACCATGGCGTGGTCGTCGACGAGCACGACCCGCAGCCTCTGCGTCACGTCGCCTCCCCGGTGCCTCGGTCGATCCGCATCCGGATCTCGGTGCCCGATCCGACCGTGCTGACGACCTCCGCGCGTCCCACCGGCCCGCTCCATCCGGCTGATGACCGAGTCGCGCAGGCCGTGCCGGTCCTCAGGAATCGGTCGGCGAATTCGAAGCCGGGACCCCGGTCGCGTACGAAGACCTCGGCGATACTCGTCCTCGATCTCGGCGTATACCGAAGCCGAACCGCCACCGTGCTTGGCGGCGTTGACCATCGCCTCCCGGGTCGCGGCGAGCAGGGCGGCAAGCGTCAGGTCGATCGGCGCGTCGCCGACGGTGACGACGTCCAGGGTTGCCGCGTAGGAGGACTCGACCTCGGCCGCATCGCGTTGCAGCCTCGCGGCGAACGTCTTGGCAGGATCCCCCTCCGGCGCATAGAGCCACGAGCGCGAGCGCCCGCTCCTCGGTGCGCGCGAGCCTGGTCACCTCGCGAGGGTCGGCAGCGTTGCGCTGGATGAGCGTCAGCGTCTGCAGTACCGAGTCGTGCACATGCGCGGCGATGTCCGCGCGCTCCTCCGACCGGATGAGGGCACGACGCTGATCCCCCTGCTCGCGCCAGCGACGGTAGACCCACGGGAAGACCACCAGGCCAACACCGCCGATGAGGAGCAGCGCGGTCGCGAGGGCGGTCGCCGCCTCGGCCGCGCCGGTGCGGCTCACCAGGATGCCCACGAGCCCGAGCAGGACGAGGCCGACCCCGACGACGATGCGCCAGCTGCCCGCCTGAGCGGTCGAGCCGGCCGTCTGCCGGGCGGCACGCGCGGCGGTCGCGGACCACTCGGCTCGCTGGTCGTCGTCCGCCTGCTGCCACACCAGGGCAGCGCCGACGAGGGCGACGACGATCGGTACGACCGCGCCGCCGATGATGTCGACGCCCAGGGCGGGGAGCAGCAGCGCGCCGCCGATGACAAGTGCGGCCAGGGCCAGCAGCCTCGTGACGTCGGCGCCACGTTCCTGCGAGGCATCCCCCGGATCATCATCACCCTCGGCCGGCGCGAGCGGCAGGACGGCCCAGAAGGCGGCATAGAGCACGAGCCCGACGCCGCCCGCCAGCGCTAGCACGACGAAGGCGACACGGGCGACCCACACCGGCAGGTGCAGGTGATCGGCCAGTCCGCGGGCAACGCCGGCCACGATCCGACCCGACGTCGTCCGGGTGGCACGCGCAGGTGCCACGGGAATCCTCACGACCCGATCATCCCGGTTCGGCACGTCCGCGCGCATCAGGGACGACCCCCGGAATGCTCCGGGTCAGGATCAGGGTCGATTCAGGGTTGCTCCCCGATGTGCGGACGGGCCACGCGCGGCAGGCTGGAGCCATGAACGAGAGCACCGGAACCGTCCCCACTCCCCCATCCCTCCCACCGGCAGCACGTCCACCCCTGCGCCGCAGCCGCACCGACCGGGTGCTCGGCGGCGTGGCCGGTGGCCTCGCGCGCTGGCTGGGCATCGACCCCGTCATCGTCCGGGTCGTGCTCGTCGTCCTCGCCCTGTTCGGCGGAAGCGGCCTGCTGCTCTACGCCGTCGGCTGGCTGTTCATCCCCGACGAGGACCAGCCCAAGAGCGAGGCGGAGAAGCTCATCGACCGCACCCGCGAGCCCCACTCCACGAGGCGCACGATCCTCATCGTGATCGGCGTTGTCGTCGGCATCATCGTGCTCGGGCGGCATCGTCGGCTCAGGCCCGTGGGGCGGCGCCTGGGGCGGGGGCGGCTGGCTGCTCCTGCTCGGTGCCGGCGGCCTCGTGCTGTGGCTGGTGAACCGGCCGCCAAGCGGCACCGCCACGTGGATCGCGTCGTCGACCCCGTCCGCGCCGGCGGCCGGCACCGCCCCGGCGCCAGCAGCCGACACCGTCGTCCCGTCCTCACCCTCCCCCGAGGGGGTTGTCGCCCCGCTCGCAACCGACACGGCCGCGGCCACGCCGGACACCGCCGCCCACGACGCGACGGGCTACGCATACGGCGGGTACGGCGGATACCCCGGGTACGTGGCCCCCGTGCCCGCGCCCACACCGCCACCGGCTCCCCGGCCGCGCTCCTACCTGGGCCTGGCGGCCCTGAGCCTGTCGGTCATGACGATGGGCGTGCTCGGCGCGCTCGCGATGTCGGGCGCCGCGGACATCCCGGCTGTCGTGGTGCTCGCCGCGGGACTCGGCGTGCTCGGCCTGGGGCTGCTCGTCGGCTCGTTCGCCGGACGGGCCCGCTGGCTCATCGCCCTCGCCCTGCCACTGCTCCTCATCACCGCTGTGGCCGCCTTCTTCCCCGCGAACGTGCGCCTCGGCGGAGGGATAGGCGAGCGGACGTGGACCCCGACGACACCCGCCGCCGCCGCGGCCAACCACCGACTGGGCCTCGGTTCGGCGCGACTTGACCTCTCGGACCTGGTCCTGCCGGCCGGCACGACCATCGACTACCCCGTCCGCGCATCCGTCGGCGTCGGGGAGCTGCTCGTCACCGTGCCGGAAGGCATGAGGGTCAACGTCATTGCGACGGTCCAGACCGGCGAGATCGGCATCGAGGGCCTCCCTCGCAGGAGCGGCCAGAACCTCCGCGTGACCGCCGAGCTCCCCGGAGCGGTCACCGACACCTCACCCACCGTCGACCTCATCGTCGACGCCACCATCGGAACCCTGGAGGTCTCCCGTGCGTAGGCATCCGTTCGACCTGCTCTCATGCATCGCGGGCCTGCTGTTCACCGGCCTCGCCGCCGCCTACGTCGTCGGCGCGTACACGGACATCAGGCTCGAGGCGCGATACGCCTTCCCGATCGCCCTTGTCGCGCTCGGCCTCGCCGGCCTGGCCGGGTCGCTGCTCGCACAGCGCCGTTCCGACCGCGCCCTGGAGCCGCACGACGACCTTGCGGCGGACTCGTGAGCAGGGTCCGACCGTCACTCCGGCGGCATCAGGGGCAGCGCGAGCAGGCGGAACAGCCGCTGCGTCTCCGCCTCGGGGTCGACGGTCAGGCCGGTGTGCACCGGACCGGGTTGCACGACCGTGCTCCTGGGCGCCGTGAGCCAGCGGAAGCGACGTCCGATGTCGTCCTCGCCCCGCAGCGTGCAGTCGGCCGCCGACGCGACCGCCCGTTCCACCTCGTCGGGGTCCGCGAACGGGTCGAGGGCCGCCAGCCGCTCGCGATCGAGCAGGACCTGCGCACCCAGGTAGTCGAGGGGCCGGCAGTAGAGCAGGACGCCGACGTTCATCGACTCACCGCGATCCACCCTGGGCACGACGCGCAGGACGGCGTACTCGAAGGAGTGCCGCTGGGCGCTCATCGCGGCGCACCACCGACCGGCGGCCCGCTGGGCCCCCGCAGCCAGCCCGGCCGGCGATCCACCGGTCTCGCCGATGCCCGGCCGGCTCCTCGACGCGCGGCCGAATCGGCGAGCGCCGGGAGCCAGACCGGGCGCGCCGCGAGACGACCGGCGATCCGGTGGGCGTAGGCCACACGGACGCCGTCCGCATCCTCGAAGCCAGGCTCGTCCGCGAGCCACTCCGCCGGCACGTCGGCTACGGCAGACTCGATCAGCTCGTCGGTCAGCAGCGGTCCGAGCTCGGCGTCGGCCAAGAGCACGTCGGGCCCGCTGCCGACCAGCGCATGGTCGGCGGCGTCGTACGGCCGCACGTCGTAGGACTCCGCCGTCGCCCAGCGGTGGTGGAACGACAGCGTCGCGCCGTGATCGATGAGCCACAAGCCGCGCCACTGCAACAGGTTCGGGTTGCGGTACGAGCGATCGACGTTGCCGACCACGGCGTCGAACCACAGCACGCGACCGGCCGTGGCAGCATCCACGGGGAAGGCCACGGGATCGAAGTCGAGGGCTCCGGGCAGGAAGTCGATGCCCAGGTTGAGCCCGGCGCTGGCACGCAGGAGGTCCTGGACCTCCTGGTCCGGCTCACCGGCCGCAAGCACCGGATCGACGTCCACGGTGACAAGGTCGGGAACCGGCAGCCCGAGCCCGCGGGCGAGCCCCGCTGCGACGACCTCGGCGACCAGCGCCTTGCGGCCCTGTCCCGCCCCGAGGAACTTCACGACATAGGTGCCCAGATCGTCGGCCTCCATGAGGCCGGGAAGCGAGCCGCCCTCGCGAAGCGGCGTCACGTATCGCGTCGCGATCACATGGGCGAGCACAGGTCGCAGGCTACCGCGGCTCGCTCCCCACGTCAGGAGTCAGTACTTTGAACAGCGCGAGCGATCTGCCCCATCGACCCACAGACCCACAAGGAGTCATCGTGAGCACCGCCGTTTCCCCGCCTTCCTCCGCCAGCGGACCAGCCGCCCGTGCCGTCGGCCTGTCCAAGGTCTACGGCGACCGGCGACACCCAGGTGCTCGCCCTGGACGACGTCACCGTCGACTTCGACCGCGGCCGCTTCACGGCGATCATGGGGCCGTCCGGCTCCGGGCAAGTCGACCCTCATGCACGTGTGCGCCGGCCTCGACTCGGCGACCGTCGGGCACCGTCTTCATCGGCGACGTCGACCTGACGACGCTCAAGGACAACGACGCTCACCCGGCTGCGGCGCGACGCGGTCGGGTTCGTCTTCCAGGCGTTCAACCTCGTCCCGACGCTGTCCGCCGCTGGAGAACATCACGCTGCCGATGGACATCGCCGGCACGAAGGTCGACCAGGCCTGGGTCGACCAGGTCATCGACACCGTCGGCCTGCGCGATCGGCTGCGCAGCCGCCCGAACCAGCTGTCCGGCGGCCAGCAGCAGCGCGTGGCCGCGGCCCGCGCGCTGGCCAGCCGCCCGGCAGATCATCTTCGCCGACGAGCCGACCGGCAACCTCGACTCGCGGGCCGGCGCCGAGGTGCTGTCCTTCCTGCGCCGCAGCGTCGACGAGTTCGGCCAGACCATCGTCATGGTCACCCACGACCCGACGCGCCGCCTCGTACGCCGACCACGTGCTGTTCCTCGCCGACGGCCGCATCGTCGACACCATGGACGATCCCACCGCGGAACGGGTCCTCGATCGGATGAAGGGCTTCGACGGCAAGGGTCGGAAGGTCGTAGTCGCGATGCTGAGGACCGCCTGGCGCAATCTGCGCCACCACAAGCTGCGCCTCGTCCTCTCGGGCGTGGCCATCATCCTCGGCGTCGGCTTCGTCGTCGGCACGCTGATCTTCACCGACACGCTCAACCGCACCTTCACCGACCTGTTCGCCCAGACGACCAGCGACGTCGTGGTCACGCCCAGCGAGGCGTGCGACTCCGGCGACTTCGCCGGCACGATGCGCCTACGCTGCCCGGTGCGATGCTCGACGAGCGTGGCCGTCGACGGTGTCGCCTAGGCCGGCGGCGCGGTGTTCGCCGACGGCGTCACGATCGTCGACACCGCGGGCGAGGCTGTCGGCACGCGGACGCGCCTCAGTTCGGCAGCAACTGGAACGCCGACGAGGCGCTCATGCCCATACCGCCTGATCGACGGCCGCGGCCCTGTCGCGGACGGCGAGGTGGCACTCGACTCCGTGTCCGCCGAGAAGTCCGGCTATGCCGTGGGCGACCCGTGCGGCTGATCGGGCCGCAGGGCGCCTTCGAGGCCGACCTGGTCGGGAGTGTTCCGGTACGGCACGTCCGGGAACCTCGCCGGAGCGACAATCGCCGCGTTCGCCACCCCCTTCGCACAGCAGGTTCTCCTCGGGGGCCAGGACGCCTACACCGAGATCGACGCGGTGGCGGCCGAGGGCACGACCCAGGAGGAGCTGGCCGGCCGGATCCGCGAGGTCGTGGGCGCCGGACGTCACCATCCGCACCGGGCAGGAAGCCGCGGACAAGGCCACCGCCGACCTCACCGAGGGCCTGTCGTTCATCAACATCTTCCTGCTCATCTTCGCTGGCATCGCCCTGTTCGTCGGCACCTTCATCATCCTCAACACGTTCTCGATGCTGGTCGCGCAGCGCAGCCGCGAGCTGGCCCTCCTGCGGGCCCTGGGTGCGACGCGCGGCCAGGTCCTCCGCTCGCTCATCGCGGAGTCGGTCATCGTGGGCCTCGTCGGCGCCGTCCTTGGCCTGGTGCTCGGCGTTGCCGTGGCCTTCGGCCTGGAGGGGCTGTTCAAGGCGATCGGTGCCGACATCCCGACGGAGGGCCTCGTGGTGCTCCCGCGCACGGTGCTCGTCGGGCTCGCGATCGGCGTCCTGGTCACGGTCGTGGCCGCCTTCGCCCCGGCCCTGCGCGCCTCCCGTATCCCCCCGATGGCCGCGCTGCGCGAGGACGTGGCCCTCCCGGCCCGATCCCTGCGGCTGCGCGCGATCAGCGGCGGCCTCCTCCTGCTGGTCGGTCTCGGCGCGATGACCGCGGGCGCGGCCGTCGGCGGCGGCACCGGCTCGCAGTACGTCGGCCTGGGCGTGGCTGCCGCGCTGATCGGCGCCATCGTGCTCAGCCCGGCGATCGCCGGACCGATGGTTCGCACGCTCGGCTTCGCCTACCCCCGGCTGTTCGGATCGACCGGACGCCTCGCCGTCGACAACGCGGCACGCCAGCCGCGGCGGACCGCAGCGACCGCATCCGCCCTGATGATCGGGCTCGCACTGGTCAGCGCCCTGACGATCTTCGCCGCATCGGCCAATTCCTCGATCACGCAGACGATCGACCGCGTCCTGGGAGCCGAGTTCCTGGTCTCCAACCAGGCCGCGCGCCCGTTCCCTGCCGCGGTGGCGCAGGCCGTGGCGTCGGCGCGCGGCGTGGCCACCGTGTCGGCCATCAAGCTGGTGCCGGCGGAGGTCAACGGCCAGGGCATGGCCCTGGCGGGAGTCGACCCGAAGACGCTCGCCCCCATGCTGTCCATCACGTTCACGTCCGGCGCACTCGCGGACCTGGGGCCCGACGGCGTCGTCGTGGACTCGCAGACGGCGACCGACGCAGGCCTGGCCCTGGGCGACTTCGCCTCCGTGCGCATGCCGACGGGATCGGCGGAGTACCGCGTGGTCGGCATCTACGAGCCGGCCGGATCGCTGACCGGCTACGTCGTCAACAGCGGATCCCTCGCGGCGGCGGGCGTCGACTCCGGCGACTCCGTCCTGTACGTCAAGGCGGCCGAAGGCGCCGACCTGACTCAGGTGCATTCGGCCATCACCACCGCCCTGGCGGACTATCCGACCGTGCAGGTGCAGAGCCAGGCCGAGTACAAGCAGCAGATCAGCGCGAGCGTCAATCAGCTGCTCCTCGTGATGATCATGCTGCTGAGCCTGGCGATCCTCATCGCCATCCTCGGCATCGTCAACACCCTGGTGCTGTCCGTGATCGAGCGGACGCGCGAGATCGGCATGCTGCGCGCGGTGGGCGCGCTGCGGCGCCAGATCCGCTCGATGGTCGTGCTCGAGGCGCTGGTCATCGCCGTGTATGGCGCCGTCATCGGCCTCGTCCTGGGAGTGTGGTTCGCGGTCGCGCTCCAGCGCACGCTGGTGGACCAGGGCATCAGTGTGCTCGACATCCCGTGGGTCGCGCTCGCCAGCTTCCTCGTCGTCGCCGGGGTCGTCGGAGTGTTCGCCGCGCTCTGGCCGGCGTTCCGCGCCGGCCGGCTCAACGTCCTGCGCGCCATCACCACGGAGTGACGTCGTTGACCTGCTCGAGGCGTCACAACCGGCGGACGGTGTGACGTTTCGGGCAGGTCAACGACGTGCTGGCCCTTGGCTCACAGATGCGCCGGGTAGCGAGCCAGCTCCCAGTCCGTCACCGTGGAGTTCCACCAGGAGTCGAAGGCGGCCAGCTCCCCGCGCCGCGTCGCCGCGAAGGCGGCCGTGAACTCGGGACCGAGCAGCTCCCGGACGAGGTCGGACGCCTCGAAGCGCGCCACGGCCGAGGACAGGTCGGTGGGCAGCCCGGCCCCTGCCACCGCCAGGTCGTCGCCCGGCCGCAGGGCAGGACCAGGGTCCAGGCCGCAGCGCAGCCCGTGCAGTCCGCCTGCGAGCAGGCCGGCAGCCACCAGGTAGGGGCTGGCGTCGGCACCCGGCCGACGGCTCTCGACGCGCGCTGACTCAGGTGGCCCATCGAGCAGTACTCGGCATGCGGCGTTGCGCGTGTCCATGCCCCAGGTCGCCCGCGTGGCGACGAAGAGCTCCGGATCGAGCCGCTTGTAGGAGTTCATGAAGGGGTTGAACATGGCGCTGAAGTCGCCCATGGTCGCGAGCAGGCCTCCCAGATACGCCGACCCTTCACCCGAGAGCGCGCCAGCCCCGTCGGAGAAGACGTTCGCAGCGGCGCGTCGCAGGCTCTGGTGGACGTGGCCGCCCGAGCCCGACTCGCCCTTGTACCGCTTGGCCATGAAGGTCGCCTGCAGACCCAGCTCGACGCACGCCTCCCGGAAGAGCTGGCGGGCCCGGGCCGCCCGGTCGGTCGCGGTGAGCGCCTCGGCGGGGGCGAGCGCGAACTCGAAGAAGCCGGGGCCGATCTCGGAGTGGAACATCTCGACGGGCGTGCCGATCGACTCCATCCTCGACAGGAACAGGTCGGAGACCGGCCCGGCCTCCGCCAGGCGCGAGAGGCTGTAGCCATTGATGGTCTGTCCCAGCGGCAGACCGGCCCGCGGGCCGTCGGCATGCGTGACGTACACCTCGTACTCGTACCCGAGGACGGGCTCGAGATCGAGGTCCGCGAACTGACCGATCAGCCGTCGCACGAGCGTCCGCGGCGACTCGGCGACAGGTCGACCGTCAGCGTGCACCATGTCGGCGATCACGGCCTCGGTGGACTGCCGCCACGGCAGGCAGATCCGGGTGGCCTCGTCCGGAACGGCGAAGGCATCGGGGTAGCCGTTCGCAGCGGACCCGAGCGGCGTGTCGGTGACCTCATCGACCACGGACAGGCCGTAGACGATCGTGCAGAATGCCACCCTCTTGCCGGGCGCAGCCTTGTCGGCGCGTTCCAGCTTGCCTCGCAGGCCGAGGTCGTAGTCAGGCACTTCCAGTCGCACGGTCGGCACACGGTCTGCACTCATCCCCGCATCATGCCGCGTGGCCGTCCGCGAAGACCTCCTCGAGGTCGATAGGTGGCGCGGAATCCGCTGCCTGCGATGGGAATTCCCGCCTCGGGAACCCATTGACTTCGACGCCGCCGCGATTAGTCTCCAAGAGAGGACCGCGAGAGAGTGCGGAACGTCGCACCCACCCGAGACGGATCAGGTTCACGACGGACCACCGCGCAACGCCGACCGAAGAGGTTCCCATGCTGAGGAAGTCGCTCATCGCCGCCGTTCTCGGGGCGGCCCTGTTCACGGGCGCGGTCCCTGCGCCGGTTGCCGCGATACCGGCCGCCAGGCCCGGACGCGCGTGCGCGCTGCTGGGGTCCGCCGGCGCGGCGAAGTTCTTCGGCGGCCCAGCCTCGATCGGCCACGAGACGAACAAGAAGGGGAACGGGCCGACGGTCCTGAACAGGGGCTGCAGCTACTCGAGCGGCGACGCGACCCTCGCCTACACGGCGAACGTCTACTCCAGCGTCGCCATGGCCAAGGGGATCTGGAACGCCATGTCCACGGCGACGGTCGAGTCGACCTCCAATTCGGTCCTCATGGCGGATGACTTCGTGAAGATCGCAGGCATGCCGGGATTTGCCCGCATCCATCGGCTCATCCCCGGTGAGGGCGAGACGCCACCCGCCAAGGAGCTGCTCTACCAGGTCATCGTCCGCAAGGGCGCCACCATCCTCATCGAGGAGTACGGCGCCAACGACCTCGACTCCACGCCGCGCCTCTACGCCGCCGCCCGGACGATCGTGGCCCGGATGTAGCGGTCCCTTCGCAGGCGCCCGTCCCGTCCATGAGCAAGAATCACCGCATGGAATTGCTCCGGAGCCGGGTCGGCTGGCTCACCCGCTGGGCCACGGACGCCCCGGTGCAGGCCGGGATCGCCGGTGCCTCCTGGTCAGTGTCGGGATCCTTCGCCCGTGGCCTGCTCCCCCGCGACCCGATGCAGCAGGCGATCGCAAGCGGCGTCGTGGCGGCGACCCACTACCAGTTGACCGCCACGGCCTGGGCCACGCTTCAGGCTCTCGGCGCGTTGCCGGGCGGGCGGCCCGGACCGCGGGCGAACCTCGTCATCGCCGGCGCGGGCATCGTCGGTGGCCTGACCGCCTCGGCGCTGGCGAACCGGCAGGCCGAGGAGTCCCTGGTTGCCGCCTCCGTCGCGATGGCTGGACGCATCACCGCCTTCGCCGCCCTCGCCGGCGGTGCCGCAGAGGCGTGGGATTCGCTCCTGCACCGCAGGCTCGGGCTCGAGCCGGGACTCGACACCACCCTCCTGCCGGCCGTCGCGACCGGTGCCACGGTCGTCGCCGTGAGCACCCTCAGCCGCAGCCGACGAGCGGCGAAGTACGGCGTCGTCGCACCCGAGCGTCATGCCATCGCCGGCGTGGGCCTGCGGGCCGCGCTGAAGGCAGGCGGAGTCGGCGTCGCCTCCGGCATCGCCTTCGCCGCCGCGACGACCGGCGAGCAGGTCGCCGCCAAGGCCCTGGAGTCGGGCATGGCCAGGGTCCTGCGTCGTGACCCCGGCGCGCTGGGCAGCCTCGTCGCCCATGGAGCCATCCTCGGCTCCCTGGCGGCGGCAGGCGTGGTCGCGCTCAACGAGGTGACCAGTCGCATTCAGCGTCAGGACGACATCCTCGAGCCCGCGTACCCGAGTCCGCCCGCGTCCAGGCACGTGTCCGCAGGTCCGGCCAGTTCGATGCCCTTCGACTCCCTCGGAAAGGAGGGCCGGCGGTTCGTCCTGATGGCACTATCCCCTGCCGAGATCACCGCCGTCATGGACCGGCCGGCCCTCGAGCCCGTCCGGGTCGTCGGCGGCTTCGAGTCCGCCGCAGACGCCGGCGAACGGGCTCGCCTGACCCTGGCCGACATGGAGGCGTGCGGAGCCTACGACCGCAGCCTGATCTGCATCGGCTCGCCGACCGGGGTCGGGTACTTCAACTACTCCGTTGCCGAGGCCCTGGAGTACCTGACGCTCGGTGACTGCGCGATCGTGGTGCCGCAGTATGCACTTGTCCCGTCAGCACTCGCGCTCACCCGCACGGCCGAGGCCGAGCAGCTGACGCGGCTCGTGCTCGAGGGCGTGGCGGACCGCCTGGCCACGCGGCCGGCCGGGGCCAGGCCCCGGGTGGTGCTGATCGGCGAGAGCCTCGGCGCGAACGTGGCGCTCGACGTCGCGCGAAGGCCGGACGGGGCGGCTCATCTGCCTGAGTTCGATCGATGGGACGTGGCCGGCGGACTCTACCTGGGCGTGCCGTTCCGCACGGAGCTGTGGAACGCGTGGCGCGCCGATCCGAGCGCAGTCGATCCGCAGGGCCGGCTGCTGCTGGTGAGCGAGCCGGACGAGACGGATGCGCCGCCGCCCAGGCAGGTCCGGCACCTGATGGTCGTGCATCATGACGACCCCGTGAACAAGTACGGATTCCGCATGGTGCTCCAGCCGCCGTGGTGGATGGGACCACCGGCATCCCGCCCCCCGCTCGTGCCCCGCGAGACGAAGTTCCGGCCCATCACCTCGTTCGTCCTGGCATCGGTCGATCTGTTCAACGGCATGCAGTCGAAGCCCGGCGTGTTCGTGCGGCGCGGTCACGACTACCGGATCGACATTCGCGCGGGGCTGCAGCAGGCCTTCGGGCTCGCGTGCACCCAGGCGCAGGCCGAGGCAATCGAGGCGGCGCTCCGGCAGCGGGAGCAGCAGTGGGCCACTCGGCGCATGGTGGCCAGGAAGATCGATCGTGCGCGCCGGTCGATCGAGAGGCAACTGGCCGAGTGGGGCTCGCCGGGCATCGACCTAGCCGACTTCGACCCGAAGGCCGCAGAGACCATGAGCACGCTCGCACGCCTCGGTGTCATCAGCGGGCCACCCGGCGCCTGACCGAACATCCACCGGTCGGTGCAGGTATGTTCGCAGCCGATGCATGAGGCGACCCTGCCTTCGGCATCGTGACCAGGAAGGCTGAACCGTGAACCCACTCCGGACCCTGACCATCGCTGCCGCCGCAACCGCACTCTGCTTCGGCGCCGTCGCCGCCTCCTCGCCTGCCTCCGCCGACGGCAACGACCCCTCCGTCGTCACGTGCCAGGGCAAGACGGTCGTCAAGCCCAAGCAGATCGTGGTCACGTGCGCCGATGCCGGCGTCGTGGTCAAGGGGATCAAGTGGACGTCGTGGACGATGAACGGCGCGAAGGGCGTCGGCACGCTCGCCTGGAACACCTGCCTTCCGAAGACGTGCGTCGACGGCATCATCGAGAAGTACAAGGTCAAGGTCACCCTCGGCGGGGTGGCCTCGGCCCCCAACGTCAGCGTGTTCACGCAGATGACCCTGGGCTTCCCGAAGGGCGGCCCCGCAGCGGCCGAGACGTCCACCTACACCCTGGATCGCCCGATCAGCTGATACCAGTACCGGCCCCGGACGTGACGAGGGACGAGCACGACCTCAAGCCAGCCCGAGGTCGACTTGTGCACCGGCATGGTCATCGCCGTCAAGGCACTCCTGCGCTCAGACCACCCGAGCGGGCAGACGTACTCCGCGGACCACTTCATCGATGCAGTCGAGGAGCCCGGCCTGATCCTCGACGCCGACCTCCCGCACGCCTGAGCCGGCGTCACGCGACGCGGGACAGAACGAACTGGTGACCGGTACCGTGGCCCCATGCCACGATTCCTGCTCGGATGGATCCTGGGGCTCGGCGGCGCCGCCATCGGACTGATCCTGTCGTCCCTCATCTTCGGCGAGGACTTCTCGTTCAGCAGCCCCCTGGGCTTCGTCTGGGCGCTGCTCGTCTTCGCGGTGCTCAGCGCGATCCTGCCCTGGTTCCTGCTCAAGGCCCTGCTGCGGCACGCCGGGTCGATCGTCGCGCTGACGGGCCTGTTCTCGACCTTCATCGCCCTCTTCGTGGCCAGCCTCTCCACCGGGCTGACCATCAACGGGATCAGCACATGGGTCTTCTCCACACTGCTCATCTGGGTACTGGGGATGTTCATCTGGCTGATCCCCGGCCCATGGCGCAACTACAAGAAGGTCGCTCGCTAGTCACCGGCAGACCCGTCGGTCAGGAGGCGTCAGCCTCCCGACGCAGCCGCCCGATCTCGGCGGGGTCCCAGCCCGGCCGGGGTACCGCGGAGAGCAGCAGCCGCGTGTACGGGTGCTCCGGCGAGTCGAGCAGCTCCGCCGTGGGGCGGTGCTCGACCACCTCCCCGCGGCGCATGACCAGGGCCGTGTCGCAGACGTAGCGCACGACGGCCAGATCGTGGCTGACGAGCACGAGTCCGATCCCGGTCTCCCGGCGGATATCCGTCAGGAGGTTGAGTACCTGGGCCTGCACCGAGACGTGGAGGGCGGAGACCGCCTCGTCCAGGACGAGGACCCGGGGCTCGACCGCGAGCGCCCGGGCGATCGCCACGCGCTGGCGTTGGCCGCCGGACATCCTTCTCGGCAGTGCCTCGGCCTCGCCCGAGGGGGCGGGCGTCGCGGACGACAGCTCATAGGCCGCGGCGGCGCCACCCAAGGCCGACGCTCCCCCGGTGCCGGCTGCGGACCTCCGGACTTCGGGATGGGGTGTGCGGTGGGCGGCAGGGATCAGGAGTCGAGGGCGAACACGAGTTCGCCCTCCACATAGGTGCGGCGGACATGGGTGTCCGCGATGGCATCCGTAGCACCGTCGAACGGGTCCCGGTCGAGCAGGACCACGTCGGCGTACGCGCCGACGGCCAGATGCCCGGTGGCGTCGTCATGGTGGAGGACCCGCGCACTGCCAGCGGTGTAGGCCGACATCGCCTCAGCGAGCGACAGGCAGTTGTGCGGGTACAGCGGCTCCGCATCGGCGCCCGGTGCCACGCGATTGACCGCGACGTGGATGCCCTCGAGCGGATTGGGGCTCGAGACCGGCCAGTCGCTGCCCGCGGCCAGGGCGCTGCCTGCCCGCAGGAGATCCGCGAAGGGGTACTGCCAGGAGGATCGCGGCTCACCCAGGAAGGGCAGGGTCAGCAGGTCCATCTGCGGCTCGTGCGCGGCCCACAGCGGCTGGGCGTTCGCCGTGGCACCGAGGCGCGCGAAGCGCGGCAGGTCGTCCGGGTGGACCACCTGGAGGTGCGCCAGGTGGTGGCGGTGACCACTCGGTCCGTTTGCCTCGCGCGCCGCCTCGATGGCGTCGAGAGCCTCGCGCACGGCCCGGTCGCCGAGGGAGTGGAAGTGCACCTGGAACCCCTCGGCATCGAGCCGCGTCACGTACTCGCGCAGCGCGATCGGGTCGACGAAGCTGAGGCCGCTGTTCTCCGTCGCGCAGCCGCACTCGTCGAGGTACGGCTCGGTCATCGCCGCGGTGAAGTTCTCTGCCACGCCGTCCTGCATGATCTTGACGGACGTGCCGCGGAACCTGCCCACGACCGCCTCCGCGCGGCGATCGACGAGCTCGCCGATCTGCTCCGAGCCCCGTGCCCGGTCCCACCACAGCGCCCCGACGACGCGGGCCTTGAGCGCGCCCGACGCGGCGGCCTCAAGGTAGACCGGAAGGAGGTCGTCCAAGCCGAACATCGTCCCCACGGCGGCGTCCTGCCAGGCCGTGATGCCATGGGAGAACAGGACGCGCTGCGCCTCGAGCAGGCCCGCTCGCTGGTCATCGCGCGAGACGGCGGGAAGCAGGCAGTCCACGAGTCCCATGGCGCCCTCGTGCAGGGCACCAGCGGGGCCGCCGTCCTCGTCCCGCTCGATGCGACCGTCCGCCGGGTCGGGCGTGCCCGCCACGATGCCGGCCTTCGCCAGCGCAAGGCTGTTGGCCCACGAGCCGTGGCCGTCGCGGTTGGCGAGCACCACTGGCCGGTCCGGCACGATGGCGTCGAGCATCTGCCGCGTCGGCGTTCCTCCGGGGAAGTGCTCCATCGACCAGCCACCGCCGACGATCCACTCGGAGTCCGGGTGCGTTCGTGCGTACTGGGCGATGCGCGCGAACGTGTCCTCCGCGGAGATCGCACCGTGCAGCTCGCACCGCAGCATGTCGACCCCGGCCATCACCGGATGCACGTGGGCGTCCTGGAATCCCGGCATGAGGAGTCCCCCAGCCAGGTCCACCACCTCGGTCCCCGGCCCCGCAAGTGCTCGGATCCGGTCGTCGGCATCGATCGCCACGATGCGACCGCCCGCGACGGCGAGACCCTGCCGGCTGGAGGATCGCGCGCCGGCGGTGAAGACGGAGCCGCCCAGGAAGACGGTGTCGATAGTGCTCTGCATCAGGGTTCTCTCCCACGGTCGGGTGGTGCGTGGCCGGAACGATAGGCAGCGCGACATACGAAGTCAACAGTGTTGACATGATTGTTCGACGATGGTTACCTAGCCGCCATGAGCGCCCAGGGCGACCCGAGGAGACGTCGGCCGACCCTTGACCGCGACGTGATCATCGATGCGGCCGTGCGCCTCGCCGCGACCTCCGGAGTAGATGCCCTGTCCTTTCGCAAGCTGGGCGTCGAATTGGGTGCGGACCACACGGCCGTGTACCGGCACTTCACCGATCGCGACGACCTCGTCCGCGCGGCCATCGACCGCCTGCAGGCCCGCGTGCGGGAACAGGTGCCCATGGACGCGCCATGGCGCGAGCGGCTCCGCACCGTGGCAACCCTGATGTTCCGGATCTGCCTGCAGCATCCGGCGATCGGTGCCGAGATCGGTCAGCACACCACCGGCGGCGACGGAGAGCGCGAGGGCATCGAGCTCATGCTGGGTGCCTTCCAGGAGGCCGGACTCAACGACGACGACGTCATGCGCTTCTACGGGGTCTTCTCCGGGCACGTCCTCAGCGTCACGGGCGCCACGGTCTCGTACCTGCTCGCCACCACGAGCGCGGGCAAGGCCGAGGACCCGCTGTGGATCGGCGAGCTGAGGGGGCTCGACGAGGCGCGCTTCCCGCTCATGACGCGGTTTCGCGAGCCACTCGAGCACCTCGAACTCGAGGAGGTCTACACCGCCGGCGTCGAGGTGATCCTCCAGGCCGCCGCGGCCACTGCTGCCGCCTATCGCGAGGGCTGACGCCCCGTCGGCCCCTTCACCTCCGGCCGGTGCGGGGGGACACTGGGCCAAGGAGGCCCGATGTGAACGGCGACTGGGCAGCAGGCGTACGTGCGGCGCTCATCCGCGGCGATGAGCACGTGCTGCGCGGGCTCTTCGCCGAACGCGTCGAGCTCGTCGGCCGCGAGCAGGCCTCGCGCGACTGGCTGGCCGTCGCCTCGACGCTTGATGCCTCAGCCCAGACGGGGTGAACGCGTCTGCGGCTCCTCGACGGCTTCGACGCCTGGAGCGGAGCATTCGGAGTTCGTCCCGGCTGCATCACCGGTGGACCAAGCGACCCAGTGACGCGGGAGCGGCGTTCGGCCCCTGCAGGTCAGCACGGTGGGGGTGATGGGCGCCACACTCGCCTGGTTCAGCAGGCAATGTCTGCCCCCGCGGGGACATGATCGGTCGGGGGACGTGTCCGGGCTTCGCGGAGTGCTTGTGTCGCGCGTCATCCTTTCTGGCAGTTCCTGACAGGAATGGAGCGTGACCGGATTAGCGGTTCGGTGCCAATGAAGAGCCCCCAAGAGGCGGAGTACGAAGGGCAGATCTTCGAGATTCCGGCCAGTTTGCGTGATCGTCGCGGTCGAATCCTTGAATGGTCGAGTCGCGTGGCCGGCCTCTTGCTGATTGTCGGCGGTGGGTGGGTGATGTTCTCAGGCCGATTGACAACAACATCGCTTGGCATTGTCATAGCGTTTCTGCTCCTCCTCGGCTACACGCTCTTCACCGGCTCGTGGAACATCCGGTGCCGCCGTTTTGGCTGGCGGTTCCGATACATCGGAACATGGCAGTACCTTGATCGAGGCGAGAAGAGGCGACGTGTGGCAGTCCCCGCGCCCGGCGCTCCACGAGACGTCGAGGAAGCACGCACGTCGTTCTGGATCGGAACGGTCCGCCGAATCGATGGGTCGAGGGACTGGTGATGTCACCGCGCGACGCGACCAGCAGCAACGATTGGAGGACGAGGGCAGAATCGTTGAATCCGTTGGGAACGAGAAATGGACATCCTGGGGACGTCAAGGACTCACCGAGTGGCGCGACTTCGAGCGGGTGGCGCAGGACGCCCTTGGGCACTTCTCCAGGGCTTCTGAAGGCGGCGCATCGGAGCGCCTTCTGTCTGGTGGGTGTCTCGTGGCGCTGCTCCTCATTCAGTTCCGCCTACCACCCTTCGGGGCAAAGGGGACCGGTGCATGGGGCGCCGTTCTCCCCATCTTCTCTTGTGGCGTGATTAGCGTTGCCGGGATCGTGCAACTACTTGGGTGGTGGGCTGGCGCTATCGTGACTCTAGGGATCCTCTCAACATTCCCGATGGTATTCACTCGCCACTGTCCGAATCTCGTGCGGACTTTCTGCATCGCAGCAAATCCTAGGAACGCAGCACGGTTCGAACGAGGGCGGCTTTGGACATCGCGCGAGTACTGGAAGGTCGGTGCGCCCGAGGATCGCCTCTAGGTCTTGCGGATCACGGGTCGGAGTGACAGTGGGTCTCTCCGGATGGCTTCGGTGGGTTGTCAGGCTGCAGTCTGACGCAGGCGCAGTGAACCGTCCTGAATCCTTCTGAGAGTGTGATCTCCCAAGGATTAAAGACGATTCAGGACCTGGCTGATGATCTGTCTCCTGACGGAAGGGGGCACATCTGCACGGCGAGAAACGCGTCGGTTCGCCGGTTCCGAGCCGAGCCTCGGACTACCGTGTGCTCCTGGCCGTCGCGCCCGACCGAGGCCGAGGAGGTTGCCGCGCATGCCGTTCTCCCGCGATCCTGACGCGGTCATCCCCGTCGGGGCCACCGGTCAGGCGGCCCGGACCGTCCGGCGCAGCGACACCGCGATCGAGGTCGGCAGCGGGACCCTGCCCGTTCTCGCGACGCCCATCATGATCGCGCTCATGGAGGCCGCCGCGTGCGATGCGCTGGCGGGCCACCTGCCATCAGGGGCCACGTCGGTCGGGTCGCACATGGATGTCCGGCATCTCGCGCCGTCGGCCGTCGGCACCCCGGTCACCGCCACGGCGCGCATCATCGAGGTCAAGGGCGCCCGGGTCGTCTTCGAGGTCCACGCCACCCACGAGTCCGGCGGCGAGACGGTCGAGATCGGCGCGGGCACCCACACGCGCGTGATCGTGCGACCGGACGGCTTCCCGGGCTGAGGGCACTCGACGGCGGGGTCAGATGCCCAGGGTCGATCTCGGGTAGGCCGCCTCGGGATCGGTCATGACATTGACGAGGTACGGGATGCCCGACGCCATGGCCCTGTCGATCGCCGGCCCGATCTGCTCGGGATCGGTTACCGTCTCGCCGCCGCCGCCCAGCGCGACGACGATCTCGTCGTAGTGCGTCGGGGCCAGGTCCGCGATCACGTCGTAGCCCAGGAGCGCTCGCATCGGGTGCTTCTCCAGCGCCCAGCCCGCATTGTTCCCGACGATCATCACTGCCGGGATCCGGTGCCGAACCAGCGAATCGACGTCCATGAGCGAGAATCCAGCGGCCCCGTCACCGAGCAGCAGGAACAGCGGCGACTGCGGATGGGCCAGCCCGGCGGCGAGTGCGTACCCGGGGCCCGTGCCCAGGCAGCCGTACGGTCCGGGGTCGAGCCACCGACCGGGCCGGGCCGGCTCGACGTACTTGCCTGCGAAGGAGACGAAGTCGCCACCGTCGCCGATGACGATGGCATCGTCGGTGAGCCGCGGCAGCAGCTCTCCGTAGATTCGGGACGGCTGGATGGGAGTGCTGCCACTGGTCAGGCCGGCCTGGTCGGCGGCCAGTGCAGCCAAGGCGGCCTCCCGAAGCGACGACACCCAGGCCGGATCTGCTGCCGGGCCGTCAACGAGCGCCGCCAGGCTCGACCGGAGATCGCCCACGAGCGTGCACGCCACGGTGCGCGCGCTCGAGCGCTGGCTGTCGGCATCCACGACATGGATGACCTTCGCCGCCGGATCGCCGAACACGCCGTATCCCAGCCGGAAGTCCAGCGGGGTGCCGACCACGATCACGAGGTCGGCACCGGCGAAGGCCGAGGACCGCGCGCGGGTGACGAGGTGCGGATCGCTCGGCGGGAGGATGCCGCGGCCCATCCCGTTGGCGATGACGGGGAGATTGCGCGACGACACCAGGGCCTGTGCGGCCTCGACCGCGTCGCCCATCCAGACGCCGCTGCCGAGGATGAGCACCGGGTGCCTCGCCTCCGCCAGCAGTCCACGCGCCGCGCGGACGCCATCCGGATCGGGCTCGCCGCCGTGATCGACGGCCGGGGCGGCGACCGGCGGCCGGGGTGTCATCGAGAAGTACACGTCCATCGGGATGTCCCAGAACACCGGACCGCTGTGCGCGGACGATGCGAGTGCGAAGGCCCGGTCGCCGTCGCCGCGGATGGCAGCCGCCTCGTGCGTCGTCCATGC
Organism: uncultured Actinomycetes bacterium; assembly: GCA_963777085.1. GTDB lineage: Bacteria > Actinomycetota > Actinomycetes > S36-B12 > S36-B12 > UBA10649. Next base: position 60,899 of record CAVZPI010000014.1, on the reverse strand, counting down.
GGCCTTCGTCACCGGCGCGAGGATCGGTGGCTGATCGAGCTCCTGCAGGGCCCCGCTGCCCCACCGCGAGTCGGGCGACCGACCACCGAGGACGACCATGGGCGTGCCGTTGAAGTGGGCGCTGGCGATGGCGCTCACGGCGTTCGTCACGCCCGGTCCGGCCGTGACGGCAGCGAAGCCGGGTGTCCGGGTCAGCCGGCCCATCGCCTCTGCGGCGAACACGGCGGTCTGCTCATGCCGGGTGTCGACGAGGCGGAGGGGGCCGGCCTGCTCGGCGGCCCGGCGATCGGGTGCCGCTGCCACGCCCTCCCGGCCGCCGACCGCCGCGTCGTAGACCGGGAACAGGTGGGCCCCGTTCAGCGTGAAGAGGGTGCTGACACCGGCCGCGAGGGCTGCGTCGATGACGTGCTGGCCGCCGTGTGCCTCATCCATCCCCGCACGGTACCGAGGCGAGCCGCCTCAGTCCGCTGTTCCGGGCAGCCCGCAGATCCTGGACCGGCCTCGGACGCCGTCTATATCAGCGCGTCGGGGTGGCGTAGACGTCGATGTCAAGGGCCTTGACACTGAGCCAGACATCGACGCCCCGGCCCAGCCCGAGGTCCGCCACCGCCGCCGGGGTCACCGCCGCGACGACGGACGGGCTGCCCTGCACGTGGACGCGGACGCGGTCGTGCGAGGGCTGGAGGGACGACACCACTCCCGCCCACGAGTTGCGTGCGCTGCCCTCGGGCCGGTGCCGATGCAGCGTCACCGATTCGGGCCGCACGACCGCCAGCACACGACCGGCCAGCTCGGCGTCGGCGACCTGCAGGATCCCTCCGTCGTCGAGTACCAGCCTTCCGGCCCGGGCAGTACCGCGCAGCAGGGTGACGCCCATGAGAGCGGCCGTATAGGCGGTGGTGGGGCGACTGGCCAGATCGGCCGGCGTGCCGTCCAGCACCACGGCGCCGCCCTCGATCACGATGACCCGGTCGGCCAGGAGCATCGCGTCGAGCGGGTCATGGGTCACCAGCACGACGCACCCGGCGAACGCGGCCAGCTGCGTCTCGAGCTCGACCCGGACGCTCTCCTTCGTCTCGGCGTCGAGGGCGGCCAGCGGTTCGTCCAGGAGCAGGACGTCCGGTGCGGTCGCGAGCGCCCGCGCGAGCGCGACGCGCTGGGCCTGCCCTCCGGAGATGGCCCGTGGTGCTCGTCCGGCGAGGTCGGCTATCCCGAGCCTCTCCAGGGTGGCGAGGGCGGCGGCGCGGGACTTCGCCCGGCCTGCGCCCCGCGAGCGCGGGCCGAAGGCGACGTTGTCGAGCACGCTGAGATGGGGGAAGAGCGCGTAGTCCTGGAACACCACGCCGACGGCCCGCCGCTGCGGCGGGACGAAGGCGCCACCGACCTCGTCGACCACCTCGGCGCCGATGGTGATGGAGCCCGTCTCGACCGGGTGCAGCCCGGCGATCGCGCGCACGAGCGTGGACTTGCCGGCGCCGTTCGGCCCGAGGACGGCGACGACCGTGCCCGCAGCGATCTCGGTGACGACGGTGAGCGTGAAGTCCCCACGCGAGACGGTGCAGTCCACGATGAGCGGCATCACGCCACCGTCGGTCGCAGGTATCGGCCGCGCAGCGCGACGAGGACGACGAGGCACACGGCGAGCAGGACGATGCTCAGCGCAATCGCGACGGAGCGGTCGGACTCCAGCGCGGTGTAGACCGCCAGCGGCATCGTCTGGGTCACCCCCGGGAAGTTGCCTGCGAAGGTGATCGTGGCGCCGAACTCGCCCAGCGCACGCGCCCAGCACAGCACGGACCCGGCGATCAGCGACGGACCCACCAGCGGCAGCGTGATCCGGCGGAAGACCGTCCACGACGATGCGCCGAGCGTGACCGCGGCGTCCTCGTACCGCCGATCCAGCGAGCGGAAGGCTCCCTCGAGAGTGATGACGAGGAAGGGCATGGCCACGAACGCCTCCGCCAGCACGACGCCGACGGTCGTGAACGGAAGCTGGATCCCGAGACTGGAGTAGAGGAACTGGCCGATGAGGCCGCGCCGGCCGAAGGCCGACAGCAGGGCCACTCCCGAGACGACCGGCGGCACCAGGAGCGGCAGGACCACCAGCGCCCGCACCAGGCCCGTCGCCGGCAGGATCTCGCGCGCCAGCAGCCAGGCCAACGGGATCCCCACCACCGCGGCGAAGGCGGTGGCGGTCACCGACGTCACCATCGACAGGCGGAGGGCGTCCCTCGCCTCCGGTGAGCCGAGGATCTCGCCGAACGACCCCCATGGTGCCTGGGCCAGCAGTCCGAGGAGCGGGACGACCAGGAAGCCGACCGCGACCAGGCCCGGGGCAACGAGGAACCAGGGTGCGGCGGCCGCGCGACGGCTCACCAGGGCCTGGCGAATCCGTAGGCGCGCAGGATGCCCTGGGCAGACGGAGTGAAGCGCACGTAGTCGACGAACGCCTTGGCAGCCAACGGGTTCGGGGCGCCCGTCACCGTGGCGATCGGGTAGGTCGTCGTCGCATTGCGATCGGAGGCGATGAAGACGGCCGACACCCTGCTGCCCACGGCGCGCACGTCGGTGACGTAGACCACGCCCGCGTCCACCTCCCCCGCCATCACCTTGCCGAGCACGGAGCGCACGTCCAACTCGAGGGTGACCGGCGTGACCGTCACGCGGTTCATGGCGAACAGGTCGCGAGCTGCCGTGCCACACGGCACGGCCACCGCGCATGCGGCCACCAGCACGCCGGGCCGGGCCAGGTCTGCGATCCCCCTGATCCGGGCAGGATTGTCCGGGGGCATGGCGATCGCCATGGTGTTCTTGGCGAAGAGCAGCGGGTGCGAGGCGTGACCCGCCGCCACGGCCTTCGCCATCGTCGACTCCGAGGCCGTGGCCAGCACGTCGACCGGTGCCCCTGCGCTGATCTGCTCGACCAGCGCCGAACTGCCCCCGAAGTTGAACTTCACGGTGACGCCGGGATACCGCACGCTGAAGGCCCGGCCGATCACCGGGAAGACGTCGGTGAGGGACGCGGCTGCGGACACGGTGATGGTGCCCCGCGGCGTGGCGGCGGGACCACCGCCTTCTGTCGCAGCGTTCGAGACCCCCGCCCCCGTGACGGCAGCAGCCATGACCGCCACTGCCAGGGACCAGGTCGCGACGAGGCGCGGCATCCTCATGAGGACTCCTCACGCTCCACGATCACGTTCGTGGACTTGATGACGGCAGCCACCCGCACGCCCGGCTCGAGGCCGAGCTCGTCGGCGGACTCGCGGCTGAGCAGCGACGTCACGCGGTGCGGACCCGCCTGGATCTCCACGAGGGCCATCACCCCGTCCCGCTCGACCCTGGTCACGATGCCCGGGAAGCGGTTGCGCGCCGATTGGAGCGTCGGCGCACTCTCGGGGGCCTGCTCGGCCATGAGCGAGGCGACGCTGGCCGCGTTGACGGTTCGCGGGCCGGCCACGCCGTCACCCGTCCGCAGCCGACCCGAGTCCAGCCAGCGACGGATCGTGTCGTCGCTCACGCCCAGCAGCGCAGCTGCCTGTGCAACCCGCAGATTCGCCATAATTCCGCAATCTACTATGCATCTGCGGCATCAAACAGCAATATCGGACGTATCCACGGAGATGCCTCCGGCAGACGGGCCCTAGACCTGGCGGGAGCGTCGATCGAGCAGGCGACGCAGTCGACTCATGAGGACGGAACGCCTCGACGTGCGCCGATCGGGCGCCGGGAGTCCGGGCGTCGCGCGCATGCCGCTGAGGATGTCGTCGAAGGCGGATCGGGGCAGGATCGCCCCTTCCCGTCGGACCGCACTCGCCGGCACGGCCAGCAGCCGGTCCCGTCGCACCCAGCTCGCGCGGCCCTGCCGGTCCCACGGGCCGGTGCCGATCAACACCCAGCCGCCATCGCCGCCGTGGTCGACGCTGGAGAGCATGAGGGCGACGAGCCGACGGTCCTGCAGTGCGGCCGACGACCGCCACTGGACGGTCCTTGCCCACGCTGGCGTCCTCCTCGAAGGAGACCCACGTCCAGACGATCTCGCCCGGATCCGGATCGCCGTCCAGCTCCGGGCGGTACTCCCAGTGCACCGGCCCCGCGTAGCTGTAGGCGCCTCCCCGGGCGGGCGGCGGCACGGGTGCGTGTTCGAAGTCATGCATGTGCCGGACGCTACCTGACCCGGATGCCGCAGCCGGCGTGGCTGGCTCCGGGGCCCGCGCAGTGCCTAGATGTCGTAGCTGATGGCCGGCTGGAGGGCCCTGTCCGCCTCGGTGGCCCTCGCGATGGCCCGCCGGTTGTACAGGAAGAAGCCGATCGGCAGGACGATCGTGACGAGCGCGATGGGGATGAGCGCCGCGATGGTGAGCCCCGTCACGGGGAAGCCGTCCTTCGGGAGCGAGCCGATGATGCCGAAGAGCCCGAAGTAGATCGCGAAGATGATCCCGTTCCAGGCGAGTGCGATCACGTTCATGACGCTCAGGGTCTTCAGGCTCTCCGAGAGCAGGGTCGTCACTCCGCCGACGAGGCTGACGATGATCAGCGGGATGCTCGTGATGAGGGCGAAGAGGAACACCAGGGCCAGGGACGTGTTGTCCGTAGCGCCCCCGGGCTTCTGCGATCCGGCGATCATGCTCATCAGGAACCAGCCGACGAAGATGATGGTCGGTCCGGCCACCCAGGCGATGGTCGTGAGCATGCGGACGTCGGGGGCTCCCTGGCGGGACGTGACAGGGGCGGCGGTCAGTTTCGTCATGTGGGCATCCGCGTGTCGGTTGGCCGTGCGTCGGGGTGGTTCAGCCGTCGCCCTCAGCGATGACGGCAACGCGATCGTATCGGATTGAGGGCCCCGCGACCGGCCCTCAGGCAATGCCCTGCGTCGGTACCGCGTCTGTGAAACGGCGATCCCATGTCCACGTCAGCGGGGGACACGGACCACCAGCGCCTGCGGGATGACCTGGGCACGGAATCCGTGCCCAGCGCTGACCAGTTCGCCGTCGATCTGCCGCTCCCGGGACTGATGCGTGCTGACGATCACGTCACGCCCACGGATCAGCGTCCGCGAGGGATCAGAGCCGGACCCCTTTCCGCGGAGGATCCCGGCCGTCGTCCGCACCCAGTCGAGCGGGCTGGACGGATCGATGACGAGGACCTCGAGGAACCCGTCATCCGGTTCGGACTCCGGCAGCAGCCGCAGGCCTGCGACCAGGGTCCCCACGTTGGCGATGAGGACGGTCCGGCCGTAGAGGTTCTGGACAGGCCCGCCGTCGACGGACAGGCGCAGCCTCATCGGCTTCTGGCCGAGCCGTCGGGCGCCCTCGATCGCGTAGGCCCCCCAGCCCAACCGCCTCTTCATGGACTCCGGTGCGGCCATCATCGCCGCGTCCCAGCCCATGCCGCACATGACGGAGCACAGGCGTCGTTGCCCCTTGCCGAGGTACACGTCGATCAGGTCGATGCGGCGATCGCGCCCGCGGTACGCCGTCTGGACCGCATCGGCAAAGGTGAGCGGAATGCCGAGGTTGCGTGCGAGCAGGTTCCCCGTGCCACCCGGGATCAGTCCGAGCGCGACGTCGGAGTGCGCCAGCTCGGCCGCCACCGCCATCACCGTGCCGTCTCCACCCCATGCCAGCACGGTCGTGGCACCGTTCCCGATCGCCCGACGCGCCTGGCCCGACCCAGGATCCTGCGCAGTGGTCTCGAACCAGGCAGGCGCAGGCTCGCCCAGGCCCCGCGCCACCGACGCGAACTGCTCGCGCGCGCTCCGCGGATCGCCCACCTTCGTGGGGTTGACGACGACGGCGACGCTCATCACCGCACCCTAGCCGCGCTACTCGAAGACCGCCTCGCGGAACTGCTCCCGCTGCTCGCACGCCGACTGTATGCGCGCCATCTGCCCGTCAGTGCAGGAGAGCCCGTAGACATCGCGGATGAACTCGGGCAGGTCGGGGCGGTCGTCGTGTGCCCACGCACGGTAGGCACCGGGGATCTGGGCGTTCTTCATGTCGACGAGCGTCTGGAAGAATGTCGTCATCGGGCGCCAGCGCATCGACGCGGGTATGCCACGCGGAGAGCGGCCAGGCACGTCCTGGGGGGCGGGCCGGTTCGGGCCCAGCCATGCCGGTCGTTGGCTGAGCAGGCCCGCGCCGAACTTCGTCACGCCGTCGTTGTCGTGGCTGAGCAGCACGTACCGGACCCGTGCGCGCGCCTCGGGGTCCAGCGCGCAGAACTGCTCGTAGTCGTTGACGACCGCGACCAGGGACCTGTCCACGTCCGGGCGCTCCGGACCGATGATCTCCTGTCGCCAGTGGCTGCTCTCCGGCGTGCCGATCCACAGCGCACGATCGATGCCCAGCGCCTCCGGGCCGAGAGTCCCCCAGCCGACGAACGCCGCCTGGCTGGTGTGCGCGCCCAGCGACTCGCCGAACAGCACCACCCGGGGTCGGTCCGGTGGGGCCGTCAACCGCACCCGCTCGAGGATCCGCAGCCACAGCAGTCGGTTCTGCTCCTTGGCATCCGCGATCTTCCCCAGCGACAGCGGCGAGGGTCGCTTGGAGTACTGCAGAGTGACCGTGGCGATGTCGCCGCGCGTCAGGTACTGTGCGGCCGCCGTCGCCACGTAGTTCACGTAGCCGGTCCCGGTCGGCGAGATGAGCATGAGCAACGACCGGGACCAGGCATCGGTGCGGTCCATCTCGGCCAGCGCCAGGTCCACGCGCTCCACCGCGGTCGGTGCGTTGTCGAGGCCGACGAAGATGACGATCGGCGAGGCCTTCGGGGTCTCCTGCATGACCGTCCGGATCGACAGTTCGGGTCTCTTCGCTCCAGTACCTCCTTCGGCCGGTCGGTCAGCGGCTCGGGTCGTGCGAAGGTGACGACATGGCGCCTGCCCTCCCGGCCCATGCCCTGCCAGGTGACCAGGCTCGCCGGATCGCCGCTGACCAGTTCCGTCGTCCACACGCCAGGCGCCGACTCGTCCATGCCCTCGTCGTACTGCGCGGTCCCTGACTCGATGCCGCGCATGGCGTACTTCCACAGTTCGTGCGTTCCGGCCACCAGCCCGCCGAGAGCCACGACGTGCGCGGTCCGGCTCCACGCCGTCTGCGAGCCAGGCAGTACGCGACTGCCCACCGAGCCCAGCCAACGGGCGAGGACCACCTCGCCGGCTGCCGCGCCGCCCAGGGCCAGCACCACTGCGGAGCCTGCAGCCAGGCCGAGGACGGGATTCGCTCGGGCAGGGTCGGTGCCGTGCTCCGGCGGCAGCGACCGCTGCCGCGCGTACTCCATCGCCAGGGAGGCCGCCACGCCGATCGGGACGCCCATTGGCAGTCGCCGGATCCGCCCATCCGCCCCGACGGCGTGGTCGATCAAGCTCGTGAGCGCCAGCCCGCCAGCGAGCAGGGCGGCACCGACACCGGTCATCGCGAAGCGCCAGCCCGCCTGCCTGGCCAGGGCGCGCACCTGCGACTCCTGGTCCCGGTACCCGACCAGTGCGGCAATCCCGAAGCCCAGCGGGATGACAGCGACATCGAGCAGGAGCGTCGCCGCCCGCTCGCGCTGCTCGTCCGACCACGAGGCCGGCAGCGGCAGGACGGTCGAGAAGGCTCCGCCCGCGCCGTCGATGACGTCCTGGGCCACCACCGTGATCAGGAAGTGGGCCCCCGTGGCAAGGCCGGTGATGATCCCCTGGTCGATCCACGAGCGCTCGGACAGCGATCTCATGAAGGTGGTCGGCACGACCGCAGACGCGAGCAGGAGCCCGACCTGGGGTCCGCGTCCGACGATCTCAGTGCTGTCCATGTCGCTCCCGATGTGATCAGTCAGCCGGACGCCGGGTGGCGGTCGACGTCAGCTCGTGACGTCCTTCTGGGTGAACCGGGCCCAGGCGAGGCTGAGGAACACGACGATATAGCCGAGGTCCACCACGAGCCCCTGGCGCATCTGGTCGAAGAAGATGGGGTCGCGAAAGGCGTCGGAGAAGGCCGGCCAGTAGTGCACGAGGAGCCAGGGCTGCAGCCAGGCGAGCTGCGGGATGCCGTCGAGGATCCACATCGCCGTCGAGACCACCGTCACCGCGATCATGGCGCCGATCGGCTGCTCGGTCAGCGTCGAGATGAACAGTCCAACGGCGGCCAGGCCGGCCAGGCCGGCGCAGACGTAGAGCAGGGCGATCGCCAGCCTGCCCAGCGCGTCGGCGAGGCCCACCTGGTTGCCGGACAGCAGAGTCGTCGGACCGAGCCCGAACAGGGCCCCTCCGATGACCAGCCCGGTCCCGGCCACGACGAGCACGCCGAAGCAGGCACCGAGCACGAGCGAGACGTACTTCACGGCCAGCAGCCGGGTGCGATCGACCGGCACGGTCAGCAGGTAGCGCAGCGTGCCGATGTTGGCCTCGCCGGCGATCGTGTCGCCCGACAGCGCAGCCACCGCGAGCGGCAGGAAGAGCGCGAGCTCGATGCTCAGCGAGGTCAGGGCGACGAAGATGCCGTTCGAGGTGGCCGACGACATGAAGTCGGGACCGTGACCCTCCCGTGGAGCCGAGAGCTTCAGCGCCACGGCCACCAGAATCGGGACGGAGGCGAGCACGAGGATCCCCGCCTGGTTCCGGCGACGGCCCGCGATGAGCCGGGCTTCCGAGCGCAGCAGGCGAAGGGAGGCGGCGGCGGTCCGGCGCCGCGTCGGTGCAGGCCGGCGCGGGGTCACGTCAGCGACTGACATCGAAGCCCTCCCCGGTGAGTGCCACGAACAGGTCCTCGAGGCTGGGAGCCTGCACCGCGAAGCCCCGCACTCCCACTCCAGCCGTCACGAGCGCCTCGACGATCCGCTCCGGGTCCAGGTCGCCCGGATCCGCGCGAACGCCCGTCGCGGCGAGGGTCACCTTGGCCAGGCCCAGCCCGCGCAGCACCGTGGCCGCCTGCTCCGGCATCCCGGTGGTGACCTCGACCAGCGGACCGGTTCCGGCCCTGACCTCGCTGACCGTCCCCTGTGCCACGAGGCTGCCCTGGCGCATGATCCCCAGGTGCGAGCAGACCTGCTCGACCTCGGACAGCAGGTGGCTCGACACCAGGATGGTCGCGCCGTCGCCGGCGAGCGAGGCGATCAGGTTGCGGACCTCCCGCGTTCCCTGCGGGTCCAGCCCGTTCGTCGGCTCGTCGAGCATGAGCAGGTCGCGGGGGGCGAGCAGCGCGGCGGCAATGGCCAGTCGCTGCCGCATGCCGAGGGAGTAGGCGCGGTACCGCTTTCTGGCCGCCGCCAGCAGGCCGACCCGCTCCAGGGCGGCATCGATCCGGGCGCGTGACGTGGCCGGGTCGGCGAAGCGGTCGGCGGCGTCCAGGCGCACGAGGTTGGCACGACCGGACAGGTACGGGTGGAAGGCGGGGCCCTCCACGAGCGACCCGACCCTCGGGAGCACCGACGACGTACCGCCTGGGATCGGCGTGCCCAGGACCTCGATCACGCCAGCGCTGGCATGGACCAGACCGAGCAGCATGCGGATCGTCGTGGTCTTGCCCGAGCCGTTCGGCCCGAGGAAGCCGTATACCGCGCCGTACGGGACGCGCAGGTCGATGGCATCGACGGCCGTCTGGCTGCCGAACCTCTTCGTGAGGCCGACCGTCGCGACCGCCACTCCACGGTCGACTGCGGTCATGGTGTCCTGCAGGGCGGGATCGGGCAGGTGCGCCTGCGTCACCGGGCGGCCAACGCGGCACCCAGGGTCTCCGGGCTCACCGCTCCGATCGCGAACCGCCCGTCATCGGTGAGGATCGCCGAGACCAGGGTTCCGCTCAGGAGCCGTCCGGACCCCCACGCGCCCGAGGTGCGGGGCAGCGACTCCAGGAGCGCCGCGACGTCGAGCCCGCCCGCGCCGGCGGCCTCGCCCTGGCCGGTGGCGGCAAGGTCGGCAGCCTGGTCGGCGGGCACGGACCCGACGACGACCTGGCTCCACCCCGTTCCGACGATGGTGGGCTCCGGCACGGCTCCCGGCTGCCGTTCCGGCGTCCGGCCCTCGACGGAGTCGATGCCCGGGCCCGGGTGCTCGGTGACGGTCGCCGTGGGCGGTGGGGTGAAGTTGAACAGCTCGGCCTCCGGCCGCGCGAAGTCGACCGATGTGAACCCGACCTCGTAGGCGGGATTCGGCATCACGGTCGAGAACACCTGGACCCGCAGCGGAACTCGGGTCTGCGCATCGATCGCGATGACGACGCGGGCCACGAGCGTGTCGGACTGCCTCGGGGTCAGGATCAGCTCGTACGCCGCCCGCCCGGCCACCTTGGCCACGCCGGAGGTCGTCACCTCGGTAGTGGAGTCGACTCGCCGAAGGACGAGCGCGGCGACCTCGTCCGGCGTGCCTGGCAGTTCCATCGAGCCCGCGCCGGCATCGGTCGCCCCAGCCCCGGAGGGCGCCGGCAGCACGTAGTGGTCGGCCGTGTTCCGGGCGCTCGACCAGACCCACACGTCGCCGCCGTTGCGGATGACGTCGGACTCCTCGGCCGACCCGATCACGGCCAGGCGCGAGCGATCCGGCCCGTCGATCCAGACCCGTAGCGTGTGCGACCCGCTCACCATCGAGGTCAGTTCGGCGCTCGATGCCATCCCCGTCGGCAGCGCCGGGAGGCCGAGATCGGCCGTCGCCACGACGGTGCCCGAGAGGGCGCCCGCCTGCGGCGTCTGCAGGTCGACGAGCAGCTCCTGTGCCGTCCTCGGGTCGAGCCCGGAATCGGCCGAGGCGCCGACCGTGCCTGCCAGCGTCCCCGCCAGGATGAGTGCACAGGCCACCGCGGGCACCGCCCAGCGCAGGCGCGGTCGTCGTTCGAAGATGCTCATTGCTCCATGATGCCCCTCGCCCACCCCAACCGCGAGCCGCGGGCATGGAACGACGGGGTGCCCCGGCCGGTGGCCGGGGCACCCCGTCGTGGATCGACGTTCGTCAGCTCCGGTGGGAGTCCGAGCCGCCCGACTGTGACAGCTCCCAGGTGACGTTGTCACCGTGCTGCTGCGTCCAGAACGCCCGCCACGCGCCGTCGAACAGCTTCGGCGACTTCGCTCCGAGGATACCTGCCACCGTGGCGTCGCCATCGGAGACGTGGATACCGGTGATCTCGTTGTCGCCGTCGTTGTAGCCGGGGTTGGTCGCGACGTCGTACAGCGCCGAGGCGTCCCTGCCCTCAGCCAGCCAGCGGGAGACCTTCGGGCCCTTGTCACCCTCGCCGCTGAGCGCGACCGAGAAGCCCGAGTCGAGCGCGTTGCGCTGGGCGTGCAGCGTGTCGCCGGCGTCCTCGACGACGAGGAGCCGGTCGCGAGCGGCGAAGGCGATGTTGTCGAAGCCGGTGTGGTTCGCGTCGCCGACCCACACGGGGTTGATCGTGCCCGTCATCGCGCTCGGTGACTTCTGCGCGATGCGGAAGACCGCGCCGAAGGCTCCCGGCAGCGTCGAAAGCGCATTCGTGTCACCGGTCTCCGTGAAGTAGAACTCGCCGAAGGCGCTGCCGGGCCGGAAGACCCCGTTCTCCGGCCGCTTCAACGGGGTGGCGCCGGCCGTCGCCGCCGAGGCGGTGGCATCGAACGCGCCCGGACCGGAGTGCACGGTCACCCAGGTGGTCTTGAGCGTCGTGCCGTAGGCGTGCAGGTCGGCGATGACCTGATCGGACGGGTTGGCGGCCAGCTGGGCGGCGGTTACCGGGGTGCCGTCCTTGCGCGCGATCTGGAGTGCCTGCAGCGCGCCGCCCTGAGTGAGGTCGGCCTTGTTGGTCGGCACGAATCGGTACACATAGCTGTTCGGCTTCTTGCCGTTGGCGCCGGCGACCGTCGACCCACCGATGTCCTCCACGATCCACACATTGCCGTCGGAGTCGTTCTGGATGCCCTCGTAGCCGCCGGAGCCCAGTGCCGGCAGGGCGACCGCGGTACCCGACGCCGGGCTTCCGTCAGCGTTGAGCGCGATGGCCCATACCCCGCCCTTGGGGCTCGGGGCCTCTGCTGTCAGCAGCAACTGCTGGCTGAAGGGGTCCCAGGTGATGCCGTCGAAGGTGGGCAGGGCCGCTCCCGATGCGTCAGCATCCACGACCAGCGACACACGCTGGGCGGGATTGGCCTGGTCGAGGTCGATCCGGGTGACGTAGCCGCGCGGGCCTGTCTCGTGACCCTGGAAGAGGTAGTGGTGTCCGCCCATGACGAGGTACACGTTCTTGTCGGGCTCGGTCTTGAAGGACTCATGCGGATCCTGGGTGAGGGGTCCACCGTTGGACGTGTTGTAGCCGTAGTACGTGATGCCGTTCGCGCTGTCGGGATTCACCAGCGGCATGGACCCCCACGCCACGGACGTCTGCGACAGTCCGCCGCCGAGCAGGTTCCCCTCGACGCCGAAGCGCGGGTTCGCTGACACGACGTCACCGAACGAGCCGCTGTCGTCCGCTGCCGCGGAGACTGTTCCGGCGAGCAGCATCGCCCCGGCGCACGCCGAGGCCACCCCGATCAGTCCCATCCTGTGCCCAGCACTCATGCGCTTGCCTCCCTCGAGCAGGACCCGGATGCCCTGACGGGGGAATCACAGCCCGCCGAGACCTCCGGCTGATTCACGGACGAAGGCCGAGGAGTGAACAACGCCCGAACGGTCGCGATGCGCAGACCTCGCCGCGGAGCGCCGGGTGGCGAGCCGGTCGTGCACGTGAGCCACGGACACCCGCACGAGCTCGTACCGGCGCTCCCTGGCCTCGTCGGGCACTCCATCGTCGCCTCCGGGTCGCTGCCTGAGCTCGGCGAGCCGCTGACGCAGGGTCGCGCCCCTCCCGTCCGCACCTGCCACCACGTCGGCGAACGTCAGGACGTCCGCGATCAGGCCGTCGACGGGCGCGAACTCGGACATGAGCCGCGCACCGTGGTGCTCGGCCGCGACGGCGCTGTGCGAATGGTGCGCCACCAGGCGCACGACCTGTTCGGTCCAGGGGCCCTGAGCGAGGAACACCGCGCCATCCACCGGGTGGAACCCGGTCCGGGCCAGACCGGGTGCATGCCCGATGTCGTGCAGCCACGCCGCGACGACCACGGTCTCCGCGGGGACCTCGGGCAGGACCGCCGCGACGTAGGCGGCCGCCTGTGCGGCACCGGCCACGTGCGCCAGCCGACGGGGATCGTCCTCGAGGAGCTGACGGGCAAGGGCTTCGGCGGCGGGCACGAGCCGGTCCATCCCGCCTCGTCGACGCGTGCTGGCAGTGGGCATGGACCCTCCTCGCTCCCAGACGCTAGCCGGGTCGAAGGACGTTCAGGCGACCGCGAGATGACGAAACGGGAACGGGTCGGCGCACAGGCGCCGACCCGTTCCCGTTGGCTGATCGTCAGGCTCGCAGGGCCTCCGCAAGCTCGTCGAACTCGGCGACCAGGAGACTCATGTCCGCACTCGTGTGCGCGAGCGACACGAGCCACTGCTCGTCGAGCCCGGGCGGCGTGAGGATGCCGCGGTTGACGCCCCACAGCCAGCTCAGCTCGGCCACGCCGAAGTCGGTGCGCTTGTAGTCGCGGTAGTTGCGGACCGGGGTGGTGGACCACGTGACCGCACCCTTGACCCCGAAGGCAACGGTGTGCGCGGGCAGCTCGTGCTTCACGATGAGGGCGTCGAGGGCCCGAAGTGCGACGTCGTTGACCTCCTCGGCGGCCGCGAGGGCCTCCTCGGTGCAGATCTCGTCGACGGCAGCAGCCGCGGCCATGACCAGCGGGTTGCCGTTGTAGGTGCCGAAGTGCGCCATGCGTCCGTCCGTCACCGCGGCCATGACCTCCTCCCGACCGCCGAAGGCGGCAAGGGGAAGTCCGCCCCCGATGCTCTTGGCAAGGGTCACCAGGTCCGGCGTCACGCCGAGGCGCCGTGCGGCCCCCGCATAGCCGGCCGTCAGTCCGGTCTTGACCTCGTCGAACACCAGGAGCACGCCGTGCGCATCGCATGCGGCCCGGACCCCCGTGAGGTAGCCCGCGTCGGGAAGGACGATGCCGATGTTCTCCAGCACCGGCTCCATCACGACGGCCGCGATCTCGTCGGCGTGGGCGGCGAGGACGTCCTCGAGGCGTTCGAGGTCGTTGTAGGGGACGACGTACACCGTGCCGGCCTCCACATCGAAGGGAGCCACCGGTGTCGGGAAGCCCTCCGGGCCCGCCTCGTCGAGGCCGGGCTTCACCGATACCGAGAGGGCGTCGTAGCCCCCGTGGTAGCCGCCCTCCATCTTCACGATGGCCTTGCGACCGGTGTACGCGCGCGCCGTGCGCACCGCGTACATCGTCGACTCGGTGCCGGACTGGGTGAACCGCAGCCGGTCCAGGCCGAATCGGCGCTGGAACCGCTCCGCGACCTCGGTCGCGGTCGGCGAGGGCGTCACGAAGAGCGTGCCCGTCGTCTCGAGGGCGTGGATCACCTTCTCGACCACGACGGGATTGAGATGGCCCACCAGCATGGCGCCGAAGCCCATGGACAGGTCGAGCAGCTGCCGATCGTCGACGTCCGTGAGCCAGGCGCCCTTCGCCGAGGCGATGGAGATCGGGTACGGGTCCCAATGCTGGAAGGAGGAGGTCACGCCGAGGGGCAGCGACTTGCTGGCGCGCACGTTGTGCTCGGCGGAGGCTGGTGTATTCGCGGTGAACCGCTCCCACTCCGCGGCCAGCAGCGCCTGGACGCGGGTCGAGTCGATGGGTGTCGACGAGGCCGGCACATTTCGCCACGTGGCGGGGTCGTTGGGGGGCCAGGGGGTCGAGGCCGCAGGCGCGTCGGCAGTCATGGGTTCTCCAAAGTGGTCGCTGTATTCGTGGTTTTCTGCATGGTACACCGCGAATACGCGACTGAATAGCGAAATTGGCTACGGATTTCGTTGTCATGGCGCGAATACGCTACGGAACATGCCCTCCCGAGCGGCCACCTCCGAGGTTTCGCTCCAGGGCATCGAGGATCAGGTCGAGGCCGAAGGTGAAGTCCTCACGGCGACCCGACTGCATGACGTGGCCGATGACCTCGGCGACGAGACAGGGGGCGCAGGCTCGGCGGCGTGCCGGGTGCACGACGCTGTGCGGATCCCTCGGGGCGAACACGCGTACCAGGCTGCAGGCCCGGTACGCGAATAGGCTGCCCCGCATGACCGACGGCCTCGCTGTTCCCGTCTCGTTCGACGCGCAGTACGGCCGGGGGGCGAGGAGGGCGGTGGTCCTCGGTGGCGGCGGCGTCTTCTTCGTCGCCTGGCAGGTCGCCTACCTGAACACGCTGGAGCGGCACGGACTCGACCTCGTGGACTCCGAGATCATCGTCGGCACGTCCGCGGGTTCCGTCGTCGCCTCGGCCCTCGCCGCCGGGCATCTGCGCGCGATGGGCACCAAGGTCGAGGCACTGTCCAGGGTGCCCGCGCTCCTCGGGGTCATGGCCCCTGCAGGTGGCCTGCACCCGAGCCAGCAGCGGGCATTCGACCTGTTCGCCCAGGCCGACAATGCGCGGCCCGAGACCGTGTCGGGGATCGGCCATGCCGCGCTGGCTGCGCAGTCCGCCAGCGCTCGGAAGATGCGGACCAGCGTCAGCGTCCTGCTCCAGGAGAGGAACTGGCCGGCCGCATCGCTGCGTGTGACGGCGACCGACGCCTACTCGGGCGAGCGGGTCGTCGTGGCGCACGATTCGCGCGTGCGGATCCAGAATGCCGTCGCCGCCAGCTGCGCGGTGCCGGGGTTGTTCGAGCCGCAGCCCGTCGGGGATCGCCGGTGCATGGACGGCGGCGTGAGCGGCACCGGCACCCACAGCGACCTCGTCGCCGGCGTCGAGAAGGTGCTCATCATCTCGCTCAGCGCTCACATGGACACCGCACAGGCGGGCATGACGATGACTGCGGATGCTTCGGCGGCCGAACTCACCGCACTTGGCGCGACGGGAACTCACCATACGCTCGTCGGGCCCGAGGGAGTCGAGATGGCGACGTTGATGGATCCGGCATCGGCGAGCAAGGGCATGACCGACGGCGCCGCCGCCGCGGCGCGGGACGCCGAGGCGCTGCTCGCCTTCTGGGCCTGAACCCCGTCGGTTCACGCGTTTGACGTCCAAGGGGGCTGGCGCCACCTGCCATACCTACGGTACCGTAACTTACTGAATGGTAAGTTACGGGACGGAGTTCCATGGAGCAGTCACTGCCAGAGGCACCGGTACCGCGCCTGCGCGGCGTGCAGCACCTCATTGCGGTGCCGTTCGCGGTCATCGGCGGACTGATCCTCGTGCTTTCGGCAGACTCCGTCTCGAGTCGTTGGGCAGTCGCGGTCTTCATGGTCACCAGCGTCGCCCTCTTCGCCACCTCCGCCACGTACCACATCGGCAAGTGGCTGCCCACGACGAAGGCCATGCTCCGACGGGCCGACCACTCGAACATCTTCCTCATCATCGCCGGCACGTACACGCCGCTGGCCCTGCTGCTGCTCTCTCCCGCCGATGCCCGCACCCTGCTCATCGTCGTGTGGTCCGGCGCAATCGCCGGGGTCCTCATCCGCAACTTCTGGCTGACCGCACCGCGCTGGGTCTACGTGCCCATCTACGTCGCGCTCGGCTGGGTGGCCATCTTCTACGTGCCCCAATTCGCCGCGAGGGGCGCATTCATCCTCGGCCTCATCGTCGCCGGCGGCGTCCTGTACACCGTCGGTGCGGCGGTCTACGCGCTCAAGTGGCCACAGATCAGCAAGACGTGGTTCGGCTTCCACGAGATGTTCCACTCGTTCACGATCGCTGCCTTCATGGCGCACTTCGCGGCCATTGCGCTAGCCGTGGTCACCTTCTCCTGATCCGAGTCACTGCGTAGCGGCCGTGACCCGGTGACCGCGGGGCCAGCCGCCGCCGGTAGCGTCTGTGGCTCGCCCGAGACGACGGAGAGCACGGTATTGCGTTGAGAGAACTGCCACCAGGACTGCGGCGCTGGCAACGCGAGGCCCTGGCGGAGTACGAGTCCCGGCAGCCCATGGACTTCCTCGTCAGCGCGACTCCGGGCTCCGGCAAGACCACGTTCGCCCTGGTCCTGGCGCTGAGGATGGAGCAGAGCCGGGCCATCAATCGCATTGTCGTCGTCGCCCCGACGGACCACCTGCGCACCCAGTGGGCAGACGCCGCCGCTCGGATGGGCCTCATCCTCGATCCCACCCTGAAGAACAGCACGGGTCCCGTCCGGCCCGGGACGCACGGATACGTGACGACGTACGCGCAGGTCGCCGGCCACCCGATGCTGCATCGTGCCCGCACCGAGAACGCACGCACTCTGGTGATCCTCGACGAGATCCACCACGCGGGCGACGGCCTGACATGGGGTGACGCCGTGAGCGAGGCATTCACCCCCGCACGGCGCCGCCTGAGCCTCACCGGGACCCCCTTCCGGACCAAGGCGGACGAGCGGATCCCCTTCGTCCGATACGAGTCGTCCGACGACGGGCTCCTGTCGGACGCGGACCACACGTACGGCTACAAGGAGGCGCTGGCCGACGGGGTCGTCCGGCCCGTGGTCTTCGCCGCCTACTCGGGTACCAGCCGCTGGATGAACTCCGCGGGCGACGTGCTGAGCGCCTCGCTGTCGGAGGCGGGCAGCCAGGGCACGGAGGACGCCGCATGGCGCACCGCCCTGGACCCGGGCGGGCAGTGGATCCCGCACGTCGTCGCCGCCGCGGATCAGCGCCTGACCGATATCCGCGAGTCCGGCATGCCCGATGCCGCCGTGCTCATGCTCGCCACCGACCAGGAGACGGCCCGCGCCTACGCGAAGGTCGTCAAGCGAGTGACCGGCCACACACCCGTCCTCGTGCTCTCGGACGACCCCCGCTCGAGCAAGAAGATCGAGGCGTTCAACACGGGCACGGAACGCTGGCTGGTGGCGGTGAAGCAGGTGTCCGAGGGCGTCGACATCGTGCGCCTGAGCGTGTGCCTGTGGAGCTGCTCGTTCCGCACGCCGCTGTTCTTCACCCAGGCGGTGGGGCGCGTCGTCCGGGCGCGCAACTCCTCTGAGACGGCCACGGTGTTCCTGCCCGCGGTGCGGCCGCTGCTCGCGCTCGCGGCGAGCATGGAGGAGGAGCGCAACCACGTCGTCAGGATCACCGGGCCCGAGGAGGGCGGACTCGACACGATGCAGATGGAACGGGTCCAGCCGGATCCCTCGGGAGTGGAGTTCACCGCTCTTCAGGCCGAGGCCGAGTTCGCCCATCTGCTGCACGCAGGTCGGGCCATCACCGCGGAGCTGAGCACCGAGGACGAGGACTTCATCGGGCTGCCCGGCCTGCTCACGCCCGAGCAGACCGCGACCCTGCTGGCCTCCCGAGACGCGGACCTGCGAAAGCGCGTTCCCGTGACGCTCTTCGACGAGATGAACGACGCGCTGGAACTGACGTCGTGGCGCGATCTGGAGTCCATTCGCAAGGAGATCCACCAGCTCGTCGGGCAGCTCGCCGGCCGGTCCGGGCGCAAGCACTCGGAGATCCACGTGGCCACCCGCAAGGAGGTTCCCGGCCCTCCCTCGGCGACGGCTCCGTGGGAGACGCTCGTGGCCAGACGCGACTACCTGCTCGGGCGGGTCTCGTAGGTCTCGACCCGAGCCTGCGCGAGGGTGCTAGTCGAACAGCCCTGCGCGCTTCAGCAGTTCCTCCAGCCCGGGCTCGTTCGGATCCCGAGGCCTGCCGGGATGGATCACGGAGACCTGGCAGCTCTCGGCTGCCTCCACCAGCTGGGCGAAGGTACCCGCAGCGATGTCGGCGATGTACGCCTGCTGGTTCTCGTTGTACACGAACATCGCCTTGTTGATCTGGGTGCACTCGTTGCACGTCGAGCAGCGAGCGGTCTCGATATAGGCCTCGTCCGAGGATCTCTCGACGTCAGCCTCGAGCTCCACCTGCACCGATTCAGGAGGGGTCCCCACAGCAGGCCCGGGTGCCGCATCGGCAGCGTCCGTGCCCTCCTGAGAGGGCACGGCGAGTCGCTCCTGCAGGCGGTCCTGCCAGACCGCCTCCTCCCGGGCCAGCAGTCGCTCGGCATGCGAGTTGT
Source organism: uncultured Actinomycetes bacterium (assembly GCA_963777085.1). Taxonomy (GTDB): domain Bacteria; phylum Actinomycetota; class Actinomycetes; order S36-B12; family S36-B12; genus UBA10649. Next base: position 41,896 of record CAVZPI010000014.1, on the reverse strand, counting down.
GAATGCCCCCGAGCTCTTGCAGGCTGTGCCACATGGATCGGCATCTGCGCGCCTCACGGATCACCAGCTCATCGACGATGACCATGTGCAGTGCGTCCTCGGCGTCGACCATCAGCAGGCTGGGCACCTGGTCGACCTTCTCCCGGCGGGCACGATCCACGACGTCGGTCGCGGGCACGAGAGCGTCGGACCACTCCTCCTGCGCGACGCGGGCGAAGTGCCGCGAGTACCGGGGATCGATCGAGACGAAGTCCACGAGGCTGAACGGGACGCGGCCGGACACCGCCTGGCACGCCTGATCCTGATACGAGAAGCCGTTCAGGGGCCAGTCCTGCTCGGGCTGCGGGTTCCCCGCGATTGAGAACCGGGACGCCCAGTCGTGACCGGCGGTCGGGTCGTAGACGAATACCGGGAACGCCCTCGACTCCAGGGCCGCGGCCGCGACCAGGTACGAGGACGAGCCGGCTCGAGCCGCGCTCGATCCGGAGAAGATGCTGAACAGGGCCGGCCCTGAGCCGTCCAGCCCGCTGCGGATCTCGTGGCGCAGGTGCAGCAGGGCCGAGCTCGGCGACTGCAGCACGAACACTCCGGTCAGCCCCATCGCCGTGCTGGCGAGGCTCCTGCTGCGCAGCGAGAGCGCGAGGTGCCCATCGCCGATCTCCGACTCCTCGAGAACGTCGTCGGTCTGCACGAGCACCTTGAAGGGGAGGTCCGCAGACAGGATCTCGAACAGCAGCTCCTGCTCCTGGGCGCGCATGCCGCCCGCAGCGAGGCGCACCAGGTAGTCGGGGAACATCGCCTGGTACTCGGCATCCAGCCCATTGCTGCCGAAGGACTCGAACAGCAGCTCATGCCTTGCCTCGTCGTACTCCCCCGTGACCTCGAGCTCCCCGATGGCGATCGCCCGGGCCAGCTCGACGGCGCGGGGCAGCCGCTTGCGGTACGCCTCGAGTGCACTGGCACAGTCCTCGAAGGTGAACGCGTAGACATCGCACGCGGACGACGGCGTCGCGTAGAACCGCTGCGAATGCAGGACCGAGAGCAGCTCCTCAAGCCGCTGGCGGCGACTCCCGGGGAGCTGCGTCGTGGCGGCCGACCCGCCGAGGATGCGGGACATGGCCTCGAAGTCGAAGGCGTCCATCGGGCCGTTGCCGAAGGAGGCCCTCAGGTTCTCGGCAGTGCGCCCCTCGCGCGAACCCTGGAAGTCCGCCTTGAGGATGTCCGTCAGCCTCTGGATCAGTCGGGCGACGATCTCGTTGAACTGGGCCGCACGTTGATCCAGGGAGATCCCCCAGGCCCGGCTAATGAGTCGATACGGCAGGTCCACGTCGCAGTCCAGGACCGCACCGTCGATGCAAAGCGCGAGCCGAGCACGCGACAGGCTGTCCGCCACCAGCTCGTCGCGGTCCGAGAGGGCCGCGGCCACGATGTCCCACAGCTCCGAGAACGATCCCTGCACCCCGTTGGCGACCCGCGTCCGGATGCCTGCCTCGAGGCGCAGGACATGCTGCCGGATGCGGTCGGCCTCGGCGCCAGTGGCCGACTGCTCGAGGATGTCGTCGATCAGCCCGGACATCGGCTCCACGCAATGGCCGCCCGCGGGCTTGTCCAGCAGCACCAGGGGGAAGTCGTAGCGCAGCGAGCACAGGTCCTGGTACTCGGCAAGCAGGGCCGGCACCGAGTCGCGGTTCGGCTATCGAGTCCAGGTGGGTCCCTGCCCGATTCCCTGTGAGGTGGAAGGCGATGTGCGCCTGGAGGTTCGCATCCATGTCCGTCGCCCGCGTCAGACCGTGTACTTGTCGAACTCGGCTTCGAGACCGCTCCTGATGACCGCGTCAGTGCGCAGTACTCCTGTCTGCCTCGTCTCCTCGTAGCACGGCACGTCCCTGTTCTGATACAGGACTCCCACGGGGATGACGTCGACCGACGACGCGATCTCCCGTGCGCGATCGATGTCCAGCGGATCATGCTCCAGGGTGTTCTTGTAGACCATGGCAAGGCTCGTGCTCATCGGCAGGGCCCTCTCGTGGTGAAGCAGCTGCACCTTGTTCGGGTCCTGCATCCACGGTTCCAGCGACTTGGGAAGCCACTCCGGACAGCGCTGGATGATCCGCACGAACGACAGGCCCTTGTGCTGGTAGGCCGCGTTGACGATGTCGAACAGGCTCTCGGGAATCCAGTCGACGGCCTGCGCCACGAAGGACACGTTGGCGACACCGAGCGAGACGGTCAACGGGTTGAGCGCCTCGAGGTAGCTGCCCCGCGGTGTCGTGTTGCTCTTGGTGCCGATGGGTGACGTCGGTGACGCCTGCTTCTTGGTCAGACCGTAGATCTGGTTGTCGTGCAGGAAGACCGTGAGGTTCATGTTGTACCGGATGGCATGGATCCAGTGTGCGGCGCCGATGCTGCACAGGTCGCCATCACCGGTGTTGACGAACACCGTGAGCTCCGGTCTCGCCATCTTCACCCCCTCGGCGATCGGCAGTGCCCGGCCGTGGATGCCGTGGAATCCATAGGTGTTCAGGTAGTGCGGGAAGCGGCTCGAGCATCCGATGCCCGATACGAAGACGGTCTTCTCCGGGCGCAGGCCCTGGTCACGGCACAGTCGCTGGACGGCCGCGAGGATGGCGTTGTCACCGCAACCGGTGCACCACCGTGGCACGCCGCTCTGGTAGTCCTCCAGGCTGCGCCGCTGGTCATAGAGCTCGAGCAGGCACTGAGTGGTCGAGATCTCCGTCGTGGTCATGCCTGGTTCCCCAGCTTCGCGAGAAGGACCTCACGCAGGGTGCTCGGCCTGAGCGGTCGGCCACGCACCTCGCTCCAGCAGTCGACGTCGACCAGGTAGCGCGAGCGCAGCAGGATCGCCATCGACGAGTACCGGCGATTCGACTCGTCGATGATCTGGTCGTCGGGGTTGTCGCTGAAGTTCGTCTCGATGGCGATGACCTTCGCGAAGCGCTGCATTATCTCCTTGATCCCCGGCGGCAGCGGGTTGAGGAAGCGCAGATGGATGGACGAGACCGATCTGCCCTCCTCGCGAAGGGACTCGACGACCTCCTCGATCGCCCCCTTGGTGCTGCCCCAGCCGACGACGAGCAGCTCTCCCTCGTCTGCCCCGAGCACGTCCGGCGGCCGCAGCGTGCGCTGCAGCGCCGCCAGCTTCAGGCTGCGCGCTCGCAGGCCCTGCATGTTGATGTCGGGGTCGTAGGCGACGTGGCTCTCCGGGTCGTGCGCGAGGCCGGTGACGGTGTGCATCCCGCCGGGCTGCCCGGGGATGAACCGGCGGGCCAGGCCCGTAGTGGCATCCCAGTCGTAGGGCTTCGCGCCCGGTGCGACCGGGCTCTGGTCGATGGGCGGCGCCAGCCACTTCTCGCTGAACTCCGGCCGCGGATACGGCTGCTGCGAGGTCGCGAGCCCGGCGTCGGTGAGGACGACGACCACCATGTTGAAGGTCTCGGCGATCCTGCGCGCGGTGATGATCGAGTAGAAGCAGTCCTCGATGGTCGCCGGCGCCATGACCACCTTGGGCGCATCGCCGTGACTGCCGAAGATCGCCGTCATCAGGTCGCCCTGCTCGGTCTTGGTCGGCTGGCCCGTGGAGGGGCCACCACGCTGGACGTTCACCACGACGAGCGGGATCTCGGCCATCACCGCGAGCCCGATGGCCTCCTGCTTGAGCGAGTAGCCCGGGTCCGGAGGTGATCGTGACCGTGCACTTGCCCGCGTACGAGGCGCCGATGGCGAACGCACAGGCCGCGATCTCGTCCTCGGCCTGGTGCACGATGCCGCCGACCTTGCTCGAAGACGTCCGAGAGGTAGTGCGAGGCCGAGGTGGCCGGCGTGATCGGGTACATGGCGCACAGCTCCATGCCCGAGGCCATGACGCCGAGGGCGATCGCGGTGTTGCCGTTGGTGACGATCTGCGGGCCGGACGTTGCCGTCACCGGAATGCGGAAGCGCAGATCGAGATTGGCCCGGGCCCATTCGTACCCCGCGTCCAGGAGTGTCCAGTTCGTCTCGATGACGGACTGCGACTTCTTGCGGAACGTGCGCACGATCTGATCGCGTGCGATCTGCAGGTCGAAGCTGTAGATGTGGCAGAGCATGCCCAGGGCGAACATGTTCTTGCCGCGCCGCGCATCGTTGACCAGCCGGCGGCACTCCTGCTCCATCGGCACCTCGTAGCACCCGGTAGCCCGACTCGACGAGGCGCTTGTGCGCCTCGACGTAGGAGTCCTTGATCCCGCGGTCGGGATGCTCCCGCCAGGCACTCTCCAGCAGGATGACGCACCCCGGCTTGAGCTCGCGATCGCGCACCCGCCCCAGCAGGACCTGCTCGTTGAAGGCCACCACGAGGTCGGTCTCGTCGCCACCGTTCGTCACGGGTCCGGAGCCGATGCGAATCCGGTTGCCACTGGCACCCGCCACGCTTCGGGCGGGTGGCCGGATCTCGGCCGGGATGATCTCCGTCGTCCAGATGCCGTTGCCCATCCTGGCCGCAATGGATCCGAGCGACTGCCCGCAGCTCTGGGCGCCCTCGCCCGAGTCGCTGATGATCTCGACGATGTGCTCCCGCAGCTCGACTATGGAGTCCGCAGCGGCCTCCGGGCCGGCCGGGCGGGCATCCGCGATCGCAGTACTCATGTCGTCGACCGCTCCCATCACGCCACGTGCACACGGCGGAAGCCGTGTTCCGCACGATCGATTCCGAACAGGCGAGGGCCATCGCCCGCATAGGGACGGTGGACATCCCGGATGCCGAGGTAGGCCTTCATCCCGGTCGCGGCCTTGCGGCCGGCTCCCATCGCCTCGATCACGGTGGCGGCGCCGGTGACGATGTCACCGCCGGCGAAGACGCCCGCGAGCGACGTGGCGAGGCTTGCGTCTGCGTCGATGTAGCCCCGCTTGCTCAGCCTCAGGCCCGAGGTCTGTCCCATGATGGGATTGGCGTTGGTGCCGATGGCGTAGACGATGAGATCAACGTCGAAGTCGAACTCGCTCCCCGCGACCGGGACGGGCCGTCTGCGCCCCGAGTCGTCAGGCTCGCCGAGCTCCATGCGCACGCACCGCATGCCGCGCACGCCGCCCTCGCCGTCGTCGAGGACCTCGACCGGGTTGGTCAGCCAGTGGAACTCGACGCCCTCCTGCTCCGCGTGGTGCACCTCCTCGGCTCGGGCCGGTGCCTCGTTGCGCGACCGTCGGTAGACGCAGTGGACCTTCTCGGCGCCCAGGCGGATGGAGACGCGCAGGGCGTCCATCGCGGTGTTGCCGGCTCCGACCACGGCCACTCGCCTGCCGATCGGCTGCGGCGTGTCGAAGGCCGGGAACTCCTTGGCACGCATCAGGTTGCAGCGGGTCAGCAGCTCGTTGGCAGAGAGCACGCCGTTCAACGAGTCTCCAGGAATCCCGAGCATGGTCGGGTAGCCCGCGCCGACACCGATGAACACGGCGTCGTATCCCATCTCGCCGATCATCTGCTCGATGGTGAACAGGCGGCCGACCAGCGTGTTGCACTCGAATGTGACCCCGAGTCGCCTGAGGTTGCCGATCTCCGCGTCGATGACCGTGTTCGGCAGCCGGAAGTCGGGGATGCCGTACTTGAGCACTCCGCCGGGCTGGTGGAATGCCTCGAAGACGGTCACCTCGCAGCCCGCCTTGGCCATGTCGGCCGCGCACGCCATGCCGGCCGGCCCCGATCCGACGATGCCCACCTTGAATCGGGTGGGCTCGATGTGCGGCAGGTTGACCCAGCCCTCGGCGATCGCGGTGTCGCCGACGAACCGCTCCAGGCGTCCGATCGCCACCGGCTCCAGGGACTCGCCGACGACGCACACGCCCTCGCACTGGTTCTCCTGCGGGCAGACCCGTCCGCAGACCGCCGGGAGCAGGTTCGTGGTCGTCGAGGATGTCGTAGGCGCCCCGAACGTCCTTCTCGCTGACCTTCTGGATGAAGCCGGGGATGTCGATGCCGACCGGGCACCCGGACACGCATGGCTGGTCCGGGCACTGCAGGCACCGCTCGGACTCCCGGAGCGCCTCCTCCAGCGGGTAGCCGCACGCGACCTCCTCGAAGTTCCCCGCCGCACCGCCGGGTCCTGCTCGAGCATCGGGCGTGCGTTCCTGGGGGATCGTCCGGATCGTCTTCTTCTTTGCCATGACCGCTCCCGCCTACCGCGTCGCACCACGGTTCAGCGTCGACGTCGCTTCGCATGCGGCAGGCGCTCTCCCAGTTCTCCAGGGCCGCCTTCTCCTCGACCTTGTACCGGCGCAGTCGAGTCATCAGGTCGTCGAAGTCGACCTGGTGCCCGTCGAAGTCGGGCCCGTCGACGCAGGCGAACTTCACCTGGCCGCCGATCCTGACCCGGCAGCCGCCGCACATGTCCGGTGCCATCCACCATCACCGGGTTCAGGCTCACCACCGTCCTGATGTTGTAGGGACGGGTCGTCTCGACGCATCCGCGCATCATGACCGGCGGGCCGATGGCCACGACCTCGTCGATGTCGGCGTGCCTGCGCGATGGCCTGCTTGATGCCCTCGGTCACCAGGCCCTTGATGCCGGCCGAGCCGTCGTCCGTGCAGATGATGTACTCGTCGCAGAAGGCCCGGAACCTGTCCTCCCAGAACACCAGCTCCTTGGTGCGGAAGCCGACGACCCCGATCACGTATGCGCCGGCCTCCTTGTACCCGCGCGCCTGCGGGAAGATCGGTGCGACGCCGAGGCCGCCGCCGACGCACACGACCTTCTTGGCATCGGCTGATCTCGCTCGGGGATGCCCATCGGACCGACCATGCCGTACAGCGACGTGCCGACCAGGCAGTCGTCTGCTGCATCTGCTTGGTGGTCTTGCCCACCGCCTGGATCACCAGCGTGATGGTGCCGTCGACCCGGTCGAAATCCGCGATGCGTCAGCGGAATCCGCTCGCCCTGCTCGTGGAGCATCACGATCACGAACTGGCCCGGTCGGGCCGCCTTGGCCATCAGCGGGTGCCGGACGTCGAGCGAGAAGGTGACGTCGGAGAAGTCCTCCCGCCTGACGATCTCGAAACGGAGCATGAGCAAGGGTTACTCGCATCCGAGTGATCGCGTGAGAGCACTAAGTCCCGATCGCAGTCGAAGGCGGAAGCGAGGAACTCGCATGCGGGCGCAGTTGATGATGGTCCGCCTGAGTTCGTCGACCTGGCGTTGCTGCGAGACGTGGCTCCCCCGGGGAAGGACCCACCCTGCCTCAGGGCGGACCGCTACGCGAACGCCGGGCCGAAGGCGTGCACAGTGTCTCCGACCACCACGTGCAGGGACCAGCCCGGGCCAAGGGCGCCGAACCATTCCATGCTGGCGAGGCCGTCAACCAGCGCGGCCGAGGCGACCGCGTCGGCCGTCCCGGGGTCGGGGCCCACGACCGTGGCACTGTCCACGTCGACCGCCGGGTGACCGGTCGACGGGTCGATGACGTGGTCCCCGCGCTCGTACCGGCCGGACGTCGCCATCGATTGACTGCGGAGCGTGACGACCTCGATCACCTCGGTCGGGGCATGCGGGTTGAGGATCCCGACCGGCCAGCCGCTTCCCGAGCCGGTCTCCTCGTCACCACTCGCACAGATGTCGCCGCTGGCGTTCACCAGGTGATCACGGAATCCCGCCTCGATCAGCCGCCCGCTCGCACGGCCCGCCGCCCACCCCTTGACGTACCCGGAGGGGTCGTAGCCGCCCGGGACTGACCAGGGGTCGAAGGCGCCATGCGTCGTGGCGCGCAGTTCGCGGCAGGCCAGCAGCACCTCCTCGAAGTCCTCGGAGTGCCGGTCCGGCCGCCCGAGGCCGGCACGGTAGAGGGCCACCTCGGTCAGGGGCTTGTAGGTGGAGAACGTCTGGTCCACTTCGCCGAAGAACCGGGCGCAGTCGGCAATCACGGCCAACGCATTCGGCTCGCGTCCGTCGGTCCCGGCCACGTTGATCGTGATGGCCGTGTTCCACACGTGCTCGACATGGACCACCCGGTCCTCGCGCACGACGGAACCCGAGATCCCCTCGGCCCAGCCGTCCATCACCTCACGGTCGGTTCGCACAGGTGCCCCTCAGGTATCCCGGTCTCTCACCGATGGTTCACAGCGCGGACCGTGCCACTGTGCAGCATGGCCACGTCCCCGGCAGGCAAGCCCGTCGGCGGCCATCGGTTGCTGCCACCCAGGATTGCCCATCCGCATCGGGCTCGTCGTCCACGCCACCCCGGGCCCGCCCTGAGCGATGCCATCACCCTCGCGGCTGCGCTCATCGTCGTCACGATCGGCATCTGGGTGCGGCATGGCGGCTGGAGCAGCCTGACCGGTGGCGACTGGGCCGAGGCGTGGGAGTCCGCCGGAGCGCTGACGGGACTGCTCGCCACGTCCGTCGCACTGGCCGGGATCGCCTTCGCCGCCCGGACGCACAGGTTCGAGCGCGCAATCGGCCTGGACCGGGCGCTGCTGTGGCACCGCTGGATGGGCGAGACGGCGGCGCTCCTCCTGGTAGCCCACATCACGGCCACGGTGGTCGCCTACGCGAGCCGTACGGATCTCGCCGACGCCATCAGGCAGCTGACCGGCGAAGAGCAGTTCATGGCGATGGCCACCGTCGGGGCGCTCGGCATGCTCCTCATCACCGTCCTGTCCCTCGGCTTCGTCCGCCGCCACCTGGCCTACGAGACCTGGTACTTCCTCCACCTGACGATCTACGCGTCCCTGGCGCTGGCGTTCGCCCACGAGATCTTCCTGGGCTCGGACCTGGCCTTCGACCCCTTGGCCCGGGCATTCTGGATCGCGGTGAGCGTGATCGTGCTGCTCATGGTGATCGTCAGCCGGTGGGGCAAGGCGGTCCGGTCGGTACTGCGGCCCCTGACGGTCCTGTCCGTGACCCCGCTGAACGACGTCGCGGCCGCGATCGAACTCGGCGGGCGCAATGTGGCCTACCTTCGGGCGGCCGCCGGCCAGTTCGCCCTCCTGCGGCCGCTGACCCCGAAGCTTGCCTGGCAGCCGCACCCGTACTCGATCTCGGCGGCCCCGCGCATGGACCGCATCCGATTCACCATCAAGGCGCTGGGTGGAGCCAGCGAGCTGATGACTGCCCTGCCGGTCGGGACGAAGGTGGCCATCGAGGGCCCGTACGGGACGAAGATCTACGAGGAGCTGCGAGGCAGCAAGCTGCTGCTCATCGCGGGAGGGGTGGGGATCGCCCCCGTTCGTTCGTTGCTCGAGGACTTCGATTCCGACGCACAGCCGGTCGTGATCTACCGGGCGCGGCGGGAGGCGGAGATCGTCCACTATGACGAGCTGGTGGCCCTGGCCGCGACTCGTAACGGCCGGATCATCCCCGTGGTGGGTCGAACGAGCTCCCTGGAGGTCGGCAACCCGTTCGACCCCGACGTGATGCGCACGCTGGTGCCGGACGTGGCCCAGCGAGTCGTGGTCGTGTGCGGCTCGCAGCCGATGATCAATGCCGCCTTCCGGTGCCTGCGCACCTGCGGCGTGGATGCGGCCGACATCCACTTCGAGAGGATCTGGTGGTGAACGATGGTTGAGGTCGGATTCGTTCGAAGGGCTGCGCCGGCGGTCCTCCTCTGTGCGGCCGGAGGGCTGCTGCTCTACCTGCTGCCGTCGGGAGCGGACAACGACACCTCCGGGGCCGAGGACATCGGGATGGCGGAGAGCTCGGGCTTCCCCTCCGTGGCGGCCTCGGCTGCATCCGGTCCAGGCGCTCCGTCCGCGGCGGCCACCGGATCCGGTGCGCCCCGCCGTCAGCACGAAGCGGGTCATCAAGGGTGACTCCGTCGACTTCAGGTTCGGCACCGTCCAGGTGAAGATAGCCATGGACGGCACGAGACTCGTCAACATCGCCACCATCACGGCCCCCGGCGGCGGCTACCAGGCCTACACCGACCGGGCCATCCCGGGGATGAAGGCCAAGATCCTTGCCGCGCAGTCCACCAAGGTCGCCGCCGTCTCGGGTGCGACCTACACGTCCAGGGCATATGCCCAATCCGTGCAATCAGCCCTCGACAGGGCCTGAGGGTCGCCGACGCGTGAATCCTCCGGGCAGCCCGGTCCGGATTCGAGGGTAGAATCGGCAGCCGGCGCACGACAGGCGGAGGTCAGGCACGTGACTGCGGTCGATCAAGGCAGTCCCGCGTCCGCGAGCATCCCCCGCGATGCTGCGGTCCATGGGTTCCCCGATGTCGCCGAGCAGGCGGCGCGCCGACGCACGTTCGCCGTCATCAGCCACCCCGACGCGGGCAAGTCGACGCTGACGGAGGCCCTGTCCCTGCACGCCCATGCCATCTCCGAGGCGGGGGCGATCCTCGGCAAGGCCGGTCGGCGCTCGACGGTGTCCGACTGGATGGACATGGAGAAGGCACGCGGCATCTCCATCAGCTCGTCGGCGCTGCAGTTCCCCTACCGCCAGGCGGTCTTCAACCTCGTGGACACCCCCGGACACGCGGACTTCTCGGAGGACACCTACCGGGTGCTCTCGGCGGTCGACTGCGCCGTCATGCTCATCGACGCGGCCAAGGGCCTCGAGCCGCAGACGATGAAGCTGTTCGCCGTGTGCAAGCAGCGTGGCGTGCCGATCATCACGGTCATCAACAAGTGGGACCGCCCGGGTCTGGATCCGCTCGCACTGCTCGACGAGATCCACGCGCGTACCGGTCTGATCCCGACGCCGCTCACCTGGCCGGTCGGCATCGCGGGGGACTTTCGAGGCGTGCTCGACCGGCGCACCGGCGACTTCGTCCACTTCACCCGTACCGCGGGCGGGGCAACGATCGCCGGCGCGGAGCACCTGGATCCCGGCCAGGCCCATGCTCGCGAGGGTGACGCCTGGACGGTCGCCGTGGAGGAGCACGACCTGCTCACGCTCGACGACGCCGACCACCGGCAGGACTCGTTCCTGGCGGGGCGCACGACGCCGGTCCTCTTCGCCGCGGCCGTGCTGAACTTCGGCGTCGGCCACCTGCTGGACGTGCTGCACGACCTGGCGCCATCTGCGCTCGCGCGACCTGACTCCTCAGGGCGGCCGCGGGAGGTCGACGAGCCCTTCAGCGCGCAGGTGTTCAAGGTGCAGGCCGGCATGGACGCCGCCCACCGCGATCGGCTCGCCTTCGCGCGCGTCTGCTCGGGCGTGTTCCACCGCGGCGACGTCATCACGCATGAGGCGACGGGGCGGGCCTTCGCCACGAAGTACGCGCACAGCGTGTTCGGCCGGCACCGCGAGACCCTGGACGTCGCCTTCCCGGGCGACGTGATCGGCCTCGTCAACGCCGGTTCCCTGCGCGCCGGCGACACGCTCTACGTCGGCAGGCACGTGGCATTCCCGCCGCTCCCGCTCTTCGCTCCGGAGCACTTCGCGGTCGTGCGCGCGAAGGACCCCAGCCGGTACAAGCAGTTTCGCAAGGGCATCGATCAGCTGGATCACGAGGGCGTGGTCCAGGTTCTTCGCTCGGACCTGCGAGGCGACCAGGCCCCTGTGCTTGCCGCGGTGGGACCCATGCAGTTCGAGGTCGCCACCCACCGACTCCAGAACGAGTTCTCCACTCCCGTCACGCTCGACCACCTGGAGTACACGATGGCGCGCCGGACGACGGCCGCCGACATCCCTGCCCTGGCCGTGCGACGCGACGTCGAGGTCATGCTGCGCAGTGACGGGATCCACCTGGCCCTGTTCAAGGGACCCTGGCACCTGCAGCGCGTGCTGCAGGACGTCAAGGGCGTGACGCTGGAACCACTCGTGGCCGACACCGCGACCGACTGACCACCGTTCGAGGAGGGTGAGGGAAGAGGTTGAGATAATTCGCACTCCCGCCGTGTCACGCCGTCCGTGACACGGCAGGTACGGCGACACTGGATGCGACGACCCTTCCCCCCGACGTCCGCAGTCGCCGCGTCACAGCCGCCAAGGAGCCCGAACTTGATCGAATCTTCACCTTTCATGGTCAGTGCCACCTCGGCGTCGGCGGCATAGTGGTTGCCATGCGGCCCAGACGAGTTGCCGCAGTCGGCATCATTGCCGCATCGATGGCGCTCTCCCTGGTTTCGCTCTCCCCCTCCGCTGCGGTCCCTCAACGGGATCTGCAGCAGGTTGCCCAGCAGGTCCGCGAACTGCAGAGGCAGGCCGCCGCGGCAACGGAGGATGCCAAGAGGGCGCAGGGCCAGCTCGACGAGATCTCCACGAAGCTCGATGCGATCAAGAACCGGGCTGATCGCGAGCGCACCGACCTGCGGGTGGCGATGTCGACCATCGACGACATCGCGCGGTCCGCCTATGTCAACGGGGGCATGGACAGCACCCTCCAGGTTCTGCTGGCGGAGAACCCGGCCGAGTTCCTCGCCCAGGCCGCCGTCATGAACCAGCTCGAGCAGACCCAGGTCGCACAGCTGCGCCAGGCGCAGACCGTCCGCCTGCGGCTGGCGCAGACCGAGGCAGAGATCGCCGACCGCGAGGACGCCGCCCAGCAGGTCCGTGACCAGATGACCGCAGCCCAGGACGAGGCCGCCGGCGAGCTCGCCGCGGCCGAGAAGGTGCTGGCCGGGCTCCAGGAGGCCGAGCGCCAGCGGCTGGCGCAGATCGCCGCCGACAGGCGCCAGCAGCAGATCAACGACGCCCGCGCACAGGCCGCCCAGGCCGCGGCCGTCCCGACGGTGTCGTTCGACGGATCGTCGGGCGGGTCACGCGCCCAGGCTGCCGTCCAGTACGCGCTGGCGCAGGTCGGCGAGCCGTATTCCTACAGCGCCAGCCCGCCGAGCTCCTGGGACTGCTCCAAGCTCACCGCAGCAGCGTGGGGCAGCGCCGGCGTGGGACTGACAGCGCTCAGCTACACCCAGTGGGACCAGACCCGCCGCGTACCCGTCAGCGATATCCAGCCCGGCGACCTGGTGTTCTACTTCGGAGGTGGCGCGCACCACGTCGCCATGTACGTCGGAAACGGCAAGATGGTCAGCGCGTCCAACCCGAGCGACGGCGTGGAGATCACCGACTTCCTCGGACCCTGGTATGGCGAGCGCTTCAGCGGGGTCGGCCGCGTCGTCGGCTGACGACGTCGTCCCCCGTTTCCGCCCCATCGAGAAGGCGACCGCCCCTCGATGCTCATGCCACGTGGCTGGCAATCCTGCCGAGGGCCCGAAGCCGCGCGACCATCGGCTCGCCCTCGTCGCAGGCAACCTCGGCGAGGAGCGGCGAGGCTCCGCACTCGACGGCATGCGCCGCGATGCGCATCAGGCCTTCACGATCCACGTCGATGCCGACCTCGATCGCGAAGGCGATCCATGCCGAGACCGCGGGACCCGTCCACAGGGGCGCTTCCGGTCTGCTGGCAATAGCGCTATCATTGCGTCTCATGTCCAACGATAGCGCTTCTCTTGGGCTGGCGAAAGAACTGGCCGACATCCTCCACACGATGGCCCCCGGTGAGCGCTTCCTGAGCACGCGCGAGATCCAGCGTCGGTTCGCGGTCAGTCCGCTGACGGTGCAGCAGGCGTTGGAGGCGCTCCGCGTGCGCGACCTGGTGGACGTGCGCCCCGGCCGAGGGACCTACGTCTCGTCGCCCTCGCCCAACCCCGCCGCGAGGAGCGTCGACCTGTCGTGGCAGACCACTACTCTCGGCGCCGCCCTTCCGGGGCACCTGGTCCTCGAGCAGATGGAGGAGACCGCCCCGCCGGGAGTCACGAACCTGAAGACCGCGTACCTCGACACGACGCTGCAGCCGTCCGGGCTGCTGGCCGCAGCAACGGCGCGCGCGGCTCGACGCGAGCAGAGCTGGTCCTTCGCCGGCAACGGCGGCATCCCCGAGCTCAGGGCGTACTTCGCGCAGGAGCACGGCGGCCTCGTCCATGCGGACAACATCATCATCGTCTCCGGAGGCCAGTCCGCAACGACGTTCGTCCTCGGCGCACTCGGACAGCGCGGACGTCCCGTCCTCGTCGAGTCGCCCACCTATCCCGGAGTGCTGGCAGCCGCCGCCAACGCCGGACTCGACCCGATCCCGGTTCCGGCGGACATGGACGGCGTCCTCCCCGATGCGCTCGAGGCGGCCTTCGCGCGCACCGGGGCCACCGCCTTCTACTGCCAGCCACGACTGTCGAACCCGACCGGATCCAGCCTCGCGCCGTCGCGCCGCGAGCAGGTTCTCGACATCGTCGAGCGCCACGGCGCCTTCCTCATCGAGGACGACTACCTTCGAGACCTCGATCCCTCCCCGACACCGGCGCCCACCCTGTTCTCGCAGGCGACCTCGGGCCACGTGATCTACCTGCGCACGCTCACGAAGACGATCTCCCCCGGTCTGCGCATCGGTGCCGTCGCGTCTCGCGGCGCCATCTCCCGCCGCATCTACCAGTTCGCCACCGCATCCCAGCTGGACACGTCCCCGCTGCTGCAGAACGTCGCCGTGGACGTGCTGACCTCGGCCGGATGGAGACGTCACCTTGCGTCCGTCAAGCGGGAACTGCAGCTGCGTCGCGACGCGGTGTGGCGCGCGATCGACACCGCGCTCCCCGACATCCCCCAGCCCTTCGCCCACTCCGGTGCCCTCGCCGCGTGGGTCGCCCTGCCCGACGGGATCAACGAGGATGACCTCGTCCGGGCGATGATCACCCGCGGCTATGCCCTCAATCCCGGTCGGCTCTACTTTCCGGCCGAGGCATGGGGCTCCTACGTCCGGATGTGCATCTCCCTGGCAACCGCGCCCGTTCTCGAGGCAGCCGTCGCGGAGCTGGGCCACGCGCTCAGGGATGACCCCGTGTCGCCTCGGCACCGCTAGCGCGTCATGGTGGCGTGACACGGGAGGGCAGAGCAGGTGCTTGGTCAGTCGGCCAGGATGTCGTCGATCTGGCCCATGGCCTGCTGGAGACCCACCTCCATGCCCATCGCGATCAGCTGCTCCATCGCCGCCAGCGACGGGAACGTCGTCTCCATCGTCATCGTGACACCGCCGGCGGGCCGGTCGTCCAGCCGAACGCGCATGACCATGACGGGCATTCCCGCGATCGGCTGGTCCGCGTCGTCGGCGAAGCCGTCCTCGAGGACGAGGAGTCGCGGGGGCTCGACCTCGAGGATGCGCCACCAGCCACGTGGCCTATCACCCATGGGGCCCGTCATGAAGTAGGTGACGGTGCCGCCCACGGTGAGGTCGTGGTCGACGACCGTCGCCGGATAGGTCGGCGGCCCCCACCAGCGCTCCAGCTGGCGTGGGTCGTTCCACAGCTCCCACGCCCTGTCGGCCGTCACGTCGTACTCTGCGACGACGGTCATCGTGAGGAGCTCGGGGTCCTTGCGCACGCTTGTCACGGTCACGGCTTGCCTCCTTCTGCGGGCTCGGCGAGCAGTTCGCCGATGCGGTCGAAACGGTCGCGCCACACCTGCTCGTACTGGTCGAGCAGGTACTGGGCCTCCTGGAGGGCCTCGACCCGGCCGACGACACGCTGCTCGCGTCCGCGCCGGTGCTTGATCACCAGGCCCGCGCCCTCGAGGACCGCCACGTGCTTCTGCACCGCGGCCATGCTCATCGGATAGCGTCGCGCGAGCTCGGAGATCGAGTGCCCACCCGTCAGCACCTGGCGGACGATGTCCCTGCGCGTGGCATCCGCCAATGCGTGGAACAGCCGGTCCACCTCGAGATCCGTCAGTTGATCTGCAACCATTTGGTTGTATTAAAGTGCCTCACCACGCGAAGGTCAAGGCACTTCTCCACCGAATCCGCGCAGACCGCGTAGCGTCGCATCCAGGCTGATGCCCTCCGGCACGGGTCTGCACTGCCGCCGCTGCCCGTGACAGGCTGGCCCGATGACAGCTGCCCTCCTCGGACTTGCGTTCCTGCTGGAGCTCGGCCTGCTGGCGGCCATGGCCGTGGTGGGCTTCACGGCGCTCGACGGCGGCATGGCGGGGATCGTCGCAGCGTCCGCGCTCGTACTGGCAGTGGCGGGCCTGTGGGGCCTGCTGCTCGCTCCGCGTCGACGAGTGGACCTTCCCCTGCCAGTTCGCGTCTGCCTCGAGGTGGCCCTGTTCGCAGCGTCGTCGCTGGGTCTTGCCGCATGCGGCTACCTCGCGTGGGGCGTGGCCCTGCTCGCCTGCGAGGTCCTCGTCCTCGGGGCGCTCGCTCTCCGCGGGATCTCCCCCGGTCAGGACCCCGATGGGCTGGTCACCAGACCCGGTAGGAGCTCCGGGACATGAAGAAGCCGTGCCCGGTCACCAGGTTGCGACAGGTGACCCCCGAGCGGGCCATCGAACAACGGATGTCGCCGACGCGCCGGCTGTGACCGTTCGGCAGGACGGGCCCAGCTCGCAGGACGGTGTCACCGTGGCACGTCGACACCACCTTCTCACCCAGTGCAAGCGAGTCACCCTGGTCGAGATCCTGGCAGTCGGCGGTGAGCGGGGTCTGGTATCCGGCGTTCTCGACATCGCATCGCGCCGAGGATCCCTCCTTCGCATCCCAGAGCATGCCGCATCCGAGGCTTCCGTCGGCGGAATGGAACTCGACGGATCGCGGCATCCCGGGGATGGCCCGGCAGTCGAACCGGATCACGACCGATTCACTCGCCCACGTGACACGGCCGGCTCGATAGGCGCGTTGACCGTGGCAGGGCCGAAGGTCGTACAGCTTCACCACTCCCCGATGGGTGCGTGCCGTGCCGGTCCAGTTGACCGTGATGTCCGCACGGGCCGTCGTGGACCTTCGACCCCAGCCGCTCCACGCCAGTCCCGTGGCGATCAGGTCGTGATTGTCCGAGAACTCCAGTTGCGACGGCTTCACCTCGCAGGGCGGGCTCTCCAGTCCGCGTCCGCACACGTAGGCGGCCGTGCGGGATTGCGGAGCCGACGATGCGCTCGCCGCGCTGCCGGAGACCGTAATGGCGACGGCACCTGCAAGGACGACCGCTTCCAGGCGATGCAGCAGATGACTCATGGCTCTCCCCGATATCGCGTGGCGCAGGGCAAGGCAATGGCGTTCGGCTCGAGAGTAGCGGGGGTTATCGTCGGATGCCCGTCCCGTTCACGCAGTAGGCTCACCAGGACGCTGCCGGCGCCGGGTCGGCCCGACGACGTAGGGGCACGGCATGACTCCTCCCACTCCTGACGACGAGCCCTCGATCACCGAGCAGGTCTCGGCCGCGCCTGACCGGCGCGACATCACCATCAGCTTCAACCTCCGCTCCGTGCGCCGCTCCGGGCTCATCCTCATGTTCCTCGTCGCCGGGCTCATGCTGGCGTTGTGGCTGTTCTCCGTCACCAGCCATTTCCTCTTCCTCATCCTCATGGCGTGGCTCATCTCGATCGCCCTCGAGCCCGGCATCCGGGCACTCATCGCGCGCGGACGGTCCCGCGGGACGTCCGCGGCCATCGTCGGAGGCGGGACCGCGCTGATGGTGATCGCCCTGGCTGCGCTGTTCGGCCAGCTGTTCTTCACCCAGATCGCCCAGTTCGTCAGCAGCATCCCCAGCATCGAGAACGCCCTGATCTCATGGAGCAACAGCCACCTCGGCACCAGCCTGGACCCGAACTCGATCGCCTCGTCCCTGCAACTCGACACCGCGAACATCAGCGCCTGGGCCAGTTCGCTGTCCGGCGGGGTTCTCGGCGTGGTCGGCTCCCTCTCGTCCGTGCTGTTCGACCTGCTCACGGTCGTCGTGTTCGCTTCGTACTTCGCCGCCGACGGGCCTCGGTTCCTGCGCACGATCGCTGCGGCCATGCCCCCTCGCGGCCAGCGCGTCTTCCTCACCGTCTCCGAGATCACCACGGAGAAGACCGGCGGCTACGTCGTGTCGAAGATCATTCTCGCCGCGTTGTCCGCGCTCTTCCACGGCGTCTTCTTCTTCGCCATCGGCGTGCCGTACTGGCTGCCCTTCGCACTGTTCGTCGGCATCACGGCGCAGTTCATCCCGATGATCGGCACCTACCTGGGCATCGTCCTGCCGGTGCTCGCCACGGTCTTCAGCGACCCGTGGAAGGCCGTGGCCATCATCATCTTCGCCACCGTGTACCAGCAGGTCGAGAGCTACATCTTCACGCCGCGGGTCAGCAAGAAGACGATGGACGTCAATCCTGCGATCGCCCTGGCGGCCGTGTTCGTCGGCGCCGCGATCTGGGGCCCGGTCGGTGCCCTCATCGGCATCCCGCTGGCAGCCGCCGGTGTTGCCATCCTGGGCAGCTACCAGAAGTCCTACGACCTCGTGCCGGAGTTCGACTCGGCTGGGGCCGGCACCGGCGACACCGCGCGCGACACCGCATAGCAAGCGCCCCTCGGTAGCTATCCGCTCACCTGCGCCTTCCACGCTTCGACAGAGGGCACGCTCACGGTCGTCCGGTCTCGGCACGCCACCGTCGAGCGACTGCGGGAAGATGGCCTGAGCGGCTCATCGCCGCCGGGAGGTGCCGTGAGCGAGCAGCGAGCGACGGAGCCGGCGTCGACTCCCACCATCGACGTCCACGAGACCGTTGATGCCACCGAGCCACTTCAGCTCCTCTTCCGCGAGCTCCGCAGCGGGCCCCGCGGACTGTCCGAGCGCGAGGCCGCTCGCCGGCTCGTGGCATGGGGACCGAACGGCCTGCGGCGCACGGGCAGCACGCATCCGGCGAGAGAGCTCCTCGACCAGCTGATCCATCCGCTCGCGCTGCTGCTGTGGGTCGCTGCTGGCCTGTCCGTCATCACGCATACCCCAGCGCTCGTGGTCGCGATCATCGCCGTCATCTGGCTCAACGCCATCTTCGCCTTCGTCCAGGAGCGTCAGGGGGAGAAGGCGGTCGAGGCGCTGCAGACGTACCTGCCGCAGCGGGCAAGAGCCCTGCGAGACGGGCACGTCACGGAGGTGGACGCCGTCACGCTCGTGCCGGGCGACGTCATCGTGATCTCCGAGGGCGACCGGGTGTGCGCGGACGCGCGACTCATCGCGGGCGCTCTCGAGCTCGACACGTCGACGCTGACCGGGGAGGCCCTCCCTGTCATGCGGTCCGCCGAAGGCTCCGAGCCGGGATCCCCGTACCTCCATTCCCCCAACCTCGCGTTCAGCGGCACGGCCTGCACCGGCGGGGAGGCCAGGTGCGTCGTCGTGCGTACCGGCATGCAGACCGAGCTGGGCCGCATAGCCGCCCTCACCGAGCTCGTCGTCCGCGAGCCGAGCCCTCTCGAGCGACAGGTCCGCACGGTGGCCTGGCTCATCGCGCTCGTCGCCGTTCTCGTCGCCGCGGCGTTCATTCCCCTCGGCGTGTTCCTCGCCGGGCTGTCCTGGACGAACTCGATCACCTTCGCCATCGGCCTGATCGTCGCCAACGTCCCCGAGGGACTGCTGCCGACCATCACCCTCGCGCTGGCCGTCTCGGTCCGGGAGCTGGCCAGGCGCGGAGCGCTCGTGAAGCGGCTGAGCGCGGTCGAGACCCTCGGCTCCACCAGCGTGATCTGCACCGACAAGACGGGCACCCTCACGCAGAACCGCATGCAGGCCGTCCTGGCATGGACGCTCGGTGGCGAGCTCTCGCTGGTTGGTCCGGCCGACGACCGACCCGAGATTCGAGCGCGACTGGCCGAGACCCTCTCGCGCTGCAACACCGCGGAGCTGGACCACGAGCGCCCCGGTCAGGGATCAGGCGATGCAACGGACGTGGCACTCCTTGATGCGGCCCGGACCCTCGGCGCGAGTGTCGACCCGGGGGCGCGGGAACGGCGCCGACGGCAGACGTTCCACTTCGATCCCCTGCTGCGACTGATGACGACCGTCGACACGGAGGAGCGGGGTTCGGTCGTGCATACGAAGGGGGCCCCTGAGGAGGTACTTGCCCGCAGCGTCGACGTCATGCAGGCAGACGGGACCAGGCGCCCCCTCGACGAGCCAGCGCTGGCCGAGGTGACGGCGGCCGTCGCCGCCTACGCGGAACGCGGCCTGCGCCTGCTGGCCGCAGGGTTTCGCGATCTGGGCATCGAACCCGCCCCGGCCGACCGGTCCGAGGTGGAGCGCGACCTGACGCTGCTGGGCTTCGTGGCCCTGCTCGACCCGGCTCGGCCGGAGGTCAAGGGCGCGGTCGAGGAGTGCCACGCGGCCGGGGTGCGCATCATCGTCGTCACGGGCGACCACCGGCTGACTGCAGGCGAGATCGCCCGCGAGGTCGGTATCGGGCGAGGGCACCTGGTCACCGTCAATGCCGACGAGCTCGACGCCATGACCGAGCCCGATTTCGACGCGTACCTGGCCGAGGACCGGGAGCTCGTCCTCGCCCGCAGTTCGCCCGAGATGAAGATGCGGGTCACCGACGCCCTCAAGGCGGCCGGGCACGTCGTCGCGATGACCGGCGACGGCGTCAACGACGCGCCCGCACTGCGGCGTGCCGACATCGGCGTGGCCATGGGCGCCAGCGGCACCGACGTGGCCCGCGAGGCGTCGACCATGGTTCTCACGGACGACGACTTCGGGACGATCGTCGCCGCCGTGAGGGCAGGCAGGCGCACGTACGACAACGTGCGCAAGTTCATCCTCTACATCTTCGCCCACACCACCCCCGAAGTGGTGCCGTTCCTCGTCTTCGCGCTCTCCGGCGGGCGCGTCCCGCTGGGCATCACCGTCCTGCAGATCCTCGCCATCGACATCGGCACCGAGACCCTCCCCGCACTCGCCCTCGGGCGGGAGCCCGCCGAGCCCGGGCTGATGACGAGGCCGCCCCGCCCGCCCGGCGAGCGCCTCATCCGGCGCGGACTCCTCGTCCGAGCCTGGGTCCTGCTGGGCGGCGTCTCCGCCATCCTCGTGATGCTCGGCTTCTTCTGGGTACTGATCGCCGGCGGCTGGACCCTGGGGGCCGACGTGGCGGTCGGAAGTGCCCTCCACGAGACCTACCTGCAGGCCACGACCATGACCTTCATGGGGATCGTCGCCTGCCAGGTCGGCACCGCCTTCGCGGCCCGCACCGACCGGGCTTCCCTGCGGGCCGTCGGGCTGCTCAGCAACCGACTCCTGCTCTACGGCATCGTCTTCGAACTCGTCTTCACCGCCACCATCGTCACCATCCCCGGGCTCGCACCCGCCCTGGGCATGGCACTGCCGCCGCTGGAGCAGCTGTCCGTCCTGCCTCTCTTCGCCCTGGTCGTCTGGGGCGTCGACGAGATCGTCCGCGCCATCCGTCGCGCACTCGCTGCCCGGCGGCCCGCGGGCAACATCGCGTAAGGAATCGGCCGTCGGCGTAAGGGACGCGTCAAGAGGACTCGCTCCGAAGCCGCAGACGCTCCTACCGTCGAGGCGTGACGACGATGCAATTCAAGCGCGTGATGGTCGGGCGGCCGCTGAGCAGCGAGCGTTCAGGGCATTCCCTGCTCCCCAAGTGGCTCGCCCTGCCCGTGTTCTGCTCGGATCCCCTGTCGAGCGTGGCCTACGCCACCGAGCAGATCATCCTCGTCCTGGTGCTGGGCGGGGCCGCAGCGCTCGCGATGACGCCGTGGGTGGGACTGGCCGTCGCCGTGCTGCTCGTCATCGTCGTGGCGTCCTACCGCAAGACCGTCCATGCGTATCCCGGTGGCGGCGGCGCGTACGCGGTGGCGAAGGACAACTTCGGGCAGGGCACCGCCCTCGTCGCCGCCGCCGCGCTGGTGGTCGACTACATCCTCACCGTCGCAGTGTCCGTCACGTCCGGTATCGCGAACCTGATCTCCGCCTTCCCCTCCCTGGACCCGTGGGCACTCCAGATGAGCCTGGCCATGGTGGTCCTGCTGACGGTGGTCAACCTCCGCGGCGTGAAGGAGTCCGGGGTCTCGTTCGCCTTCCCCACCTACGCGTTCATCGCGAGCGTCCTGCTCATGCTCGCCATGGGCGCCATCCGCACCCTCACAGGCAGCCCCGTCGTCGCGGAGTCGGCCAACTACCCCGTCCACGCGGCCCAGGCGACGGGGGCGGCCGCCATCTTCCTGCTGTTCAGGGCGTTCGCGTCGGGATGCACCGCGTTGACGGGAGTCGAGGCCGTCAGCAACGGCGTGCCGTTCTTCAGGGTCCCGAAGGCGCGCAACGCCGCCATGACCCTCACCGCGATGGGGGCCCTGGCCGTCGTCATGTTCGGTGGCGTGACCGCCCTCGCGGTCACTTCGGGGGTCAAGATCGCGGAGAATCCCGTCGAGCTCGGGCTCCCGCCCGACGCAGTGCAGGAAACGGTCATCGCACAACTGGGATCCGCCGTATTCGGCGCCGGCTCCCTGGGCTTCTTCGCCCTGCAGCTGCTCACCACCGCGGTCCTGGTCCTCGCCGCCAACACGGCGTTCAACAGCTTCCCGATCATGGCCTCGGTCCTGGGTCGCGACGGCTACATGCCGCGGCAGTTCGGACGCCGCGGCGACCGACTGGTCTTCAGCAACGGCGTGCTGATCCTCGCCTCCTCCTCGGCGCTGCTGATCATCGCGTTCGATGCCAGCGTCACGCGGCTGGTCCAGCTGTACATCCTCGGCGTGTTCCTGTCCTTCACCATCTCCCAGGGGGGCATGGTCCGCCACTGGGGCCGGCTCCTGGCCACGGCGACCGGCAGGGAGCGCGGGAAGATCCATCGTGCTCGAATCCTCAACGCGGTGGGCGCGACGGTCACGGCCGTGGTTCTCGTGGTGGTCGTCGTGACGAAGTTCGGTCACGGTGCCTGGCTCGTGATCATCGCCGTTCCCCTGTTCGTTCTGCTCATGGTGGCGATCCACCAGCACTACCAGCGCACCGAGCGGCGTCAGATCGCCCCGCCCGGGGGCGTCACCCTCCCCAGCCGCGTCCACTCCGTCGTCCTCGTCTCGCGGCTCAATGCCCCAGCGATGCAGGCCCTCGCCTTCGCACGCGCGGCCCGACCGTACAGCCTCGTCGGCCTGCACGTGCAGACCGATCGCAGCGACATCGAGGACCTCGCCGCCTCGTGGGAGCAGCGCGCGATCCCTGTTCCCCTGGTCGTCGTCGACTCCCTCTACCGAGACGTGACCGGTCCGGCGGTGGACTACGTCCGCCGGCTGACGGCGGACCACCCCGGCGACATGGTGGCCGTCTACATCCCGGAGTACGTGGTGAGCCACTGGTGGGAGACGCTCCTGCACAACCAGAGTGCGATCCGGTTGAAGACGCGCCTGCTCTTCGTCCCCGGCGTCGTGACCACCAGCGTCCCGATCCTCATGTCGGGCGTGCAGGAGCCCCGCCAGCCGGACAATGTCCTGCCCCCGCAGTCCACCGTGCCGGCATTCGTGGATGCGAAGGGCGAGGCAGTGCAAAACTAGGGCCATGGCCGTCGTCGACGAACCCCGACGCCAGGCCATACGCCTGACCTCCGCTGTCGTCGGCGTGGCGCTGGTATGGCTCACCGTCCTGGCCTTCACCCAGGCCAATCCGGTCGACCTCACCGTCGCCCTCCTCGTCGTCCTCGCCGAGGTGCTCGCCGTCGCCGTCCTCAGCGGGCCGGTTCTGGCCGTCGTCGTCGCGCTCGCCGCCGTCGTCCTCGTGAACTGGTACCTGGTGCCGCCCTATGGCACCTTCGAGATCGCCAGTACCGACAACATGGTCGCCCTCGTCGTGTTCACCTTCGTCGGGATCGTGGCCGCAACCCTCGTGGAAGTGGGGGCGCAGGCCCGCACACGAGCACGCGAATCCAGCCGCCAGGCCGAGTTGCTCGGCGATGTCGTCACCACCAACGAGGGCGACGACACGCGCACCGCGCTCGAACGCGTCCGCGTCGGCCTCCATCTCGAGCAGGTCGAACTCAGCGGAGCGCCCGATGGCTCCCCCTCGCGCGTCCTGGCCTCCGCAGGTGCGCCGACGGCCTCCCCCGTCGTCCTGGACGTCGCCCTGTCCGATGGGTACCGGCTGACGGGCCGCGGGGCGGAGCTCTTCGCCCCCGACCCTGACTTCCTGACCTCCCTCGGCTCCGCGGCGGTGAGGGCGTTCGAAGGCGAGCGGCTGCAGGAGGAGAGCCTGCGCGCGGACCACCTGGAGGCCATCGACCGCTCTCGCACGGCGCTGCTGGCCAGCGTCGGACATGACCTCCGCACGCCGTTGGCCGGCCTGCGCGTGAGCATCGAGACGCTCCGCGCCCCCGGCGTCCACCTGTCCGACAGTGATCGCGACGAGCTCATGGAGACCATCGAGGTGTCCGTCGAGAGGCTCGACGAGCTCATCACCAACCTGCTGGACATGAGCCGGCTGCAGGCTGGAGCCGTGCTCGCCCACCACCGGGCGACCGACGTCGGTGACGTCGTCGAGCGGGTGATCCTGGCATTCCCCGACCCGCGCATCCACATCCATGTGCCCGAGGACCTGCCGGCTGTCAGTGCCGATCCGACGCTTCTGGAAAGGATGGTCGCCAACCTCGTGTCGAATGCACTCCGGTACTCGCCACCGGACACGATCATCGACGTGACCGCCCATCACGACTCCCGGGCCGTCGTCCTCCAGATCGCCGACCGTGGCCCCGGCATCCCGCCCGAGCACAGCGCCGAGGTCTTCCGGCCCTTCCACCGGGTCGGAGCGCAGCCAGACGGAGGGACCGGGTTGGGCCTTGCCATCGTGAAGGGCTTCGCCGACGCGATGGGCATCGGCGTCGAGCTCCGCTCGGGACCCGACGGTGGCCTGGCCGCCCGACTGGTCATTCCCCGCTGGCCCGCTCCTGCGACGTCCGCGTGACCGCCACCCTCCTCGTCGAGGACGACGAGAACCTGCGCCGGGCCTTGAGCCTGACCCTTCGGGCACGCGGCTACCAAGTCACCGACGTGGCCACGGGCAGTGCCGCCCTGGGGGAATTGGGCCGACACGCGTTCGAGGTGATCATCCTGGACCTGGGGCTTCCCGACATGGACGGAGTGGAGGTGATCCGCCACGCCCGCGCGGACCAGAGCACCCCCATCGTCGTGCTGTCCGCCCGGCGCGACGAGATCGACAAGGTGCGCGCCCTCGATGCCGGTGCTGACGACTACATGACCAAGCCCTTCGGCGTGGACGAACTGCTCGCCCGCCTCCGAGTCGCCATCCGCCGATCGGGCAAGAGCCCGGAGCAGCGCACGGTGCGCACCGACGACTTCACCATCGACCTCGGCACCAAGACCGTCGCGGACTCCGCAGGAGCACCCATCCACCTCACCCCAACGGAGTGGGGAGTGCTGGAGACCCTCGTCAAGGCCAACGGCCTCCTCGTGACGACGTCCGACCTGCTCACGGAGGTCTGGGGACCCGGCTACGAGCAGCAGGGCAACTACCTGCGCGTGTACGTCGGACAACTGCGGCGCAAGCTCGAACACGATCCCGCTCACCCGAAGTACCTCATCACGACACCGGGCATCGGGTACCGATTCGACATCACGGTGCCCACTCCATCCTGACCTCCCCAGCATGGGGCAGCTCTACGGAAGGCGGGGGATCGCGGCTACCAGGCGTTGCGTGTACGGATCCTGGGGGTGGGCAAGGATCTCGTGCGTGGGCGCCTGCTCGGCCACGCGACCGGAGTTGAGGACGACGGTGTCCTCGCACAGCGCAGCCACCACGCTCAGGTCGTGCGACACCATCACCATCGTCAGTCCGTTCTCGTGCTTCAACCTGGCAAGCAGGTCGATGATGCCAAGGCGGGTACTGACGTCCAGGGCGCTCACCGGCTCGTCCGCCAGCAGGACCGAGGGCTTCGTCACGAGTGCTCGGGCAAGGGCGATGCGTTGACGCTGCCCGCCGGAGAACTCGTGCGGGTGGCGATCCCGGGCATCGTCATCGAGGTCGACCGCCGCAAGAGCCCCGGTCACTGCCTCTCGAATGCTGGCCGGGTCGCTCATGATCGCCAGGGAGCGCAGCGGCTCGGAGATGATCCGGTCGACGCGCTGACGTGGATCCAAAGATGAGTAGGGGTCCTGGAACACGACCTGTACCTGCCGTCGGAACGCCCGCATCTGGGCGCGATTCGACGGATCGAGGGGATGCCCGTCGAACAGGACCCGACCCCTCGTCGGACGTGCGAGCCCGAGCAGCAGTGACAGCACCGTCGACTTGCCCGAACCGGACTCGCCGACGATACCGAGGCTGCGGGGCTCCTCGGCGGCCAGCGTCACATCGGTCAGGGCCTGCTCGTGGGCACCGTGGTAGCGGAAGCCCACGTTCTCCAACGCGAGGACGGCGGTCACGAGGATTCCCCCATCCGCGCCGGGCCGGGTCCCTCGCCATTCGTGAGGGCGGCCTCCAGCGCCCGCGCGCCGACGACGAGCTGACGCGTATACGGATGCCGTGGCGCCGAGATCACGGATGCGACGGTCCCGGTCTCGACGATCGTCCCCGACCTCATGACGAGCACCCGGTCGGACACCTTAGACACGACGGCGATGTCGTGGGAGACGAAGATCAACGACATGCCTCGAGCGGTGACGGCAGTGGTCAGGAGGTCGAGGATCTCGGCCTGGACCGTCACGTCGAGTGCCGTCGTCGGCTCGTCGGCGATGAGCAGCACGGGATCGCAGGCGAGCGCCATCGCGATGGCCACCCGCTGCCGCTGGCCACCCGATATCTGGTACGGGAACGACCTCGCAATGCGATCGGGCTCCGGCAGGGCGACCTCTCGCATCCGATCGAGCACTGCGTCTCGCAGGGCCGAACCTCGCAGGCCGTGATGCCGGCGCAGGGGCGCCGAGATCTGCTTGCCCACCCGCATGAGTGGATCCAGCGACGTGCGCGGCTCCTGGAAGACGAGGGCGACCGAGGATCCGCGCAGGCGATTGAGGGTCTTCTCCGGTGCGCCGATCACCTCAGTGCCCCGGAGCAGGATCCCGCCGCGCGCCTTCAACTCAGGCGGGAGCAGGCCCGCGATTGCCAGCGCAGTGAGGGACTTGCCGGAGCCCGACTCACCGATGATGCCGACCCGCTCACCTGGGTCGACGGTGAAGGAGATGGCGTCCACGAGCGTGCGGGGGCGTGCGGAGCGATCCCCTGTCGCGATCGACAGGTCGATGACCGAAAGGACGTGGTTCATCGACTGCTCCGTCGGGTCGGATCGAAGTGGTCGCGCAGTCCGTCCGCCAGGAAGTTCGCGCCCAGCACGATGAGGACGATGACGATTCCGGGGGCGATGGCCCCCCATGGTGCAGTGGTGACGGTGCCCTGCGCCTCCTGCAGGAGGCGGCCGAGCGAGGCGTTCGGCGGAGGCACGCCCAGGCCGAGGTACGACAGGCTGGCCTCGGCCAGGACGGCGACTCCGAACACCACCGCCACGTTCACCACGAGCGTCGGCCAGATGTTCGGAAGCACGTGGCGACCCACGATCCCCAGCGAGCCGGTGCCCGAGGTACGGGCCGCCACGATGTACTGCTGGGAAAGGATCCCCTTGGCCAGGATCCGCGACAGTCGCGCCACGATGGCCGACGAGGCCAGGCCGATGGCGAGGACGGCGGTGAGCAGGCTCGCACCCCGCGCAGCCACGATCAGCATCGCCAGGAGCAGTGTCGGAAAGGCGATGAGGATGTCGAGTCCCGATGCGACGATGTCGTCGAGCCAGGCGGGAACGAAGGCTGCCGCGATTCCGACGATCAGGCCGAGTGCGACGGCGATGGCGATGGCTCCGATGCCGACTGTCAGCGCGATCCGCGTGCCGACCATGATCTGGCTGAACAGATCGCGGCCGAGCTTGTCCGTTCCCAGCAGGTGCTCGGCACCGGGGGCTTCGAGCCGGCCGCCCGAGGTGTCGCTGCAGGTCGTACGGGATCCAGGCGAACGACAGGAGCGAGATCAGCACCACGACACCGAGCATCAGCATCCCCGCCACCAGGGTAGGGCGTCGCAGCGCACTCACATGGACCTGCCGGTCAGGCGCGAGCGGAGCCGTGGGTCGATGACCCGCTGGGCCACGTCGGCGGCGAAGCCGATCATCAGCACGAGGAACGTGGTGACGAGAAGGACGCCTTGGATGCTCGGATAGTCGTGCTGGTCGATCCCCTTGACGAGCATGCTCCCGAGTCCGGGAAGGGAGAAGACGCTCTCCACGACCACCGCTCCGAGCAGCGCCGACGCCAGTTCGATGCCCAGGATCGAGATCACCGGAACGGCGGCGTTGCGGATGCCATGCCGCATGAAGGAGTGTGCTCGGCTGCCACCGAGCGACCGCGCGGTGCGCAGGAAGTCGCTGTCGAGGACATCCAGCGTGGCGGAGCGCACGTAGCGTGACATCGAGGCCGTCATGACGATGACGATCGTGGCGATCGGGAGAGCCAGCGCGGCGAGCGCCCGCGCCGGGTCGCTCCAGTCGTCCCGAGGGAAGCCGCCCGATGGCACCAGCCGCAGCCCAAGCGCGAAGATCCATACCAGGATGAGACCGACCCAGAAGGCGGGAACGGCGATACCGAGCTGGGCGAACCCGGACAGCACGAGGCCGTACCAGCGGTCAGCCTTGTAGGCAGCCACGACACCGATGACGCTGGCGAGCACCGCCGCGATGGCGAATGCCATGAACGTCAACGGGATCGTGACGGAGAACCGAGCGGTGATGTCAGGCAGCACCTCCTGGCCGCTGATGAACGAGGCGCCCAGATCCAGGCTGAGCACCTGCCTCACCCAGGTCGCCAGCTGCCCCAGGATCGGCTCGTCGCTGCCGACCTGCTCCTGCGCTGCGGCGATCTGCTCGGGCGTGGCGTTGATCGAGATCAGCGCATTGGCAGGGTCGCCGGGAAGCAGGCGCAGGAGCAGGAACATCACCACCATCGCCGAGGCGAAGGAGAGCAGGAGGAGAAGCGATCGCCGGATCAGGTACCGCACCACCGCTGTTCACCTCCGCCATCGAGATCGCGCCATTCCGATCGTGACCGCTAGGCCTTGGTGATGTCGTAGGCGTAGAACTGCGAGTTCAGCCCGTTGACCGGGTATCCGGACACAGCGCTGGATGCCACGACGATCTGCGGGTAAAGGTACAGCCATGCACTGGCCGCATCCTTGGCGATCTGCTCGTTGACGAGCTTGAGCTTGGCCGTCTGCTCGTCAGTCGTGGGAGCCTGCTCGGCCTCGTTGACCCACTTCGTGACGTCCTTGTTGTCATAGCCCCAGTAGAAGTCGGGGTTGCCGTACCAGACCACGTCTCGGTCGTTCACGTGCTCCTGGAGGGTCGCCTGGAAGTCCTGCTTCTGGAAGACCTTGGTGTACCACTCGTCCGCGGAGATCGCGTTGATGTCGACGGTGATGCCGACCTTCGCCAGCTCGCTCTTGAGGAATTCCGCAACGACAGGATGCGGGTCGTAGGTCGGGGTGTCCAGCGTGAACGTGAAGCCGTTCGGGTAGCCCGGCCTCGGTGAGCAGCTGCTTGGCGAGTTCGGGATCGTACGGGTTCTCGCCGGTCAGGTCCTCGTACCATGGATCCGTGGGCGGGACCATCGAGCCGATCAGCGTCCCGTAGTCGCCCCAGATGGAGTTCAGGAGCTTCTGTCGGTCGATGGCCGAGTACACCGCCTTGCGCACCTGGATGCTGTCGAAGGGCTTGACGCGGTCGTTGAACGCGAGCAGTTCCTTCGTCGTGGACGTGCCGTCGTTGATCACGAAGTCAGGGTTGTCCGTGAACTGGGAGAGCGCGTCCGGGCTCTGGATCGAGGTGATGATGTCGACACCATTCGTCAGGAGAGCGTTGTTGAGCGCTGACGCATCGGTGAAGTAGTTGAAGACGACCTCGGAGTTCTTGGCCGGGGTACCCCAGTAGCCGTCGAACCGCATGAGACCCAGCGAGCTTCCGTGCTTCCAGTCGCCAACCGTGTAGGGACCGGTGCCGTCCTCCGTCGACTTCAGGTCAGCGACGTCGGAGTTGGCGACCCAGATGTAGGACAGGTTGTACGGGAACGAGATCGACGGTTCCGACAGCGTGAAGACGACGGTCTTGTCGTCGGGCGTGTCGATGCTCGTGATCGTCTCGAAGCTCGACTTCCGCGCCGATTGCGAGCTCTCGGCGACGACGCGCTCGACGCTGGACTTCACGTCGGCCGATGTCAGAGGCTTGCCGGAGTGGAAGGTCACGCCGTCCTGCAACGTGACCGTATAGGTGAGGCCGTCCTCGCTGACGGTGTGGTCCGCGGCGAGGAGGTTCTGCACCGAGCCGTCGTCGGCGAGCTTGAACAGGCCCTCGTATACGTTGCCGTTGAGGGCTTCGGTAACTCCCTGGCCGCCGCCGTCGACGTTGCTGAGGTTCTGCGGCTCGTACAGCGAGCCGATCTGGATCACGGCGTCGGCGTTGGCCGGCACCGCCTGGCTGGCGCTGGCATCAGCACTGGGGGACGCGGTCGCCGCGGCAGCGCTCGTGCCCGCACTGTCGCCGCTGCTGCCGCTCGTGCCGGAGCAGCCGGCGAGCAGCAGGCTCGATGCCAGGATGGCGATGCTCGCGAGGGCGAGTCGTGGGGTCTTCATTCGGCTTCTTCTCCAATGGGGATTGTCGGCGGAGCTGGGACGGTGACGTGGCAGGCTAGTGCGCCTCTCCGCGCGAGACGATGAGCCGCTCTCCTGCCGTGACTGCGAAGGGCAGCCGGTTCTGGAGAGGCGGCAATGGACAGTTGTACTGATACGAGAACCCGCACGGCGGTATGAAGGCACGGTTGAAGTCCAGCGTGACATGCTGCGCCTCGACCGATGCGTCGACGCCTGGGGGAGCCTGCTTCGTGACGAACAGGAATCGGCCGTTCCCGTAGGCGCTCAGCTCAGGGTCGGGATTCCCGTTGGTCGCGTCCGCGAAGACCAGGAGCAGCTGGCCGTCGTCGTCGAAGGCGCTCAGCGTGAACTCCTGACCGGCAATCGCGACCGCGATGTCACCCGGCACCGGCAGGTCCCGCGTGAGGCCGTTGTCGCGCAGATGCTCGAAGGGAATCAGTCGACCGTCGCCCACCGGCGTGAACGTTCCCGTGATGACCCACTCGGGGTCGTGGTCGAAGGTCAGGATGGATTCGAAGGATCGGATGGCCGGCGACTGCGCATCCCAGAAGCGCAATCCCCGCTCGCTCGATCCGTCGTGGATGTTCCGACGGGACACATCGGTGACGGTGACGCCGGGCGGAAGATCCCTGGCTGCGTCCTCGCGCGTCAGCGTCGATTCCACGGGAAGCCAGCGGGTCTCCACGAGAGCGAGATTGCCCTGAGCGGAGGTCACTGACGCGGCACGGGCACGCCGCCATTCGAGGTGTGCGTCCTGCTGCTCCGCGGCATCTTCGCTGCGAATCGTCATCGTGCGTGCCTCACGTCAAGGGCCCGGGGGCCCGCGCTTGCCGAGGGACGGGTGTCCTCCAACCGGGTCGTCACCCAGGGCACCCCACCGCGGAGGAGGGTTGCCGGCCGACCAACTGGGGTTTTGCGTCGGCTCTCATGACCTGGCTGGACTCTAATCAGTGCCGGGAATTTCCGCAACTTTGTCGATGCTCTTAATGTGAAATACCCGCTGCGCTGGTCACCGATACCTTCCCGAGCAGGTATTCTGCCTTCCGTGGAAGATAACTGGCGGTGGGTAGCCATCACGGCCATCGCCCCGATCGTCTGGGGCGCCAACTACTTAGTCACTCGGCAATTCCTGCCCGTCGAGTACCCGCTGTGGGGTTCGGTGCTTCGTGCGCTGCCAGCAGGTCTTCTGCTCCTCGCAGCAACGAGGTCACGGCCGCGAGGATCGTGGTGGTGGAAGTCCGTCGTGCTCGGAACCCTGAACGTGGGCGTCTTCTTCGTGCTCGTCTACGTCGCCGCCCAGTTGCTTGCGTCGAGCATTGCCGCAACGCTGATGGCCACGTCGGCCGGCGTGATGATGCTGCTGGCGTGGCCCCTTCTCCACGAGAGACCAGCGTTGCTGTCGCTGGCCGGCGTTGCGGTCGGCTTCGCCGGGGTCTGCATCATGCTGCTCGACGGCGGCGTACGGATCGATCCGCTCGGAGTGGCTGCCTCACTGGCTGCGATGGCGCTCTCGTCCGTCGGCTTCGTGCTCACCAAGCGATGGTCGGACGGCCAACGCGTCCCGTCCATGGCATCGTGGCAGCTCATCGCGGGGGGCCTGGTCCTCGTGCCTTTCGCCATGGCCTTCGAAGGACGCCCGCCCCCGATGGACGCGGTGACCATTACCGGTCTCGCCTACGTCGCCGTCATTGCGACCGCCCTCGCCTACGCGGCGTGGTTCACCGGGCTCCGCCATCTGCCCGCGGGCAAGGTGGGACTGGTCGGGCTTCTGAACCCCGTCACCGGTGTCGTCCTCGGAACGCTCGTCGCCTCCGAGCCCTTCGGAATCCGCCAGGCCGTCGGCGCCGCGCTCGTCCTCGGCGGCGTCCTCCTCGGTGAGGGAGGCAGGGGGCCTGCCGGAAGCCGGCGTGCGCCCCGAACACCGGCTGCCGGCCGCTCACCTCGACGATCCACCGCGGTGAGGGCACACCACCTGCCAGACTCGCCACGTGGATACGACGAAGCCGATGCTGATCCTGATCTCCGGCCCCTACCTGACGGGTACCGACGGCGACGAGGCCCTCATCCGGCAGAACCTGTCTCGCATGGAGGCCATGGCACTGCCGGTCTACGAACGCGGGCACCTCGCCGTCGTCGCTGAGTGGCTGTCATGGCCCGTCATCAGCGCGGCAGGAGGCGTGGATCACGCATCACCCCAGTTCGCGCAGTATCAGTACCCCGCCGCCCACCGGCTCCTGCAGAGGTGCGACGCGGTCCTGCGGATCCCGGGAGCATCCAACGGGGCCGATCTCGAGTGCGAGCTGGCCAGGTCGATGGGCATGACCGTGTACACCTCGCCACAGGACATCCCGCCTGCCACTGCCTACCACGGCCGATAAGCCGTCCTGCCCGTGGCGGCACCGGTCTGTCACAGTACTGACTGCGTCCGGGCCTACTCGCACGCAACGACGAGGAGATGGCATGCGGGCACGACGAGTATCCGCGAGCGCCGTAGCACTCGCCATCATCGTGGGCGGCATCTGCCTCGCCGCCGCCCCGGTCGCCACGGCCGCCGACCTCGGCACCGTGACCGCGCACTGCGACCAGTCGAGCCAGACGCTCGACGTGACCGGTGCGCAAGGGGACACGCTCACCGTCGTCAGCGGCGGCCCCTACAACTGCGCGCTGAGCAGCTCCGCCCCGGGCGTCGTCTCGTGGGTCTCGAACGACCCCGTCAATCAGGGTCAGGACCCCTCGTACGTGTTCGGCTGGACGGACTACTCGAACTACCCGACCTCGGGCCCGCCAACGGTCATCACCATCACGCTCGTGCAGGTCGGAACCACGACGTGGACGCCGAGCAGAGGCTGGGTCTCACAGAACATGGCACGGTGGCCGAAGGCGCGACCACGAACTCCGATCCCGCCCAGGTTGGGCGGGCAGGGCTACGCGCGCGTCAGTGCCACGGACACCTGCCAGGACGGCTGGAGTGCGAGCTGGGAGCAGTGGCCTCACCTTGGCACGGGCGGCTGGGTCTGCACCCGCGAGATCCCGTCCCTGGGGTAGGCGCCTCGGGCGGGACCGCCGGTCACGCTGCCATGCAGCACAGCCAGCGGTTCGCGACGGTCAGCATTGACGGGCACGCGTCACCGCAGGGCCGTCGGCAGCAGGTGGGACGGCATCGACTGGAAGGCGACGGGCCGCTGGAAGCGCCTCATCGCGGTCGTTCCCACCGACGTGTGCAGCGCGTTCGTGGTCGCAGGGTACGGCCCGCCGTGATGCTGGGCACCGGTCACTGCGAGGCCTGTCGGCCAGGCATTCCACACGACGCGGCCACTGATGCGGGCCAACGCCGCCACGATGGTCGCAGCCTGCTCCTCGTCGGGCTCGGCATGGATCGTGCTGACCAGACAGCCGTCGAGTGCTGCGATCACCTCCAGGACCTCATCGATCCCGTCGTACTCCACGACGATGCCAACCGGCCCGAAGACCTCCGTGGTCAGCAGCCGCGGGTCCAGCAGGGCTGTTGCGACGTCAGCGACGAGGAGTGCGGGCGCCGCGGCGAATCCCGTGCCGCCGCCCTTGTCGTTGCCCTGGATCACGCGAACGGCGTCGATCCCGATGAGTTCCGCGAGATGCCGAGCCAGGTTGCGCTCGACGTTCGCGCTGAGCAGGACTCCGTGCGGCTGCTCCGTGATGACGCCCTCGATCGCCTCCGCAAGGCCCGAGCCGCGCGGGACGAGAATCAGACCTGGATTGGTGCAGAACTGCCCTGCGCCCAAGCACAGGGACGCCACATACGCCGCCGCCAGACCGGGCCGGGCCGCCCCTTCGGGGGTGACGACCACCGGATTCACGCTGCCGAGCTCGCCATAGAAGGGGATGGGATCCGGACGGCCGACGGCGACGTCGAACAGCGCTCGGCCGCCCGCCGTCGAACCCGTGAAGGCCCCGGCTCTGATGCCCCGGTGCCGCACCAGGGCAACCCCCGAGTCGAAGCCCCGGACCAGGGAGAATGTCCCGTCAGGCGCCCCGGCGCCGGCCAGCGCGGCGCGGGCAACCTCGGAAACGCGCTCGCAGGTCTGCGGATGTGACGGATGCGCCTTGGCGACGACCGTGCAGCCGGCAGCAAGTGCCGACGCAGTGTCTCCGCCCAGCACGCTGAAGGCGAAGGGGAAGTTGCTCGCACCGAAGACGGCGACCGGCCCGAGTGGGACAAGGACCCGGCGCAGGTCCGGGTGCCCGACAGGGGGGTCGCCCACGACGGGCGGATCGACGACCACGCCCAGCTGCGTTCCCATGCGGACGGCCTCGGCGAACATGCGCAGCTGGAACGTCGTCCGGGCCACCTCGCCGACCAGTCGCGGAAGGCCCAGCCCGGTCTCCGCATCGGCAAGCCGGGCCAGCGCCGATGCGTCAGCGTCCAGGGCATAAGACACGGCCTCGAGTGCTCGCGCTCGGTCGTCTGCCGCGACTTCGGCCCACGCGATGGACGCTTCGACGGCTCGCGTCACTGTCGCATCGAGTTCCACCGCCGTGGTGTCCTCGAGAACCGGACCGAAGGGCTTACCTGTGCGGGGGTTGACCGACTGGCTGGACAACATTCCTCATTCCTGCGGGTGAATGGCGGCTCCGGCCGGAGCTGCCGGACGGCTAGGTCAGGCTCGCGTACGCGTACGGCTGGCGGCCGGGTACAAGGGCGTCTGCGGCCAGCAGGTGGCCCGCCCACGGCTCCGCGGACCGCTCAGCGGGACTCATCCCCTCCCGGCTCGTCGCGAGAACGAGTGTGGTGAACCCTGCGCCGGCACGCCGGGGCGGGTCGAGACGTCGGCCAGGTCCGGCGGGCGGGGACCGACGGAACCGGTCTCCGGGTCGTACACGTACCGGCGGTCCCGATGAGGAAGCGGCCGGCCGGATCGCAGGCGCCGTCATTGAAGCGATGTCCGGTCGGGAGGACGAGGTCGATCGGGTCGCGGTCGTCGGGCCCGTCGTCCGGGCTGCTGCGATGGATGCCGCCTCCAAGGGTTTCCAACCAGAGCAGCGCCTTCGTGCTCGGATCCCAGATTGGCCGTTCGCCGATCTCGGAGCCCGAGGCGACGACGACCCGCCAGCGGGGGACCGGTGCCGTCATCACTTGCTGATCCCTGCGATCAGTCCCTTGACGAGTTGGCGCTGGAAGATCAGGTACACGATGACGGCGGGGACTGCGCTGACGAGCGACCCGGCCATGAGCACGGGGATCTCCGTGACGCGGCCGGCCGACAGCGCGCCGAGCCCGACGGTGATCGTGCGCTGCGGAGGGTTCTGGAGGAACAGCAGGCCGATCAGCAGGTCGCCCCAGATCTGGATGAACTGCAGGACGACGATGGTGACGATCGCCGGAATCGGACAGGGGCAGGGCGATGCGCTGGAAGATGCCGCCGTAGCCCAGCCCGTCCACGAGCGCGGCCTCGATGAGCTCGTCGGGCAGGCTCCGGTAGTAGGCGGTCATCAGGAACGTCGCGAATGGCGTGCCGAGGGCCGCATAGACGAGGACCGCGCCGAAGTAGGTCGTGAGCAGGTTGAGCCTTCGAGATGTTGACGTAGGCCGGGATGATGATCGACTGCATCGGGATCAGCATCGCGGCGATGATGAGCAGGAAGACGGCGGTCGACCGCCCGGTAGCGCAGCTTGGCGAACGCGAAGCCAGCCATGGTGCTGACGACGACGATGATCGCGATGCTCAGGGTGCACACGATCAGCGAGTTCAGCAGTCTGCTGGCCCACAGGCAGCACGTGTCAGCGAGCTTCTTCCAGCTCTCGAGCGAGAAGCCCGACCCGGCCATGAACTGGTCCTGCGTCTTGAACGAGGCGCTGATCATGAACCAGAACGGGTAGAACATCACGATCGCGACCATGATCATGAGCGCGAACAGCAGGATGCGGCCGGGCCGGATCCTGCGCCGCGAGCGCGTCGACAGGCCGCCTATGGCACGACGTCGGGAGGTGGTCACCGGCATCTCGCTCAGTCGTCCGAGCGCAGCAGCTTGAGCTGCGCCAGGCCGATAGCACGCCATGATGACGAACAGGATGATGCCCAGCAGCGCGCCCGTTCCGAAGGCGCCCTTGGCGAATGCGGTCTGGTAGACGAAGAACTCCAGGGTCGTCGTGCCGTAGCCGGGGCCACCGCCCGTCATCACGAAGATGAGGCTGAACAGGGCCGTGAACGCGCTGATGACCGTCATGACGAAGGCGAACTGGATGAACCGCTTCAGCTGGGGCAGCGTGATCTGCCAGAAGATCGCGGAGCGTAGCCGGCGCCGTCGACGCGAGCCGCCTCATGAGTCGACTCGTCGAGGGTGGCCATGCCGGTCAGGAAGATGATCGTGTTCGTGCCGACCATCGACCAGACGAACGTGATGCCGATGGCGAGAAGCGCCTGCCGCTCGTCCGAGAGCATGTCGGTCTTGATGCTCCCGAGGCCGATCCCGTAGGCCATGGCAGTTGAGCAGGCCGGCCTTGGCGAAGAACCGGGCGGCCACCATGCCGATGACCACCCAGGACACCGCGGTGGGCAAGGAAGTAGATGGTGCGGAAGAAGCGCCACCCGAGACGCGCTCGTTGAGGATGGCGGCGATCGCGAGCGGGATCGACGATGGCCACCGGCACGGCGAGAGCAGCAGGAGGGCGTTGTTCTCGATCACTCGCCAGAAGATCGGATTGGTCAGTTCCTTCCAGTAGGCGGATGGGCCGATCCAGGTGGCCGTGATGCCGTTCCAGTCGGTCATCGAGTAGTACCCGGCCTGGAAGATCGGGATGCCCAGGGCGAAGGCCACGAGCAGGAATGCGGGCAGCGACATCAGCAGGCCCGCGCGGTTGCGGCTGCGAACCAGAGGCGAATGAGCCCTCGATGCCACGACTGCTCCAGTCCGTCGAAGTCCGATGATGGGGTCGGTCCGGGGGATGCGCCGTCGTGACGCATCCCCCGGACCCTGGCAGGCCGTTCCTGCTTACGGGCTACTGATAGGTCGATCCGCGGTCGTCTTCGGGAAGCGCCTGCCAGGCCGTCTGCCATCTGACCGAGGCCGTCAGCAGGTGACGTGCTTCCGTCCAGGACCGACGGGAGCATCTTGTTGCCGACGTCGACGACGTCGCCCTGGACGACGTTGTCGAGCATCGGGTAGCGGTGAATCCCGGTCCGCCGCGAAGTCGAGCATCTGCTGATTGACCGGGTTCGTGGTCGTCGAGCCGACGAGAGCCGGGATGAGTCCCGACTGGTCGACGATCTTCGCCCGCCTCAGGCGAGGCCAGGAACGCGAGGAAGTCCGCGGCCGCCTGCCTGGTTCTCCGAATAGCTGGTGATGGCGAATCCGTCGCCGGGGACTCGATGACTCCCTTGATCGGCGTGTCGCTGAACGGCGGCACGAAGGCGGCCACGTTGTCGCCCATGCATCCGTGAACTTCTTCGTGTCCCACGTGCCGTCGATGATCATCGCCGCCCTGCCGCTGGTGAAGTCATCGACGTTGTCGGTCTTGGTGAGGATGTCGTCGTTCGTGCAGCCCTTGGTCTTGAGGTCGGCCCACTTGGTGAATGGGCGACGTTCGTCGGCGGTCCACTGGTGGTCCCGTCGTACAGGCCCTTCCACTTGTCTACCGGGTGGGTGCCGACATGACGTAGCTCGAGTCGTACCAGGGGTAGAAGGTGGCGCCCAGGCTCTGGCCGCCATTGCCGTAGACGATCGGCGTGACCCGGCGGCCTTGAGCTTGTCGCAGCCGAGTACAGCTCATCCCACGTGGTCGGCACTGGTGACGCCGGCGTCGGCGAGCAGGCCTTCTTGTTGTAGAAGCCGATGTAGAACTGGCGCTCGAGCGGCATCATGAGCGGGCCGTTGGCCTTGTCGTAGTCGATGACATCGCATCGAGGCCCTCGCACCGGGTCAGCGTCGCATGCGGGAACGAGACCCTTGAGGTTGACGAGCCAGTCCTTGTACTTGAGGTCGAACAGGCCGCTCCACATGACGGCGAAGTCCGGTCCGGTCTTCGAGACGGCCGCCGCCTGCAGCAGCGCGAAGTAGTTGTCTCCGGGCTGCGCGACGATGTCGAACGTCACGTTGGGGTGGGCAGCCGTGTACGCGTCCGTGAGGGCCTTGGTCGCGACCGCGTTCTGCTCCGTGCCGTAGTTGTGCCACAGCGTGAGCGTGACCGGGGCCCCGCTGTCACTCGGACGCTGCCGCGCTGCCGCCCGCGCCGCGCTGGTATCCGTGGCCGTGCTGCTCCCGCTCGAACACGCAGCGAGAAGTGCGGCTGTTGCGATTGCCGCAACGCCAGTGCTGCCCTTCGCATACTTCCTCCTTAGTGTGCCTTGGCAGTTCTGCCGCGGCACTTGTTGGCCCGGAAACGTCCTGCCTCTCAAGACCTCCCAATCACCGGGGGGACGACCCTGCGGGACTCCGGGCTAGGAGCCCGCAGGAAATCGAGATCGCAGCCAAGGTCGGCCTGCAGCACGTGCTGCTGGAACAGGGCCGGCCAGCCGCGAAGATGAGGCGACGTGAACGGGCTCGCGAATGCGCTCTCGCTCGTTCGAGGTCGCCCCGTCGACGTCCAGGGTGATCGACCCCTCGGCGACGTCCAGGGTGATGCGGTCGCCATCGCGCACCAGGCCCAGCGGTCCCCCGACTGCGGCCTCCGGGGAGACGTGAAGAACGCAGGCGCCGAAAGACGTACCGCTCATGCGCGCATCCGTCACGCGGACCATGTCCTCGACGCCGGCGGCAGCGAGGCGGGCGGGGATCGGGAATCATTCCCCACTCCGGCATTCCGGGCACGGCGACCGGCCCGCATTGACAAGAACGAGGACGCTGTCCGCCGTGACGTCGAGCGCGGGATCGTCGATGCGGCGGCGCATGTCCTCGTAGCCGTGGAAGACGACCGCCGGGCCCCGTGTGCTGCATGAGTCGCTGCGACGCGGCCGAGATCTTGATGACGGCGCCGCTCGGGGCGAGGTTGCCGTCGCACGACGCGGAAGGAGCCGTCGCGCATGGAGCGGCTCCGACGGATCCACGATCGCTGTCCCGTAGACGACCGTCGCCGCGGCCTCGGCTCGCCACGGCCGACCCGTGACGGTCAGGGCGTCCATCTCCATCACGTCGTCGAGTGCCCGCATCAATGCCGGCACGCCTCCCGCCGCGTCGAAGTCCTGCATGAGCAGGCGTCCCGACGGCTCGATGTCGGCGATCACCGGAACGCCTCGGCCCGAGATCGTCCATGTCGTCAAGGGTGAGGTCGACACTGCTTCGTCCTGCCATGGCGAGGAGGTGGATGATCGCGTTGGTGGATCCGCCGATCGCGTGCAGGGCCCGCACGGCGTTGCGGAAGCCGGCGGCCGTGATCGAGTCCATCGGGCGGGAGCCCTCGAAGCACCAGCTCGACGGCACGCCGACCCGAGTCGACGAGCCACGTCAAGCCGACGGGGATCACCAGTGGGGATCGAGGCCGACCCCGGCAGGCTCACGCCGAGTACCTCGCACAGCACCGCCATCGTCGAGGTCGTGCCCATCGTGTTGCAGGCACCAAGACCGCAGGCCAGGCACCGCTCGTACTGCTTCCAGCGCTCGTCTGACATGCGCCCGGCCCGGTGGTCCTCCCACGCGCGCCATGTATCCGTGCCGGTGCCGATCGGGCGCCCCTCGAACGTCGCAACCGGCTTTGCACCCGCCGTGACGAGCACGAACGGAACGTCGGCGCTGATGGCACCCATCACCGCGCCGGGCACGCTCTTGTCGCAGTTGCCCAGCAGGACGAGGCCGTCGATCGGATACGTGCGGACGTACTCCTCGACCTCCATCGACAGCAGGTTGCGGTAGAGCATCGCGCTGGGCTTCATGAGGTCCTCGCCCAAGGACATGACGGGCAGCTCTACTGCTACGCCTCCAGCGTCTCTCACACCAGCGCGGATGTCGTCGATGTACGCATCGAGTGGCAGGTTGCAGGGGTTCAGGTCGCTCGCCGAGTTCATGATCGCGATGACGGGCTTGCCATGCGACGATTCGATCTCGATGCCGACATTGCGCATGGCGACGCGGTGGATGAGGGCGACCTCGTCGTCACCCTCGAACCACGCACTGCTGCGCAACGTTGTCATCGCTGTGGGATCCCGAGCCCTGCTGCCCCGGGCAGCGACTGAACGGCTTGGGAGCCGTGGCGCTTGAGCCACTCCAAGG
This sequence comes from uncultured Actinomycetes bacterium, assembly GCA_963777085.1. Taxonomy (GTDB): domain Bacteria; phylum Actinomycetota; class Actinomycetes; order S36-B12; family S36-B12; genus UBA10649. The sequence continues at coordinate 1,356 of CAVZPI010000014.1, read as the reverse complement.
ACACGAGCGCGCGACGGACCTTCTCGCGGCCGATGATCTCCGCGTCTGCCTGAAGGTGCATCCCAGACGGGTAGAGGCCACGAGAGTTGCGGAGCCCGAACTTCACGTAGAGCGGCGAGGCTGCGTCGACAAGGTCTCCGACCTGCTCGCCGCGCACGATGCCGCCCATCGCATCCGGCGCCTCGACGTACAGATCCAAGGGCAGCCCGGTGACCGACCGCATCTCCACGAGCTCATTCAGCGTGAGGTCTGTGGGGAGGTTGACCGTGTCGGCTCCCAGCGACTCCAGGATCGTGAGCGTGGCGGGGTTCGACGGGGCGGCGAGCACGGACACCTTCCAGACCGTGTCGGATGGGATCTCTCCACGCTGCTGAGCCGCAGAGAGCACGCGCAGCAGTCCGATGTCGGCCACCAGGAAGCCGCGGATCCCGCACTCGACGGCGCGGAGTACGTCCTCGACCGCGTAGCGCAACTGGCGCATGCCGCGGATCCCGCCGGCGAGCGCTCCACCGTCGGCAGCTCGTGACATCGCCATGATGCCCCACTCCTCGCGCGGGCCGACGAACAGGGAGATCTCGATGCCGGCATCGGCGCCGATGCTCGACATCTCGCGTAGTTCGGCGGTCGAGTGGAGCATGGCGCCGCTGCCCTGGGAGACCCGGTTGACCGTGACGCCCCGCTGGCTGGCCTCGTCGAGCACGGCACGCAGGACGCCGGGGCCCTCCACGGAGGGGATCTCGATGCGGAAGTTCGCGCCATCTGGGAAGGCCGCGACGCTGGCCGACGCGACAGCCTCGTCCGGTAGACCGGACGCGGCGAGCAAGGGGTCAGCAAGCATGGGGCCCTCTCAGTTCTCGAAAAGAATCTTTGCCGCACGCGGTAGATTTCCATTTAAAGAAGTCGTTGATGAACTTCGCGGTGGGAAACCATTCTATGAATTAATTAATTACTTTTCAATTCAAGGCGGTTCTATCCGTGATATTTCATTAGTTAACCCAGTTACTAATTTAGATATTCCTGGTAACGAAATGGATTTTAAATCTGTTTTATCTATACAATCACCCACAGCAAACACTGACGAAGTTTTATTAGTTTTAGCCGTTAGTGAAATAGCCAATTCATTAATACCAACAGATATTAAAAAAATTACCACTCCTGCCACTTTGAAACTATCATCTATGAGTGATAAGCCCGCTTACGTTGTTAGTGTCGCAAAAAGAAAAAGCAGAGTTTATGTCTTCGGCGTCAGGATCTGATCGCCTAAGTGCCGCAATTAATGTTTATAAAGAAAATTTAAAACCTGAACTTTTACCCCTAGTTGAAAATCCAACTTTAAAAAACTCTAATGGGTATTTT
>CAVZPI010000013.1:0-22025 GCA_963777085.1 uncultured Actinomycetes bacterium | reverse complement strand
CTCGCCGACCTCGTGGCCCGTCCCTGGCCGCACGAGCCAGTGGCCCGTCATGAGGATCCCCTGGTGACCAGCCATCGCCCGCCAACGTGCCTTGGCTGCCTCGGCGGTGGCCGGCTTGCCGTGGGCGACGCCGTCCATCTCGAGGACCGAGTCGCAGCCCACGATCACCACGTCGTCATCGACCGTGAACTGCGCTGCCACGTCGCGGGCCTTCGCCCGGGCGAGCTCCATGCACAGGTCGACCGGGGACAGGGTCGAGTAGGTGCGGGTGAGCGCCTCCTCGTCGACGCCGCTGACGACCACCATCGGCGAGACGCCTGCGTTCACCAGCAGTGACTTGCGCGCCGGCGACGCCGACGCGAGCACGATCCTCGTCATGCTCCGGCTAGCGCGGCATCATCGATGCGCGCCAGGCTCCGAAGCCCGGACGCAGTGCCGGGCGCACCTGGCGGCTGTGCCGGGACCACAGGCTGAATGTCGGCTGCTCGGGGGCCGGGGCGCCCCGGGATGCCAGCACGGCGACGACCACGGCCAGCTCCTCGGCGCTGGGGGAGCCGGAGACCACCCGAAGCAATGGCCGGGAGTGCTCGCCGAGGTGCCCGGCCGGGCTGGCCTGCGGCGTGGCGTCGGGGCTCATAGGGGGATGTTCCCGTGCTTGCGGGGTGGTCGGGCGGCGCGCTTGTTGCGCAGGGCGCGCAGGGCGCGGGTGACCATCATGCGGGTCTCGTGGGGGTAGATGACTCGGTCGATGTAGCCGCGTTCGGCGGCGATGTAGGGGTTGGCAAGCTCGTCCTGGTACTCGTCGATGAGGCGCTTGCGCTCGGCGTCCTTGTCGTCGGCGGCGGCGATCTCCTTGCGGTAGAGGATGTTCGCCGCACCCTGGGCGCCCATGACGGCGATCTCGGCGGTGGGCCAGGCGAGGTTGAGGTCGGCGCCGAGGTGCTTGGAGCCCATGACGTCGTAGGCGCCGCCGTAGGCCTTGCGGGTGATGACGGTGACCAGGGGGACGGTGGCCTCGGCGTAGGCGTACAGGAGCTTGGCGCCGCGGCGGATGATGCCGCCCCATTCCTGGTCGGTGCCGGGCAGGAAGCCGGGCACGTCGACGAACGTCAGGACCGGGACGTTGAACGCGTCGCAGGTGCGCACGAAGCGGGCGGCCTTCTCGGAGGCGTCGATGTCCAGGGTGCCGGCGAACTGCATGGGCTGGTTCGCGACGATGCCGACGGCGTGGCCCTCGACCCGGCCGAACCCGCACAGGATGTTGGGGGCGAACAGCGGCTGGGTCTCCAGGAACTCCCCGTCGTCGAGGATGTGCTCGATGACGTGGTGCATGTCGTACGGCTGGTTGGTGGAGTCGGGGATGAGGGTGTCGAGCTCGTTGTCCTCGTCGGTGAACGACAGGTCGGCCTCGAAGGGATATGTCGGCGGGTCCTCGAGGTTGTTGCTCGGCAGGTAGCTCAGCAGCGCCTTGACGTACTCCATGGCGTCGTCCTCGTCGGTGGCCATGTAGTGGGCGACGCCGGACTTGGAGTTGTGGGTGCGGGCCCCGCCGAGCTCCTCGAACTCCACGTCCTCGCCGGTGACGGTCTTGATGACGTCGGGTCCGGTGATGAACATGTGGGAGGTCTGGTCGACCATGATGGTGAAGTCGGTGATGGCGGGGGAGTAGACCGCGCCGCCGGCGCACGGGCCCATGACCAGGGAGATCTGCGGGATCACCCCGGAGGACATGACGTTGCGGCGGAAGATCTCCCCGTACAGGCCCAGCGACACGACGCCCTCCTGGATGCGGGCGCCCCCGGAGTCGTTCAGCCCGATGACCGGGCAGCCGATCTTCATCGCCATGTCCATGACCTTGACGATCTTCTCGCCGAACACCTCGCCCAGCGACCCGCCGAAGACGGTGAAGTCCTGCGCGAACACGCACACCGGGCGCCCGTCGATCGTGCCGTACCCGGTGACGACACCGTCGCCGTACGGGCGGTTGGCCTCGAGGCCGAACGCGTACGAGCGGTGCTTGGCCAGGCCGTCCAGCTGCTGGAAGGACTCCTCGTCGAGCAGCGCCAGGATCCGCTCCATCGCGGTCTTCTTGCCCCGCGCATGCTGCTTGTCCACTGCCGTCTGACGCCGGCTCAACGCCTGGTCGCGACGGGACTTCAGGTCCGCCGCCTTGCCCGCCGTGGTGCGCCGGTCCGGGCTGTTCTCATCGACCGTTGCCGCGCTCATCGATCCTCCTAGGCTCTGATTGCGTACTTTAGTGGTGTGAACAACGACGAGGTCGCGCGAAGTGCACTGGACCTGGCCCTCATCGAGAGGGGACTAGTCGATCGCGAGGTGCCGTGGCCACCACCGGTGCTCAGGGCGTCGACGGGCTCGACCAACGATGACGTGGCCGACCTTGCCAGGTCGGGGGCCCCTGAGGGGACCTGCGTCGTCGCGGACGAGCAGACCGCCGGTCGCGGCCGGCTCGGCCGCACGTGGGTCAGCCCGCCAGGGGCCGGCCTGTGGCTGTCGGTCCTCGTGCGCGCCGGAGACATCGACAAGGGCAGATGGGGCTGGCTGTCCCTGGTGGCCGGACTGGCCGCCCACGACGCCGTCCGCTCGGTGGCAGGCGTGCCGGCTCATCTCAAGTGGCCCAACGACCTCGTCGTCGACTCAGCCGCCTGCGGCGGCGCCTCCGGACCCCGCAAGCTGGGAGGCATCCTGAGCCAGGTGGTCGACGACGATGCCATCGCGATCGGCATCGGGATCAACGTGGCGATGCGCAGCGCCGACCTGCCGGTGCCGCAGGCCACGTCCCTCCTGATGGAGGGCGGCACCCTCGGCCGCGAGCCGCTCCTGGTGGCCATCCTGGCCGGCCTGCACGAGCGGATCGGCCAATGGCGCGCGCACGACGACGCGATCGCGGCCGACTACCGCGAGTCCTGCATCACGATCGGGCGACTGGTCGAGATCGAGATGCCCGGCGGCTCGCACCTTCGGGGGATCGTCACCGGCATCGACGACGATGGCCACCTGCAGGTCAGCGAAGGCGGTCATGTCGCCACCGTTACCGCTGGCGACGTCATCCATGCCACGATCTGACCATGGGATACCCGCTCAAGCTCCTGGCCCCCGACGAGACCATCAAGTTCGAGACGAGGCCGCACTGGCGTGGCCTCTTCGTGCCGGCCGTGGTGTTGATCGCCACGGTGTTCGGCATGTCGCTCCTCTACTGGTGGATCGACAGCAACATGTTCGGGGGCACCGTCATCCGATGGATCGTGGTGGCCGGTGGGATCCTCATCCTCGTGCTGTGGGCGATCGTGCCGCTGCTGCGATGGATGACGACCGAGTACGTCTTCACCGACCGCCGCATCATCGTCCGCTCGGGCGTCGTCACCCGGCAGGGTCGTGACATGCCGCTGGCGAAGATCAACGACGTGTCATTCCAGGTTCCGGTGATGGGCCGCATCCTTAACTACGGTGCCCTGGTCATCCAGTCGGCCGGTGAGAACGAGGGCCTGGTCATCCGCGACGTGCCGGATGTGGAGGACATCCAGCGTGACGTGTACCAGTACATCGAGGCCGACGAGAAGCGTCGACGGGGCGGCAACACCACGCAACTGCCGCCCAACAGCTCGTCCTGAGCCTCAGATGGGGGTGCTGGCGTCTCGTTCGGACAGCTCGCGGTCGGCGTCGTCCGGTGGCACGGCGGGAAAGACCCACTTGCGATAGGACCAGAAGCGGAACAGCGTGCCCAGGCCCAGGCCGATGACGTTGGCGCTGACGTTGTCGGCGAGGGCCGAGTCCAGGCCGAGTGCGTAGTGACTGACCCACAGGCAGGCCAGCGCGATGAGCATGGCCACGCCGTTGAGGAGGAAGAAGAGCACGTACTCGCGGCCCATGTTGGTTCGACCACGGTGGCGAAATGTCCAGAATCGGTTGCCGAAGTAGGCGAAGGTCGTGGCCACGGCGACGCTGACGGCCTTGGCGGTCAGCGGCTTGTCGTCGAGGGGACCGCCGCCGAAGAGCAGCAGGTTGAACACGCTGACGTCGATGACGAAGGAGGTCATCCCGACGACGCCGAACTTCGCGATCTCGTGCACCAGCGCTCGCACGGGCCCGTACAGCGTCGAGGCGGCGGCGAGCAGGCGACCGCCGGAGGATTCCACGTGCTCGGGCATGCGCTGAAGTGTATTCGTGGACACAGTAGGTTTCAGACGTGGATCTGGACGGGGCACCGCGAGTGGGGATCGTGGGCGGCGGGCAGCTGGCCCGAATGAGTGCGGCGCCTGCCGCCGCGCTCGGCATCGGCCTGCGCGTGCTGGCGGCCGCCCCCGACGACTCGGCCGCCCAGGTCATCCATGACGTGGTCCTCGGGGCGCACGACGACCTGGCCGCGCTGCGGCGCTTCGCGGCGGGCTGCGACGTCGTCACCTTCGATCACGAGCACGTGCCGCCGGCTCATCTCGAGCAGCTCGAGGCGATGGGCGTCGCGGTGCGGCCGGGTCCGGCGGCCCTCTTCCACGCCCAGGACAAGATCCACATGCGGCAGTCGCTGACCGACATCGGCATCCCCTGCCCTCGCTGGCGCCTGGTGACGACCGCCGATCACGTGGTCGACTTCGCAGCCGAGGTCGGCTGGCCGGTCGTGCTCAAGACGTCGCGCGGAGGCTACGACGGGCGCGGCGTGTGGGTCGTCGAGTCAGCCCTGCGCGCGGCCGAGGTGCTGGCGGTGCCGCTGGCGCCCGGTTCGCGGTGGCTGGCGGAGGAGCGCATCGACTTCGTGCAGGAGCTCTCTGCGCAGGTGGCCCGCTCGCCGCACGGCCAGGCGGTCGCCTACCCCGTCGTCCGGACGCTGCAGGCGGACGGGATCTGCTCGGAGGTGATCGCCCCGGCTCCGGGGCTCTCCGCCGCGCGGGCCGTCGAGGCGCAGGAGATCGCCCTGCGGATCGCCCGCGACCTCAACGTCACGGGGATGCTCGCGGTGGAGATGTTCGACGACGGCCTCGACCTCTTCGTCAACGAGCTGGCGATGCGCCCGCACAACTCCGGGCACTGGAGCATCGAGGGCGCGACGACCAGCCAGTTCGAGAACCACCTGCGGGCCGTGCTCGACCTGCCGCTCGGCAGGCCGACCGCGCTCGCGCCCTATGCCGTCATGGTGAACATCCTCGGGGGGGACGTCGGCGACCTCTACTCGGCGTACCGTCATGTGATGGCCCGCGACCCGGGCCTGAAGGTGCACCTGTACGGGAAGTCCGTGCGGCCCGGTCGCAAGGTGGGTCATGTCACCCTGATCGGCACGGACTACGAGCAACTGCTGGCGCGCGGCCGGCATGCGGCCCACTACTTCGCGGGAGTCATCGATGAGTGAGGACCCGAGCGTCGCGGTCTGCATGGGCAGCGACTCCGACTGGCCCGTCATGCAGGCGGCGGCCGCCGCTCTCGACGAGTTCGACGTGCCGTACGAGGTGCTCGTGCTGTCCGCGCACCGGATGCCCCTCGAGATGGTCGAGTTCGGCAGCGGAGCCGTCGAGCGCGGGCTGAAGGTGATCATCGCCGGGGCCGGCGGCGCCGCGCACCTGCCGGGCATGCTCGCCTCGCTCACGCCCATCCCCGTCATCGGCGTGCCCGTGGCAGTCGGCACGCTGGACGGGATGGACTCGCTGCTGTCCATCGTGCAGATGCCGGCCGGCGTGCCGGTGGCGACCGTGGCCATCGGCAATGCGCGCAACGCCGGACTGCTGGCCGTGCGGATGCTCGGCGTCGGCGACCCGGAGCTCGTCGACGCGATGGTGACATTCCAGGCGGAGCTCAACGTGCAGGCGAAGGCCAGGGGGAAGAACCTGGCCCGTTAGCGCGGATCAGGTCGTGTCGGCTGCCCTGATCGTGTCGACGACGACCGAGTGCACGGCGGGGTCCCACGTCAGGGCCTGCTGCCACTGGAGGCCGAACGCAGCCGCGAAGTAGATGCTGTGGACGTCCGGGAACGTGTGCGTGCGCCGGCGTGGCAGCACGGATACCGGCACCGAGGCGGCCAGGGCGCTGTCGAGCGTGACGAGACCGTCGTGAGGCCAGGCACGTGGATCGCCGCCCTCGTGCCGGAAGTGGTCGCCGCCGATCAGGGTGACGGGGATGGCGTCGAGGACGCCGGACTGCCGAGCATTCCAGCCGCCGGGGCCGGCGAGGTAGCGGAAGGTCACCTGCTCGCCCGCGCCGGCGGAGGTGAGCTCCTTGGTCTTGCGGAATTCCGTCATGATGGCCTCGGTGCCCTGGTCGCCGGCCGCTGCCGCGAGGTCGAGGTCCCCGTTGGCGAAGTCCGCGGCGAAGGAGCCCTGCCACGGAGTGCCCAGCGTCGTCAGCGACCCGATCCGCAGCGGCGATCCGGCGGCGGCAAGCACGCGGATCGCGGCCCGGGAGAAGAGCCCGCCCATCGAGTGGCCGACCAGGTGGATCGTCGTCAGCGCGTGCTCGGACGCGAGGCACGCCAGGAAGGCGGCCAGGCGCTCCCCTGCCGCGTCGATCGGCCCGACGGCATTGACGGTCATCGATGCCGGCGGCTGGGCGGGCGGATCGGCGAAGCCGCCGAAGCCCGGGTCGCAGGTGACGGCCGCGGGGCCGCTGTTCGCCGGTGAGGTGTAGACCGCCAGGTCGGCTGCGAGCAGGGCCTCTCGGAGCCCGGTGTCGGTGCTGCCAGCGGCGAGGCCCTGACCGCAGGCCTGCGTGGGAGTGGTGAACGGGCTGATGGCGTCGCCCCCGGAGACGATGACGACTGCGGTGCTCACGGTGCTCATGCCTGATCAGCCCCGGTCGCCTCTCGGCAGCCACTCGAACGGGTCGGCCGGTGCGGGCGCCGGCTGGTACTCGAGCCCCACGTGACCGGCGTACCCCGTGGCATCGATCTCGGCGAGGATGTACGGGAAGTTGAGCTCGCCGGTGCCCGGTGCCGCCCGGGTGGGCGAATCGGCGATCTGGATGTGCGAGATGCGGTCGACATGGGCGCGAATGGTGGCGACGACGTCGCCCTCGCCCCGCTGGGCCTGGTAGACGTCGTACTGCAGCAGCACGTTCGGCTCGTCGACATCGTCCATCAGCGCGAGCGCGTCGTCGGTGCGCCGGCACAGGTAGTGCGGATGCGTGGCCGCGTTGAGCGGTTCCAGCAGGAGCGCGATGCCACGATCGGCGGCCAGCGGCGCCGCCCACTTCAGGTTCTCGACGATGCAGTCGAGCTGCTCCGGCCGCGCCTCGGGTGACCGTGCGTTCCCGACGAGGGCGTTGATGCGCGGGCAGCCGACCGCGTCGGCAAGGTCGAGGGCGGTCAGCAGGCTCTCGCGCCAGTCGCCGCGGCGAGCCGGGTTGCCGGTGAAGCCGCGCTCCCCGTTCGCGTAGTCGCCCTCGTCCATGTTGAACAGGACGACCTCGACGCCCGCTTCGCGTCGGGCCCGGGCCAGGGCGTCCATGTCGAGGTCCTGCGGCCAGAAGAACTCGACCGCGCGGAATCCTGCGTCCCTGGCCAGCTGGAAGCGCTGGACCAGGGGCACGTCGGTGAAGAAGAAGCCGAGACTGGCCGAGTACTTCGGCATCGCTGATCCCCTCGTCCGTCGGTGCGGCTAGTTCGCTGCCGCGTGGGACGCGCGGGCGGCCTCCACGATCGCCTCGACCGTGATCCCGAACTCCCGGTAGAGCGTCGCCTGGTCGGCGCTTGCCCCGAAGTGCTCGAGCCCGACATGCCGGCCGTCGCTGCCGAGGATGCGCCACCATGACTGGCTGATGGCGGCCTCGACGCTCACCCGCGCTCCGACGCCCCGCGGGAGGATCGCCTCGCGATAGGAGGCGTCCTGCTCGTCGAACCACTCCATGCAGGGCATCGACACCACCCGCACGGCGAGCTCGCCGATGAGTGCGGCCTTCGCGTCGAGGGCGAGGCCGATCTCGGAGCCCGTGGCGATGACGATGACGTCGGGGGTGCCGATGCAGTCCGCGAGGACGTAGGCACCGCGGGCGACACCTGCAGGGCTGGCGTCCACCTGGACCGGGAGGTCCTGGCGGCTGAGGATGAGTCCTGCCGGGTGCGGGGTGCCACCGGCGTGTCGCCGGATCACCTCGGCCCAGGCGTAGACCGTCTCGTTCGCGTCGGCGGGCCGGATGACGTCGAGGCCCGGGATCGCGCGAAGGGCGGCGAGATGCTCGACCGGCTGGTGCGTCGGCCCGTCCTCGCCCACGCCGATCGAGTCATGCGTCCACACGTAGGTCACGGGCAGGCCCATGAGCGCGGCGAGCCGGACCGAGGGTCGCATGTAGTCGCTGAACACCAGGAAGGTCCCACCGAAGGGGAGGGTCAGTCCCGACAGGGCGATGCCGTTCATGATCGCGCCCATGGCGTGCTCGCGGATGCCGAAGTGCAGGACCCGACCGCCCGGATCGCCCGTGAACGCCCTCGACGAGCGGTCGGCCGGGAGGAACGACGCAGCGCCGGAGATGGTCGTGTTGTTCGACCCCGCGAGGTCGGCGGAGCCGCCCCACAGCTCGGGCAGGCGTGCGGCCAGGGCGTTGATGACGGCCCCTGATGCCGCGCGCGTCGCGACGCCCCTGGTGGGATCGAAGGTCGGTAGGTCGGCATCCCAGTCGGCGGGCAGCTCGCGGGCGAGCAGCCGGTCGAGGAGGGCCGCCGCCGTCGGCTGCGCGGCACGCCAGGCCTGGAAGAGGCCGTCCCAGTCCGCATGGGCCGCAGCACCGCGGGTGACGACGCCACGCGCATGCGCCAGCACGTCGGCAGGTACGTCGAAGTCGCACTCGGGGTCGAGACCGAGCACGACCTTCGTCGCGGCGACCTCTGTCGCGCCGAGGGCGGAGCCGTGGACCTGGCCGGTGCCCTGGAGGTGGGGTGCCGGCCAGCCGATGATCGTGCGCAGGGCGATGAAGGACGGGCGATCGCTCTCGGCGCGGGCGGCGGACAGCGCGGCGTCGAGTGCGACGACGTCCTCGACGTAGCTTCCGTCCGGGTGGACCCAGTCGACCCGCTGCACGTGCCAGCCATAGGCCTCGTAGCGGGCGCAGACGTCCTCGGTGAAGGCGATGCTCGTGTCGCCCTCGATGGAGATGCGGTTGTCGTCCCACAGCACGACCAGATTGCCCAGCCGCTGGGTACCGGCCAGGGAGGAGGCCTCGGCGGAGACGCCCTCCTGCAGGTCGCCGTCGCCTGCGACCACGAAGACGCAGTGGTCGAAGACGCTCTGCCCTGCGGCGGCCTCGGGGTCGAGCATGCCGCGCGTGCGGCGGGCGGCCATGGCCATGCCCACGGCATTGCCGATGCCCTGCCCGAGCGGACCCGTCGTGGTCTCGACGCCGGGGGTATGGCCCCACTCGGGGTGCCCAGGGGTCTGCGACTGCCACGTCCGCAGGCTGCGGAGGTCCTCGAGGGTCAGGGGGTAGCCGGACAGGTACAGCTGGGCGTACAGGGTGACGGAGCTGTGACCGGCCGAGAGGACGAAGCGGTCGCGACCCAGCCACGCGGGATCGCAGGGATCGTGCCGGAGGTGGCGCTGGAAGAGCAGGTAGGCGGCCGGGGCGAGGCTCATCGCCGTGCCGGGGTGGCCGTTGCCGACCCGCTGGACGGCGTCCATCGCCAGGGCCCGGGCGGTGTCGACGGCTCGGGAGTCGAGATCGGTCCAGGCCAGCTCAGTCACGGTGTGCTCCGTCTGTCGGGTAGTCACGAGGGAATTGGTGGAATAAAACCACATCGGATACCGAAAAGCGATATCTTTAACATGATTTCCCATTCAGAATGTGAGGAGGAGTCATGTCAGGCTTGTCTGCGCAGGCTCGTCGGCAGTCGTCCATCGATGCCCTGAACCGCCAGTTCGACGTCTTCGTGGTCGGTGGTGGCGTCAACGGACTGGCCGTCGCGTGGGACGCCGCACTGGCCGGCATGTCGGTACTGGTCATCGACAAGGGCGACTGGGGGAGTGGCACCTCCTCATGGTCCTCGCGGATGATCCACGGCGGCCTGAAGTACCTCGAGGTGTACGACGTGCCCCTGGTGCGCGAGTCCCTCCGCGACCGCGAGTGGCTGCTGCGACGAGCCCCGCACCTGGTCAAGCCGCTGCCCTTCATCCTGCCGTTCTACAAGGACGGCGCCCACTCCAAGTCCCTCCTGCGCATGGGGATGATCGCCTACGACCTGCTGTCCCTCGACAAGTCCGTGCCGCGCCACCGGACCTACTCGCGCGAGGAGATCCTGGAGATCCTGCCCGGCCTGCGGCGCGACGGGCTCCAGGGCGCAGCCCGGTACTACGACGCCCAGGTCGAGTACGCCGAGCGGCTGTGCGTCGAACTGGCCGTCGCCGCACGCCGGGCGGGCGCGGTGACGCTGAACCATGTCCGGCTGGAAGGCCTCGACATCGAGGGCAATCGCGTCGTGGGCGCGCGGATACTCGACGAGGTCACCGGGCAGGAGCACCGGGTCCGTGCGAAGGTCACAGTCAACGTCGCCGGGCCGTGGGTCGACGACGTGCTGGCCGGCACGCCGGCGGCCGACCGGCGATGGATCGGCGGCACGAAGGGCACGCACCTGGTCGTCGGACCGTTCCCGGGCGCCCCGGAGGCCGCGATGTACTACGAGTCCGACGACGGCCGGCCCATGATGGTCATCCCCTGGCTCGGCATGTTCCTCATCGGCAGCACGGACAAGCGCTTCCACGGCGACCTCGACACCGTGTCGGCCGACGAGGAGGAGCTCGACTACATCCTCTCCGAGACGAACCGGGTCTTCCCCGACAGCGGGCTGACCCGCGACTCGATCCACTACTGGTACACCGGCGTGCGTCCGCTGCCGTACGTCGACGCGGAACGCACGGCCGACATCTCGCGCAGGCACGACGTCCACGACCATGCCCCGCAGGTCGAGGGGATGATCTCCGTCATCGGCGGGAAGCTGACGACATTCCGGGCCCTCGCCAAGCACACGCTCAAGGCGATCGGGAGGAAGATCCCGGTCGGCGCCTCGCAGCTGGAGAACAACTACCTGCCCGGCTATGCGGACGTGCCGCCGACCGCCCCGGTGGGGGTTCCCGCCCCCCTCTGGGCCCGACTGCTCCGCCTGTACGGTGCTCGCGCCCCCGAGGTGTCCATGATCATGCTGACCGACCCCGACAGCGCCCGGGTGCTCGATGAGCGCACCGGCCTCGTGGCTGCCGAGGTGATCTTCGCCGTCCGCGAGGAGGAGGCCGTTCACCTGGCCGATGTGCTCGCCCGGCGCGTGATGGTGGGCCTCGAGGCGGATCTGGGCCGAGGCTGCGCCGCGCAGGTCGCCGAGGTCATGGCCGCCGAGCTGGCCTGGGACCATGCGGCCGTCGCCTCCGAGCGTCGCGACTACGAGCGCTATCTGCGAAGGTTCGAGGTCATCGAGGAGTCGCATGAGACGTCTGCTGGGCATTGACGCCGGGTCCACCGTCACCAAGTCGGTGCTGTTCGACCTCGACGGCCGCCAGGTCGCCAGCGCGAGCCGCCGCGTTCCGCTGAGCTACCCGCTGCCGCACCACGTCGAACGTGACCAGGACGGGCTCTGGGAGGCCGTTGCGGCGACCGTGCGCGAGGTGCTCGAGTCGTCCGGCACCCCGGCGGCGGATGTCGTCGCCGTCGGCGTGACGTCCCACGGCGACGGTGTCTACCTCGTCGACGGCGAGGGCCGCCCCACCCGCCCGGGCATCATGTCGCTGGACACGCGTGCGCACGACATCGTGCGGACCTGGGAGGCCGAGGGCGTCAGTGACCTGGCCCTCGAGCTGACCGGGCAGCGTCCATGGCCGTCCGCCCCCGTGGCGCTGCTCGCCTGGCTGCAGCGCCACGAGCCCGACGTGCTTGCCCGCACGCGGTGGGCCCTGCCCGCGAAGGACATGCTGCGGCATCGGCTGACGGGCGTCATCTCGACCGAGCCGACGGAGGCGAGCCTGTCGTTCACCAACGTGCGCACGCAGGAGTACGACGACGCGGTGCCCGACCTGTACGGGCTGCCGGGCATCGGTCGGCTGCTGGCACCCGTGCTGCCCTGCACGTCGATTTCCGGCGTCGTGACGGCCGAGGCGGCCCGGCTGACGGGTCTGGCCCCCGGCACCCCGGTCGCGGCCAGCGCCCACGACGTCGACTGCTCCGCGGTCGGCGCGGGAGTGACCAGCCCTGGCACGGCCTCGGTCGTCGCGGGGTCGTTCAGCATCAACCAGGTCGTCTCGCAGTCGCCCGTCGTGGGAGCCGGCTGGTGCGCGCGCAACTTCGTGCGCGAGGGGCAGTGGCTGAACATGGCGCTGAGCCCCACGAGCGCGGCGAACATGGAGTGGTTCACGCAGCGGCTGTGCGCGGACGATCTTGCACGAGGCGAAGCAGCGGGCGATGCCTTCGGCTTCGTCGATCGCGAGGTGTCCGCTGTCGCCGACTCGCCCGGCGACGTCATCTTCCTGCCCTTCCTCTACGGATCGCCGCTGGCCGTGGAAGCCAGCGGCTGCTTCATCGGGCTCAAGGGCTGGCATGTCCGCGGGCACCTGCTCCGCGCCGTGATGGAGGGCGTGGCATTCACCCATCGACTCCACATCGACACGCTCTCGGCCGCGTTCCCGTGCCACGCGGTGCGGCTGACCGGCGGCGCCAGCAAGAGCGCGTACTGGAGCCAGCTGTTCGCCGACGTGCTCGACCGTCGCGTCGAGGTGACCACGGCCGACGAGTGCGGAGCGCTCGGCGCGGCCCAGCTCGCCGGAGTGGCCGGGGGAGCGTACGCGGACCTCGACGAGGCGGTGGGACGGACGGTGACCGTCGACCGCTCCTACGAGCCCCGGCCGGAGGCCGTCGCCAGGCTCGCCCTTGCCTACGACAGGTACCAGCGGGCCATCGTGGCCCTCGACTCGATCTGGGGAGAAGACGCATGAGCTCGAAGAGGGTGTGGGTCGGCACGGGGTGGAAGATGAACAAGACCATCGCGGAGGCCCGCGCGTACGCGCGGGATCTGGGTGCGGCGACGATTCCGGACACCGTGCAGGCCTTCATCCTGCCTCCGCACACCGCCCTGGCCGCGGTCCGCGACGAGCTGCCGGAGGACAGCCCCGTCCTGATCGGGGCGCAGAACGCGCACTGGGGCCCCGAGGGTGCGCAGACCGGGGAGATCTCCATGCGCATGGCGGCCGACGCGGGGGCCCGGCTCATCGAGATGGGCCACTCGGAGCGTCGGGCCAGCTTCGGCGAGACGGACCGGACGGTGGGGCTCAAGGCCCGGGCCGCCCTTGACGCCGGGCTCGTCCCGCTGATCTGCGTGGGAGAGCCGGGGGAGGTGCGCGATGCGGGGGGAGCCGAGGAGTTCGTCATCGGGCAGGTCCGGGGGGCGATCGCCCTGCTCGCTGCACAGGAGCTGCGCCGGCATCATCGTCGCCTACGAGCCCGTCTGGGCCATCGGCGAGAACGGCCGGCCGGCCACCGTCGCGCAGACCGCTCCGGTGATGGCCGCCATCGCCGCAGAGCTCGACGCGGCCTCCGCCGGCACGGGGGCGCTTGCCCTGCTGTACGGCGGCAGCGTCGGGCCGGAGAACGCCGACGGCCTGCTCGCCGATCCGCACACCGACGGACTGTTCGTGGGTCGCGCCGCCTGGACCGCCGCCGGGCTGCTCGAGATTGTCGCAATCGCGGCACAGCATGAGGCACGCAGCCACGGTTTATAACAGTTTCACAACAGGAGTATCAAAATCACGTCTCCTGTGGTTCTATTCTCAGCAATTGGTGCAGTTATCGCGAACTGAATGCGATTACTAACACCGGAAGAGCGTCACGGAGCCGGTGCCAGTCGTTGCGAGGAGGATCGAGTGAGCCAGACACCCAGGTCGCCATGGATGAAGCGCGGCATCGTGATCGCGCTGGGAGTGGCCCTCGTGGTCGCCATGGGCCTGAGCACGACCGTGAAGACGGCCGAGGAGGGTGCCGCGGTCGCCTCCGGACTGAATCCGGCCAAGAACTTCAGTGCGGCTGAGTTCGCCGCCAAGATCTTCCCGGAGATCCAGTCGGCGCTGCCGGCCAAGGCCGTCGACATCGCGATCCTGGCCCCCGAGGTCGCGACCGACGTCGCGGCGGCCGGCACCAAGTACGGCCAGGACCTCGGCGCCGGCAGCTACGCCGTGCCCGTCAAGGTGGCCGGGACCGTCGCCTCCGTCGACGACAAGTTCATCACGATCACGGTCGACGGCATGCCGGCAGGGACGACCGTGGTCGTGCCCGTGGGAACCGTGCTCAACGGTGGACCCATCCGCGACGCCCTCGGGAACGTGCAGTTCGGCGACGTGCCCGACCAGATCGCCTTCCAGTCGGTGGCGCAGGAGATCAAGGCCCTCGTCAAGACCCAGGTGCTCGAACCGGCGAACCCGTCCAGCCTGAACGGCAAGGCCATCACCGTCTACGGGGCCTGGAAGTCGGGTGGCCCCAAGGCCACGTTCATCGTCCAGCCGACGTCGATCGAGGCCGGGTCGTGACGGCGGCCGCCGTGGACACCGACGTCGTCCTCGAGGCGGTCGGCGTCACCAAGGTCTACGGGGTCACCCGGGCGCTGAAGGGTGTCGACTTCGAGGTGCGGGCCGGCAAGGTCACCGCGCTGTTCGGCGAGAACGGCGCCGGCAAGTCCACGCTGATGAAGATCCTGTCGGGAGTCGAGCAGCCGACCTCCGGCACCCTCATCCTCGACGGTGAGCCCGTCGTGCTCGAGTCGACCACCGACGCGGTGTCGCGCGGGATCTCGATCATCCACCAGGAACTCAACCTGTGCCCCAACCTGAACGTGCGCGACAACATCTTCCTGGGCCGGGAGATCCACAACGGCAGGGCAGGGGTGAAGTACGCCGACGAGGCCGAGCGTGGTCCGCGCGGTGATGGGCCGGCTCGAGGAGTCGATTGCCCCCGGGACGCTCGTGGCGGACCTTCGACTCGGCCAGCAGCAGGTCGTCGAGATCGCCAAGGCCCTGGCCGCCAACGCCCGCATCCTCATCATGGACGAGCCGACGTCCGCGCTCAGCGCGGTCGAGGTCGACGTGCTGTTCAAGGTGATCCGCGAGCTGAAGTCCAACGGCGTCGCGATCGTCTACATCTCGCACCACCTCGAGGAGGCCATTGCGATCGCCGACTACGCCGTGGTCTTCCGCGACGGCGACCTCGTGGCGAAGGCCGACGCGGCCGATATCGACCTCGCCTGGGTCGTCTCGAAGATGGTGGGCCGCGGCGCGGAGTACGACTTCCGGGACGCCCCCCGCGAGTTCGGCGATGTCCTGCTCGACCTGAAGGACGTCACGGTGATCAACCCCGACGACGGCGAGCGCATCGCGGTCAATCGCATGAACCTGCAGGTGCGGGCGGGCGAGATCGTCTGCCTCTACGGGCTCATGGGAGCCGGGCGCACCGAGCTGCTCGAGTGCCTCGCCGGCCGGATGCCCCTGTCGGGCGGCACGGTCACGGTCGTCGGCAAGGACATCGGCAGCTCCTCGATCCAGCAGCGCATCGGCCTCGGGATCGGGCTGGTGCCCGAGGACCGGCAGCGCGACGGGCTCGTGCAGCTCATGAGCGTCGGTGCGAACCTGACACTGGCCAGCATGTTCGAGACGGTCAAGCGCGTGTTCATCAGCAAGCCGCGCGAGAAGGAGCTCGCCGAGGAGCAGATCTCCGACGTGCACGTGAAGGCGGAGGGTCCGGGGGCGCCGATCACGTCGCTGAGCGGTGGCAACCAGCAGAAGGTCGTCATCGGCAAGATGCTCATGACCGATCCGAGGGTGCTGCTGCTCGACGAGCCCACCCGTGGCATCGACGTCGGGGCAAAGGGCGAGATCTTCAGCCTGATGTTCGGCCAGGCCGAGAAGGGCCTCGCCGTCCTCTATGCCACCTCCGAGGTCGGCGAGGCACTCTCCGCATCGCATCGCATCGTCGTCATGAACAAGGGACGAATCGTTCGCGAGTTCGACCCACGGGTCGCAGTCCGCGAAGAAGTCATGGCCGCCTCCGGTGAGGCGATCGAGTCACGCCCGGATGGAGCACACCAGTGAGCAACGGCAGCACGACCACCACGGGTGGGACGAGGAAGTCCATCAACTGGAACAACGTGATGGTCGAGGGTCGGGCGCTCATCGCCCTCGTCCTCATCATCGTGGTGTTCTCGCTGATGTCCTCCAACTTCCTGTCGCCCGAGAACCTCATCATCATGACCCGGCACGTCGCGATGAACGCGATCCTGGCCGTGGGCATGCTGATGGTCATCCTGAACGGAGGCATCGACCTGTCGGTCGGGTCCGTGGTCGGCCTCTCCGGCATCACCGCCGGGTGGCTGCTCCAGGGGCTGGGCATCCCGTTCACCGACATGATGGCGTACCCCGCCGTGTGGGTCGTGATCCTCATCTCCCTTGGGGTGGGCGTCCTCGTCGGCTGGCTCAACGGCGTGATCATCTCCAGGTTCGGGGTCGCTCCCTTCGTCGCAACCCTCGGCATGCTCTACATGGCCCGTGGGGCCGCCCTGCTCATCTCCAACGGAGAGACGTTCACGGAGATCTCGGGCGACCCGAGCGTGGGCAACACCGGCTTCCTCACCATCATGTTCGCCGCGCCGCTCGGCATCCCGGCGCCAGTGTGGGTGATGGTCGCCATCGCCATCGCCGCGTCGCTGCTGCTGAACCGCACGCCGTTCGGCCGCTGGCTGTACGCGAGCGGCGGCAACGAGCGGGCGTCGGTGCTGTCGGGCATCCCCATCAAGAAGGTGCAGACCCGCGTCTACATCATCTCGGCGGCCTGTGCGGCGATGGTCGGACTGCTGCTCGTGGCCGACCTCAAGGCTGCGGTGCCCAAGGCCGGTGAGTTCTACGAGCTGAACGCGATCGCCGCGGTCGTGATCGGCGGTGCCGCCCTGTCGGGCGGGCGCGGCACGGTGCGCGGAACGATCATCGGCGCATTCGTCATCGGCTTCCTGGTCGACGGACTGGTCCTCGTCGGAGTGTCGGTCTTCTGGCAGGTAGTCATCAAGGGCGCCGTCATCGTGCTCGCCGTCGCCATCGACCAGGCGCAGCAGCGCCTGCAGAAGACGCGGGCCATGAAGCGCACCCAAGCGAAGCTGAACACGCCTGCGGGCGGTTCGGGTTCGGCCCCCAAGGAGCAGGAACTGCCTGCCTCCTGAACCCCCAGGCTCTCGGCAACAGGCCCGAGATCAGTACCACCAACCATCGAGAGGAATGACATGTCGCTGAACAACATCGGCCGCACCTTCGCGGTCGTGGTTGCCGGTAGCGCGATGGCCCTTGGGCTTGCCGCGTGCTCGTCCGGAAGCACCTCGACCGAGTCGACGTCGGCCGCCCCGGCCGCCCCGTCCGAGGTCGCTACCGCAGCCGCAAGCGCCGCCGCATCCGAGGCAGCCAGCGCCGCCCCGGCCGCTGCGGGTGGCACGATTGCGATCATCACGGTCGACCCGTCGAACCCGTACTGGAAGGCAGAGGTCGACACGGCCGTCGCCGAGGCGACCGCGCTGGGCTACGACACCACGGTCAATGCGCACGGCAACGACCCGGACAAGCAGAACCAGTTCATCGACGCCGCGATCAGCCAGGGCGTCAAGGCCATCATTCTCGATCCGGCCGGTGCGGACGAGTCCGTCGGCGCGGTGCAGAAGGCCACGGACGCGGGCATCCCGGTGTTCCTGGTGAACGCCGAGATCTCCAAGCAGGGCATCGCCAAGTCCCAGATCGTGTCCAACAACGCCCAGGGCGCCGCACTCGGTGCGCAGGAGTGGGTCACGGCCATGGGCGAGAAGGGCACGTACGTCGAGCTCTTCGGCAACCCGACCGACAACAACGCCGGCATCCGCTCGACCTCGTACCACGAGGTCATCGACCAGTTCCCGGACCTGGAGATGGTGCAGCAGGAGACTGCGAACTGGGATCGCCAGACCGGCAAGGAGAAGATGGACATCATGCTCGCTGCTCACCCTGACATCACCGGTGTCATCGCGGGCAACGACGAGATGGCCCTCGGCGCCATCGAGTCCCTGCGCGACGCAGGCAAGCTCGACCAGGTCAAGGTGCTCGGCTTCGACGGCAACGACGATGCTGCCGCAGCCGTGCTCAAGGGCGAGATGGTCGCCACTGTGCTGCAGCCCATCGTGACCGGCACGAAGAACGCCGTCGCCCAGGCCGACTCGTTCCTCAAGACGGGCGAGACCGGCGTGGCCGAGGAGAAGCAGTCCGTCGACTGCGTCCTGATCACCAAGGACATTGCCGGTAACCTGAAGGGGTTCATCCTCGCTCAGTAGTGGCACGACCATCGGGGCCGGCTCCGCGCATGCCGAGCCGGCCCCGATGTCCTCAGCAGTGAACGACGGGAGCAGCAGATGCCAGCGGCGAGTGAGCGATCCACGCTCAGCCCGAGCAACCGGAACGACACCCTCGCTCGGATGACGGGCACCACGTACGACGTGCTGGTCATCGGGGGCGGAGTCACGGGTGCCGGCACTGCCCTGGATGCGGCCTCGCGCGGGCTTTCCGTAGCACTCGTCGAGATGCGGGACTGGGCGGCGGGCACGTCGAGCCGGTCGGGCAAGCTGATCCACGGCGGCCTGCGCTACCTGGAGCAGCTGAACTTCAAGCTCGTCCGCGAGTCCTTGCGCGAGCGCGGACTGATGCTCCAGACCCTGTGCCCGCACCTGACCCGGCCGATCCAGTTCATCTACCCCATCCAGCATCGGGTCTGGGAGCGTCCCTACATGGGCGCCGGCCTGATCCTCTACGACACGCTCGGCGGTGCCGGCGCCGTCCCGCACCACCGGCACCTGACTCTCGGCGGGATCCGGGCGATCGCTCCCGGCCTCGACGAGTCGAAGATGGCCGGCGCCCTGACGTTCTACGACGTCCAGATCGACGACGCACGGCACACCGTCGAGCTCGTGCGCACGGCCGCGCAGCAGGGTGCGGATGTCGCCCCCGCCATGAAGGTCGTCGGCCTCCTCAAGGAGGACGGCGCTGTCGTGGGCGCCAAGGTCGCCGACCTCGAGAGCGGGCAGGTCCTCGAGATCCACGCCCGACGGGTCATCAACGCCACCGGCCCCTGGGCCGACATCCTGCAGGACATGGCCGGGGGCAAGCCGAGCTTCAAGGTCACGCAGTCCAAGGGCGTGCACATCCTCGTGCCGCGAGAGAAGATCGACAGCCAGATCTCGATGTTCGTGCGGGCCGAGGACAGCGTGCTGTTCGTGCGCACATGGGGCCGGCACTGGCTGATCGGCACGACCGACACGCCTTGGAAGGGCGAGCTCGACAGCCCGACGGCCACGGCGCAGGATGTCGAGTACCTGCTGCGCAATCTCAACCGCGTGCTGCGCAAGCCGATCACCGTCGACGACATCGATGGCGTCTTCGCCGGGCTCAGACCCCTGGTGGGCGGTCGCCCCGGCGCGACGAGCAAGCTGAGCCGGGAGCACGCCATCGAGACGACGGTGCCCGGCTTCACGACGATCGTGGGCGGGAAGTACACCACCTACCGTGTGATGGCCAAGGACGTCATCGACGAGGCGACGAAGGGGATGGGCCGCCCCATCCCGCCGTGCTCGACCGAGCGGATACCGATGCTCGGTGCGCGATGCGCTGGACGAGCGGACGCCCGCCATCCGCGCTCGTGCCAAGGGTCTCGGCCTTTCGGAGGAGAGCGCCACGCACCTCCTCGGGCGTTACGGCGTGCTCACGTCGGAGGTCCTCGACGCGATCGACGCGGAGCCGGATCTGGCCCGCCCGATCCGGGGGTGCACGGAGTACCTGCGTGCGGAGGCCGTCTACGCGGTCACCCACGAGGGTGCGCTGCACCTCGATGACGTGATGACCAGGCGAACCCATATCGCGATCCTCACACCCGATCGCGGAGTCGACTCCGCCGCCGAGGTCGCCGACCTCATCGGCGGCGTGCTGGGCTGGGATCAGGGTGCGCGGGACGTGGAAGTAGGCCACTATCTAGAGCGCGTGGCCGTCGAGATCGCCGCCCAGCAGGTCCCGACGGACGCAGAGGCCATGGAGATCCGGGGTGCCGTGCGGGATCCCCGACTCGTGGTGGCCGATTCCATCCCGAACCCCGAGGAGTCCTAGGCCATGACGGTGGACGACGGTCCTGCTGCGCATCACTCCGGGCGTGAGCGCAAGTCCGAGATGCGGCAGAGGCTGATCACCGAGCGTGTCGTGGCCCGCGGATCGTGCACGGCGCAGGAGCTCGCCACGGAGTTCGAGGTGAGCATCATGACGATCCACCGCGATCTCGACGAGCTCCAGCGACGCGGTATCGTCCGCAAGTTCCACGGAGGGGTCACCGCGCAGCCATCTGGCGTCTTCGAGGCGCGCATGTCGCACCGCATGACGGCGCGCACGACGGAGAAGAGCACGATCGCGCACGCCGCCCTGCAGTACGTCGAGCCCGGGATGTCCATCCTGCTCGACGACTCCACGACGATCCTGCACATGATCCCCGGCCTCGCCGATCGCACGCCGCTCTACGTGGCAACGACCTTCCTCGCCGGCATCCGCCGCCTGGCCGACCTCATCGACGACAACGACCTGCGTGTCATCGGCATCGGCGGTCGCTACGACCCCCTGCACGACTCCTTCGTGGGCTCCCAGGCCGTCGACCAGATCAACTCCATCCGCGCGGATGCGCTCTTCCTGTCGACCTCATCGGTCTCCACGACCGACGCGTTCCACCAGGAGGAGCACATCATGACGCTGAAGCGGGCGATGATGAACGCGTCCACCAAGCGCTACCTGCTAGCCGACAACACGAAGCTCGGCAGGGTCGCCCTGCACAAGATCGTGCCCCTGACGGAGTTCGACCTCATCATCACCGACAAGGGCGCCGACCCGGCCGTCCTCGCGGCCTGGGATGCCGCGGGCATCAAGTACCAGATCGCCCAGTAGCGGTGAGGGGCAGCGTCCACGCCTCGCTCGCCCGCACGATCCCCCTGCCGGACACTACGAAGGAGAAAGCGCAATGGCCCAGTTTCGCATGGTCGTCGGATCGGACATCGCCGGGTTCGACTACAAGAACGCCATCCTCGAGGACCTGAGGAAGGACCCGCGGGTCGCGACCGTCGTCGACGTGGGGGTCTTCGCGGAGGGGCTCGAGGCCAATTCGTACGGCGAGGTGGCCATCCGAGCCGCCGAGATGATCAAGGCCGGCGACGCCGACCGCGGGATCATCATCTGCGGGACGGGCATCGGTGTCGCCATCGCCGCCAACAAGGTCGAGGGCATCCGCGCCACCGTGGCCCATGACTCGTACAGCGTCGAGCGCTCGATCCTGTCGAATGACTGCCAGGTGCTGACCATGGGCCAGCGCGTGATCGGGCTGGAGCTGGCCCGCCGGCTGGCAAGGGAGTGGCTCGGCTACTCGTTCGACACGTCCTCGCCCTCGAACGAGAAGGTCGCCGTCATCACGGCGTACGAGGCCTGCAACTAGGGACCCCTGGAGATACCGACATGGCTGTTCTGTGCGTCGACGTGGGCACCTCCATGGTCAAGGCCGTCATGTTCGACCACGAGGGACGCGAGATCAAGGTCGCTCGCCAGGGCACGATCGTGCATCGACCCGAGCCCGGGCACAGCGAGCAGGACATGTACTCGGTCTGGGATGCGGTGGTGTACACCGTCAGGTCGGTCGTCCACCAGGTGAAGGAGCCCGTCCGTGCCGTGGCCATCACCGGCCAGGGGGACGGCTGCTGGCTGGTGGGGGCGGACGGTCGGCCCACCGGTCCGGCCATCCTGTGGAACGACGCCCGGGCCAGCGGCATCGTCGACGACTGGGACGAGAGCGGAGTCCTCGAGACTGCCTACCGGACCAACGGGACCCTCGGCTTCCCCGGCACCTCGGGCGCGATCATGTCGTGGCTGCGCACCCACGACCCGGAGCGGCTCCAGCGGTCCCACAAGGCCCTCTACTGCACCGGGTGGATCTTCAATCGGCTCACCGGCGAGTTCGCGGCCGACGAGTCGGATGCCGCCTCGCCCTTCCTGGACCTTCGC
>CAVZPI010000012.1:0-10698 GCA_963777085.1 uncultured Actinomycetes bacterium | reverse complement strand
CTGCCTATCGCCCTCCCGGGGCGCAGGGGCGTACATGATCACCGGCCGGTCGGCGGGCAGATCGAGCGCCTTGCGCTGCGCAGCGATGACGTCGGCACCCCCGGCTCGCACCACCACCGCCACGTCCATCCTCGGCAGTCCGGCCTCGACGACCTGACCGGCGTAGCCCAGCGCGCGCGAGGTCACGTCGGCATCGAAGCGCGAGGCCGCGACCACCAGGTCCCAGCGCCTCGAGCGGCGACGGACCTCGCGCGGGCCTCCCCTGCTGAGCCCAGCACGCTCGGGTCGTCCAGGCCGAGACGATGGACCGGCACGCCGCTGCCCGAGAGGGTCCAGACCGCACCCGTGGCTTGCGCCCCGCCATCGACGACGCCCCGTCGTCGACGCGGTAGCGGGCGCGCGCCAGCAGCCAGGCGTGCCGGATGCCGAGGCGCTCGACCGGCTCGGCGAAGTCGGGAATCCGCTCGGGCTGGGTCCGATAGGCCCAGGCCTGTGCCACGCCCGGGTGGCGCGGTGCAACTGATCGCTGATGGCGCGCGCATTGCCGCTGCAGGTCCGGCCGGCATCGGACTCGAACACGGCAAGGGACCGCCGGGGCAATGCCGACCCGATCCGCTGTACCGCAGGCGGAAGCCAGTCGCGCGCCACGAGGTCGACGATCCTGGCCAGTCGCACGGTGCCGGGGATCCGGAACCAGGACGACCGTGCGCCGTCGAGCCGCGACCGCCAGGTCGCGACACGGACGGTCCGCCAGCCGATCGCACCGTTCTCGTGGGACGAGAGCTCGACGGAATCCGGCCCGGTCAAGCGGCTGCGGCCCGGGAAGCGGAGCCGCATCGGCACGACGGATGCAGCGGGCGCGCGCACGCTCGTGACATTGACGTGCTGGTCCCGGCGCAGGGCCAGGGCCAGGGTGCCGCGGTCCGCCTCGCACAGCCGTCTGCCCAGGTGCTCGGACAGGGGCGCCCGCACCTGCCAGCGCCATCTGCTGCCCTCGCGTCCGGTCCACGCCGCCGGTGTCGACATCGCCGTGCCTGAGCCACCGACGAGCAGTCTCATCTCGAGGCCCTCGACCCCCGCCAGCGACCCGTCGTAGTCGAGCGTCGAGCCGGCGGCCACCACGTCGGGTCCCTCGAGTCGCAGGGAGTCCAGGCGGTGCAGGTAGCGGCGCTGCGTGAAGGGGATCGACAGCAGGCGCAGGTCGGTGACGTCCAGCCACTCGCGGGCAGGGATGGCGGCGACGTCCGGGCCGTCCGACAGGTGCTCGCAGGCCCACAGCTCGCGTCCGCCCACGGTCTCGATGGGCATCCCTACGACAGAGGCCCACTTGACGAAGCTCATCGCCGTCCGGACTCCGTGGAGGTCACCGACGAGCAGATGGTAGATCGCCACGCGGAGCGCCGGGCGCACCTGCCAGGCCGGTCGCAGGCTCACCGTCTCGACGTAGGGGATGAGCCGGTCCATCAGTGCCCGCGCGGTCTCGTCGTCGACCTCCAGCATCGACGCCAGGTACAGGTAGAGGTCGTGCTTGAGGAACTTGAGGTCCTTGACCTCCTGAAGTCGCGTCAGTCCCCGCTCGGCCAGGAAGGCATCGATGCGCCGGTTGATCTCGATGCGGCTCTCGACGTTGCGCGCCTCGTTGCGTCGCTGCGTGATGGACGGCTCGTCGTTCAGGCGATCGACGTACCACCGGTACACGACCTCGGGGATCGCTGCGACCCTGCGTGCGGCGGACGCACCTCGAGCGTGAACAGCTGGTCCTCGAAGAGCAGACCCTCCGGAAACCGGATTCCGTTGCGGTCCAACAGTTCTCGGCGATAGATCTTGTCGACGGAGATGGTGTCGTAGAGCAGCTCCGGGAAGTCCGCGAGTCCATCTGCGACCCGCTCCGCGTCGTGCACCTCCGGCGCCACCTCCTCGTGCGCCCGGTGCGCACGTCGATGCGCTCCGCCGCGCCGCACACGACATCGGCGTCGAGTCGCTCCGCGGCCTGCAGGAGGTTCTTGGCCGCATGCCTCTCGTACTCGTCGTCGGAGTCGCAGAACATGACCCACGGCGCGCGCGCGAGCGCGGTACCTCGATTGCGCGGCGCGCTGCAGCCGCCCGAGTTCTCCGGCAGCCGCTCGTAGCGGACCCGCGGGTCCGCGGCGGCGATATCCCGGACGACCGCCTCGGTGCCGTCCGTGGAGGCATCATCGACGACGATGATCTCGAGACTGCGCAGGGTCTGCCTCTGGACGGACCTGATCGCCCTGGGCAGCCTGCCGATGTCGTTGTAGGAGATGACGACGACGCTGACGTCCGGCGTCGTCATCGACGCTCCCGCAGCGTGCGGGCACGGGCGATCAACGCGGTCGCGCGGGCGTCGAAGCTGTGGTCGCGGGCGATGCGCGCCGCGACGGCCAGCCGAGCCTGTCGATCGGGGAACGCCTCCTCGGGCGCGGCGCTCAGGATGGCGATCAGGTCGTCCGCATCACGATAGGTGCGCACGCCCTCGCCGAAGACGTCGTGCAGTCCCGTGGCACCGTCGCTCAGCACCCGACTGGCGCACGCGGCGGCGTCGAAGAGCCGATTGGACAGGAAGCCCTCGGCCGCCATGTCCGGCCAATGGTCGTTGAGGACGATGCCCGCGGACGCGTAGGCCGAGGGCAGCACGTCGTTGCCGATGAACTCGCCGCGGATCCGCTCGGGCGGCAGGAACGCGTCCCACCCGACGCCGTACACGGACACGTCGACACCGGCCGCCATTGGGATGCGGACCGCCGGGCGGAACTCCCCCCGGGTGGATCCGACGAACAGGATGCGCTCCCCGGCGTCCGGTCTCCCGGCCTCCGGAAAGAACCTGCGTGGGTTCGTCGCCTGGAGAAGTGGCGTCACGGGCAGCCCGAACTCCCCGCTCTGACCCCGGCTCCAGTGCTGGCTCGCCGCGAACACCGCGTCGTACTGCGACGGCTCGTCGGCCTCGACGAGGTCGGGATGGCTGATGACCCAGAGCATCCACGTCGCGCCACCGCGCCGCGGCACCACGCGCCGGAGCCCCCGCAGCACCAGCACGACGTCGTCGGATTCCCGCGCCTGGCTCGTCGCCCCGCCGCGGAAGACGGTGCGGGCCCGCTCGCCGGCCCGGTTGAGCGCGTCGACGAGGTCTGCGGCGAACCACGTGTCGCCCCACTGCGACCCGGCCTCGCCCCTGGGCGCCGATACCACGACCGACCACGTCAGCGGACGGTTTCGCGATCGGACCAGGCGCATGGCGTTCAGCCCCGGCCCCGGCCGGCCCCGCCGCGCAGGAAGCCCAGGCCCCACGCCCCGTGCATCGTCGCGTAGATCGCCGGCAGCATCGACGCCTCACGCGGACTTAGCCGCGGTGCGACGAGGGCACTCTGCGCGCTGGCCAGCAGGTCGATGGCGACGTAGCCGAGGGGAGCGGCGAGCCCGGCGGCCACGAGCCAGGGGAGGCCGGCTGCGCCGCCGATGCCGGCAGTCACGAGGCCTGCGCCCACTCCCGCGACCGCGACCGGAGCCGCGAGGTAGCGCACGGAGACCGTGTCGGGGTGCCGCCGTGCCACCTCACGACGCCAGCGCCCGTAGTCGTGGTACTGCCGAGCCAGCGCCCTGAGGTTGGGCCGCGGACGGTAGGCCACGCGCATGTCCGGCGTGAACCACACGAGGCCGCCGCTCTCGCGGATGCGCAGGTTCATCTCCCAGTCCTGCGCGCGCAGCATCGTCTCGTCGTACCCGCCGACCCGCTCGAGGGCCGAACGGCGGAAGCAGCCCAGGTAAACCGTCAGCGCCGGACCGGGCTCTCCGCCGACGTGGAACGAGGCACCGCCGACCCCGAAGCGCGAGGTCATCGCGCGCGCCACGCCGTGCTCGAAGTCGGTCGTGCCCTCCGCGGCCATGATGCCGCCGACGTTGTCCGCGCCAGTCTCGAGCAGCGTGCGCACGCCCGTGCGGACATAGTCGGAGGGCACCATGGCATGCCCGTCGATGCGCACGACGATGTCGCTGTGCCCGTGGCCGATGGCGGCATTCAGGCCCGAGGGCGTGCGGCCCGAGGGGCTGTCGACGACGTGCACGTGCCCGTTGGCGTCGGCGATCTGCCGGGCGACCTCGTGCGTGCGGTCCTTGGACGGGCCCACCGCGATGACGATGTCGAGCTCACCCGGGTAGTCCTGGTGCAGCAGCTTGTCGACGGCATGCCGCAGGTGCCGCTCCTCGTTGAGGACGGTCATGATCACCGAGACGCTCGGCCACTGCTCACTCACGACGGCCCTCTCGACGCGCCCGCCGTGCCGAACTCCGGATGCTGCATCAGGCCCGGGTACCTGGCCCGGGTCCTGGTGAGGAAGTGCTCGTCGCTCACGGAGGCAGTGTGCCCCGACGAGTGCCGCGCGTACACGTACCCGAGTCCATGCGTGCGGTACACCAGGCCGCCATCGGCAAGGACGCGGTCGAGCAGGGCTCGGTCGACGGACTTCGGCACGGGCCGCCAGCCGCCGACGGCGTTGAGGTCGGCGCGGGAGATCAGCATGGTGCCGCCCGCGACGAAGTCGGCGTACTTCTCCGCCCCGTACACCGGCCGGAACACCGTCGCGTCCTCCGACTCGAGGTGGATCCAGTCAAGGGCCTTGCCCACGACCTGGGCGCCCGAGTACTCGCGCGCCAGCACGAGATCCCAGACGTGCTCGGGCCCGTACACGTCGTCGTCGTCCATCTTGGTGACGAGCGCGCCCTCCGCCCTGTTGCAGCAGGCCTGCAGCGCCTCGCCCAGGGTCAGTGCGGAGTCGAGCGCCACCATCGTGACCGGGTGCCGGATCTCCTGGGCGAGCTCCCAGGCCCGAGCGCCGTCGATCCGATCGCCGTGGATGCCGAGGACCACCTCGAGCCGGGGGTAGCGGAGGGCGCCCACCTGCCGCAGCGCGCCCTCGAGGTGATCGGGGCGGTGGGTGACCAGCACGACGCTGACTGTGGGCCAGGCGTCCAGGGCGGCCGTCGGCCCGGACTCGCGGAGGGCGTCGCGCCGCCCCACGACCGACAGGCACTGCCAGGAGAGGTCGTCAGCGGCATCCGGCAGGGGCACGGAGGCGTCGGCGACCACGACCCCGCAGGCGCGCAGCTGCTCGGACCATCGCCGTGGCAGGCCTTCGCAGACCACTGCCAGGGTGCGGCGCAGCGCAAGGCTGTTGGCTCCACTCACGTCGCCGGTCACGACCACCGGGCCGCTGGCGGTCGAGATCGTGAGAACTCCAGCCGCGACCGCGCCGTGGGCCACCTCCGTTGCCCCGGTGGAACGCCGGCCGATCGGGCGATGGACGGTCGGATCGACGACGACCTCGAAGGCCGTGCCGTCCCTCGTCCAGGAGCCGTCCGCGATGACGACAGCGTGCGCCCGGCCCACGTCCGGCAGCGTGCCTGACAGTGGGGCCACGAGCACGTCGCAGCGCCGCACGTGCGGGTCGCACTGCTCGCCCTCGACGAGCACGTCGTGGAGCCGGCCGGCCAGGGGGGCCGCGGCCGGCGGGAGTCCGGGCCCGAAGGTCAGCATCGGGCCGAGGTCACCGGTCGCGGACGGCCGCAGGCACCGCACGGCGGCCGCCAGCAGCAGCGCCACGTCGATCGGCTCGAGCATGGCGATCGACAGTCGCACCCCACCGTCCCCGGCCTCGATGCTGAACGCCCGGACGCCGGGCAGTGCCGGGCGCCCGGTCCAGCCGGCGAGCGGGGGTCGCCAGCGCGCGACGGTCACGTCCAGCTCGCGCACGGCGGCCAACCCGACACTGGTCACCGCGAGCTGCTGCAGCACGTGGACGCGGGGGACTGCGACCTGCCAGGCGGCGCCCCCACGGCGGGAGCGAACGCGCGCACCCGCGATCGTCGGCACCGTCACGCGCGCCACTGTATTAGCCCACTCGCCGACCTTGAGGTTCGCGGGCGAATCCGTGTGGAATTCGCGCGCGAACCTCAAGGTCGGCGGGCTCGCGTCCGATCAGCGGCCGAGCAGCTTCTTGGCCATGACGATCCGCTGCACCTGGTTGGTGCCCTCGTAGATCTGCGTGATCTTGGCATCGCGCATGTAGCGCTCGACCGGCCAGTCCTTGGTGTACCCGGCGCCGCCGAGGGCCTGCACGGCGTCGGTCGTGATCTCCATGGCCACGTCGGACGCGAAGCACTTCGCCGCCGCGCCGAAGAAGGTGAGGTCGGCGTCCTGACGCTCGCTCTTGGCCGCGGCGACATAGACGAGCTGCCGCGCCGCCTCGAGCTTCATGGCCATGTCGGCCAGCATGAACTGCATCCCCTGGAACGAGGCGATCGACTTGCCGAACTGCTGGCGATCCTTGGCATAGGCGGTGGCGACGTCGAGCGCGCCCTGGGCGATGCCGACGGCCTGCGCGCCGATGGTCACCCGGGTGTGGTCCAGGGTCGCCATGGCCGTCTGGAAGCCGGTGCCGGGGGCGCCGACGATGCGGTCGCCGGGGATCCGGCAGTCAGCGAAGAGGATCTCGCGCGTCGGCGATCCATGGATGCCGAGCTTGCGCTCCGGCGTGCCCAGCGAGAAGCCCTCGTCATCGGCGTGCACCACGAAGGCGGAGATCCCCTTCGGGCCGGCGCCGGGATCGGTGACCGCCATGACCGTGTAGTACGTGGAGACGCCCGCGTTGGTGATCCAGCTCTTCTGGCCGTTGAGCACCCAGTCGTCGCCGTCGGCGACGGCGCGCGTCTTCATCGCAGCCGCGTCGCTGCCGGCCTCCCGCTCGCTGAGTGCGTACGAGAACATCGCCTCGCCGCTGGCCACCTTGGGCAGGTAGGCCCGCAGCAGCGCCTCGTCCGCGCCGACCAGGAGCGGCATCGTCCCGAGCTTGTTCACGGCCGGGATCAGTGAGCTCGACGCGCATGCCCGCGCCACCTCCTCGATGACGATGCAGGCCGCCAGGGCATCGCCGCCCTCGCCTCCGTACTGCTCGGGGATGTGGATGGCGTGGAAGCCCGCAGCCCTCAGCGCCTCGTAGACGTCCCACGGAAACTCGCCCGTCTCGTCGATCTCGGCGGCCCTCGGCGCGATCTTGTCCGTGACGAGGTCGCGCACGGCATCCTGGAGGGCGTGATGCTCGTCACTGAAGGTGAACTCTCGAAAATCGGCGTGTCCGGCCACGGCTCTCTCCCCACAACGCGACTACTAGCCTGTGGGCATGACACTACGACTGTCGGTGATCGGAACGGGCTACTTGGGCGCGACGCATGCCGCGTGCATGGCCGAGCTCGGATTCGACGTGATCGGCCTGGACGTCGATCCTGAGAAGGTCGCCCTCCTCGCCACCGGCACCGTCCCGTTCTATGAGCCCGGCCTCGACGAGGTCCTGAAGCGGAACATCGACGCCGGCCGGCTGAGGTTCACCACCTCGTGGGCCGAGGTCGGGGCTTTCGCCGACGTCCACTTCATCTGCGTCGGCACCCCCCAGGCCCCGGGCCAGCAGAAGGCCGACATGACCCAGGTCTTCGGCTCGGTCGCCTCGCTGACCGCCCACCTGCGCCCCGGTGCCCTGGTCGTCGGGAAGTCCACCGTGCCCGTCGGCACCGCCCTCGAGATCGCCGACGACCTCGCCCTCGCCGACGCCGACGGCGTAGAGGTGGCCTGGAATCCCGAGTTCCTGCGCGAGGGCCATGCGGTCGGCGACACCCTGCACCCAGACCGCCTCGTCGTCGGCGTGCGCAGCCAGCGCGCAGAGGCCCTCATGCGCGAGGTCTACGCTCCCATCATCGACCAGGGCGTCCCCTTCCTGGTCACCGACTTCCCCACCGCCGAGCTCGTCAAGGTCGCCGCCAACTCCTTCCTTGCCACCAAGATCTCCTTCATCAACGCCATGGCCGAGGTCTGCGAGGCCGCCGGTGCCGACGTCGTCGACCTCGCCGCCGCCATCGGCTACGACCCCCGCATCGGCCACCGCTTCCTCGCCGCCGGCCTCGGCTTCGGCGGCGGCTGCCTGCCCAAGGACATCCGCGCCTTCATGGCCCGCGCCGGCGAGCTCGGCGCCGAGGACGCCGTCGCGTTCCTGCGGGAGGTCGACCAGATCAACCTGCGCCGCCGCGCCACCACCGTCGACCTCGCCCGCGAAGCCCTCGACGGCCACTTCCGCGACCGCCGCGTCACCGTCCTGGGCGCCACCTTCAAGCCCGACAGCGACGACGTCCGCGACTCCCCCAGCCTCGATGTCGCCGTCGCCATGAGCAACGCCGGGGCCAACGTCGTCGTCCACGATCCCAAGGGCCTGACCAACGCCGAGCGCGTCTACCCCCACATGACCTACGAGCCGGGCCTGCATCGGGCACTGGCCGGCGCCGAGCTCGTCGTGCTGGGCACCGAATGGGACGAGTACAAGACCCTCGACCCCCGCACGGTCGCCGACGGCCACGGCCCGCGCACCATCATCGACGCCCGCAACGCCCTCGACCCGCGCGCCTGGCGCGACGCCGGCTGGACCTATCGCGCCCTCGGCCGACCCACTGCGTGAATCGGCATCGGTGAGGGTCAGGCCCTGGCCATCGCGTCGCCGACGGTCGCTCGAAGCCGCTCCCAGGCCTCGATGAACGAGGCGACGCCCTCGCGCTCGAGCCTCGAGCACACGTCCTCGCGATCGATGCCGATCCGCTCGAGGTCCGCCCACACGCCGGCTGCCTCGTCGGCCGCCCCGGTCACGGTGTCGCCGCGGGCGACGCCGTGGTCGCGCACCGCGCTCAGCGTGGCCTCGGGCATCGTGTTGACGCAGCCGGGCACGGCAAGGTCGACGACGTAGCGCGTGTCGTCGTAGCTCGGGTCCTTGACTCCGGTCGACGCCCAGAGCGGACGCTGCACCCGGGCCCCGGCCCCGGCCAGCTCGGCCCACCGTGCCGTGTCGCACATCTCCAGGTGCGCCTGCCAGGCCAGCCGGGCGTTCGCGATGGCGGCCCGCCCCCGCAGGGCAGCGGTGACCGGATCGCCCAGGGCGGCCAGCCGGGCGTCGACCGCCGTGTCGACACGGCTGACGAAGAAGGAGGCCACCGACTCGATCTTCGCGAGGTCGAGGCCGGCCGCGCGCGCACGCGCGAGCCCCTCGTGGAAGGCCGCGACGACCTCCCGATACCGGCTGACGGAGAAGATGAGGGTGACGTTGACGCTGACGCCGTGGCTGATGGCGTCGCTGACGGCCGGCAGCCCCTCGACAGTGGCCGGGATCTTGATGAGTGCGTTCGGCCTGTCCACGATCGACCACAGCTCGAGCGCCTGGACGACGGTGCCCGACGAGTCGTGGGCCAGGCGCGGATCGACCTCGATCGAGACGCGGCCATCGACCCCTGCCGACTCGCGCCACAGGGGCAGCAGCAGGTCGCAGGCGCGGCGCACGTCGTCGGTCGTGAGCCGGCGGATGACGGCATCCACGTCGAGCCCCTCCCGGGCCAGCATCCCGAGGTCCTCGGCGTACGACGCGGAGCCCTCGGAGATGGCCTTCTCGAAGATCGACGGGTTGGACGTCACCCCGCGCACGCTGCTCTCCTCGACGAGTGCCGCCAGGCTGCCCGAGTCGAGCCGCATGCGGCTCAGGTCGTCCAGCCAGATGGACACGCCCAGGTCGGTCAGTTCCGACAGCGCTCCGTTCGCCATGCCTTGCTCCTCGATTCGATAGGGGCACCCGGGGATCACGTGCCGTTGGGGTCTGGCTACTGCTGGTCGGTCAACTCGTCGGTCAGCTCGTCGTCTGTCGTCGCGCGCACATCAGGGCTCGCGGATGCCCGGAGCCCGGCCAGCCGCGGCCAGTCGGCGGACAGGGTGCGCCCGGTCGCCAGGAATCCCTCGTACAGCTCGTCGTAGCGCACCGTCACGCCCGGGTCCGGCTCGAAGGTGTCACGGGCGTGCACGAACGAGGCGACGGCGTCGCGCATGCTCGGCTCGTCGCCCAGTGCCACCAGCGCGGTCAGGAAGGCGCCCTTCGCACCGATCTCCGCGTCGACCGAGCGCGTGGTCGGCACGCCGGTGACGTCGGCGAGGATCTGGCACCACACGGTGCTGTTGGCACCGCCGCCGCACAGGCGCAGGTCGGCGAGATCGTCCGTGCCGAACTCCAGGCAGTTGCGGATGACGTAGCTCATCCCCTCGATCAGCGCTCGGGCGATCTGCGGCCGGGAGTGCTCGAAGGACAGCCCGATGAGCGAGCCCCGTGCCTGCGAGTCGCGGAACGGCGCACGCTCGCCGGCCGGCGAGAGATACGGGTGGAAGATCAGGCCGCCGGAGCCCGGATCGGCGGTCGCGGCGAGGTCGGACAGCCAGTTCGGGTTGTCGAGTCCCATCAGGCGCTGGCCCCAGGTCACGATCTCGACTCCCGCCATGGCGGCCAGCGACTTCACGTAGGTGCCCGGCACCCCCGACGGCAGCGTCATCCCGGCGGGGATGCCGCCGGTCTCCGGGCCGTCGAGGATGATGTCCGTGCACAGCGTGGTGCCCAGGATCGTGCAGGCCTGGCCGGGAGCGATCGCCCCGATGCCGATCGCCGTCGCAGGAATGTCGAACGGCGCGAGCAGGACGGGGATGCCCGGACGCAGCCGGAGCTCCGGCGCCACCGTCGCAGACAGCTCGGCGATGCGGTTGCCGTCACGGCGGATCTCCGGCAGGAGCCGTTCGGCCCACGGCATCCCGTAGAGATCGAGGAGTGCGGTCGAGTACTCGCC
>CAVZPI010000011.1:0-198036 GCA_963777085.1 uncultured Actinomycetes bacterium | reverse complement strand
CGAAAATACGCCGCTTAAAATATTCGACGCGTGGTATTCCACATCGCTAACTTCAAGCGTTTGGCCATTCGGCTTGGTAAAGCGACTCTTGCGCTTGCCGGTGAGTACCAGCACGCCGTTGCCGCCGCTGCCGTGCGCGGGCTTGATCACGCAGCTGGGGTACTCGTGCAGGATTTCCGGGATACTGTTGCAATTCGTGGTTGGTGTGGATCGCACCATACAGTGCGGGCACGGCAATCCCGGCCTGCTGCGCGAGCTTTTTGCTTTGCAGTTTGTCGTCTACCAGTGGGTAGCCGCTGCGCGGGTTGTGCGCCATCACGTAGTCGCGGTTGCGCGCGTTAATACCCAGCACGCCGGCCTCGCGCATGGCGCGGATACGGTTAAGCATGGCGTGCTGTGGCGATGTAAATGCGACTGTAAATGTCGATATAAATGCCGTCATAGAAATGCGGCTGCTCATCGTGACTTACCGGTTTGGGCATGCGCTAAATCGCGAAAACGCAACAGCTCCGACAACGCGGTAGCCATTGTAGGCGCCGAGCATCAGGCAAATCGCCAGCACCACGAACGCGAGTTCGGGGAAGTAGTGCATCAGGTGCATTAACTGCGTATTGTTCATCGCGAAGAAGCCCAGGATACCCACCACCAGCGTGCCGGCGGTTTCCTTCAGGGTTTCGCGCGCGCCGCTTTCTTCCCACACAATGCTCATGCGCTCGATGGTCAGCGTCATGATCACCATCGGGAACAGCCCGATCGACAGGCCCTGTTCCAGCCCCATGCGCGCACTGAACAGCGTAAGCGCGAGCATGATCAGCACCACGATCGTCAGCATGGCGGCGAGTCGTGGCACCAGCAGCAAGCGCAGGTTGGCCAGCGCAATACGCAGCAGCAGGCCAATACCCACAATAATCAGGAACATGATAATGCCCCACACGATTTGCGTTTCGCGAAAGGCCAGCGCGATAAGAATCGGCATAAAGGTGCCGAAGGTGGGCACGCCGATCACCACGCGCATAAATGCCACCACCACTGCGCCGATCGGCAGCATCAGCAACAGGCTGTAGATGTGCTGGGTTTTTAACGGCAACTCGTCGAGCGACAGGCCCTTGAAAACTTCATCGTTCTTTTGCTGCAGGTAATTGGCCAGGTCGATTTGCGACACACTGCGCCGGCTGGCCGAAAAATCCAGTTCGATGTCGCGCGTGCCAAATGCAGAGTAGGGTGTGCTGTTATCGTAGCTCCAGATAAAAAAGTTGGACGGGTAGCCGGGCTCGCCACTGCGCCCGTCGATACCCTGCCATTGCCGGCCGTTGTGTACTTCAATCCAGGCTTGCAGCGGCTGGGAAAGGCATTTACCGATTTTATTCAATCTTTGGAGACTGATCTTAAGCGAAATCCCTATCCATTAACGGTTTCCGCAATAATTGTTGCTCCTGTTTTTGAAGAGATTCTTATGAGGGGTATTGTTCTGAAAGCATTTCTGCGGAGGTACAGTCCGGTCATGGCAATATTTTTATCCGCGCTTTTTTTCGGACTATTTCATATGAATGGACCTCAGTTCGTTAATGCTTTTTTGATAGGTTTGTTTTTGGGATTTGTGTATTATTCAACCCGATCCCTGATTTTGTCGTGTGCGAACGCCGCCGAGATGTAGAGGTCGTCGATCTGGTCGGGCCAGTGTTCGACCGAGAGCCCGAACAAGAGGGCGAACGCCGCCAGGGCGCGGACGAGCCGGATCAAGCCCGGCCGTTCCGCGCCGACCAGCCGGGGTCGACGAGCTCGATCGACATCGCCGACGGCTCCTGGTCGGGCGAGCAACGGTAGCGATCGAAGTTGGTCACGCCGGCCTCACGCAGCACCTCTTCGTCGAGCCACGCACGGAAGGCGCACGCCTTCGGGTCCCGGGAGATGAGCTCCACGGTGGCCTCGGCGAGGATGTCCGGCGTCCGCCAATCGGCGTCACTGCCCATGCCCAGGTTGACGGTCGCAGCGGTCTTGATCGCGGTCACCGGCCACAGGGCGTGCGCGGCGATGCCGTGGGCCTTCTCCTCGGCGTCGATCCCCATCGCGAGGATCGTCATCCCGAGCTTGGAGACCAGGTAGGGCGCCTTCCCCGGCGCCGCCGCGGGGTTGATGGGGGGCGACATCATCAGGATGTGGCCGCTGGATCACGAGCTACGGGGAGTTGTGGACCGCGTGGTCCGCGGACGGCAACCTGTTTCGCACCTATGAATCGATCCTGGGGGTGGACGAGCGCGCTCCGCAGACGGTGGCAGTCACCTTCACCGAGGCGGGGGGGGCGATCATCGTCTACTCGGCCTACGACGCCGACGGGAACCGGAGGGTGTACATCCGATACTCGAACACCGGCGGCATCCTTTGGGACGCTCCGGCGTGTGCGTTCGATGAATCGACGTCCACGACCTCGGAGTTCCCATGCGTCGCGGTGAGCGGCGGGGGGGACGCGAACGGGCGCGGCGCCGCCGTGCTCCTGGCGTGGCGGGACACCACCAGCGACTTCGGATTGAAGAGCATCTACGTGCGCGCGCTCACCGAGGCCGATTTGGAGGCCACCCTTTCGGCCGCCGCGTCCTCGGACAGCGCGGCCTGGCCTAGGCAGCGCGGTTCAACTCGACGCCCCATCGGCTGCCACCCAGTACCGCGACCCGTGCGCGTGGTGCACGCCCACCGGCCGCTTCTGGGTGGGGTTCTCACAGCAGGACCGCGAGGTTGGGGCACAGGTCATGGCCGCGGAGTGTACCGACCCCGTGGGGGGCGGGTCGTGGACCACCTCCGCCCTGGACGCGTTGAACTACTCACGGGAAGATACGGCGCAGGACTTCGTCCACGGCGCGTGTGACGAGACGGCCGGGTACGCCATCACCGTGTGGGAGTACGAGGCCGAGGACGGGACGGTCCGCATCTGTGGCGCGTGGCTGGACCTCACCGTGTCCGGTGCCACCTGGGAGCCGGTAGGGGCGTTGACCACCAGCGCCCTCCCGGGGGACTTCGCCGGGTACCCGTCGGTGCGGGTCAATCCCGGGGGGGAGTTCCTGCTCGGGTACCTTTACCTTCGGCAGGGGCGGGGCGGCCTGGGCTCCGGGTCGTCCACCAACCCCAAATATGCGAGTGTGCGGGCCTGCTGGGTCACCCCATGACCCTCCTCCTCGTCCTGGCGTGTGTCCACCCCGATCCCAAGGACTCGTCCGCGCCTGCCACGGTCGACACGGACATCACGCCGACCCCCACGGACAGCACCGACCCCACCGATACGGGCACCGACACCAACACCGACACGGTCACCGTCCCGCCCGACCCCGACGCCGACACGGACGGCTACCCCGCGTCCCTGGATTGCGACGACACCAACGCCGCCGTGTACCCGGGCGCCGCCGAGGTGTGTAACGGCGTGGACGACGACTGCGACGGCCTCGCCGACGAGGACCTCCCCACCGACCCCCTACCCCGATGGCGACGGCGACGGCTACAGCGCCGACGCGGCGGCGTCGATGGGTGCCCCTCCCCGACGGCTACGGCGCGGGCCAGGGCGACTGCGACGACACCGACCCCACCGCCTGGCCGGGCGCCGACGACCCGCCCACGACGGCGTGGACCAGGACTGCGACGGGGTGGACGTGTGCGACCCCGCACCTGACGCCCTACATCGGCGACATCGGCTTTGGCGGCGCAGGTACGGAGGACATCGAGGCGTTCTGCGACGCCTACGACGCGATCGACGGCTCGCTGTACCTCGGCTTGGTGGACGTGACCGACCTCTCCGCGCTCTCATGCTTGCGGTGTGTCTCCGACGGATTCGACCTCCAGACCGTGACCACCTCGTGTCGCTCTACGGGCTCGAGGCGCTCCGATGGACGGGTGGGTTCGGGGTCTCGAACACACCGAACCTCGAGGACATCTCGGCGCTCGCGCAGCTCCGCGAGCGGGACGTCGTGTTCGGCCAGGCCCCCCTGCTCGAAGATGCCGACGTGGACGTGTTCGCCGGGGCGGGCCCGATCCGCGATGGTGTGTTGGGGACCATCGCGATCACCGATGTCACCGGTCCTGAGCGCTGTGAAGGAGCTCGACTACCTCCGCTGATCGGATCCCCGATCTCATCGACTTCACCGGACTGGAGGGGATCACGGTCGTCGGAGCCGAGTATCAGGCTTGGGGATCACCGACAACGATAGCCTCGTCTCCCTGGACGGACTGGAGGCCCTCGACCGGGTCGACTACCGCCTCGTCTGGACGGAAACGACGCCCTCACCGACCTCTCCGCGCTCTACAACCTCACCTACCTGGACGGCCTCTACATCCCTGGTAACTCCACCCTCCCCCAGGCCGAGATCGACGCCTTCCTCGCCGCAGTCGGCAAGGAGAACATCCACGGCCTGATCTGAATCGAGGGGAACGGGCCCTGAACTACTTACATCCGCACGCGCGGAGGTCGGGAGAAGTTGAGCAGGCCCTCGCGGAGCGATGGCGGGGGTGCGCCGCCGAGGCCCCTACGGACACACGCTGTCGCTCCACGCAGCCTCGTTGTCCTCGGGGTGGCAGTCGGTCGCGCCCTCGCCGACGGTCGCGACGACGCCCTCCGGGCCGAGGTCTCCGGCCGTGAGCGTGAACACCAGCGACGCCGTGGTGGTGCCCGAGGCCACGTCCGCGCCCAGCGGCTGCCGCCCCACCTCGGTGCGCACGCCGCCGTCCACCCGGTAGAGCACCACTTCGGTCTCGGCGGGGAGCGACGATCGCCCGGGGTTGTGCACCTGCACCGAGACCTCCGCCACGCCGTCGGCTTCGCAGGACGCCACGCAGACGTCGTCGATGTCCACGCGGGCGTCGCGGGCCAGGATCACGGCCTCCGCGCCCGCAGCGCGGAAGGTGTTCTCCCGGCCCCACCAGGTCCCGACGTCCACCACCTGACCGCTCGCGTCGAACCGACCCTCGACCCGCGCGTTGGCGGGCCAGTCGGTGGGGCCGGGCGCCCAGCCGTCACCGGCGTGTTCAATCTCGGTGAGCCCCATCCAGACGTCCCGACCCATGTTGTCGTTGCTCGTGAGGAGCACCTCCATCGTGCCGTCCCCGTCGAGGTCGACCACCGCGGGCGTCTCGGTGAGGGTCCCCGATGCGTGCTCCGTGTAGGTGACCAGGGTGGCGCCGGTGCGGGCGTCGAAGACGTAGAACACGACCTCGTCGGCGTAGATGAGCTCCAGCGCGCCGTCGCCGTCGAGATCCGCGCCGACACACCCCGCCATGGTGGAGGTGTCCTGGATCGGGATCGCGGCGGTCTTGAGTACCGTCGAGCTCGAAGACCCGGAGGTAGAACTGGGTGGGGATCGCGATCTCCGGACCGCCGTCGCCGTCGAAGTCGCCCGCGCAGGGGACGGAGGCGAAGCCGCCGCCGAAGCCGACGCTGTCCAGGGCGGCGCCGTCGGTGTCGTAGAAGGTGAGGGTGTTGTCCGAGGTCATCACCACCTCGCCCTCGGGGTCGCCGTCGAGGTTCAGCACCATGCTGTGCACCATCCCGGCCATCCCGGGGGAAAGCCCGCTCCAGCGCAGGGTGCCGTCGGCGTCGTGGACGTCCCCGTCGTAGACGATCTCGGCGGTGCCGTCCAGGTCGAGGTCGGCGGCGACGTGCTGGGTGTAGGAGAACCCGCGGCTGGGGAGACTGTCGAGGAGGTCGCCGGTCGTGCCGTCGAGGACGGCCTCCTGGGCCAGCACCTCGGCCACGCCGTCGCCGTCCAGGTCCACGATCGCGGCCGATGGCTCCCCGCCGATGTAGTAGGTCAGCGGCCCGGTGGACCAGAGCTCGGTGCCGTCCACCTCGTAGGCGTGGAGCGCGTTGGAGCCGTCGAAGGCCACCAGCTCGGGGGCGCCGTCGCCGTCGATGTCCCCGGCGGCCATCTCGCCCGCGAAGTAGTGGTTCGGGAGATCGAGCAGCTCCGTCCAGGTACCTGCCTCGAGGACGACGAGGTGCGCGGCCGAGGAGGACGCGCTGTCGTCCCAGGCGAGGAAGGCCACGTCGACGTTGTCGGCGCCATCGACGGCGCCGTCCCCGTTGTCGTCCGTCAACTGCATGACGATGGGCGTCTGGGCCACCGATGCGATGCGGCTGTTGGTGGAGAGCGCGGTCCAGACGTTGGTGGCAGTGGTGTTCCAGGGGTCTTTCACGGTGGCCGTGCCGGTGCAGGCCTCCGAGAGGTCCACCACGCCGGCGGGCCAGGTGTCCACCGTGCAGGCGTCGTCCACGCAGTCCGCCGCGCCGTCGCCGTCCACATCGGGGAAGTCCTCGTCCACCGCACCGTCGCCGTCGTCGTCGAGGCCGTTGCACGCTTCGGGCGGGGGCGGCGTGGTGTCGGTGTCGGTGGGGGTGGTGGGGGTGGTGTCCGGATCCTCGAACGGGGGAGGGTCCGTCTCGTCGCCGTTGAGCTTGTAGTCGGAGCACGCGAGGGTGAGGAGGAGCAGCATTGGGGTAGGGTACCCGGGATTGAGGCGGGGCGACCGGCTCCCGCGGCGAGAGTCGCCCGAGTCGGCGCGGTGGGCGCCCGATGGTGCCCCGCCTCACGGAATGGCGGCCGGGGTGGGCAGGTTCATCATGTGGCGGAACGCCGTGCCCACCTCGCCCCAATCGTCGAGCCAGATGATGCGGACGCCCAGGTGCGCCACGGCGCCTGCGAGCCACTCCTCATCGACGCGGGACCGCGGGCGCGCGCGGACCCAGAAGTGAGACGTCGACTTGTCGGCGGGCACCTTGTGGGATTCCAACTCGGACTTCCGGTTGCGATGGGCGGCCGCGAGCCAGCGACGCATGTTGGAGTCGGTGAGGGACACTCCCACGAAGACCACCGGGTGGAAGGCCGCTGCCCGGAGGAACGCCGACGCCTGCCAGGAGAAACCGGTGGTGGCGAGCTGAAGGTAGTCCCCTTCCGAGAACACGAGATTATGGACGGATGAACTGTTGAAGTGTGCGTTCAGGCGGGGTTTCGGCAGCGGCAGCAGCCCATGACAGAACACATAGGGCACTCTCCCGGGCGTCGTCGACGAGAGGCTCGATGTCACCTTGTCGAACAGTTGCTGGAGTTGTCCCTCTACCGGTGAGCCGATCCCGGAGTTGAGGAAGCGTTCATACTGCATGGCGTGTGTCATCGCCAGCAGCATGGGCTCGGCGTTGAAGGAGAGGACGGAGCGGGGGCGACGTTCTGGGCTCGCCTCGAGGAGGATTTGCGCGAGGACGTACGCGCTTGTGGTCTGGAAGTTGGCGTTCATCAGCCGGATGAACCTCGACCACTGCTTCTTCTTCGCCACCCCGATCACGTGGAGCGACAGGATGTCGTTGAAGGCGTCGAAATCCTCCGGGCTCATCGATTGGCGAGCGCTCGCGTAGAGGTCTTCCGCCAACGCCGCAGCGAAGTCGTCGTCGCGGAGACCCAGGACATCCCGCGCGGCTTGGATGACGGCATCCGGTGGAAATTCTCGCAACATCCGGCGCGCGATGGATCGCGCTTCTCGGGCGGAATGGCGCCGCTTGAGGAGGCGTTCGACGAGGGCCGCCCAGGAGGGAAACACCGGCAGCGACGTGCCCGCTCCCACGCAGAGACTCCACCCGCCCTTGGCGGAGAGGGAATGGAGGACGCCGCCGGCGTTGCGCCAGGGAATCCCTTGTTTCGGAGTGTGCACGGGGGATGCTCCGGGTCGACGCTCCTAACGAACCTCGTGCGGCGACGCCCCCTCGCGGCCCGC
This sequence comes from uncultured Actinomycetes bacterium, assembly GCA_963777085.1. Taxonomy (GTDB): domain Bacteria; phylum Actinomycetota; class Actinomycetes; order S36-B12; family S36-B12; genus UBA10649. The sequence continues at coordinate 190,296 of CAVZPI010000011.1, read as the reverse complement.
GGCGGTGAGACCGGCCAACCAGGGCGACGTGACGCGCGCTCAGCGCCGCCCTCTCACCCCCTCACCAACCCCTCCACCTTCCGCACCACCTCCGCCGCCGTCTCGGCCGCGTGCACCACATCCTCCCGCCGGCCGTCGATGGCCTGACCGGCCAGGATGGCGGCCCAGCCCTCGCCCATCGCCAGGGCCACGATGGGCTTGTCGTGCTGCCAGGCGTGGGCGATCTCCGACAGCGTCCCGGCGCCTCCGCCGATGGCCACCACGACGTCGGCCATGGCGACCAGCACCACGTTGCGCGCGTGGTTGAGGCCCGTCGGCACCACCACGTCCACCCAGGGATTGGCCTCAGCCGGGTCCAGGCCGGGGAGCACCCCGATGACGTCGCCCTCCTGCCACCGTTTGCTCGACCGCGCCCCCTTGGACACCGCCGCCATCACGCCCCCCTTGCCGCCGGTGGCCACGCGGAAGCCGGCGTCCACGAGGCGCCGACCCACGTCCTCGGCGGCCCGCGCCAGCGCCGGGTCGGGATCCGATTGGCCAATGACCGAGATCACCGGCCGCCGCACCGTGGGCGCGGCCCGGCTCGCCTTCCGCCGCTTGGGGAGCGGCGACTGGGTGGGGGCCACGAAGTCGGGGAGCCCCGCGCCTTCAGGGGTACCGGGAAACGCCGTGTCGGCGCCGAGGGCCACGCTCGCCTCGATCTCGGCGGCGACCCAGGCGGTGCGGGTGCGCGCGCGGCGGATGGAGTCCGCTCCGAGCAGCAGGCGGACCGGAGGTGCGGGCAGGTCGAGCAGGGCGAGGATGGCGTCGACGGCCCGGGCCGGGTCGCCGGGCTGCGCGCCGTTCATGGTGTCGAGGCGGCGTTTCTGCGCGCTCGCGCCGTTGGCGTAGACGTCGAGCACCCGCGCCGCCACCGAGGCGGACGCGGCGAAGTCGGTCCGGAACTGCCCGGGACAGACCAGGGTGACGTGGATGCCCAGCGGCTTCAGCTCCATGGCGAGCGCTTCGCTCATCCCCTCCAGCGCGAACTTGGACGCGTTGTAGGCCCCCGACCCGGCCCCGCCGGCGAGCCCGGCCACGCTGGACATCTGCACGATGTGGCCGGAGCGTTGGGCCCGCAGCGTGGGCAACACGGCCCGGACCACGTTCCAGACCCCGGACACGTTCACGTCGAGCTGCTGGCGCAGCTCGCTCTCGGAGATCTCCTCCACCGCGCCGAACACGCCGTAGCCGGCGTTGTTGACCACCACGTCCACGCCGCCCATCACCGAGACCGCCGCCTCCACCGCGCGGGTCACCTCGTCCGGGCGGCGCACGTCGCAGTGGGTGGCCCAGATGCGGACCGGGGCGAGGTCGACGAGGGCGCCGCGGTCCTGAGGGCGACGGACGGTGGCCACCACGAGGTCCCCGCGGGCGAGGGCGGCCTCGGTGAGCAGGCGACCGAAGCCGCGGCGGGCGCCGGTGATGAACCAGCGGCGAGGGGTGGGCATGAGGCTCCGGGAGCGAGGGGTGCGGCCGACGGTGTACCCTTAGCCGCTCGTGCCGCCCTCCCTCACCGTCGTCGTGCCCGTCTGGAACGAGGAGCACCGCCTGCGCGCCGGTTTCGCCGGGCTGGAGCGGCTGCGGGCGGTGGTGTCGGACGTCGAGGGGATCCTGGTCGACGACGGTTCCACCGACGGCACGCTGGCGCTGGCTCAGGCCGAAGCGCCCCCCTGGGTCCGGGTGGTGGCCGAGCCGCACCGCGGGAAAGGGGGCGCGCTCAAGGCCGGGGTGGCCGTGGCGACCGGCGACCGGGTCCTGGTGACCGATGTGGATTGGAGCGTGGCCCCCGAGGCGGTGCTGACCCTGCTGGCGGCCGACGCCGAGGTGGTGTGCGCGGTGCGCGAGGGGTCGGGGGCGCGCCGTCTCGCCGAGCCCTTCTGGCGCCACCTGATGGGGCGGGTGTTCAACCGGCTGGTCCAGGAGACGGTGCTCTCGGGCCACTGGGACACGCAGTGCGGCTTCAAGCTGCTCCAGCGCCGCTGCGCCCAGGACCTCTACGCCCGCCTCACGGTGGAAGGCTGGGCCTACGACGTGGAGCTGCTCACCCTGGCTCACCTGCACGGCTACACCGTGAAGGACGTCCCGGTCGTGTGGCGCTACGAGGAGGACTCTCGGCTACGCACGCTAAGCGATGGGCTGACGATGCTTCGCGACGTCCGGCGCGTCGCCTGGCATGTGCGTCGGCCGGACGGGTAGCCGGGAGCGGGCGCCACCGCCGACGGGCGCCACGCCGCCGCGATCGAGGAGTCTGCGACGGCGGAGGGGATTTCGATCTGCAGTAGTCCCGGGGGCCGAACGGAGGATGGAGCGGCCAGCCCCCGGCGCTATACTCCCCGAGCGATGCGCGTCCTCTGCGTCAACCCCACCATCGACCGCGACCTCGAGCTGTACCACCTCGGCACCGCCGGCATCGCCAGCTTCGTGAACCACATCGGCCGCCACCGGGCCGAGGTCATCGACTTCACGTTCTTCTGGGACGAGTGGGAGCGCTACCTGTGCGAGCGCCTGGACCGCTTCCAGCCCCACGTCCTGGCGATCTCCACCGTCACCCCGCGCATGCCGTCCATCCTGCGCATCGCCCGCGCCGCCAAGGCCCACCGCCCCGAGCTGATCGTGGTCCTGGGCGGGCACCACGCGTCGCTCGACACCGAGGGGACGGTGCGCCAGGACGTCGTCGACTACGCGCTGGTCGGCGAGGGCGAGTACACCTTCCACGCGCTGCTCGACGTGCTGGACGACGGCGACCTCGCCCGGCTCCCCGACATCCCGTCCCTGGCTTGGAAGGACGGGGACACGGTCCACCAGACGGCGATCGGCCCGCTGCCCCGTGGCGCCGCGCTGGACGCGGTGCCCTTCAACGATTGGACCCTCTGGGAACAGCACCCGCGCATGATCTACCACGCCGGCTACCTGCCGGTGATCGGGGTGCGCGGCTGCCCCTACGAGTGCTCCTTCTGCTCCTCGCCGGTGCTCGCCAAGCGGCTCGAGGACGCGGGACCGTTCGTGCGCAAGCGCACCGCGACGCTGGTCGCCCAGGAGTGTGCCTGGCAGTACGAACGCCACCGCCACCAGGGACTCCGCCACATCAGCTTCTACGACCAGAACTTCCTGATGCACAAGAGCTGGTTGGAGGAGTTCACCCGCGTCTACCGCTCGCTGCGCATGCACCAGAAGATGCCGTTCTCGGCCTACTCCCGCATCGACCACCTCACCGAGGAGAAGCTGGACCTGGCGCGCTCGGCGGGGTGTGTGCAGCTCCGGCTGGGGATCGAGGCCGGTGATCCCTACGTCCGGAATTCCCTGCTCAACAAGGAGCTCTCCGAGGAGACCCTCCAGGAGAAGATGCGGCTGATCCGCAAGTCGGGCATCAAGACGCTCGGCTACTTCTTGATCGGCACCCCGGGGGAGACGCCGGTGCAGGCGCAGAAGACGCTCGACGTCGCCCGCGACGTGGGCCTGGATCGCGCTGCGTTCTTCTTCTTCACCCCGCTGTGGAACCTCGAGATCATGAAGGACGCCGGGATCGAGGTGAACTACCTGGAGCGCGACCAGTCCGCGACGTTCTACCAGGGCGGCGAGCTCACCGAGGAGGCCAGCGGCCTGGGGCGCATGGAGCTCAAGGCCCTGTTCTTCAAGGCCAACGGCTATTTCCTGGCACGTCAGCTCAAGCGTCAGGTCCAAGCGGGTGGGTTGGACTGGGTCCGCGGCTTCCCCCGCTACTGGAGGGAGGCTCGGAAGGACAACCTGGACTTCAAGCTCACCTTGTCCCAGTACGTCTACTACCACGGGGATGCGTTCTTCACGTGAGCGTGGTCGGCCGCTACCTCTACCCCGCGCGCGTGATCCCGCTCAATCGTGCCAACCTCACCCGCGTCGCGGCGTCGGTGGGCTCCAGCTACCGGGGCCGGGACACGGCGGCGATGCCCTCCGCGGTGGGGATCGACGTCTCGGACGCGTGCAACATCGCGTGCGCGGTGTGCTCCCGGGAGATCGACTGGGACCAGCGGGACACCGCGATCCTCAAGCTGGACCGGTTCAAGCACCTCTACGACCAGATCCGGCCCGTCTACCTTTCGCTGTCCGGGTACGGCGAGACCCTGCTCAACAAACACGTCCCCGCGATGGTGGCGCACGCCGTCGCCGGTGGTTCGCAGGTCACGCTGGTCACCAACGGGACGCTGCTCGACGCGGATCGGGCCAGTGCCCTGTTGGACGCCGGACTGGCGCGGCTCAAGGTGTCGATCGACGCCGCCGACCCGGAGGTGTACGCGAAGGTGCGCGCCGGCGCCGACCTCGAGGCGGTGCTCGGCAACGTGGAGCGGCTGTTGCTGATGCGGGACGCCAACCGCTACGCCCACCCCAAGGTGGAGCTGCAATTCACCATCTTCCGGGACAACGTCGACCAGGTCGAGAAGCTCATCGAGCTGTGTCATCGGCGCTTCACCACGGTCGAGCCCTACTTCCACGTCATGTTCACCTACGGGGAGCAGGCCGCGTTCGTGGACAAGACCCTGGAGATCGGGTCGGACGCGGTGGAGACCCTGCGCCGCGCCGCGATCCTGGCCCGGAAGTACCGCTACATCCGTACCGCGTCGTCGCTCGAGACCTCGGTCACGCAGCTCACCACCGACCTCTCCCGCGCCCCCTGCTACATCCCCTGGTACAGCTGCATCATCAGCACCGACGGGGACGTCTATCCGTGCTGTTACCACACCATTCGTGGCACCAAGGTGGGCAACGCGTTCCAGACGCCGTTCGCGGACATCTGGAACGGCGCCGCGATGCAGGCCTTCCGGGGCGCCCTGCGGGTGCGCCGCTGCGACGACAAGGTGTGCGCCACCTGCCGCTACGAGGACGCGCCGATGGAGAAGGTGTTCCGTTGGGCGCGGCGGGTGGGGGTGTAGCGGACGCCCCCCCCCGACCCCTACACCCCGTCCAGGCTCACCCGCACCCACCCTCCGGCGCCCAGCGCCCAGAGCTGACGGGGACGCTACCCATGAATCACGGTGTCGGAGGGGTCGGGCCCCGGGTGTAGGGAAAGCTGTACAGCGCGGTCCAGGTGGAGAGGAAGGCGCGGGACGATTCGGGGTCGATCTCGATCTCCCGGACGAGGGGCATGAAGGTGCCGAACCGGTCCAGGACCTCCCCAGACTGCAGATCCTGCACCCAGACCTGGCCGGTGATCACCGAGGCGGTGAGCATCAGTCCGCGCCCCGCGTCGATCGCGACCGGGCGCACCCCCGGCTGGGTGGGAATGGTGCGCTCGATGACCCCCGCCGCCGGGTCGATGACGGCCACCGACATCCGGTTTGGTTGCGCGAGGTAGAGCCGCCCCGTCTCGGTGGACAGGGTCATCTTCCCGTTCATCGTCGGGACCTGCACCCAGGGGCTCAGCCGACCGGTGTCGGGGTCGAGCAGGAACAGGCGGTCCCCCCAGTTGGGCGCGATCACGAACCGCGACAGGGTCGGTAGCCACTCCAGGTCCCGAACGGTGGGTGCGGGCTGGCCATCCTGCAGCTCCAGGCGGTGTTGCCACACCGGGCCCAGCGCGGGGGTGGGGACCCGGATGATCGTCCCGTCCGCCGGGCCGGTCGATGCGTTGACCGACACCAGGACCAGCTCCTGCCGCTCGGGCAGCCAGCGGGTGTAGACGTGGTGCTCGGGGTGGGGCAGGGGCGGGGAGGCGTGGTCGTAGACCCAGCCGGCGCCACCCCAGCGCACCGCCGAGAGGTGGTTGGGGCCGTCCAAGAACCAGGTCAACCCGGTGGCCGGGTCCGATTCGCTGTCCAGCACCAGGCCCTCGATGCGCCACCACGGCGGTGGGAGGGGCCAGACCGCAGGCGGGGCGTCCCCGGTGAGCGGGAAGGAGAGGAGCCGGTGGCTCCCCTCGGCGACGACCACGAGGCGGTCCCCGACGAGGTCCACGTCGTGGTACTCGCAGATGACGCCCGGCGGCGCCTCCTCGAGGATGGTCGCGCGGGGATCGACCCGCTCGGCGGGCCAACGGCCCACCTCCCCCCGGCGGGAGTCGCCCACCACGAGGGAGTCGCCCACGAGCCACACCCCCAGCAGGACCGGGACGGCGAGGACGGCGACGACGCGCTCCCACCGGGGGCCGGCGCCCAGCCCGACCGCGACGGCGCGGGGAAGCAGCAGCTCCGAGCCGGGGAGCGAGGCCAGGAAGCGGGGGAGCACGACCGGCGCGAGGTCGAGCGCGAGCAGCCCGAGGAACACCGCGTAGGCGGGCCACCACGGTTCGAGCGGCGCAAGGGCCGCGAGGCCGACCAGCACCACGACGCCGATCCAGCGGGCGCGCCCCTTCAGCAGCGTGACCACGAGCGCCCCGGCGCTCAGCACCACCCCGGTGAGGAGCGCGGTGGGCGCCCGGTACAGGAGCACCATCCAGGCTTCGAGGCCGAACTTCACCAGGCCGTGGGCGTAGTCGGCCGACTCGAGCAGGCGGGCGAGGGCGTCGCCGAGGAACGCGGGGCGGAGGAGGATCAGGGCCAGCGGCAGACCGAGACGCAGCGCGACCCAGACGCGGAGGGCCTTCATCGACGCGCCACGAACAGCGCGTGCGGGACGAAGAACCCGTGTCGCGCCTGGAGGTGCTCGGCCCGCTCCACCCGGTACCCGGCCCCGGTGAGCGCGCCGACCCAGGCGTCCCGCCCGCGCATACGCACGGGGGCGGAGGGGGTGAACGCGGTGGCCACGGCGATGGCCTCCACCGCCAGCGACACGACGTGCTTCGGCCACGGGACCACGTCGTTCTCCTTCACCACGAGGAGCGGCGCGCGCACCCGTCTCAACGCCGCGTCGGCGTCGGGGAGGTGGTGGAGCACGTCGTAGAAGACCGCCGCGTCGGCGGTGGGGAGGCCTTCCGCGCCGCCGAGGTCGGCCTGCTCGAAGGTGGCGAGGTCCCCGAAGAGCTCCCGCGCCACCGCGATGCGGCCGGCGTCTCCGTCGAGCCCGATCACCCGTCGACCGGGCGACTGGAGCGCGAGCAGCGCCGCGAACATGCCGAACCCGCAGCCGAGGTCGAGGATGGTGCCGTCGGGGGGAGGTGGGCGGCCACGGCGGCGAACGGCGTGCCCGTCCAGCGTTGCCACACCCGCATGCGCATCGGCCAGCCCCGGCGGGCGGCGCGACGACGGACCTCACGGAACGCGGAATCCACGCCGCCGTCGTAACGCCGGCCACGGCGCCCGCGCCCGCCGAGCGCTCGCCGCGGGGTATCCTGAGCACGATGTCGCTCCTTTCCGAAGTCCACAGTCAGGCCCGTGTCGCCTGGGTGACCCGTGGACTCTGGAGCCTCCCGCAGTTGGCCCGCGCCGTGCAGCTCCCCCACGCCTGGTACGTGCGCAAGGACGGCACCGCCCCGCTCCCGGTGGCGGCCTGTCAGTACATCACCTACGCCTGCCCCGAGGCGTGCACCTTCTGCAACGTCACCCACGCGGTGGCGGACTGGGCACAGCCCCTCGCCGAGGCCGACCAGGCGCGGCTGATCGAGAAGCTCGTGCCCCGCATCCCGGTGATGGCCATCGGCGGCGGCGAGCCCATGGCGCACCCCGGCATCCTCGAGCACTACGCGCGGATCAAGCGCCGGGGCGGCCGCATCTTCACCGTCACCTCCGGCACCACCCTGGGGAAGACGAAGGCGAAGAGCCTCGCCGCGATCGGCCCCGACGTGGTGATGTTCAGCGTGCTGGGCGACGAGGAAGGCCACGACGCCGCGATGGGACGCCAGGGGGCCTTCCAGCGCACGGTCGCCGGGCTCCAGAACCTGCTCGACCACCGCGACCCGGCCCGCACCCGGGTGATCCTCAACTGCGCGGTGTCGCTCGAGAACGCGCGGGCGCTGCGTCCGGTGGCGGCGCTGGGCCGGAAGCTCGGCGTGGACGGGGTCCGCTTCACCTGGCTCTCGTTCCTCACCGACGTCGAGCGCGCCCACGAGCAGCACGACGTCACCTACCACGTGATCCCCTCGGCGCTGCTCGCGGACTTCGACGCCACGCCCATGCTGGCCGAGGCGCGGCGGCTGGAGGGGGACTACCGGGGCTTCGTCAGCTTCCACCCCCACCTCAGCGACGCCGAGCGGTCCGCCTGGTACCGCGAGGACGGCGGGGTCGGCCGGCGCTGTCACACGCTCTGGCACACCTTGTTCATCCGGCCGGACGGCGCGGTGGTGCCCTGCGGGCACCTGTTCGAGGAGCCGGTGGGCAACCTGCTCGAGGACGACCTGGACACCCTCTGGAACCATCCCAAGCTGCGGCAGGAGCGGCTCGCGCAGTGGGCGCAGCCCTTCGAGATCTGCAAGCGGTGCTGCAAGGTCTGATGCGCTTCTCCGTCATCATCCCGTGCCGGGTCGCCACCGCCGAGCACGCCGCCAACCTCGCCCACTGCCTCGCGGGCCTCGCCGGGGCGGATCCGGCTCCGTTCGAGACGATCCTCGTCGACGATGGCTCTCCCGCCACGATCGAGATCCCAGCCGGGATCCAGGTGGTGCGCAAGGCCAACGGCGGGCCGGCCTCGGCCCGGAACGCCGGGGCGGCGGTGGCGACGGGCGACGTGCTGGTGTTCGTGGACGCCGACATCGTGGTCCCGGTCGATGCCTTCGCGCGCCTCGAAGCGGACTTCGCCGCCAACCCCGCCGCGTCCGCCATCTGGGGCACGGTCGCGGCCGAGCATCCCCACACCGGCCTCGTGAGCCGGTACAAGAACCTCACCCATCGCCACTTCACCCTGCAGCAGGAGGACCAGACCCGCCACCTGACCACCATGCTCGCCGCGGTGCGGCGGGAGGCGTTCCTGGCCACGGGCGGGTTCGACGAGTCCCTCACCAGCGTCTCGGTGGAGGACGTGGAGTTCGGGCGCGACCTCTACGAGCAGGGGGCCCTGGTACTGCTGGACCGCGGCCTCGCGGCGGTGCACCACCACCGCTTCACCTTGGGGCGCGCGCTCAAGAACGACTTCCACAAGGCCCGCAACCACGTCCGGACCACCCTCGACCGCCGCCGCAAAGGCGACGCCTCGGTGCGGGTGGACGGGCCCGGGGAGCGCCGCCAGGTGCATTACCTCGTGGGGGTGCCGTTGGGCGCCGGGGCGGTGGTGGCGCTCATGGCCGGACGCTGGCGCCTCTCGGCGGCGCTGACGACGGCGTTCGCGGTGTGGGAGCGGGACCTGCTGAAGTTCCTCGCCACCGAGCAGGGCCCCCTTTTCGCCGCCGCCTGCCTCCCGTTGATGCTGGTCGAGCGCACCACCGTCGCCACCGCGGTGGTGGTGGGCACCGCCAATCACCTCGCGGGGCGGCTCGGCGGCCGGATCAGCAAGCGCGGTCGGCTGCCAGGGGCGCCGACGGGGACCTGACGAGCGGATAGGCGCTGTTGTCCCCGGGCGGTCATGCTCCTCCTCCTCGCCGTCGTCCATGCAGCCGAGACCGGCACCTCGCTCCCCACCCTCCCGAGCGGGGTGCCCGGGGTCCCGGTCGAGGTGGTTGTCCCCTGGTCGGTCGCCCGCTTCGTCCCGGTCGGGGAGGAGTCGCCGGCCTACGGCCCGGATCGCCTCGCGATCGGCCCCGGCGGGGCGTGGGCGGTGCTCGACGCCGGCCGGCGTACGGTCCTCGGCAGCTTCGGCACGCTGCGGATCGGCGCGGTGGAGGGGGTCGCCTTCGCCGTCGACGGGGACCTGCTGGTGAGCACCCACGGGGTCGTGGTGAGGTACAGGGCGGGCGTGGAGGTGGGGAAGGTCGCCATCCCGCCCCTGGTCCCCGGTGGGGCGGCGCTCCAGGCGGAAGGGGAGGATGTCTACGCCCGCGATGTGTTCGGCAACGATCACCCGATCGCGCGGGCGCCCGCCGCGGGGGGATTCGAGCCTTCGGTTGCCCGAGGGTTCGCGCCCGGGCCGGTGCTGCGGCGGTCGGCGACGGGGGTTGTCACCCTGGACGGCCGCACCCTCGCCACCGGGGCACTCGCGGGACGCCCGGTGGGCGCATGCGCGGTGGTGGAATTCGGTGCTCGTGGCGCGGTGACCGGCCGGGAGCTGCGCTGCGCCGACGCGCGGTGGGACCTCCCGCTGGACGGGCGGTATCGGCCCTACGCGGGGGTCGCCGCCTGGGGCGCCGACGTCGCCTGGCTCGACCCGCGGGAAGACGGCCTCCACGTCGTCCGGGTGTCGCGATGATTGGGCTCATCGCCCTCGCCGCCGCCACCACGCGCGAGGACGCGCTCGACAACGCGGCCGCCTACGCGCTCCACACCTGGACGGCGACGTCGGCCAACGCCACGGCGGACTGCTCGTCCGACTACGCCTCCGACTACCCGGCCGGCACCTACATGGGCCTCCCCTACGACTGGGGTGGGTACATGAGCCTCGCCGAGTTCGACGCCGGCATCGCCGCCGGGGACGGCGCGGGGTCTCATTCCTGGCACGGCATCCTCGAGTGCACCGTCGGCGTGGACTGCTCCGGCTTCCTCTCGATGGTGTGGGAGATCGGGCACTACAGCACCTCCACCCTGTACGAGACCGCCACCGACATCGACTGGGACCAGATCGAGCGGGGGGACGCCGTGAACGACAGCGGCTCGCACGTGGTCCTGTACACCCACCTCTCCGAGGGGGGGTGGCCGGTCTTCTACGAGGCTTCGGGTGGGGCCGACAAGGTACACCTCAACAGCGACGGGGGCTGGTCCTTCCTGGACGGCTACCAGCCGATCCGCGAGGACCACATCCAGGACGGTGGCAGCACGGGGACGGCGGCGGCGCCGATCCGAGATCGCGGCCTTTCCCTACACCGACTACCGGTGGACCGCGGGCGCCGCGTCGGACGTGATCGACGTCTACAACTGCTCCTCGGCCGATGAATCGGGGCCGGAGATGCTGTACCGCTTCCACACCGACACCGGCGGCCAGCTCACCGCCCGGGTGAGCGACGACGCCGAGGTGGACATCGACGTCCACGTGCTCACCGCCCCGGATGGGCAGAGCTGCCTCGGCCGGGACGACTCCGAGGTGTCGGTGTACGTGCCCGCGGGCGACGTCTGGCTTTCCCTGGACAGCTACGTCGGTGGGCAGGAGTACCCCGGGCCCTACATCCTCACCGCGGACTTCGTCGCCGACGACGCGGGGGCGGGGGACACCGACGTCACGGAGGACACCGCCGGCGTCGGGGTCGACAGCGGGGGCGGCGATCCGGACGGTCGGGCTCCGGCCGCGCGGGCCCTGCCGGGCGAGCTGGTCTCGGGGCCGGGGTGCGCGAGCGCGCCGGGTGGCGGCGGGGCGCTCCTCGCTCTCCTCGGGTTGGGGTGTGTGGTCGGGCGGCGCGCGCGCTGTCCGGTCACCCCCCCGCGGGTCTCGAGAACGTGACATCGATGGGGCGGGGGCTCAGGCTTAGGGAGAACCCTTCCTTCACCTCCCTCCACGGCCTCGACGGACCCCTCGATCGACGCCCTCGCCGACCTGACCACCATCGACGCCGACCTCGAGATCACCGGGAACGACCCCCTCTCCCGCCCCGACGGTCTCCAAGGCCTCCAGCAAGTCACCGGGAGGGTCCTGTAAGGAGTTATTTTCACAAGAATGCGTGCGGACCTACGCGAGTGTGGTACGCTGGATTCGCTCCGGGGATTCGCTCCGGGGATTCGCTCCGGGGTGCGCAGTGTATCTACACCTCGGAGGGATTCATGGGAAAGGAAGTCAGTCGGATGGCGCGCCTGCAGCTGGTGTCGCCGGGCGTTTCGGTGCTCTGGCAGGACGTGGGGGTGCCCCTCGTGTGCTTGGGGGCCCTGGGGGTCTCGGGTCGCCTCGTGATCGTGGAGACGGGGGGCGCCGGGGTGTTCCAGGCGGAAGTGGGGTTGCAGACCTTCCACTCGGACATCGAGGTGGCCGCGGCCCCGCTCGCGCCTGCCACCCCCCTCGCCGGTGCCCCCGCGTTGGGGTTCAAGAACGGCGTCTCGAAGAACTTCTTCTCCTTCGACCCCACCGTCGGCGGCGCGGGAACGAACGGCGACATCACCAAGTTCTTCCGCTTCCGGCTGGGCGTGCTCTACAGCACCACCACCGCCGTGATCTCGCGTGCCGAGATCCTCTTCGAGTACACGGTCCGGTACGCATGAACCGCCTCACCCCGCCATCCGCCGGGACGGGTGGAGCTACCCGGCTGCCGGGGGCGTCCACCCCCGACGTGTTCGGGTCGGGCGGGATCGTTTGGGACCGCGGGGACACCCGGGTGTTCGATTCGGTGGGGGGGCGTCTCGACCTGGGGGGCACGGATGGTTCGTTCTCCGCGTTCGGGGCGTGCAGTCGCCGTCTCTGGCAGTTTGACGAGCCCGTGCCACCCTGGACACCGGCACCGAGGGCGCGTACTCGCTGAACACCTCGTTCAACCAGGGGCGGTGGATCGCCGAGGTCGGCGAGGTGCTCTGCTGGGTGTACGCGGTCGGCGGCACGTCAGGAGTGATCTGGCCGGGACGGTGGTCCTGGAGGTGGTCGAGGACGCCGAATCGCGGTCGGGGCGGCGGCACCCGAGGCGGCGGGGACACGACCTCCACCCGGTACTTCACCCGGGTGGAGTTCTCGGAGCCCGGGCTACACGCCCGCGTTGGTAGTCGCCCCTGCGGGCACCGACGCCGGGTACATGGTGGTGTACATTGGCGAGGGGGACACCACGTCGGTGCCGCTGCTGTACGCGTGGATGCCCGACGAGAGCTCGGCGACCGTGGAGCAACACGCCCCGGTGGGGGAGGTCCATGGCCGGACCACCGCGCGCTGCGGCTACCCGGTCGGGGTGGTGGACGAGGACGGGCTCGCGGCCTTCGTGGTCTACACGCTCTCGGACGTGAACTACAACGGTACCGTGGGCGATGAGAGCGCCGATCCAGACGGGAGGACAGCGACCAGGACCCGACCCGGCGCGTCCGGATGTTCTGCCGCACCACCGATGGCGGCGCCATCGACGACTTCGAGGTGGACACGGACACCGAGGACGCCGGCTACTCCCACTCACACTTTCCCTCGGTGGCGGTGTCCTCGGTCGAGCTCGGCTCCTTCGGCGGCGAGGTCTGGCAGTTCACGATGGTCATGGTGGTGTGGCGCTCCTACATCCCCGATCCCGACCCGCGTGACGAGGCAGACACCGACGGGTGGGAGAATTACTTCAGCTCGATTCGCGGCCGGGTCTACATCTACTCGAGTGGCTCGCTCCTGGGCGGACTCGGACCCGTTCGACGTGGCCTCGCCCGGACGGAAGGCGGGGTGTATGCATCGGATCCGTCGGTGGTCGGCCTGGCCGACGGCACGTTCCTCATCGCGTTCACCGCGCAGTCCAGCACGGTCTCCGAGCGGGGTTCGGTCCGCACCCGAACCTATTCATGGCCGAGCGGGACCCTGGGCGAGGGCGGCACCCTCGGCGAGATCTCGGTCGTGGAGGAGCCGGACCCGGACACCGGAACCGGCCCCACCGGCACCTTCCCGCACAAGTTTCCCTCCCTGGCCACCAACGCCGCGAAGGATCGGGTGCTGATGGCCTACGAGGTGGGCACGAGCGGAGCGCAGGAGTCCCACGGCACCCGGATGGCGGCGATGCATGTCGCGGACCCGACGCTGTGGACGATCATGCCGATGACCGATGGGGACGGGGACGGGGAGTGTGATCCGACGGAGGACGAGAGCACGGACGCCGTGGACCTTGTAGGCGATCTCGGAACGTACCTCCAGGTCGCAGACCAGGAGACTGCCACCCCCCAACAGACCATCAACCCCTGTGTCGTCATCCGCGCCTCCGGGAACGACACCGACTTCGTCGGCTTCGTGTTCCGCGACAACCTTGAGTCCCCCGCAAGAACCCGCCGCATGAGCCTGGCCGTGAGCCGTCGTCAGGTTGGGGCCGCCCGCGCGTGTTCGCCCGTGGCGCGTCGCGTTGCGGCTGAGGAGAAGCCGTCGGTCACCCGTCGGCTCTTGGACCCGTCCTGTGACCCTCCGGGCCACCGGAAGGGCGCCCCCCACCCTCATTCGGTGTCCAACTGTGTCGTACCGTGCCCGTCGAGTGAAGCCCGGAGGACGTCGGTGTGATGTTGGACCGCTCGCTTGGCGTTGAGTGCCGCCGCCTTCATGTACATCGCGACCTCGACGCCCGTCCTGCCCCGTACGCGCAGGTCCCCGGCGCCGTGGCGTCCCTTGATTTCCGCGTTGGTGGACTCGATCCCGCTCCGGAGCTTGTAGTCCTGTTTGAACGCTGGTTCCTGTTGCTCACGTTGGCGCGCCGCCGTCGCGGCCTTGCTGTCGCGCCATCGGAGCACGCGTTCGTCCGTGCCCGCTCGCGTGCGCGTCGGACAGGTTTTGGCCGCCGGGCATTCGCGACAGGCGCTCCCCGGGAAGTAGCTGTAGAATGCCGAGTCCGTCGCGTAATGGTCCACCGGTGGATGGCCCTCGGGGCAGCGGAGAACCTCGTCAAAGGTGGCGTTGAAGGCGAAGGCGCTGAGGCCAGAGGTGGGCAGGGGCTCGGTGGTGTCGAGGGTGATCTTCGGCGCGGGGCCGCTCGTGGCGGCGGTTCCGGGAGTGCTTGGCATCGGCTCCACCGGTGTCGCCCAGCCGTCCGCGCGCGCGGGCGCCGCCGGATCCTGGACACGCGCGAGAAGTTCCACGCCCATCTCCGCGCACTCAACGATGTTCTCACCGCTGCCGTATCCGGTGTCGGCGAGCAGCACCTCGGGGGCGATGCCGCGGTCGACGAGCGCCTCGACGATGGGCACGGCAGCGTGCTGATCGGACGCGTTGGCGTTGGTGAGTTCCACGGCGGTGATCACCTGGTACGGGTTCTCCGCGACGCACGTTTCGGCGATCTGCGTCTCGTAGCCCTTCCCCTTGTGGCCGTAAGTGGCATCCGGATCGTGAGGGCTCTGGAGCGAGTCGCCACCGATCTCCTCGGGCGCCCTCAGCGTGACCACCGGGGCCTCACCGCCCTCCCCCGGGACGACCTTGCACTGCTCCGAGAGCAGGCGGGCCAGCAGCCCGTAGGACGGCCACTCACGGACGACCTCGTCGCCGCCAAAGGCATAGACCAGCGCGAAGAGATCCTGGGCGACCAGCGGCATACGACGTTGCGCCTGGTCCCGCTTCGCGTCGGCGAAGTACCCCTCACGATCCAAGTACCGCTTCGCGCAACCGACATCGAGCTTCGCGAGCTTCTCCGGCGCCTCCTTGCGCAGCTCGCGCAGGAAGTGCGTCACCGTCTCGGTGAACAGACCGAGGCGCGAGAGCAGCTTGATGTTCGAGATCACGTGGGTCGAGTCGAGACGCTGCCGGACTGCCGAGAGCCCGTCTGCCTCCATGAGCGCCTCCGTCAGCTTCTCGAACACCCCCTGCGAGCGCTCGTTCTCTGCGAGCTTGTCCCGGAAGTAGTAGAACGTGCGCTCGCAGACGTGCGCGTCCGCTGGCTCCACCCCGAGCGCGTGCTGCCACTGGATGTTGAACTCCACCGCGTCGAGAACCTGCTCGACAGTGAGGTCGTCGGCCTCCTTGAGCAGGTGCATCCCAACGAGGAGCCGGATCGACTTGTTCGGCCGGCCGTTGTCTTCGCAGAAGCACTCCCGGAACGCCTCCTCGTCGATGAGTGGGAGCACGTGCTTCCGGAAGGTCTCAGCCCAGGACTTCTCCAGACGCTCACGCTTCTTCGGCGAGACCAGGAAGCGCGACTCCATCAGGGAGAGCTGCGGGTCGGTGGGACGGAACATCGCGGCAACCGGGGATGGGGGGAGAGGTGCTCCTCGGGGAGGAGGAGCGGAGGGATCCCCATGATCTCAGTTTTCCAGCAGGCTGTCTACGCGCGCGTACGCGCGCTCGAGGGTTTTTGCAGGGGACTCAACTATGAGCCGGTTTCGCGTGCCCGCAATCGGTGGCTGGGCGTCGCGGTGGCCGGGGCGGGCTTGGGTGGTGGGTGTTTCGCCGGAGCATGGATCGCTCGGGGAGAGTTCTACTCGGATGGGTACGATGTGGATCAGTTGACGCGGTTGAAGTCGGCGACGGTGGGGCTGGCCGTGGCGTCGGGGGCGCTCTCGGCGGTGGCGGTGGGTGGGTTGGTGGCGGTGATTGTCGAGGGGGGGAGGTAAGATCCGCCGGAAGCCGAGATCAGGGTCGGCCGTAGAGGACCCAGGCGGCGTGGGTTTGAAGCGAGGTTGACCCTGATCCGATCGCCAGGTCGGAGTAGCCGTCCCCGTTGCCGTCGCCGATTGATCCGTCGAATAGACCCACGCCGAACCCCCCCGTCTGCGTTGGTTCCAGGAGCAGGTCGGCATCAAGGCAACTCGTGCCGATTGTCGGATTTGTGAGGAATACGCACGCGGCCGGCCGCGCGACCATGGAAGCCTGGTTGACGGCCAAGTCTACCGTGCCGTCACCATTGAAGTCACCGATTCCCGGACGCCCCGAGTAACTCCACGCTACCATCGGTGCGACCCCGTCGTCGAAGCCGATCGTCGGGCCGACAGGGCCGATGAGAATCCGCTGCTCGGCGTAGTTGATGAGGACCGCGTCATCGGCACCATCCCCGTCAATATCGCCAGCGCCGATACCCATGCAAACCTGATCGGAACCGTCATCACCCCACATGAACACGAGTTCGTCCGGGTATTCGAAGGTCCGTCCGCCGACCAGCGACCCGCCGCCCGGAAGAAGGGCACCATATCCACCTGCGCTGCTGCAGTAGGCGGGCCCCAGAAAAGTGTCAGCAAGTCCATCGCCGTCTAAGTCTCCGGCCGGAGCAACGTTTCCAAAGTATGAGTGATTCTGACCCCAATACACGATCGCACCCGACCCGTCGCCAGCGGTTCCCGATTGGCGGTCAAGTGGGTCCAAAATCAACGTGACCTTTCCGGCATAGTTGTAGCCTCTGTCCCAATCGCGCGCCGTATTGTCCGCCACCGCAAGGTCCTCAAGCCCATCCCCGTCGACGTCCCCCAATCGCATCCCCAGTGTGGCACTACCCGTCCCCGTTTCGACTGCGATCGCCTCGGCCTCCAGGTCGACCTCTCCCGTCCCTCCCAACTCAATCAGGTACACCTGTCCGCCTGCGGTGATCGCGACCTCCCGGAGCCCATCTCCATCGTCGTCGCCAAACGCGGAGCCGAAGGTGTAAGCCACGTCCCCGGGGTCGCTGTGGGTGTAGGTGGTGATCGAGTCAGCGAGGTCGGTCTCCCCCCCGCTGGCGACCGAAACGACGTAGAGTACTGCTCCGTCCGGGTAGACCATCCCCACCAAGAGATCGTCCCCTCCGTCCCCGTCCACATCTCCTCCCCACGAGAGCCCCCCTCCCGGGCCGGTCTCGGTTTCGGCCACCACCACCTGAACGTCCGCGTCGACGTCGTAGAGGCCATCGACCAGGCCATCGCAGTTGTTGTCCAGGCGGTCCGACGCCACCTCGTCCTCACCGGGGCTCAGGGTCGAGTCCTCATCCTCACAATCCTCCCCCCCGAAGCCATCCGAGTCGTACCCGTCCTCGTCCTGGTCGTAGTCGGACCCGCCCGAGCAGTCGCCGTCGCGCCCGTCGTACCAGGTCTCGGCGTTCCCGGTGTAGGCGGCGGCGTCCACGTCGTCGCAGTCGTCTCCGCCCCATACCAACGGCCGCGCGCCGTCGGCGTCCTGGTCGTAGTCGTCGGCGCCGTCACAATTGGTGTCCACCCCGTCGTACCAGGTGTCGACCATCCCCGGGTTGATCGACCGATCCTCATCGGCGCAGTCGCTACCCCAGGGCTCTGCCTCGTGACCGTCGGCGTCCTGGTCGTAGTCGTCGGCGGAGTCGCAGTTGGCGTCCACCCCATCATACCAATCGTCGGTGGCGCCCGTGTACGTGGTCGCCGTGGCATCGTCGCAATCACCGGAGCAGGTCCGGTAGCCGTCGGCGTCGGTGTCCGTCTCCAGGCCGTCGAGCAGCACCCCGTCGCAGTTGTCCTCCACGCCATTACAGGCCTCGATGGCGCCGGGGTTCACCGCAGCGTTGCCGTCGTCGCAGTCCGTGCTGGCCGCGACGAACCCGGCGTCCGGCGCGCAGGCTAGGTCGGGGAGGCTGGCGTCTCCGTACCGATCACCGTCGGCGTCTACGTACCAGACGGTGGCGGTGGTGAGGTCGACGGCAGGGTCCTCGTCGTCCGACAGACCATCGCAGTTGTCGTCGTGGGCGTTGCAGACTTCGTTCGCGGAGGGATGCACGCCGCTGTCCAGGTCGTCGCAATCGGTGGAATCGTGCACGTACCCGGACTGGGCCTCGCAGGACGCGCGGGCCTCGAAAACCCAGCCGAAGCCATCCCGGTCGTAGTCCAGGTACCATCGGCCTTCGGATGGGTCGACGTCCGGGTCGGCGGCGTCGATGAGGTCGTTGCAGTCATCGTCGTAGCCGTTGCAGCGCTCGAGGGTGTCTGGGTGGACGTTCGCGTCGGCGTCGTCACAGTCACCCGCGTCGGCAGCCCACCCCGCGGTAGTGTCGCACCGGGAGCTGGTGACCGTGTCCACCCCGTAGGCGTCGCCATCGAGATCCTGGTACATGGTGGTGCGGCCGAAGGGATCTGTGTCGAGATCGTCGGCCGCGCCGTCGCAGTCTTCGTCTCGATTCGCGGCGTCGCACTCCTCGACCGCTCTGGGGTGGGCCCCCGGGTCGGTGTCGTCACAATCGCCGTCCATCACGCACGATCCGTCGCCATCGGCGTCGGTCTCCCCTTCGATGCTCCCGTCACAGTCTCCGTCTACCTGATCGCAGCGCTCCACCGCGCCGGGATGCACCGCAAGGTCCGTGTCGTCGCAGTCCGAACCGCCCATGGAAACGCTGGGGTAGCCGTCCCCGTCCTGGTCGTCGTCCTTCGTCGCGGCGTCGCAATCGTCATCGACACTGTTGTACCAGGTCTCCGCCAAGCCCGGGTGGACGGACGCGGTGGCGTCGTCGCAGTCGTCCCCGTCGGCGAACGCGTCCGACCGGTACCCATCCCCGTCCGCGTCGAGCCGGGCCGCGAACTCCGAATCGGTGACGACCGGGCATCCGAGGAGGAGGAGAGTGAGGACCATGGGACTTCCGGGGGGAACGGAGGAGCGGAGGGCAGGGTACCACGGACATGGCTCGGCGAGCCGCATCGGGGCGGTGGTTGCCCACCGCCCCCGACCGCCGCGAGACCCGCGTCTACCCTTGGGTCAGCGACCCCAGCAGGCCACCGGGTACGACGCCGAGAAGGTGCCGACCGTGTACTTCCCGCTCGACGTAGAGAGCGTGAGCGACTTGCTGGCGTCGGACGAGCTGTTGCTCCAGTTCTGCTGGATGACCGTGATCGCGCTCGCGCTCACCGAGTTGACGATCGCGACGTGTCCGTAGGTCCCGCCAGTGGACGCGACGAAGTCCCCGGTCGCCGGCGAGGTGGTGCTCGTGCCGTTCGTGTAGACGGTCACGCCGTAGCCCGAGCGGCCCGAGCAGTAGGCGTTCGCGTTTCCGGATCCGCGCATGTTGGCCTTCCCCTTGGCCACCACGAAGTACCGATTCACGTACTCGACGCACTGGTACTGGTAGCCGTAGGTGCTATACGGTCCGACGTAGCTGTTGGAGCCGTTGGAGTAGGCGATCACGCCGCCATACGTGCCCACGGACGTGCCCCAGGCGGAGTACATCTTGTCGTCGTAGACGAAGCCGTCGTGGACGGTCTCGATGGTGGCGAGCGACGCCTCGTCCTCGAAGTTGGCGCAGTCGGCGTCCTCGGCCACCGGGTGGCTCTGGAAGAGCACGACGCCGTCCTGCCCCGAGATGTAGACGCACCGTGCGCCTCCGTCATCCGGGAAGACCGCGCCGAACCCCCGATCACCGTTGCGGAAGGGCTCGACGTCGGCCCCCATCTCCTTGAGGAGAGAGTAGACCTCGGTGACGTCCCCGAACTTCCAGGTCAGCTCCTGGCGGGCTCCGTCGAGACCGATGACGGTGGTGGTGTCCCCTTGGCGATCCGCGAGCTCCTCCAAGTCGGCGTTGACCCCGTCGGGGAGCAGCGCGGTCCCGAACCGCATTGCCAGGACGCCCTCCGAGGGGGAGTCGTCGGACGAGTCCAGGGTGACGATGGCGGGGCCGGCGGTGCAGGCGAGGAGGTTGAGCAGGATGAGGGACATTTTGACTCCGTTGGCTGGTGGCTGTCGGGCCGAATCGCACCGACACCCAAACCATAGCGGCGCCGGATTGGGAGGTCCACGGTCGGACGCGCTCATCTCCCTGTCAATCCCTGTCAGGTCCGGCGCGCGACTGGGCGCCGCGATGGTGCTCCCCCGCGTTACGCGGGGCTAATGGGCAACCTCCTGCTGCAGGTCGGGTCAGCCACCCGCATCGTCCCCCTCGCTCCCTTGAACGTCATCGGCCGGGGAGCGTCCTGTACCTGGCCGTTGGCGCCTCCCCTCTTCCCACCTTCGATCGCCGAAATCCCGCTCCTCTGGCTGGAGATTCGCTGGCTCCCCGAGTTCGGGGCGTGGGCGCGCCGGGATCTCGGGGCGGTAGGGAGGGCATCGGCGGACCCTTCCCTACCCGGGATGGCGCCGTCCTGGGTCCGGCTACCGGTGGGGGAATCGCTCCGTTGCGGGTCAGACGCCGCATCCGTCGAGCTGGTGGACGACGGCGCGCCCGAGGCGATGGCGTTCAACCTGCGGACCGGTGAGGTGCGCGTCGGCGAGGCCCTCGTTGAGCTCGTCGAGGAGCGCGCGAACGGGTGGTGGTGGAACGAGTCGGGGGAAGGCCCCCTGTCCGACGGGGCGGTCCTCCTCGCGGAACTATCTGGTGTATGGAGGTTTCATCCTGGGATTCCGCCGGCGCCTACTTCGCTGGTGGACCTGGAGTCGCCCGGAGTCTCCGTCGAGCTCGATGTTCGCGGACCGGTGCTTCGTCTGGTTCAGCGCTCGGCGGTGGTCGCGGAAGTGGTCAGTACGGACGCATTCGTGGCGATCGTCTACGCGATGGAGCTGCTGAACCCCGGGTCCGACCGCGGATTGTTGGACCCAGTGGTGGCGGCGCGTCGGATCGCTCGTGCGTTGGGGGCCAGGACCGCGATCCCCGCCAATCGGGTCGCCGAGATGCGATCCGGGCTCCGGCAGGCGCTGAAGAAGCGGGGGATCCGAAACTATGCGTCGCTGTTCGCATGCGAGGGCGCCGGCCCTGCGACGAGGTGGAGGTTGGGGCTCCCCATCGAGCGGGTCCGTGTGCTCGACCACGACGGGGCGTTGGTGGCGGCCCCCGAATAGCGCACCGCACCGCCGGGCCGAAGCAGGGGTTGACAGGGTAATCTCGGGGACCGGATCCAGAGAGCAGCCTATTGGAGCGGCGTTGCTCGGATGCGCCGTTGGCACACCGAGCGGCGTCACCGCCACCCTCGGAGTATCTCATGGTCCCACGCTCTATCCTGCTCTCACTCTCCCTCCTGATCGGCCTCGCGGGATGCCCCGCCAACCGGGCGTTCCGAGATGGGCGCGACTTCGACGAAGCCGGCTCGGAGTTCCGTGCCGCTGGGAAGTACCTCGACGCGCTGGAGATCAACGAGAACCACAGGAACGCCCAGGCCGCGCTTCTGGTCGTCGCGGCGAACGCCTACGGCGAGAAGCTCGCGCAGGCCGAGAGTGCTGAACGGAACCGAGACTTCCCCGCGGCGCTCAAGCACTACCGGGGCCTGCGAAAGTTCCTGGACGCGCTGGACGCGCGGGGAGCGCTCACCTTCACCACGGTGAACGTGGGCGCGAAGGTGGACGAGATGGAGAACTCCGCCGCGGAAGAGCAGTACCTGGAGGGGGAGGAGGCGGTCCGCCAACGGTTCTTTGATCGCGCCATCGGCGCGTACGAGGCGGCGTTGGCCTACAAGGCCCCCTACAAGGACGCCAGCGCGAAGATTGGGGCGTCCTACTACGGGTGGGCCGAAGACCAGCTCAAGGGCCGGCTCTATCGCGAGGCGGCGCTGCACTTCCGCAACGCGGCCGAGCACCGGGTCGGGGCGCCGGCCGACGCTGGCCTCCGGTCCGGGACCGTCTATGCCGCGCTCGGACGGCACTTCATCGGGGTCGATCGGTGTCGGCAGGCCGTCCTCGATCTGCGCGAGGCGGAGAAGTCTCTCGGCGGCACGGTCGTCCGGCCGGACCTCGAACGGGCCGAGGCCTGCGCAGTCACGCCGGTAGCGGTCCTCCCCTTCGAGAACCCGACGGGCCGGTCGCTCGCCGGTATGGCGCTCGCGGAGACTGTGGCCGACCAGGTCGCGAGCAAGGTGCGGAGCCAGGGCAGCGAGTTCGTGAGGCTCCTGGAGCGGTCGGCCCTCGAGAGGATCCTGACGGAGCAGGGGCTGAGCGCGAGCGGGGTGGCGACCGGTTCCACGTCGAAGCTCACCGGGGTCCGCTACCTCGTCGTCGGGAAGATCACGCAGGTTCTGGTTGAGCACCCGGCACCCCAGGTCGCCGTGAAGACCGCGGCTGGAACCGAGGACTACCTGTGCACCAAGACCAGCTCGAACGGGAACTCCTACCAGGCTACCTGCTCACGGGACGTCACGGTGACCTTCCGCGAGCACACCGAGCGCGTGGGCGTCCGGGTCGCCGGGTCGATCAAGGTGGTGGACGTGAAGACGGGTGAGCAGGTGGTGGCCAAGGCCCTCGAGGAGTTCGGGGAGGACCGCGCGCACTGGGCAGACGAGTTCAAGGTAGGCGACACGGCCGTGACCCCATCGGCGGTCTCCGACGGCGCGGCAATCGGGGTCGGGAGGCCGCTCTTCGAGTTGGCGTCGGCGCGGCAAGGTGTGAGCGATGAGAACTCCCTCGCGAGTTCCGTCTTGGATGCGCTTTCGTCCGAGGGCGCCGTGGCTGTCCTGGCGGCGGTGGACGTCGAGCGCGAGGCCGTCGATCCGACGGCGTTGACCGTCCCCGAGCCGTAGCGGCACCCGTCCTCGCCGATCTCGACCGCCTTTCCGCATGGTTCTTGCGGAAGGGCCGCTCGATGGCTATCCTTCGGTCGAGGTTCAGTCATGCTCGTCGAATTCCGGATCGAGAACCACCGCTCGATCAAGGACGAACAGGCGTTGACGCTCGCGGCGGGGCGTGGTGGCGACCCGGACGACCCACGCCCCCGCCGCGTGCCTGGCGCGGCGGACGCGCTGCTTCCGGCGGTGGCACTCTACGGGGCGAACGCCAGCGGGAAGAGCAACGTGCTCTTGGGGCTCGCCTTCTTGCGGGACGCGGTGGTCCACTCCCATCGCAGCTGGCCGCCCGAAGGGGGCGTGCCGCGTGACCCGTTCGCTTGGGGGGACCAGGACGCTCCGTCCATGTTCGAGATCACCTTCGTCGTGGACGGGACGCGGTTCCAGTATGGCTTCACCACCGACGGGCGGGCATTTCTGGAGGAGTGGCTCTTCGCCTGGCGTTCCGACCGGAGGCAGGTCTGGTTCGAGCGGGACGGTCAGCAGCTGAAGTTCGGGGAAAAGCTAGAGGGGAGAACCGGGTGGTCGCTGATGTGACTCGGCCCAACGCGCTGTTCCTCTCGGCGAGCGCACAGTTGCAGCACGAGCAACTGCTCCCCGTGAGCCGTTGGATCTCGCGCATCCGGTTCGAGTCCCGACGTCCCGAGGAGGCCGCGCGGAGCGCCTCGTGGGCCCGACTCGGCCTGCTCGCCGGCAGTGAGCAGGCGCCCTTGTTTCCGGCGCTGGAGACGGAGGCCAGAGCCACGCGTCTGCGGCTGCTCGAGCTGCTTCGGGCGGCTGACGTTGGGATTGTCGAGGCGAAGCTGGTCGAAGAGGCTGAACCGGCCTTCGGGTCCAGGTCGGGGGGGCTGCGCCGTCGGGTTTTTCTTCGCCACCAAGGGGCTGGCGATGCATGGCTCCCGATGGAGGAAGAGTCTCACGGGACCCAAACGATCTTCCGGCTCGCTGCTCCGCTCCTCGAGGTCCTCGAGCGCGGCGGCGTGCTGGTGATCGACGAGTTGGAGCGGAGTCTTCACCCCCTGCTGGCCCTACAACTGGTGCGACAGTTCAACGACCCCCTGCTGAATCCCCACAACGCCCAGCTCATCTTCACCACCCACGACACCAACCTCGTCGGCACGGTGGTCGGCGAACCGGCGTTGCGGCGCGACCAGATCTGGCTCACCGAGAAGGACGAGCAGGGCGCTACCCAACTGTACCCGTTGACTGACTACCAGCCCAGGAAGCAGGAAAACGTGGAGCGAGGGTACTTGCAGGGGCGTTATGGCGCCATTCCCTTCCTGGGAGCGTTGGTGCCCGCCCCGAGCGACGAATGAACCGACGCGATCGCGACCGGCGTCCGGCACGAGGGCCGGCGGTCCGGGAAGTCCGCCACCGCATCCTGGTTGTCTGCGAAGGAGCCGTCGCCGAGCCGAAGTACCTCCGGGGTTTTGCCGATCGTTGGCGAAACCCTCGGGTAGAACTCTTCTTGCCGAGGAAGCGCGGGAGTCCGCTGGCGTTGGTCGAGCAGGCCCTCGGCCTCCGGAAGGACGCGACGAGCCGGGCCCGCGCCGAGAGGGACCAGAACTTGGCCTTCGACGAGGTGTGGTGTGTGTACGATGTCGACCGTCACCCGAGTCTGAACGATGCCGGCCAGCTTGCCCGCGCGAACGGGATCGAGTTGGCGATCTCGAACCCGTGCTTCGAACTGTGGCTGCTGCTGCACTTCCGCGAAAGCCCTGGTGCGCGAGACCACGAGCAACTACCTGGCCTGCTCACCGCCTACCTCCCCGGCTACGCCAAGCACCCCGACATGGAGCGATTGCTCCCCCGCTACGAGGAGGCGAGGCTCCGGGCTGAACGGCTGGACCAGGACGCCTCCTCCATGGGCGAGCGGGGCCGCAATCCCTCCACCGGCGTCTACCGCCTGACCGAGGCGATTCGGGGCGTCCGGGCTGGGCCCCGCGGATAGTCGGAACGGAGGCCCCCCCTCACAACCCCCGATACATCGCCTTGACCTGCTCCGCCTGCGAGAGCCGCTCCCACACGGTGTCGTAGACCCAAGCGGAGAACCGCTCCATCACCGCGACGTCCTCCGGCCCGACCCCCAGCCCGAAGCGCACCCGGTCGGCCACCTCGGCGGCGTCCTCGAGGCCGTGGACGTGCACCGGCGAGAGCTTGCGGAGGATCGGCTCGGCCCGCCGCGCCAGGCCGCGCGCGTCCTCGCCGGGGCGGGGCACCACGCCCGCGTCCCCCAGCGCGATCTCGGCGAGCTTCCAGCCGTGCTCGATGCGGGTGGTGGCCGGGAGCTTCCAGAAGGGGTCGCGCAGGTGCCGGACCATGAGCAGGCGCCGCAGCGGCGGACCGAAGACCAGCAGCCCGACGATGGCCAGGATGGCGAGCGTGGCCAGCATGCACAGCGCCGTCCCCGCCTGCTTCCCGGCCTCGACCACCTTCTCACCCATCTCCTTGGCGCTCTGCTCGCTGGGCGTCTGGGGGCCCTGGGCCTGCGGCGTGCCGTCGCCCGACTGCTGGTTGCACCCCTGGGATTGCTCCTGCGGTTGGGGCTCGCCCGTACCGCTCCCGCCGCCGCCTCCCCCGTCGGTCTGCTCGGTGCCGCCGCCCCCGTCCCCCTCGCGGTCGCCGGGACCGGTGCGCCACAGGTACGGGGCGATGGCGGCGGTGGCGAGGGTGAGGAACAGGGCGGTGCCGACCAGCAGGCCGGTGCCCAACAAGGTCAGCCGGGGCCGAGCCGCGCCGCGTTCGACCAGGGTGGGCGCGAGCGGCGCCTTGGGCCCGCGCCGCCACAGCGCGAGGCGGTGGGTCTCCCGGGCCACGAGGTAGAGCAGCAAGAGCCCGAGCGACATCCCGAGGACGAGGATGGTGAGCGCGTCCCAGATGGCCCACTTGTCGCCGGCGAACCAGTTGGCGTCGTTGCCCTGCTCCTCGGCCCAGATGATGATCGCCGCCGTCGCGAACAGCATCGGGAGCCAGGTCGACCAGATGGCGCGGTGGGTCTCGAGGCTCCACAGCCCCCCGGTGAGCGCGATGGGCAGGATGAAGAAGAACAGGCCCACGTAGACGCCGATATCGCCCAGGGACAGCGCGAGCCCGAAGCTGATCGCCCAACACACCGCCCCGAAGATCAGCAGCAGCCAGCCCCGCACGCGCAGGAACCCGAACACCTGGCCCAGCGCGCCGCCGAGGAAGCACGGCAGACCGATGATCACCAACGCCATGAAGTTCTCCCCGTTCATCCCGTCGGTGACCAGGATGACGGTGCAGAACACCGCGAACGACAGCGCCACCAGCGTCCACCACGCCAGCACGGGGACGATCGCCTCCTTGAGCTGCTGCACGACCGTGAGGCTCGGGGACGGGCTCATCCGCGACCTCCCGACACGCCCACCAGGCGGTGGGTTCCGACCCCCGGCTGGAGTCGGTACACCGTGTCACCGCGGGCGATGAGCGCCCGGAACACCGCCTCCCCGTGGACCTGCGCCGCGGCGCGCAGGCGGGCGCGGGCCGAGAGACGGTCCAGGTGTCCGCCCACCTCCCGGATCTGCGCGAACAGTGCAGGTCGACCAGGAGCAGTGCCGTTGCGGCGCCGCTGGCGCCCGTGACGTCCGGTGCGGTCTGGTCGGTCACGTGGGGCCGCGGCTCAGGAGGCCGCGAGGCCGACGGGCTGGCGGCTGACCCGCGCGGCGATGGCCCGGGCCAGGTCTGCCGTGCCGACCACGGTGGAGCCGGGCCCGGCGATGTCGGGGGTGCGCAGCCCGTCGGCGAGCACCTCGACGACGGCCGACTCGATCGCCTCCGCGGCGTGCGCCTGGCCGAGGCTCTCGCGCAGGAGCCACGCCAGCGACTGGATCTGGGCCACCGGATTGGCGATGCCGCGCCCGGCGAGATCGTGGGCAGCGCCGTGGCCGGTCTGGTAGACCGCACGCCCGTCGGCGCCGAAGTTGGCGGAGTAGGCCATGCCGCGGGACCCCAGGACCAGTGCCGCGGTGTCGGCCACCACGTCGCCGAGCATGTTCGGCGCGGCGACCACGTCGAAGCGGTGCGGGTCGGCGACCAGCTGGAAGCAGGCGTTGTCGACCTCGATCACGTCGATGACGATGCCCGCGTGCGAGGCCGCCTCGGCGCGCTCGCGCCACAGTGCGCTGATCGCGGGGATGCCGCCTGGCTTCGTGACGACGGCCAGGCGTCCGCGTCGCTCCGCCGCCGCACGCACCGCCACCGCCACGATCCGGTCGACCTGGTCGACGTCGTAGGACGCCTCCTGGAAGGCGACGCGGCCGTCCTCGCGCCGGCCGAAGCCGCCCTGGTAGAGGCCGCCGACGTTGTCGCGGACGATGAGGACGTCGACGTCGGTGATCCGCTCCGGCCGCACGATGGAGGCGTCGCCCAGCTCGGGGAGCGGACGCACCGGCACGAGCTTGACGTACAGGTCGTACTGCGCCCGCAGCTCGTAGACGAATCGGCCGCCTGCCGGGCCGGTCAGCACCGGCATGCCGGCGGCGAGCGCAGCGTCGTAGAAGGCCGTGGCGGCGGCGTCGACGTGCAGGCCGTGCGGCCCGGCGCTGCCGACCTCGCCGGCGCGGATCACCTCGATCTCCAGGTCGAGCGCCGCGCAGACGCCTTCGAGGACGATCAGCGCGGCACCGACCACCTCGGGGCCGATGCCCTCGCCATCGACGACGCCCAGACGCAGTGGGACGCCTTCGCCGGGGCGCTGGGGCCAGCCGGGGATGGTCGACGCAAGGGACGGAACGGACACGACCCGCAAGATACCGTCCGCCCACCCCGATCGCAGGGCCAAGCCGGCACGGGCAACTCGCCACCCCCTTCGCCCCCCACCCGTCGAGTGGCCAGTCGTGGGGGTTCCCCAGGCCCGGAACACCCCCACGACTGGCCACTCGACGTATGATCTGGGGATGGTTGCTGCTGGTGCCGGCCGCCGGTGATCGCCTCCTTCTCGCGGTCCTTCGCCTTCATCAAGACGCACAAGACCGGTGGCACCAGCGCCGAGCTCGTGCTCGGGTCCTGGTGCCGGCCGGGCGACGTCTGCACGCCGCTGTCGCCGGAGGACGAGCCGCTCCGGGCGCAGCTCGGCTCGCTGGCCCCGACCTCCTGGGCCCCGTCCGCCTCGCTGCGTGACCAGCGGGCCGCCGGCCGATCGCTGTCGACCGCGGGCCTGAGCCTGCTGCGCAACCGCCGCCTCTACAACCATATGAGCGCCGCCGCGGTGCGGTCGCTGTTCCCGTCGCTGTGGGAGTCGGGACGGACGTTCACCGTCGAGCGGCACCCCTACGAGAAGGCCGTCTCGCGCGCCTACTTCGGCCTCGGCCGGCGGGCGTCCGCCGCGGACCCCGGTGCGGGCACGGGCGTTCGCGGGGGCATCGACCCGGTCGGCCCCGCCGGTCTCCACGAGGAGATCGACCGGGTGATCGCCACCGGCTCGCTGTCCGACAAGGCCCTCTACCTGATCGACGGCGTGATCGCGGTCGACGAGGTGATCCGCTACGACCGGCTCTGGGAGCGGCTCGGCGAGCTGGGGGCCGGCTGGGGAGCGTCGCTGCCTGCCCGCCTTCCGCAGGCGAAGGCCCGATACCGTACCGACCGGCGGCCGGCGAGGGACGTGCTGACGGCAGTCCAGCGCAGGGCGATCCAGGAGCAGACGAGGTTCGAGTTCGAGGCGTTCGGCTTCGAGCCGTGACGGTCCCGCGGTGCGGGTGGATGACAGGGAGCATGGATGACGGACGGGCCGCGCCCTGCGCGTGACGCGGGTGTCGCATCCGGCGCGTGCGTGACCATGCACGTCGGCCAGCTGAAGACCGCCACCACGTCCCTGCAGGCAGGCCTGTTCGCCTCCCGCGGCGCGCTCGACCGGGCCGGCGTGCAGTACCACCCCGGCGCCGGCCGGCATCACAATCGCGAGGCCTACGACCTGTTCCGGCGCGACGACGAGTCGTTCGACTTCAAGAGCACCGCCTTCCAGCACACCGTCAAGGTGGCCCTGGCCGACGGCAGGCCGTACTGGCCGGACTTCGTCGGGTCGGTCCACCGGCATCCCGGCCGCACCATCCTCAGCGCCGAGGTGCTCGCCTTCGCCGGGGCGGGCACGACCGAGCTGGTGGCGCAGGCCTTCCCGGATGTGCCGGTGCGCATCGTCGTGACGACCCGTCCGCTGTCGCAGCTGGTCATCTCGATCTACGGCGAGTGGGCCAAGAAGTACCCCCTGCCCGATCCCGACGCCGTGGCCCGCACGATCCTGACCGGCCTGATCGAGCGAGGGCCTGCCAGCAGGCACTCGTGGATGACGGTCGACAGGCTGCGCAGCGTGTGGGGACCGGTCGCCACCGGCGGCTGGCACGAGGTCCCGCTCGGAGGTCGGCCGATCGAGGCCTACCAGCTGGCCTTCTGGCGAGCCGTGGGCATCGAGTCGCTGGTGCCACCGCCCCTGGCCACGGAGAACCGGACGCTGCCGACCGGGGCGCTGCTCGCCTGGCAGGAGCATCTCCACGAGCAGGGCAGCTATGACCACCGGGTCGACGGAGGCACGATCGCCCGGGTGCTCAGGGGCCTGTCCGAGAAGTCGTCCGCCCCGCGCAGTCGCCTGCAGCTGCGCGGCGACGTCGCCCAGCTGGCCGATGCCTGCTTCCCGTCGCTCGCGGACGTCGCGGCGGCCCCGCGCGCCACGTTCGACGAGCTGCGGGACCGGCTCGCCGGCAGCGAGCCCGTCACCGAGTCCGTGCCCGTCGGGGCGCCGCAGTCGCTCGACGACGAGGTCGAGTACTGGGGACGGACGCTGGAACGCAGCCGTCGCCTCGTCCGGGCCCGGATCGGCGTGGCGCGTCGGCTCGGCCTGCGCCACAGCCAGCAGCCGGCATGGGACAGGTACCGGGACGAGTCCCCGGCTCGGCTGGGAGGGTCGCCCCTTGACGAGCCCCGGTGAGCGCCCGGGTCGGATGATCCGGGCATGGGCGCGCGTCGAGGAGGCGTGGGTCCCCGGTCTCCGGCGGCGCCGGCTGACTCGGCTCGACCCCGGCCCCTCCCGGCCCGCCGACCCGTCGCCGTCGCTGATCGTCTCGCTGACGTCGCACCGGGCCCGCTTCCCCTTCCTGGAGCTGGCCCTTCGATCCCTGCTCGACCAGAGCACCCCTGCCGACGCCGTCGTGCTCTGGGTGAGCGCCGCCGATCGCCCGCACCTGCCCAGCGGCGTCGAGCAGCTGTCCCGGGCCGGCGTCGAGATCCGCGAGATGCCGCGGGACCGCGGGCCCGCGAGCAAGCTGCTGCCGGCGCTGGCCGCCTATCCCGGCTGCCGTATCGTCACCGCGGACGACGATGTCGTCCACTCGCGCACCTGGCTCGCGGCACTGGTGGCCGCCCATCGCGCCCACCCGGACGCGATCGCCTGCATGCGCGCGCACTTCCTGACCTTCACTCCCGCCGGCCGCCTGCGGCCCTACCTCGAGTGGGAGGGCGAGACCCACCGCACGGGACCGGACTCGCGGCTGTTCTTCACCGGCCACGGCGGCGTGCTCTATCCGCCAGCTGCGCTGCCACCGGCCGTGCAGGACGACGAGACGCGCGAGGCCCTGTGCCCGCTCGCGGACGACGTCTGGTTCAACTGGATGGCGCGGCTCGCCGGCACGGACATCGTGCGTACGCCGGGTCGGGCACCCCGACGCGACGCGGTCCCCGGCAGCCAGTCCTCGACGCTGCTTGCGGCCAATGTCGACGGGGGCGGCAACGACGAGCAGATCAGTCGCCTGACCGAGCGCTTCGGGGCGCCCGACCCGGCCACGGGCCGGCTGCCTGCCCCGCGAGGCCACCAGCCCCCACATCGCGGCCGCGACCACTAGCCTGTCGACCCGTGTTCACCCCGTGGTCAGCGGCGTCCGGAGCGGTCGCAGGGGGCGGCCGTCCATGACCGCCGCCGTCGCGCCCACCAGGGTCGTCATCGTGGCCCCCTACGTGGCCCGCTACCGGGTCGGCCTGTTCGACCGGATGCAGGCCGCCCTCGCCGTGCACGACCTCGACCTCGTCATCGCGCACGGCGCACCGCCGCCGAGCCACGCCGGTCGGCTGGATGCCGCGATCAGCGTCGTCGGCCACGACGTGCGGGTGCGGTGGATCAGCGTGCTGGGCCGCGAGGTCCCGGTGCGGCGGCTCGACAGCCTGTCGCTCGGCCCGGGCGACCTGGTCATCGTCGAGCAGGCGATCAAGAATCCCGACACGTACTCGCTGCTCATGCGGCCGCGCAGGAGCCGGCCGAGGATCGCCATGTGGGGGCACGGCCGCTCGTTCTCGACGCCGCAGTCGCGGGCCGCCGCCGCCGCCAAGTCCCGGCTGACCCTGCGGGCCGAGTGGTTCTTCGCCTACACGCCGGCCGGGGCGGAGCACGTGATCGACCACGGCTTCCCGAGCGAGCGGGTCACGGTGCTCAACAACACCATGGACACCGAGGCGCTGAGCGCCGACCTGGACGGCGTCACGGAAGCCGACGTGGCGCGGTTCCGTGCCCTGCACGGGCTCGTGCCCGGCCGCACCGCCCTGTTCGTGGGCGGGGTGGATGACGCGAAGGGCATCGACTTCCTGCTCGAGGCCGCGCAGGCCCTCGCCGAGCGGCTGCCCGGCTTCGTGCTCCTGGTGGCGGGGGAGGGCCGGGGAGCGGCGCGACTGTCGAGGGTCAGCGCGCCGTACCTGCGCATCCTGGGCCGGCTGGACGGACGCCCGAAGGCCCTCGCCCTGCGAAGCGCGGACGTGCTCGCGGTTCCGGAGTGGATCGGGCTGGTGGCCGTCGACTCCCTCATCTCCGGCGTGCCCCTGGTCAGCACCGACCACGCGAGCCACTCCCCGGAGCGGGACTACCTGGTCGACGGAGTGACGTCGGTGTTCTCTGCGCACGGCGTCGCGGCCTACGCGGACGCGCTGGCCGCCTGCCTGGTCGACGAGGACCTGCGGTCGCGGCTTCGGCGGGCCTGCCTCGAGGAGGCGCCGCACCACTCGATCGGTGCCATGACGGACAACTTCGTCGGTGGCATCCTCGACTGGTCGCGACTGGACTGCCATGTCGCCTGACCGGCTGGTCGCGGAGGCCACCGGCCGCATCGGCAACCAGCTCTTCGTGATCGCGGCCGGGTACGCGGCGGCCCGACTGACCGACCGGGAACTGGCCGTCGACCTGTCGCCCTACAGCCGGCCCGACGCCCGATACGCAGCACAGGTGCTCGGCTTCGACTGGTCCTTCGACGACCGCATCCGCTTCGGCGAGTTCCCCCGGACCGGGGTCGGCCGCCGCCGCTTCCGCGGGGCGACGCGGCTGCAGAACGCGCTGTCCGCGCTGTCGGCCGGCCGGGTCCCGGCCACGCTGCGCTCCCGGCAGGCCGGGCACGAGCCGCGACTGCTCGACTCCGCGCGGTACTCGCGGCTGGTCGGCTACTTCCAGTCGGAGGCGCACGTGTCACTGGCCTGCGAGCTCGGCCTGCCGCGCCGGCTCCGGGCGCGGCAGCCGGGCGCGTGGCTGGCCGACCTCGAGCAGCGGGCCGCGCAGGAGGATCCGCTCGTCGTCATCGTGCGGCTGGGCGACTACCGGGCGGCGCATCGCGTCATCGGCCTCCTGCAGCCGGACTACTTCGGCCGCGGACTGGCCGCCCTCGACCCGGATGCCTCCCGGCGGATCTGGCTGTTCTGCGACGAGCTCGACGCCGGCCTGGAGTTCCTGCCGGCCGAGGCCCGCGAGCGCACGTGGGTGGTGCCCCAACCGGCGGAGCTGCCCAGGGAGCACGTCCTGCTGGCGGCAAGTCGCGGCCGCGACTACGTCATCGCGAACTCCACGTTCGCGTGGTGGGCGGCGTGGATGAGCGGCGACGGGTCACGCGTCGTGGCGCCCCGGCCATGGCTGCTCGGCAGGTCCGTCGACGGCATCCTGCCCGCGTCGTGGCAGGGGCTGGACGCGGCCTGGTCGCATCCGGCGCGGTGATCGGGGCGGCGTATACCCTCGCCTGTGTGAAGCGTCGACGAGCGGAGCCCGAGCGCGCAGCGGGCATGCCGGTCATCCTCGCCTCGGTGCGCCTGTCGTGGGCCCTGCTCACCCGGTCGTCGCGGCGGCGCTACGCCCTGATCGTGCTCGCCCAGATGGCCACCGGGCTGCTCGACCTGATCGGTGTCGCACTCATCGGCCTGATGGGGCTCGCGGCCACGGCGGCCGTCAGCGGCAGCACGACCACCCTGGCCGCACTCCCCGGGTTCGACCGCTGGGAGGGCAAGGACCCCGCGCAGCTGGCCGTCGTGCTGGCCGCGGCGGCCGCCGTCGCGCTGCTGGCACGCTCGCTGGCGTACGGCCTGCTGCTGCGCGTCAACTACCGGCTGCTCTCGCGCTGCCAGACCGAGGCGACCGGCCTGCTGCTCGCGCGGTACCTCCAGCGGCCGATCACCGACATCCAGGCCACCGCCAGCCAGGCCACCGCCTACGCGCTCACCGCGGGTGCCGGCGCCGCCATCACGGGGCTGCTCGGCTCGCTGTCGGTGATCCTGACGGACTCCGCGCTGCTCGTCCTCCTCGGGCTCGGCCTGCTGGCCCTGAGCCCGGTGATCACGCTGGCCGCGATCGCCTACCTGGGCGCGCTGCTGCTGGTCGTCCACTTCTCCCTGTCGCGCTGGAGCGCGCGCAACGGCCGAGACCTCGGCAGGACCGGGGTCTCCACCGTCATCGACGTGCAGCAGGGCATCGGCCTGTACCGCGAGCTGTGGGCCCTGGGCCGGCTCGGCCGGCAGTACGAGCAGACCCGCTCGGGCCTGGAGAGCGCCGCGTACGCGCGCGGGACCCTGACGCTCATCGGCCAGATCCCCAAGGTCGCCTACGACGCGGCCCTGGTGTTCGGCGCCCTCCTGCTCGTCGCCTGGGAGCTGCGCGTCTCGACCCTCACCGAGGCCATGGCAACGCTGCTCGTCTTCCTCGCCGCCGCCTCGCGCGTCATCCCGTCGCTGCTGCGGGTCAACGGCCAGCTCATCCAGATGCGCTCGTACTGCGGGCAGGCCCGCCAGACCTACGACCTCGCCGCGAAGCTCGACACCCCTGCGCCGGCCGGCTGGCGGGCCCCGTCGCTGGCCCCTGCCGGCGCGATCGCCCGCTCGGACGGGCCCACCGGTGGGCACGTCGTCGTCCGCAACGTCACCTACGGCTACCCGGGAGGGCAGGGGCCGGTCCTGGTCGATGTCTGCCTCGACGTGCCCGCCGGCACGTCGATGGCGATCGTGGGGCCGACCGGCGGCGGCAAGTCGACGCTCGCGGACGTCATCGTCGGACTGCTCGTCCCGGACGCGGGCGGCGTCGAGATCGACGGCATGCGCCCGCTCGAGCTGATCACCGGCTCGCCGGGGGTCCTCGCGTACGTGCCGCAGCGGGTCGTGCTGGTCGACGGCTGCGTGCGCGAGAACGTCGCCGTCGCGATCGACCCGGCGCAGGTCGACGACGAGCGGGTGTGGGAGGCGCTGCGCCAGGCGCACGTCGGCGACGTCGTCGCCGAGCTGCCCGGCGGCCTGGACGCACGCATCGGCGAGCACGGCCTTCGGCTGAGCGGCGGCCAGCGGCAGCGCATCGGGCTGGCCCGCGCCCTGTACTCCCGGCCGAGCCTGCTCATCCTCGACGAGGCCACCAGCGCCCTCGACGCGGAGACCGAGCAGGCCATCGCCGAGGGGATCGCCGGCCTGCGCGGCACGGTGACGATCATCGTCATCGCGCACCGGCTGGCGGCGGTCAAGGAGGCCGACCACGTGGTGTACCTCGACGGCGGACGCGTGGCGGGGGAGGGCACGTTCGGCGACCTCGTCGAGCGCTCCGAGTCCTTCGCGCGGCAGGTCGAGATCCTCAGCCTGCCGCGCCCGCATGCGGACGTCACGGGGGGCTAGGCGCGTGCCGGAGACCACGACCGACCCGCCCGCCGGACCGACCCCGTCGTCGGGCATCCCGGGACTGAGCCGGCTGGCCCTCGCCGCCCACCTGCCCGACCCGGCCGCCGCCGAGCGGTCGTTCCCGGCCGCCTTCGCCGAGCAGGTACGCGAGTCCGGGCAGCTGCTCGCCGTGCAGGACACCTCACAGCGCCTGACCTACGCCGAGCTGGACGACCGGGCGGGCCGCATCGCCGCCGCTCTCGAGGGCGCCGGCGGTCCGGCCGACCGCCCGGTGCTCGTCCTTGCCCGGCACGGGGTGCCGGCCGTGGCCGCCCTCGTCGGGGTGGCGATGTCGGGGCGCCCGTACGTCGCCCTGGACCCGACAGCGCCGGATGCCGCGCGGCGGCGTGGCGCCCGCCGATTCCCCGGATCGGCCGTGGTGACCGACCGCGATCATGCCGCGGCGGCCGACCGGCTGGGCGGGTCCGGCCCGGTACTGGTGTGGGAGGCCCTGCCACCCGGCGCGGCACCCACCCCGGACATCGAACCGGACGCCCCGCTGCTCGTCTCGTGGACCTCGGGGTCGACGGGCGCACCGAAGGGGGTCGTGCACAGCCACCGCAGCGTCCTGCACAACGCGCTGCGCGTCGGCCAGGCCTTCGACGTGCGGCCCGCCGACAGGCTCCTGGTCGCGTCGCCCTTCGCCTTCGTCGCCTCGGCGACGCCCGTCTTCACCGCCCTCGCCGCCGGTGCGGCCGTCTGCCCCTACGGCCTGGCGGTGCAGGGAGTCGACGGCTTCGGGGCGTTCGCGCTCGACGTCGGCCTGACCATCGCGCAGCTCTCCCCGGCGCACGTGCGGGCGATCTGCGACGAGGTGCACCGGGTCGGGACCGTGCCGTCGCTGCGACTGGTCATCATCGGCGGCGACCGGCTCGAGCCCTTCCACGTCGAGCGGCTCGCCTCGGCCTTCCCGAACGCCCGCGTCGTGCACCGCTACAGCACGTCGGAGACCAACTGGATCGCCGGTGCCGAGGTCGACGTGGCACGGTGCCCGGACCTCGGGCCGGTACCACTGGGCTGGCCGGTGCCCTGGCTCGCGGTCGACGTCGTCGACGAGGAGGGCTGGTCGGTGGCGGCCGACGGGACCGGGCAGGTCGTCGTCGAGGGAGACGCCCTCGCCCTTCGGTACTGGCAGGACCCGGAGCGGACGGCGGCGCGGTTCACGCCCGGCACGGGGGCCCGGCAGCCGCACGGCGATGACCGGCGGTTCGCCACCGGCGACACCGTGCGCCGGCAGGCCGACGGACTGCTCGCCTTCATCGGCCGGGGCGACCGGGCCGTGAAGGTGAACGGGGTCCTGGTCGACCTCGTGACGGTCGAGCAGGCGGTGCGCGACGTGGCCGGCGTGACGCAGGCCGCCGTCGTGACGTGGGATGCCGGCGACGGCGCCACCCGGATCGCCGCGTTCGTCGTGATGGACCGCGAGGGGCAGGAGCGCACGGGAGCGGCGATCCGCCGCGACGTCGCCGTCGACCTTCCGCAGTCGATGGTCCCGGCGACCGTGGGCATCGTCCGTGAGCTGCCCGTCACGGTGCGGGGCAAGGTCGACCACGTCGCCCTCGAGGCGCGCGCGTCGCGCATGGGCCGGGCACCGTACGTCGCGCCGGCCGACCCGCGGGAGGAGCAGGTGACGGCGCTGTTCGCGAGAGTGCTGGGGATCGAGCGGGTGGGGCGCGACGACGACTTCTACGACCTGGGCGCCGACTCGCTCGACACCATGGCGCTGGTGGTGGGGCTCCAGTCGCAGCTCGGCATCGACGCCGATCCCGCCATGGTCCTGCGGCACCCCACCCCGGCCGCCCTGGTCGCGGCCTCGGAGGCGCCCGGTGCCCGGGCGGCGTGGCGCGGGCACCTCATCCGGGTCGTGCACGGGCCCGACGGCCCGACCCCCGTCGTGCTGTGCCCGGGCGGCGGCGGCGGCGAGATCGAGCTGATGTCGGCCCTGGGCCGGGCGATCGGCGACCGTACGGCCTACGTCACGGTTCCGCGGGGCTTCGTGCGTCGCGCGGCTCCCGACCGGTCCATCGTCGCCATGGCCGCGGCCGTCGTGCGCGACGTGCTGGCCGAGACCGATCAGGCACCGGTGGCGCTGGCCGGCTACTCGTCAGGCGGCATGGTGGTCTTCGAGGCGGCGCGGCAGCTGCGCGCAGCCGGCGTGACGGTGCCCGTCGTCGTCCTCGTCGACACCAGTGCCCCCGAGCCGGCGGGCGCCCGCATCCGGCGCCGGATCGGCGGGCGGCTGGCCGCGACCCGGGCGCGTCGGCTGCCGATGGCGAGGCGGCCCTACGCGTACGCGCGGGCCATGCTGCGACCGCGTCGGTGGTGGTGGGAGCTGACCGCGGGGGTGGTGCCGCGCACCGGACGCGACCAGTGGGACTCGTTCGCCGTCGTGCGCGAGCACGCCCTGGACTGGTACCGCCCGGGCCGGTACGACGGCGACGTCGTGCTGCTGCGCGCGGCCGACCAGGAGGGCGTCGCCAAGCGGACGGGCGACATGTCGGGGTGGTCGGCGTTCCTCGACCGGCCGGCCCGCGTCGTCGACATCCAGGGACGGCACTCCACGGTGCTGCGTCCGCCCTTCCTGGAGTGCTCGGCTGGCACGATCCGCGGCGTGCTCGCGCAGGTCGACGCTGATCGGGCACCCGAGGGGAGTGCGCGGTCATGAGCCGTCGCCGCACCATCGTCGTGCCGGACTGCCATGGCTCCGTCGAGCACTACTACCACTTCATGCTCGGCTACTTCGTGCCCCTGGCGCAGTGGGTCGACCGCACCGGCGCCACCGAGGTCACGGTGCGCGACTGCGGTCCGATGACCACGTGGTTCGACCTCCTGCGGCCGCGGGTCGACATCGAGATCATCGCGCCCGGAATGATGCTCAAGCGGGTCATCGGCCGCCATCAGCCGATGGCCGTCATGCCGCCACTGGACAATCCGATGCTGTTCGACGGCCCGGCCATGCGGCTGCTGGCCGACCGGCTGCGGGCGTCGGCGGGCATCACCCCGGCGGCCGGCGCCGGCATCGTCGTGACCGACAGGGGGCCGACCCCGAAGCACTACGCGGTGGCCACCGCCGAGGTGCGCACGACCGGCAGCGAGCGCAGGTCCGTGCCCAACATGGCCGAGATCGCACGACGCCTGGAGTCGGTCGGCCCGGTGGCTCGCGTGGATGGCGCCGACCTGGCCCCCCGGGAGCAGATCGAGGTGTTCTCGTCGGCCGGGGTCCTGGTCGGGCAGCACGGGGCGGGGCTGGCGAACATGCTGTGGATGGCGCCCGGCTCGACCGTCGTGGAGATCCTGCCGCCCGTGGGGGAGGGGGTCTGGGAGCTGTTCGGCGACCTGGCCGACGCGCTGGGGCTGTCGTACGCCCGCGTCCTGCAGGAGTCGATGCACGCCGACGTGGACGCCGCCGCCGTCGTCGCCGCGGTCGGGTCCGCGCCCGCACCGAGGAGCTTCGCTCCCAGGGAGCGGGCCCGGCGCCGACTGCTGCGGGCGGGGAAGACCGTCGAGGTGCACCTGCTGCGGTCGCGGGCGCTGCGCTGGGCCGTCCGCCTCGTCCGCTGACCGCGGCGAGCAGCCAGCATCGTCAGTGAGCGGCGCCGGTACGTACGCAGCGGACGCGGCCTCGGTCGATCTCGACCACGTGGTGCGCGGCCTCGATGGTGCTCTGCCGGTGCGCGATGACGAGCACGGTCAGGGCCGGGGCCAGGTTGCCGACCACCTCCATGACGGCCGACTCGGTCGCGTCGTCGAGGGCTGACGTGGCCTCGTCGAGCACCAGCAGGTCGGGCTTGCGCAGGAGGGCGCGGGCGATCGCCAGCCGCTGGCGCTGCCCGCCCGACAGGCGCGTGCCGCGGTCGCCGATGTCGGTGTCGAGCCCCTCCGGCAGGTCGCGCACGAAGCCCGCGGCCGCGCCGTCGAGGGCCGCCCAGCAGTCGTCGTCGGAGGCGTCCGCCGTGCCGGCCGACCACAGCAGGTTCCAGCGCACGGTGCCCGGCAGCAGCACGGTCTCCTGCGGCACGTAGGCGATGCGTCGCCGCCACGCGGCCAGCAGCGCCGGCGTCAGCGTCGAGCCCTCGACCTCCACGGTGCCGGAGTCGGGCGTGAGCAGGCCGAGGACCACGTCGGCGGTCGTCGACTTGCCCGCACCGGACTCGCCGACGAGCGCGGTGATGCGGCCCCGGGGCACGTCGAACGTGACGTCGAAGATCCCCTCGTCGCTCGACCGGTAGCGGAAGGTGACGTCGCGGAGCCGGACCACCGGGGCATCCGCGCCCAGCGGTGGGAGGTCGATCTCGGCCGTGTCGGCGTGCACCTCGGCCTCGGCGCGCGCCCGCCGCGTGAGGTCGCTGAGGTCCTGCACGGCAGGCAGCGCATTCGCCGCCTGCTGCAGGCTCGACGAGAACCCGCGGACGCTCTGCGAGAGCCGGGCGGACAGCACCAGCACGAGCACGATCGTGGCGGGGGAACGGCGAGCTCGACCGCGACGACCACGAGGACGGAGGCGCTCACGGCCAGCCCGATCGCGGCGACGGCGGAGACCGTCGACGTGCGCCGCACGTTGGCCAGCTGGACGGCGCGCGTGTCGCCGAACGCCCCGCGCAGCTGGTCGCTCCACGTCTGCGCGGCACCGTGCGCGCGGACCAGGCGCAGCGAGTCCAGGGAGCCGAGCATGACGGACTGGAGGATGCGGTTGCGCATGCCGAACTGCCGGCCCATGGCGTGCGCGGGCCGCAGGCTGCGCAGCAGCGAGAGCGAGAACAGCACCATTCCCAGCAGGACCAGGGCGGTGAGCCATGGCGCGATGATCGCCGACACGATGGCCGTGACGATGCCGATGACGGCCGAGACCGACCCGGACAGCAGGGCGCTGAAGGCGCTGCCGGCGCGCGCGGCGCCCGTCGTGGCGATCTCGGTGATGTCACTGCGCCGGGAGTCCAGGACGAAGGCCCAGCGCGCCTCGAGGATCGCGTCGAACGCCTCGGAGCGAAGGCCGTCGACGAGGCGCTGCTGCAGGACCACCGAGTTGATGGCGGAGGCGCGGACGAGCAGGGACTGGCCGGTGACCAGCGCGACGACCATCAGCAGGAGGGCGGGCAGGGGCACGGCGCTGAGGTCCGCGTTGCCCAGGACCGGGACGTCGATCGTCATGCCTCCGGAGGCTCCGGCGACCGAGTTCACGACGGGGATGAGCAGCAGCATGCTGATGCCGCCGGTCAGGCCGGTGCCGACCAGCAGGGCCACCTGCAGCGACAGCCGCCTCGGCTGCGTGTGCCGGGCCCCGGCCATCAGCGAGCGGGCGTCCTGCAGGAGCCCGGGCGCCCCGGCAGCGTCCGCGTGCCCGTCCTGCTGCTGCGTCACGATGCCGACAGTAGCCAACTCGGCCTCCTGCGCCGGTGCCGTTGCCCAGCCCGTCCGCGGCGAGTGGCGTTACGGTTGGCCGATCGGAGCAGTCCTGGGAGGTGCGGTGGAAGCGGTCGAGCGACGCCGGCACGGCATCGGGGACTGGCTCCTCGCGGGTGAGGCGTGGCTGCTGCTGGGCGCGATGCGTGCCCTGCTCCAGGTCGTCCCGTTCAAGCGCGGGATGGCCATGCTGGGCATGGGAGCGATCCGGCCGACCGCCATCCCTCCAGCCGGGGGCGACGCGCCCGCGTCGCAGCGGGCCGTCGAACGGGCGGACCGGGTGCGCCGGGGCATCGAGGCAGCTGCCCGCCGGACGCCGTGGGACAGCAAGTGCCTCGCACAGTCGCTGGCAGGTGCCGCGATGCTGCGATGGTGGGGCGGAAGGGTCGAGGTCTACTTCGGGGTGCGTCCGGCGAGCGCCGACGGCACGAGGCCGATGACCGCGCACTCGTGGCTGGTCAGCGCCGGCCGCATGGTCACCGGCGAGGCCGGGCACGACGACTACGCAGTGGTTGCGGTCTACCTGCCCCTGCGGGACATCAGCTGAGGGTCACGTGGTGACCGCGTACTAGCCGATCGTCGAGCCCTGGCTGTTTCCGTCGGTGGGGCTGCCCTGGCTGTACGCAGTGTCCAGGCCGATCCGCAGGTCCGAAAGGACCGGCGTCGTCCACGGCTCGCGCGCCTGATCGTCCATGCTCATCCGCCTGCTTCCGCTCGATGGTGTGCTACGTGCCGAACCTAGCGCCTGCTCACATCCACGGGAAGGGGTGCACGCCTCGCAGTTGCCGATCGCTCACACGGAGCGGACGAGGCCCTCGCGCCGCAGATCGCCCACGAACGCCAGTACCTCGGCATGGCACGTGTCGGGGTCGACCTCGAATCGCTGCATCAGGGTGTCGCACAGGTCGACGATCCGCGTCGGCTCGGCCACCGCCTGCCAGATGCGGGCGGCCATCGGGTCGAGCCCGTAGTACGTCCCGCGCTCGATGTCCATCATGACCAGTTCCCCGTCGACCTCGCTGACCATCATGCCGGAGCTCGCGGCGACCATGGTGTCCAGCGTCAGCGGCTCGTCCGCACTCATGATTGGCTCCTCACGCGTCGCAGCAACGATCGGGGCAGCGTACCCAGTGCGGCGGCCACCGCACGCCGGTCCTGGGCATTGACGGACCGGTCACGGGAATTGCGGTCGGCCCAGGTGCCCGGCGCGCCCACGAGCCACGGCCGCGCCTGGGTCCATGAGGCCGTCGTCGCCGCATGCACCAGCTCCCTGGGGTGGAGGCGGATCCGGACGCTCCGGCCGCGGCCTATCCGGGGCCTGGCGGGGTCGGAGTCGAGGGGGGCCGACCGCATGAGCGCGCCCCAGTCGACGCCGAGGCGCGGCCCGAACTGGTGCCAGGCATTCGCGCGCATGTCCGCCTCGATGAGCAGGTGCCTGGCGGGGTCGGCGGTGCGGATGAAGGTGCAGTTCGCGAGGCCGTGCAGGCCGGCCGCCGACGCGAGCAGCTGCAGCGTCGAGGCGAAGTCCTCGGCCTGCGGGTCGCTGAACTCCCGCGCAGTGTGCCGGCCGAACGGCCCCTCG
Source organism: uncultured Actinomycetes bacterium (assembly GCA_963777085.1). Lineage (GTDB taxonomy): Bacteria > Actinomycetota > Actinomycetes > S36-B12 > S36-B12 > UBA10649. The sequence continues at coordinate 148,392 of CAVZPI010000011.1, read as the reverse complement.
GTCGAGCAGGCGGTCGAGTGCACCCACGCGAGCAGCCTGCCGTGGCCGAAGAGCGCCTCGATGGCGATCTCGGTACCGGGGGCCACCTCCTGGAGCAGCACGGGGAACCACGCGTCCGGGACCAGCCCCGGGCCGACCTGGTCCGCGTGCGAGACCCGCAGGAGCCGCGCGCCGCCGCCGCCGCGTTCCCCCTTCACGAAGAAGGGCGGCCGCCATTGCGCAAGGCGAAGCGCGAGATCGGCCTGAGTGCGCACGACGACGCTGCGAGGCTGCGGCAGCCCGAGCTCGGCGGCGAGTTCCACGAGTCCGGTCTTCGAGCCGAGGATCGCCAGGCCGGGTGCCGACCGGGCCGGCAGGATCCGCAGCCTCTCGGCGATGGGCAGCGGACTGCGGGCCAATCGGATGAGGTCCATGTCGTCGCCCCAGACGATCCAGTCGGGCAGGGTGGCGACGACCCCGGGATGGGCGACGAGCCCCTGGACGAACCGTCCGCACTGGTCGTGAGAGCCGATCGGCACGCTCAGGTCGACGAAGTCGCTGCGGTGCAGGACGTCCGTCGGGCAGCCGACATACATCACCCTGCTCCCCGGGTCGTGGAGCACCTCGGGGAGACGGTCGAGCAGGCTGCTGTGCGCCGAGACCAGCGCGATCAGCGGCGGTGGGGGAATGGTCGCTAGACCGGAGTGACGCCGGTGGCGTCGCCACCGGAGCCGGTCTTGACCGCTGCGGTGTCGATGCTCACATCGAGTTCCGTGAAGGCCGGGGTCTGCCAGGCTTCCTTGATGTCATCCATGGCCGGAGCGTAGCCCAGTCGCCGCATGACCTCGCGGTGATCGCGGATCACCAGGCGCGCCTGCTCCGCCGTGAGCTCCGCACGCCAGCCGTCCGCGCGTCCCTGCCGGAAGAAGGCCCGCGCGCCCGCCGGCCGCTCCCGGAATCCGGACTCGCGCTCGGCCCCCTGCAGCCGCTCGAAGCTCGTGCGCTCGAGGGCGCTGGCGACCTGGCCGGGCTCGGGGGCGATGCCGCACGCCGTGAGCACCGCACTGAACTGCTCCTGAGGAGCGGATCGAAGCTCCTCGTACCGCACGAGATGGACGGGCATCTCGGCCTGGTCGAGCCAGCTCGACACCTGCTCGCTCCACGTGCCGATCGGCTGGGGAAGCTGGTTCACGAGGCGACCCGCCTGCGAGGCGAGGGTGAACGTGGCGTCGCTCATGCGCGCGATGGCCTCGTCGATCGTGAGCGAGTAGTGATGGGCCAGCGAGGGGACGATCGCCAGCGGATTGCGGACGATGACGACCGCGATGCGCGTCGCGTCGGGCGGGAAGACGGCCGCGCCGCCGGCGGTGCGTCGCCAGGCCTCGTGCACCTTGATGAACAGCGGCCCGGTCGCCTCGCGATCGAACGCCCGGTAGACCTCGGGGCGCAGGTCGTCGATCTCGGTCGTCGTCAGGTCGGCGGACCCGAATCCCACCACCCGGTCGAACAGCTGGCGGCTGGCGGCATGCAGGCTGGCATCGAGGCCGTCGAGGTCGACCTGCGAGTCGGGCCCGGCGAGGTAGGCCGTCAGGAACGCGCGCATCCACGTGTTCCCCGACTTCGGGTACGACGCGAGCCACACCAGGTGGCTCATGACGTGAAGTCCGCCTCGATGCGCTCGACCAGATCGCTCCGGTCGATCGGCACGCCGTCCGGTCGCAGGACCTGGATGACCGGCACCTGGTTCGCGATCGCCACGACGTGCTGGAAGTGCTCCATGTGCAGTCCCATGCGCTTGACGGTCATCTTCTGCCAGGTGTGGTCGAGCAGCGCATTGAACTTCGCGGCGCGCTCCCGGGGGCGCATCTGGACCTCACGGCCGTTGTGCGTCGAGAGCTGGTAGATGGCGGCGATGGGGACGGGATCGGGCGACTGCCCCGACAGCGGGACGAGGTACTTCTCCAGCTCGGTCCGCACGCGAGGCAGTCCGTCCGTCCGCCATCCCAGGGACGCGGCCGAGTCGGCCCACACCTTGAGCACCCGTGTGCCGGGGAAGACCACCGCGCGGCCCTCCGCGGTCAGGGCGACGGCGGCGAGGTCATCGCACAGGACGGCGTAGCCGCGGTCCATGAAGGCGCCCAGCGTGGTCGACTTGCCGGCACCTGAATGGCCGAGGATGAGGATCGCCCCGCGTTCGGTGACGATGCCGCTGCCATGCAGGGGCAGGGCGCCACGCTGGTGCAGCACGAGGGCGGACGCCGGTCCCATCAGCGCCAGTCTGAACGCCTCGTCCGAACCACCCGGGTGCCGCTGGAAGGCGATGCGATCTCCGTCGGAGATGAGCATGCGCGCGGCGTCCGGCATCCCGTACGTCACGCAGCGGTTCTCCACCGCTCGCAGCGGCCCGGCCCACTGGGCCTGCGCCGAGACAGGGGGAACCTCCGCCTCCACGACCTCCACATCCGCCGGGGCGTCGGAGCCGTCCGCGTCGACGGTGTTGAAGGCCGGGAAGTCGAAGGGCACATGCCACGTGAGGCCGAATGCCCGATGAGTGGCAGGCGGGCTCATCCGTACGTCCGGTTGATCCATAGTCCGGCCATCATGCCGCGCAGCAGGATCGATCCCGCCCGATGGGTCGTGAGCGGGTCCGGCGTTCCGCGTGCCTCGTCCCACGCTTGCTGCATCCGGGCGAGATCGAGGTACTGCGGCGCCGGGCCTGCGGCGAGGCCGGCGAGCACGCGGTCGACCTGCGGCGCACTGGCGATCAGGCGCGCGGCGAGATCCGCCGACTGCCGCCCGCGGTCCTGGTTGCACCGGACGTCGTCCGGCATGAGGCCCCTCATCGCATGTCGGAGCAGTTCGCGATCCGATCCCGCCGGACCATGGAAGACCTCGTCGGGGACGGCGAAGGAGTACTCGATCACGCGGGCATCGGTCGTGGGATCGCGGATCTCGAGGTGCTCATGGCCGCCCTGCAGCGCCCACAGGTCGCCCACCCGCGACGCGCCCGGCTGGGTGATGGCGGCGCGCAGTCGCAGGGTGCTCGCCCGCACCTTCGGGATGCGCGCCCTCCCGGCCGATCGTTGCCGAGCAGCGGTCCGCCAGGTGGATCCGGTCGGCGAAGTCGGGGTTGATCGACGTGTGCGACCACCGCGACGACAGCATCCGCGACCGCATCCGGTGCCGCTGGACGCCCGCCGGGAGCAGGTAGCCGATGCCAGCCCGCAGTCCCGACCGGCGGATGCGGCCGGCGAACGTCCACATGTCCGGCCTGCCGGTCCAGCTCACCGTGGCATTGCCGCCCTGGCCGGTGAGCAGCGTCCCCATGCCGTCGGCCCGGGCGGTGGCCAGGATGTCGTGGAGCCAGAACGCATTGCTGGCGGCGTGGGCGGGCTGGCCGAGCACCGCCAGCGCGCGCTCGATCCCGTCGATGGGCGATACCGTCGCGGAGTCGAGCAGCCGGTGGTCGGTGATCCCGGCGAACGCGGCAGTCGAGCCGGCCAGCCTCGTCTCGTCGCCGAAGCCTCCTCGTCCGGCCGTGGCGGTGGTGTCGGAGACCGGCACGTGCGTGTAGGCGTGGAGGCCGGCACCGCGCTCGCGCAGGGCGCGGGCGGCGAGGACCGCGACGGATCCGGAGTCCAGCCCGCCACTGAGCGTGATGCCCACCGGGCGGGCGCTGCGGCAGCGAGCCCGGACCGCCTCGTCGTACACGGCCAGCAGTCCCTCGGCGTATTCGTCCGTGGATCCCAGCCGGATCCCGGCCACCGACTCGGGAAACCAGTAGCGACGCAGCGCGATGCCGTCCGCGGTGACGACGCACGTGTGCGCGGGCGGCAGCCGCTGGATGTCCAGGTCGATGGTCTGCGGCCCGTGATAGGAGGCCCAGGAGACGAGCAGCTGCGCGAGGAACAGCTCGTTGAGCCGGCGCGGGGCGCCGGCGGCGTGCAGGGCCCGGGGATCCGAGGCGAAGGCCACGTCGCCAGTCGCCGGGTCGCGGTACAGGTACAGCGCGGTGTTGCCGTGCTGGTCCCGGGCCAGGAAGAGGCGGCGCTCGCTCGCCGACCAGGCAGCCATGGACCAGTCGCCGAGCAGGCGAGGGGCGCACTCCTCACCCCACGCCTGGTAGGCACGGAGCATGAGCCCGCAGTCGGCGACGAGCCTGGCCTCGGGGGCGGTGAGTCCGAGGAGGCGGATGATGTCGTCGCGGTTGTCGAGCCGGCCCTCGGCGGTGAAGAGCACGTTGCGCTCGGGCCACGTCGCCGGCATCCGGGAGTTCGCGTCCTCGGGCGTCGCATGCAGCAGCATCCGGGCAAAGGCCGCGCCCCGCTCCGAGCCCGAGTCGATCCCGTCCGGCGCCCACGACCTCATCGCGCCGATCATGGGGGAGATGTCGGCAGGCGAGGAGCCGTCGAACCGCACCCTGCCCAGGATCCCGCTCATCGGGTGAACCCTAGGCCGTTCGCCGGTCGACTGTCCTGACTATCGATCGCGTGCCGATGACCGTGGGGTCGGCGGAGGCCGGTCGTGCGACGCGAGCCGTGCGGACCTGATGCGGTGCCTACGATGGGCCAATGGCCACTGGGGCGGCGCCGGGAGCGGGCCGGGAGCCCGGCCGCCCGGTCGAGGAGTGGCCGCTGTCGGCCGCGGCCGTGGCCGACATGTCGAGCGCCGCCCGCTGCGCCCTCGCCGCCGAGGCGGATGCCTCCCCGCAGCCCGGCCCCGACTGGTCGGCGGTCGACCCCCGGGCCTTCGTCCACGCCGTTCGCGCGCACCGGATCGCGCCACTCCTGACCGCTCAGGCCGATGCCGTCGGCGCGCCGACGGGCATCCGCCGGGACCTGAGGGCCCTTGCCGTCAGCGACGCCGTCAGGAGCCTCGATCTGGCGAGGGAGGCGACCCGCGCGGTGTCCGCGGTCCGGGCCGCGGGCGTGCGCGTCGCCCTCATGAAGGGCGTCGCCCTGAGTGCGCAGACGACCGGCACCCTGACGGCACGGACCGGTGGCGACATCGACCTGCTCGTCGATCCGGCCGACCTGCCCGCCGTGCATGACGCCCTGCTGCGGTCGGGGTGGACCGGCGAACCGCTGGGAGAGCCGGGGCGGGCATGGTCGCGGTACCTGCGAATGCGGCGTGAGCGGACGTACGCGTCGAGCACGTCATGCGTCGACCTGCACTGGCGGATCGGCTGGCACGACCACCCGATGCCGGCCACGTCCGACCTGCTCGCGCGTGCCGTGCCGGTCTCGCTCATCGGCGTCGAGGTACCGACGCTGTGCCCGTCCGACGCCCTCGCGGCGGCCTGCTACCACGCGGCGGTCGACCGCTACGCGCGGCTGCGGGGACTGGCCGACATCGTCCGCCTGGTGCGCAGGCCCGACGTCGCGCCCGTCGTGGGGGCGAGCTGGCGGCTGCGCCGGCTGGTGGCGGAGTCGGTGGCCTTCTGCGACGAGCTGCTCGGGGCGATGCCCGCGAACCGGATGGCTCCGTTCCTGCCGGCCGCCGGCGTGGGGATCGGGCACGTGCGCGGCCAGTGGGCGCACTCCTCGGTGCGCCGGATCTGGTTCGACGACGACGTGGCGCTGCCGGAGCTCGTCGGGATCTACCGCGACTCGGCTCGGTTCGCCGGCGGCCGCGCGGCGCTCGCGATGGCCGTGACTGATGCCCTGCTCCCGCCCGAGCGGGTGGCGCCCGGCGACGGGCCGGTCGAGCTGGCCGGGAAGGTCGCGAGGGAGGCAGTCGACCTGATCCGCCGGCGCCTGCGATGACTGCCACCGCCGATACGACCCGGCGGGTCAGGGGCTGAGGGCTTCCTGCATGGCCTGCGCCAGGGTCGCGGCGTGCGGGGGCTCGAGCATCGAGTAGTGGTTGCCGGGCATGTGCACCGGCTGCATGCGGTCGGCGACGCCCTGCCATTGCGCGAGCATGGACGAGTCGCCGGGGTGGAACATCGTGACGGGGAAGGACGCTGCCGGCGGGGAGTAGCGTCGCAGCGCTCGGCCACTGAGCAGGAAGTACGCGCGATAGCGCTGCTCGCGGGGCACGGTGCTGGCCGGGAAGACGTTCAGCCAGGTCCGCAGGGCGGCGCGCCTGGCGGCCTGGCCAGGACCCTGCGCGATGACCATGGCGCCACCGGGCGGGGCCGCGCCGTCGCGCGTGCATCCGCCCGGGGCATCGATGAGCAGCAGGCGCACGGTTCGGCCCAGGCGCTCGAGACGGGCGGCGATCTCGTACGCCACGACGCCGCCCGCGGAGTAGCCGACGACCGTGACCGGTTCGCCGTCGTCGACGGCCGTTGCCCTCTGCCCGAGATACTGCTCGATGTGGGCGAGGGCGCGGGCGGCGGCCTGCTCGACGGTGCGGTCGGGTCGACCGGGGGAGTGCAGTCCGCGCTGCTCGATGACCACGAGCGGCTGGTCGGCCCCGAGGGCTGCGGCAACCCAGCGGTAGGCCATGGCCGTGCCCCCGCCGCCGGGGATGCAGAACAGCGGCCCCTTCGTGCCGGTGCGATTGAGCCAGACGATCTCGCTGGGCTCCGGGGTGTCCTCGCGCAGTCGGGCCAGGGCCGCGGGGGAGCGCTGGTCCATGAGCATCGCGGGCTCCAGGTGCGCCCAGCCCGCACCCTCCAGGATCACGGTGAGCTCGACGGCGCCCAGGGAGTCCAGGCCGAGCTCCCACAGGTCGTCGTCCGGGTGCACGTCGTGCGTGCCCAGGACGGTGCCGGCGGCGCCCATGGCGAACCGCTCGAACTCGTCCGCCGGCGGGCGCGGCGCCGCCGACCGCCAGGGCACGGGCTGCGTCGCCAGCAGCGTCGCCCTGTCGATCTTGCCCACGTCGTTCAGTGGCAGGCGATCGTGCCGGACCAGCACCTGGGGGACCAGGTGCGGTGCCACCGCCTCACCCAGGGCGGTGCGGATGCCGGCGGGTGTCAGCGCCGATCCCGGCTCGAGCTCCAGGTGGGCCACGAGACGGGGCGTGCCATCAGGCGCGGCCTGCGGCAGGACGACCACGCCCCGCACTCCCGGCATGTCGAGCAGTACCTGCTGGGGCTGCGACGGCTCCACCAGCCTGCCGCGGATCTTCACCATGTCGTCGACGCGGCCGACGCGGTAGTACAGGCCGTCGACGTCGATGGTGGCGATGTCGCCGCTGCGGGTGAACCGCCTGCCCCGTGCGTCCACTCCGAAACGGGCAGCCGTCTGCTCGGGATCATCGAGGTAGCCATCCGCCATGTGCGTGCCGGCGATGATGATCTCCCGCGGCCCTTGCGGATCCTGCGGGTCCACCGGCTCGAGCCGCATCTCCACGCCGCGCAGTGGCCGACCCAGGGGCAACGGGCCGGTACCCAGTGGCATGCCGGAGTCGACGACGAATTGGGCGGCCGCGAACGCCTCGGTACTGCCGTACCTGTTCACGATGGTCGCGCCGTCCGGCAGCATCGACCGAAGGAGGGGCACGTGCTCCCAGGCGAGCGGCTCGCCGAACGTCATGAGCTGCTCGACGTGCTGCAGCCGCCGGCCAGCCGGCCAACGGCTTGCGAGGCTGGTGATCAGCGAGGGCACCGCCAGGATGACCCGGATGCGGTCGCGGTCGAAGCGCTCGAGGAAGTCGGCCGGGGTGAGCGTCAGCGGCTCGATGATGGACACGGGACAGCCGAGGGATGGCACCAACGTCCGGATGTACCCGAAGGCGTAGCTGACGGGGGTCATCAGCGCGGCGGGGGCAGGGTCGGGCTCGTCCGGATCCAGCAGGATGTCCCTGTTGTTCGACCAGATGGTGTCCCAGGACACCGCCACGCCCTTGGGTCGACCGGTCGACCCGGACGTGAAGCCGACGAACCCGACGTCGCTCCTCGTGATCTGCTGCGGCCCGACCGTCGGGCCCGGCGCTGTCGGCACCAGCAGCGGTACGACGCCGTCCGGCAGCAGGGCGGTCTGCTCGGGGCGGGTGATGACGGCCGCTCCCGGGTGGCCGAGCCGGGGCAGGAGGTCGCGCACCACGGCGGGCGGTGAGCCTGCATCGATCGGGACGTGCGCGAGGCCGGCCCGGGTGGCGGCATGGATCGCGACGACGGACTCCACGTCGTAGCCGACGAGGAGCGGCAGCAGCGGGGTGGGTCCGGGGGCACCGACCGGGAAGTGCTCGAGCAGCGTGCGGGCGAGGGTGCCGGCAAGGGCATCCAGCTCGGCGAAGGTGAGGGTCCGCTGATCGGACCAGACGGCCCTGCGGCCTGGACGATCCTGCGCGAAGTGCACGAGCCCTGCCGCGATCGCGTTGCCTGTGCCGTCGTCCATGGGTTCCCTTCCTCCCGCGCGCAGGCTATCGAAGCACGGCTCCCTCAAGTCGTGGCACCTGACCGGCCCGGATACGGCTCGGCGCCCGATGACTGGCCATTGGCCGATTACTGTCACCTCCCGGCGTGCCGTGGGGCTGCAATTGGCTCGACTCCCAAGGTACGGTCGGACGTATCAGCGCCGAAGGCTGGCTTCAACGCGAGGACAGCGCCCTCGGGCGCGAAAGGGAGCACGCGCGTGGCACGCATCGGCGAGAGCGGCGACCTGCTCAAGTGCTCCTTCTGCGGGAAGAGCCAGAAGCAGGTCAAGAAGCTCATCGCCGGCCCCGGCGTCTACATCTGCGACGAGTGCATCGACCTGTGCAACGAGATCATCGAGGAGGAGCTCTCCGAGGCCTCCGAGTCCGGCTGGGGCGAGCTGCCCAAGCCGCGGGAGATCTTCGAGTTCCTCGACCAGTACGTCATCGGCCAGGACACCGCCAAGAAGGCGCTGGCGGTCGCGGTCTACAACCACTACAAGCGCGTGCAGGCCGAGGCCTCCGCGCCTGAGCGTCCGAAGGACGAGCGGGTCGAGCTCGGCCAAGTCCAACATCCTGCTGCTCGGCCCCACCGGCTGCGGCAAGACCTACCTTGCCCAGACCCTGGCCCGCATGCTCAACGTGCCGTTCGCCATCGCGGACGCCACGGCGCTGACGGAGGCCGGCTACGTCGGCGAGGACGTCGAGAACATCCTGCTCAAGCTGATCCAGGCCGCCGACTACGACGTCAAGCGAGCCGAGACCGGGATCATCTACATCGACGAGATCGACAAGGTCGCGCGCAAGAGCGAGAACCCCTCCATCACCCGCGACGTATCCGGCGAGGGCGTGCAGCAGGCGCTGCTGAAGATCCTCGAGGGCACCACGGCCTCGGTGCCGCCGCAGGGCGGCCGCAAGCACCCGCACCAGGAGTTCATCCAGATCGACACCACCAACGTGCTGTTCATCGTCGGCGGGGCGTTCGCCGGCCTCGACACGATCGTCGAGCAGCGGCTGGGCCAGAAGCGACTCGGCTTCACGTTCGACATCGTCGACGGCGAGCGGGTCAACGAGGACACCAACCCCGACGACATCTTCAGCCACGTGATGCCCGAGGACCTGCTGAAGTTCGGAATGATCCCGGAGTTCGTCGGCCGGCTGCCCGTCTTCACCACCGTGAGCAAGCTCGACCGCGACGCCCTCGTCGCGGTGCTGACCGAGCCGCGCAACGCGCTGGTCAAGCAGTACCAGCGACTCTTCGAGCTCGACGGCGTGGAGCTGGAGTTCGATACCGACGCCCTCGACGAGATCGCCGAGGCGGCCCTGCTGCGCGGCACCGGCGCCCGCGGGCTGCGGGCGATCCTCGAGGAGGTGCTGCTGAACGTGATGTACGACGTGCCCAGCCGCTCCGACATCGCCAAGGTCGTCATCAGCGGGGATGTCGTCCGCGACAACGTCAATCCGACCCTCGTGCCGCGCGAGGCGCCCCGCCGCGAGCGCCGCGAGAAGTCCGCCTGATCGCTGCGGCCCCGGCCCGGTCACCGTCGACGCACCAGCACCCGAGCCAGCACCAGCGCCAGCGCTCGTACCCGCACCCGCACCCGCCCCCACCCTTTGCCGTTTGTCCCGGATCCCGGGACAACCGGTCGTTTTCGCCCTCGAATCACCGGCATTTCGTCATCTGTCCCACCGGTTGGGCTGGCAGCATGAGTCACGTGCCGTCCAGCGTCCGCCCCGCCGTGGTGCGGGATGCCGAGAGCATCGCCCGCGTGCACGTGCAGTCGTGGCAGGCCGCCTACCGGGGCCTGGTGCCCGACTCCTTCCTGGACGCCCTGCGCTGGGAGGAGCGACTCCAGCGGTGGGAGGGCCTGCTCGCGGACTCGTCGCCAGCGCGCGGCTCGACCCTGGTGGCGGTGACCGGTCAGGACAACGTGGTCGGCTTCGTCTCGACGGGGCCGGCGCGCGACGAGGACATCGCGGGACGCGGGTTCGTCGAGGTGTACGCCATCTACGTGTCGCCCGGAGCGTGGGGCCGGGGGGAGGGCACGAGCCTGATCCGGGCCGCGCAGGCCGCCGTGCCACGTCGGGCGCCGGGCCTGGTCCTGTGGGTCCTCACCGGCAACGAGCGCGGCCGACGGTTCTACGAGCGCATCGGGTTCCGGCCGGATGACGCGACCAAGGTGGTCGACATCGGTGGCCGGCAGCTCGACGAGCTGCGCTACGTGCTGCCGTCCGACCCTGGTGGCCTACAGGCACCATCGGACCATTGAGCTGCTGGGCGCCTCGACCCCGGCTCCCTCGGAGCCCCCTGCGGGGGAGTGGTCCCGCAAGGCGCCGCGGGTGTCGAAGAGGCGCGCCGCCCGGATGCGCTCCGGGTGCTCCACGTACTCCGCGTGGTCCTGCAGGAGGATGACGCAGTCCGCCGATGCCGATCCCTGGGCCACGTCGGCCACCCTCGGCACCGGCACCGCGTCCACGGCCCACTGCGCGACGTACGGGTCGTGGAAGGACACGAGCGCGCCGAGCCGGCGCAGCCCCGCCACGACGGGCGAGGCAGGCGTCTGACGCAGGTCGGCGATGTCGCGCTTGTACGTGACGCCGAGGACGAGGATCCGTGCGCCGGCCATCGGCAGGCCATCCGCGGCGAGGATCCGCTGCACGCGCTCGACGACGTAGTCCGGCATGGCCGCGTTGATCTCCTCGGCCAGCTCGACGAATCGGAACGCGTAGCCGAGCTCGGAACGGACCCGGTGCGACAGGTAGCTCGGGTCGATCGGGATGCAGTGCCCGCCGACGCCCGGGCCCGGACGGAAGGACTCGAAGCCGAAGGGCTTTGTCCCTGCACAGTCGATGACGTTCCAGATGTCGATGCCGAGCTCGTTGCAGAAGCGCGCCATCTCGTTGACCAGGGCGATATTGACGTGCCGGTAGGTGTTCTCGAGCAACTTGGTCATCTCCGCCTCACGCAGACCGCGCGCGACCACGACACTGGCGACGAAGCCGGAGTAGAAGGCGGACGCGGCGCGGGCGCACTCCGGCGTCAGTCCGCCGACCACCTTCGGCGTGGACTCCAGCGTGTACGAGCGGTTGCCGGGGTCGATCCGCTCGGGACTGAAGGCGAGTGCGAAGTCCGCGCCGGCGACGAGTCCGCCGCGCTCGAGGATGGGTCGCACGACCTCCTCGGTCGTGCCCGGATAGGTCGTCGACTCCAGGACGACCAGGCAGCCCGGCCGCAGCACGCGGGCGATGGTGCCCGCGGCGGACTCCACGAAGGCGAGGTCGGGACCTCCGTCGGCGGACAGCGGAGTCGGGACGCAGATGACGAAGACGTCGGCGTTGGACAGGTCGTCCACGGAGGCCGTCGGCGCGAACGACCGGCTCAGCCAGTCCTGGAGCTCGTCGTCGCTGACGTCGCCGACGTGCGAACGGCCGGCGGCGAGCGAGGAGACGGTCGCCTCGTCGACGTCGAAGCCGACGACGTCGTGCCCGGCCGCGACGCAGGCACGCACGAGCGGGAGGCCGACGTAGCCCAGGCCCAGGACGGCCACGCGGTGTGAAGCCACGGCGTGCCTCCTCGGGTCGGCGAGGCACCAACGTACCAACGGCCGGAAGCCTCCCCCCGCCACCGACCGCTCGCCCCCAGTCGCTCGCCCCCAGCCGTTTGTCCCGGATGCCGGGACAGCTGACGGATTGCGGCCGATATGGAGCGGTCGGTTGCCGTTTGTCCCGGCATCCGGGACAAACGGCTGGGGGTGGGGTGGGGGGTGGGGTGAGCGGTCGGTGGGCGGTCGGGAGGCTGCGCTGGCGGGCTATTCGGTGCGGCGGCGCTCGGGCAGCAGGCCGATCTCGCGGGCGCGGCCGGCCGTGCTCCGACGGTCCGCCGTGCCCAGCATCCGCATGATCTGCTGCAGGTCCTTCTTGATGGTCGGGATCGAGTAGCCGATCTCGCGCGCGATCTCGCCGTTCGTGTGATCGAACGCCACCAGCTCCAGGATCTGTCGCTGCCGTTCGCTGATCCGCACCTCTCGGGTGGGCACGGGAGAGGCGCGGCGCCAGTGGTCGACCAGGATGTCGCGGTCGTTGTTCATCCACATGCCGACGGCGCACGTGACGCCCTCCAGGTACTGCCAGTCGTCGGCAGCCCATCGGGTCGCCGTGCGTTGCAGGAGCGTGATCGCGCCGATGGCCACGCCGGCGTAGACGATGGGGACGCAGACGATGTGGCCGCTGCTCGAGGCGATGGACGTGCCGTCGGCGAGGGCGGGGTCGGACGCCAGCAGCGGGTAACGGGTGAGCAGTTCCTCGACGCTCAGGTCGATGGGTCGCAGCGAGGTGTACGCGTCGCACACCGGCAGCGGCATGCTCGTGGGCAGGCTCCGGTACGTGCCGGCCTCGGCGTCCTCGAAGCCGCAGTTGCCGACCAGTTCGAGCAGGCTCGGCTGGGCACTGGCGTAGATCTCGCCAGCAATGACATCGACGGGAGTCAGCGCCCCCCGCACCATCGCGCGGGCGGCCGAGTCACCGTCGGGATTGCCGCTCAGGAAGCGCAGGAACACGACCAGGGACGTCGTCCGATCGGGCTCCATGCCTTCCCGCCTCCCTCCGTCACGAGCCTAGGGCCAACCGCGTCGATAATCCTGTTCGAAGGACTGGGCACGGCCCGGGAGCGACGCCAGATATATCCGCATATACCTCCGGCTGAGCGGTCTTGCCCCACCGAACCGGCCTACCGTCAGAGGCGGGGAGACGATCGCCAGCCGGTCCTGGACATCCGGCCGGCGCGCCGATGGGCCGATTGAGGGGCAGGTCCAGCCGGTCACGAGGGAGCGTGCGACGGGCTCGCGAGGTGCGAAGGCACCCGGCGGGCCCGTCGGACCGTTCCGCGCCGGTACGCGTTCAGGTCTCGAAGCGGTGACCGGCGTGGACCGACTCGCGTACCGACGCGTGCACGTCGTTCGGGTCCATCGTCAGGTGGATGTTGTGCTCGGCGAGCTCGCGGGGCTCGACCCAGGCATCGGCCATGGCGATCAGGCGGGTCTCGCGTCCGGCGATGGCCGACGCCGTCTGCTGGATGGTCAGGCCGTCGATGCCGCCCGGACCCTGCACCACCTGCGGGGGGAAGATGACCGCCCACCGCCGCCAGCCGTACAGGTCCGTGGGGTCGGCGCCGGCGGCCGCAGCCGCGGTGACCGCGATGTGCATCCCGCGGTCCGAGAGCAGGCGAAGGGCTTGGCCGCCGCCCGCCGGCACCGTGTCGACGAGGACGACCGTGCGCGCGCACTCTCGATGGTCGAGGAAGGGCGACATGAGGTTGGGCAGCGCGAGCTCGCCCGAGTCGGGGCGGAGCAGGATCGAGGGCAGCGACACGAGGATCGCAAGCTCCCGGCGGTCCAGGGCGTCGGCCTCCGCGAAGACCGCCTTGAGCCTGTCGAGGATGACTCGCGTCGCCTCGGCGGCCAGGCTCGGCTGGCGATTGACGAGCGAAAGGAAGTTCGCGGGCTCGCGCAGGTCGAGGCTGCCGACGGACCGCTGCCACCCCACCTGGGCCCAGAGCGCCTCCGCCCGCCCTGTGTCGATCTCCAGGATCGGGACGAACCGCGTGCTGAACGGGTGGCTCGTCGGCGCATGGTGGTCGACGTTGAGCATCTCGAAGACGTCGATGGCGGTCACCGGGACGTCAGACTCGCCGATGATGTCCTCGGGCCGGATGTCGATGCCGAGCAGATCGTCGATTGCGAACGGGCTGCGCGTGCCCTGGTCAGCGGCCAGCCGGTTCAACGCCGCGCACATGAGCCCGGCGCAGGTGAACTCGTCGACCTGGTGCGCCGCGTAGCCGAACGAGACGCTGACGTGGATGTCGACATCCAGTCTGGCCGACGGGACGGCGCCGTGGTCGTTGATGAACTGCTGGAGGTCGCGCAGGAGCCCGACGCCGGTGCGAATGATCGGGCCGCCGCCGAGCGCGACCCAGATCCGCCCGGGCGCCTCGTACGCGACGAAGAGGTCGTGACCGGCGAAGTCCTGGTGGCCCAGGCACAGTCGCATCACCTGCGCGATGGCCGCCTGCTCGAACCGTCCGCCGGCGAGTGCCCCGAACTCGTCGATCGCGTACACCGCGACGAGCAGCGAGTCGGTGTGCGGGCTCTGGTCCGCCCGCTGGCGCATGCGGTCGACGGCCTCCTCGAAGGCGGCAAGGGTCGGCCAGCGGCTGATGCCGTCGAACATGGCATCGAAGGCCGTCGTGGTGCGGTCATCGTCCGCGGCGATGACGGGCGTGAGCAGCGCCGACGTGGCAAGCTCGGTGAACGCCGTGACGAGCCCGCGAGAGCGGGTCATGAACCAGCCCATCCAGAGCCAGCCGGCGACGGTGACACTGCTGGTGTTGGGGTGGCCGGGCACGCTGTAGAGCGGCATCCGCAGGTTCGGCAGCGCCGCCAGGGTGCGCGGCTCCGGGGGCGGGGTGTTGTCATACGCGTCGACGGCCACCAGGTTGCTCGTGATGTGGCCCCGGCCGTCGTCGAGGATGGCCATGGCCCGCGTGGCCCCGAAGATGGAGACGGCGATGCGCGTGGTGATCGGCAGCGCGGCACGCGCGGCGAGCTCAGGGCTCAGCGAGCCGTCGGTGAGACGCGTGACGATCTCCGCCTGGTGGGCGGACCATAGGTCGAGCGTGCGCTGGGCGTCGCGCCGCCACATGCGGATCGAGATGAACCACAGGATCAGCCACGAGGCGAGGAAGACGCCCAGTCCGGCGAGCGAGCCCGACACGACAGGGTCGCCCCGGTACACCGTGCCGACACCGTGGCCGACGTAGGCGACGAGCCAGGCGATCAGGGCGCTGACGAGGGCGACGATGATGCGTCGGAGGTCGACGGCGTCGCGGGCGAAGGCCCACTTCGTGTGGTCGGAGTTGATCCATCGCTCGACGGCGTTGAAGCCCAGTCCGAGGTACATCGCGATGAGCCCCGCGAAGATGAGCGGCATGATGGAGCCCTGATCGGACACGGCCGCGGACAGCGGCTTGACGATGAGGAAGGCCGCTGCGCCCGTGGCCGCGCTCGTCCAGGACAGCAGGACGTTGTGGAAGCGCGCGTTCGGATCGTCAGGGGCGGCGCGCCGGCTCTGGAACACCACCCGGACCGTGAACGCGAGGCCGAAGAAGGCGAGTGTGAGGGCGGCGTCGTAGTAGATGCCCGCGAGCAGTGCGCCCACCAGCACCGCGTCGAAGGTGATCGTCGTGGTCCGCCAGGGCCTGATCGGGAACGACGGGTTGCTGAGCACCTGCCTGGTCATCGCGGCGTTGCGCGCGCGGAACACCGCCTGCGGGACGAAGACGCTGATGATGACGAGGACGAGTGCCGCCTGGAGGGTCACCGGCTGGGCCTCGACTCCACCCCCGGGTGCGTTCGCCCCGGTCGCGATCCACCACACGGACAGCGCCAGGGCGAGCACTCCGCTGATGGTGCAGAACAGCCCGACCACGCCCACGCGGAACTGCAGTTCGAGCTCCGGCGCGCTGCGAGGGCGGAAGGCGGAAACCGGATGCAGCCAGGCGCCGTACGCGCGCGCGACGGCACCAACGACGGACCGATCGCCGCCCGTGCGGGTCATGCTTGATGGTATCCCTCGCGGCGGCGTCAACGATGAATGGCAGATGCGGGGATAATGGGTCGCATGCGACGGAAGGGTGGGTGGCTGCGGCACGCCGCCGGACGCGTCCTACCCGCCGTTGCCGCGCTCGCCGTGCTGTCCCTTGCGCTGGCCGCGGGTGGGGCGCACGTCGGGGATGCTCGGGCCGACGACAGCTCGACGACCTCCCCCTCCGGGCCGCTCCAGGAGGGTGGCGGATCGCTGCCGTCCGCCGCCCCCGCCGCACCCAGCGGACCCAGCGGACCCGAGCAGGCCGGCGGCGGGAACCTGCCGGGCGAGAAGCCGCAGTCGGACAGCGAGCCG
The DNA here is from genome assembly GCA_963777085.1 of uncultured Actinomycetes bacterium. Classification (GTDB taxonomy): domain Bacteria; phylum Actinomycetota; class Actinomycetes; order S36-B12; family S36-B12; genus UBA10649. The sequence continues at coordinate 132,153 of CAVZPI010000011.1, read as the reverse complement.
AGCCCGATCTCGACCAGCGACGCCCTGCCGCCCCTGGATCCCAACTTCGTCGACAACTACAGCAACGTGTGGAAGGCGATCCAGAAGGGCAGGAGCACGCTGAAGTCGCTGCAGCCCGACCTCGCGGATGCCCGTGGCACCTTGCGGGACTCCGCAGGGGACATGGCGATCGCCTTCCGGGAGTCGGGCCGCGCCGACGCGAGCCTGGCGGACGCCCAGAGCCAGTTCGCGGGCGCCGTCCGCGGCCTCTACATCTCCGGCACCACCGACGTCGACATGATCCTCGGCGTGCTGGGCAGCAAGCCCGACGACGTGCTGCGCAATATCGACTCCTACGTCTACCTGCGCACGGCGACCGGGACCGAGAACGGCGACTTCGCCCTGGCGCAGGAGCACTCGACGGAGGTCGAGTCGGCCGTCGCCGCGGCTCGGATCCGGCAAGCAGAGGACGCGACGCGCGTCGACAGGGTGAACGCCGCCATCGCCAACACCAAGCGCAAGCTGAAGATCGACGAGAAGGAACTGCAGCGGCTCATCGCCGCGGCGGCGCCGCAGACCGTCGTCAGCAGGAGCGGCTGCCCGAAGTCGGTCCTCGAGGGCACCGTCCCGGCCGACATCGCTATCAAGGCCCTATGCGCCAATGCCGTGCGGCATGCGGCGACCCCGCAGGCGGCCGTGGCGATCAAGTGGGCCCTTGTCCGCCTGGGTGCCCCGTACGCCTGCGAGGGCATCGGACGGATGGATGCCTGGCGCTACGACTGCTCGTCCTACGTCTCCCGCGCCTACTCCGAGGGTGCCGGGCTCGGCACGGCAGGCAAGACCTGGGCGCCTTCGACCCGCAACATGGTGCCCTGGGACGGCGTGCCGCTCGACCAGCACTACGCGCCCATCCCGCCCAGCGAACTGCACCCCGGCGACCTCGTGCTCTACGACACCTGCCCTGAGGGCCAGATCTGCCCCTACCGGCATGTGGTGATGTACCTCGGGCCGATGGTGAAGGGCGGGGTGCCGATGATGGCCCACACGAACGGCTGCGGCCTCGTCGCCCACGTCTCGCCGTTCATCGGCACCGACGTGGCCAACTACCTCGGCGTGCGCCGCGTCGTGGCGCTCAAGGGCGAGCAGGTCCAGGTCTCGGTCGACCGGCTGGCCAGGCCCGGCAGCGCGGGCAAGCCGCACCAGCCGACGAACCCCTAGCGCCGGTTTGGCATCAGTCCCGGGCTGTCCGGTCCGAAACACAGGGGAGAAGACCTCTTCGGAAACCGGTCTCGGACGGGCAGGGGTGCGCCATGGTGAGGCCTCGCGCTGCGCGCGTGTGCCGTCATGCCCCTGACACGGGGTTCACGCTCGTCGAGGTCATGGTCGCCATGGTGATCTTCGTCCTGGTGTCGACGGCGACCGTCACGATCCTGATCCAGGGCCTCAAGTCCATCCGGGAGAACACCGACCGCGTCGTGGCGGCGAACATCGCCCGCGCCCAGCTCGACTACTGGCGGTCCGTGGGGCCGACCGGGATACCCCTGGGCCTCACGGTGGGTGCTCCTGCCGGAGCCGACCTCGCGCAGGTCTTCGACCCGGACTTCGCGATCAGGACGACGGCCAACTGGGTGGGTATCGGGCAGACGGCCAGCGCGTGCGTCGCATCGGACCCGCAGCAGGCCTACATGCGCGTCAGCGTGGCCGTGGAGGGCAGGAGCATGGCCGTGCCGGTCACCCTCGACACGGTCGTGTTCGCCGAGGCGGCGACGGCGTCGGGGACCACCGGCACGGTCGTCGTCTTCGTCATCGACGAGCGAGGATCACCTGTCAGCGACGTCAGGGTCGTCGGCACCGACGCCTCCCACTCCGCCAACAACTTCAGCTACTACACCGGCTCCGACGGCTGCCTGTTCATCCCCGGCCGGACCGCCCCGGCGACGATCCAGATCGTGATATCCCGCGCCGGCTTCGTCTCCTCCACGCCCACGGGCGCCACGGGAACGGTCCCGGTGGAGGCCGGAGTGGCCAGCAAGCTCACGCTGCGGTACGCGGCCGCCGCCAGCCTGCAGTTCAGCACCGGAGAGGCGACCTACGCCTACCCGCCGACCATGCCGGTGACCTGGCAGGTCAATGCCACGGGCTCGTCGACCAACGCGGCCACCGCCGGGGTCACCGTCACGGACCTGTGGCCCACCACTGCGGGCGTCACTGCCTGGGCGGCCTGCTCGGCTCCGCAGGTCTTCGGAAGCCTGACGGCCGGGGCCACCACCGCCATCACCCTGCCCGCGGCCCGCGTGAAGATCCGCGGACTGCCGCAGGACGTGGCCGTGACGGGCACGTGCGGCACCACCACGGTGGCCCTGGGCAGCACGAACAGCCTCGGCATCCTCAAGGTGGGCCTGCCGTACGGCCTGTGGAGCTTCACCTCCACCGGGCAGACCCAGGTCCTGGCGGATCCGCTGGCGGCACCGCCGCAGGCCGATCCGGACGAGGTCGTCAGGGTCGACTTCACCCTCGCCGATCTCGACGGGGCCTCACCGACTCCGACGCCCACGGTCACCCCGACCCCGACCCCGACGCCGACGCCATGACCGCCGACCGAGTCGCCGAACCTCACCCCGTCGATCGACATCGGCGGTGGCACGGTGCCATGGACGACGGCGGCTTCAGCGTCCTGGAGCTGATGACGGCGATGGCCGTCTTCAGCATCCTCATGATCATGGTGGGCGCGGCCGTGCTGACTGGCCTGTCCTCGATCAAGGACATCGGCACCCGGTCGAGCCAGCAGGCCGACGCGCAGAACGCCGCGGAGTGGATCTCCAGGCAGCTGCGGTACGCCGACGCCCCCGAGAACGTGACGTGGCCGATCGTGGCGGCCAGCCCGACCGAGATCAGCTTCTACACGTACTCGGGCTCGGGCGCCAAGCATGACGTTCCCTACCTGGTGAGGCTGTTCGTCACGACGACGACGGGGGCCGAGATCACGTCCCCCTGCGCGGTGACGACCGTGCCGACGAGCGGGGCGAAGTGGAAGAACCTCTGCGCATCCGTCACGACGCCGAGGAGGACGGTCGGCGGCTGGGAGTGGTATCCGTCGCCGAGCACCCTGCCGCAGCCCTTCACCCGTCAGCTCATGCGCGTGCCGGCGGCGAACGGCAGTCCGCTGAGCCTGGCCGTGTACGCCGGTCGTCCCGACACCGTGCCGCTGCCGTCGCCGAGTGCCGTGACGCCGTCGACCCTCGGCGCGCTGCCGCTGACGGTCGACGTCGACGTGCCCGAGTACGTGGTCGTGCAGATCGGCGATCCGACGGAGCCGGACAACGTGGTCACGCAGCAGGTCAGGCTGGAGAACCAGGAATGACGAGGACGAGGGCAGGCGAGCGGACCATGGCGATCGATGACTCGGGCGTGTCCGTCCGACGCGACGACGGCGTGGCGATGATCCTGGTCATCGGCTGGTGCATGCTCATGATCGGGCTGGCCCTCGTGGTGACGCAGTCGGTGATGCGGCAGATCCAGCCCTCCGCGCGCAGCGAGAACTCCTACGCCGCACTGGCCGCGGCCGAGGCGGGCGTGGACGACTACCGGGCCCGCCTCCTCGGCAGTGCCACGCCCTACTACCTCGTCAACGACCCGAGCAACCCCGCGTTCACCGGCTGGACCCCGGTGCCCGGTGGAGACACCGACGCGGAGTTCACGTACTCGATCGATCGCACCCAGGTGGGAGCGGGCGGGGACCTGCGGGTCTATGTGACCGGACGATCCCCGCGCGGCGAGGGCGGCGTCACGCGGACGCTCGAGGCGGGCTACTCCAAGCGCTCGACCCTCGACTACGTCTACATGAGCGACCTGGAGACGACGGCCCCCGACCAGCCGGGCGCCTACTCGGAGGGGGCGACGAGCGGCGGCTACGAGTCGGCCAAGAAGCTGGCCAACGTGCTGTGCACGCGCTACTGGTGGACGTCCGGGGCCGTCTCGAAGGCGACGTCGGCCGCCAACGCCGCGGCGGGGATCTACCCGCAGGGCAACCAGCGCAACCTCAACTTCTGCCAGTGGCCCCACATCAGCAGCTCGGAGCGCATGATCGGCTCGGTGCATACGAACGACGTTTGGCGTCTTGACGACCAGGACCTGCGGAGCACGTTCCTGGCCAACAGCATCACCTCGGCGTGCCCGGACATGCCACCCGCCACGGTCGGGTGTCCCGTCAACAGCCCGCCCGCGACGGTGGCGCACCGGTACATCTCGGGCAGCTACGGCAATGACACCTGGACCTCGCCCGAGACCTGGACGTCGTCCACGGCATACCAGTCCGAGACTCCACTGGCATCGACGTCGAATGGCACGTACAACACCTACCGCAACCCCGGCTACGACGCCCGGCTCGCGCTGCCGGTATCGGCGGACCTGCTCAAGAAGCAGGCCAGCCTGGCCGGCTGCGTCTACACCGGGCCGACCCGGATCAGGTTCCTGAGCGACGGCTCGATGCACGTCACGAGCCCGAACACCAAGCAGACGGCCCCCTGGTGCGACGGGACGTCGACGGGCACGTCGCTGTACGACGCGACGCCGCCCCACCACACCGCCACGGTCGACATCTCCCGGTTCACGGACCTGGTCATCTACGTGCAGAACACGCCCCGCACGACCACGGACGACCCCGACAACGACTACGACCTCAACAACCGCTCGGACGTCGGCTCCGATCCGGCCTGCGCGATCAAGAGCGGCACCACCAACCAGTTCCCGTTCGTGATTCCCGACGACACCCTCGACGCGGCCCTCTTCACGAACGTCACGGGGAAGACCTGGCAGGGCTTCCCGTCCGAGTGGGCCTGGTCGACCTCGCCCTGGTACCCGTTCGCGAACTGCGGCAACGGCGATGCCTACGTGCAAGGCCAGTACATGTACTCGACCACCATCGCGAGCGCGAACAACATCTCCATCACCGGTGACCTGACCGACTGGACCTCGCCCCTGACGCCGGTACCCTCGACCTCCCAGCCACTGTCCACCACTCTCGGGAAGCCCGACGCGTCGCGCTCGTCAGCGGTGCTGGGCCTGGTGTCGGACAAGTTCGCCTACCTGTACCGGCCCTACGAGAGCAACCACACGTCGTACGCCAGGGACTGGACGCAGGCGAATGCGGCCACCCCCATCCTGAACTTCGCCCTGCTGGCGATCGACACCTGCTTCGGTTCCCAGGATCCGTACTACGGATCGGGGCGCCAGGGCTACATCTACATGTATGGCTCCATGGCCCAGAAGTACCGCTGCATCGTCGGCAGCAGTGGCGGGTACTCCAAGAACTACCACTACGACGACCGCCTCGCGAGCCATACGCCGCCCTACATGCTCGAGCTGTCGGACGACCCCTGGCGCAACGATCGCATCGGGGAGGTAAGCCCGATCGCGCAGGTCGTCGGCACGACGGTCACCTACCCGCTCGTCCTCTCGGACGAGGAGGCGGCCAGCGTGCGGCTGCCGACTCTCAGCACGGGCTCGGCCGACCCGGTCGACTCCAACTCGACCAGCCACACGCTCGCGGTCCATGCCACGGGACCCGGCCTGATCATCATCTCCTACGTCGTCACGCCGAGCGGCGGAACGGTGGGCGACGTGCGTCGGCTGGTCATCTGGGCCGCGTAGCCGGCGGCGGGGGCTGAGCGTGGGGCGCACGGAGGGCGCCACCGACGGATATCCTGCATGCGGACGCCAGATGCGCGGGCCGACCGGTGGAGGCAGTCTTGGTGGGCGTGACCGAGGGCTCGGCCGAGGAGTTCTACGCCTGGTTCCTCAGCAACGCGAGGATCCTCGAGGCCAGTTGCGCGGCGCACGCCGAGGAGTCCGACGTGGTGTCGGCGGTGGCGGCCGCCCTGGGAGCCGACATCTCGACGCTGGAGTCGATGGTGTGGGAGCGCATCAACGTGGCGCCGCGGGCTCCGCAGCGGCAGTTCTACCAGGCCGGTCTCGCGATGGCAGGTGCGCTGGCGGGGATCGGGGAGCAGCCCATGCCCGACGGGGCGACGGCGGCCGATCTCATCCGCGCCGTCCGCGCCCGGCTGGCGCAGTCCTTCGAGGCACCACTGGCCAGCGAGGTCGCCGACCGCTGGCCGGCGATCGACGGTCTCGAGCTGCTGCCCGCGCCGAGGGCCGCCGACTTCCAGGGGGCGGTGGATCGACGCCTCGGCGGACTGTCCCCTGCGCAGTTCGTCCACGCCCGGCGCGTCGAGGCGCGCGACGCCCACATGGCGGCCCAGGAGAGCCGGATCCGGGGCGCGACGGGAGCCGCCATCGGGTCCGCCTACGAAGGCGACTTCCTCGCGCTGGAGGCCTACCTGGTCGAGTCGGCCTGGGCGGCCGGCGACACCGCCCTGCTCACCGTGGTGGTCCGCTGGGACCTCGCCACGCATGCGGTCTCCCAGTTGACGGGGCTGCCCGACGGCTTCTCGGCCGCGGTCGTCCTGATCCGCAGGGCACTGGCCGACGGCCTGGGCCCCGCCGACGGCGAGCGGCTCCTGGCCAGCCTGCCCGGCATCTAGGCGAGCGGCTCGCCGCTGGCCTGACTGGCCGGTGCGCTGCTCGACGGCAGGCGGGATTCGCTGCTCGGCTCGACCGTCTCCTGGATCGTCGGCTGGGCAACGGGCGTGGAGCTGGGCAGGCTGCCGGGCACCGCGGACGAGCCAGCACCCCCGGCAGGCAGGGGCAGCTTCCCGGTCGTGGCCTCGGCCCTGGCCAGCAACTCGTCGAGGCGGGTCACCAGATCCGGCAACTCCGACTGGAGCACGAACATCGATCCGTCGACCTGGAGCGTGGGCGGGTTGCCCGGGCTGGTGTCGGCCAGGTGGGTGCTCGAGATCAGCAGGGCTCGATCGAGGTTCTCGAGATTGGCCAGGAACCGCGCAAGCGAGGCACGGTCCCCGTCGACCGTGATGCTGACCGCCATGGTCGCGAGGTTGACGCCGGCGCCCTTGGCGACTGCGGTCATGGGGTTGATCTCGCTGCCCTTCGCGCCAACCGGCGTGGGGACGGACGTGTTGATGATCTGCAGGTGAGTGCCCTCGATCCCCGCGCTGTCGGCCGCAGCCGTGACCTGGCGGAGCACGTCCGGCAGTTCCGCCTCCTGCGGCATGGAGGAGAAGAGCCGCTGCGCCTGGGCGGCTGCCTGCGGCGCCTGCGCCGCCTCCTCGAGCGCGTCGCGGTAGCGGCGGTTCAGCTGGAGGGTGGAGGTCTCGACCTGGCGGGCCTGTGCCGCCACCTGGGACGCGGTCGCGATGCGCGGGGACAGTACGAGGAACCAGGCCGCCGCGGCGAGGCCCAGGACGAGGAGGCCGCCGAGGATGGCCCAGGTGCGGGCGGGACCCTGCGTCATCGTCAGCCCCCGGCCCTGGTCGGCGTGGGGGAGGGCGTGGGTGTCGGCGCCGGCGGCTTGGTCAGGGCGATGATCTGCTTCTCGGTGAGCGGAGTCACCAGACCCTCGAGCGAGACCCCGGTCGAGCCCCCGAACGACAGGTTCGTCGGGTCGCCCTCGTTCTCGGCATCGAATGAGGAGTTGTCGACGTACGGGCCGACGAAGAAGGGATCCGCCGCCAGCTCACGGAGGAAGGCGGCCACCTGCTGCCGGTTCTTCGCGGACGCGCTGAAGGCGGCACAGCCGATCGTGATGTCCGTGTTGAACGGATCCGGGCTGTTGCAGCTGTTGAGTTCCCCGCCGGCACTGGGGATGGCCGTGTACAGGATCGTGACGTCGTTGACCTGGACATCCGAGCCGCCGCCCGCTGCTCGCGCCGCCGCGTCCAGGTGCTCCAGGATCCGGGCTGCCTGAGGCTGCGAGGCCATCGCCGTGACGACCAGCTCCTGCTGCGCGTTGAGCTGGGCATAGAAGGCCTTCACCGGCGCCAGTGCGGTGACCTTCGTCTGCAGCGCCGCACCCTGGACCTGGGCCCGGGCCAGGCTGGCCTCCGCATCGGTGATCTGGCTGCCCTGGACGTACCACAGTCCTGCGGTCGCCACCGCCAGCACGATCGCGAGCGCAGTGAGCGCCCGCCGGACCTTGCGCACGGCGACCGCGTCGCGCACGGACCTCGGCAGCAGGTTGACATGCGGGAGGACCGGTGTGAACGGCTCATGCTCGACCTCGTCCTCCTCGCCCGAGCCCTTGCGCGCGAGCGAGCCGATGTCCATCTGCAGCAGGCTCTTCTTCTCCTTGCGCACCCTGTGGCGAGGGCGGCCCGGCGTGGGTGCGGGCGTGGAGGCGTCGGCCGTGCTGCTCATCGCTGCGCTCCCATGGCGAGCCCGGCCGCGACGATCAGCCGGGTGTCGGGCGCGTGGTGCCTGCTCACCCTGCGGCTGGCGGCGAGCCCGGCGAGCGGGTCCATCCTGCCCACCGCCAGCGGTATCTGCGTCGAGATGCGGTCGAGCAGGCCCTCGAGCTCGGCTGCTCGGCCCGTGATCGACAAGGAGGCCACTGGCGTCGACGGGTTCGAAGCCTGGAAGTAGTCGATCGAGTTGCGAATCTCCCCGATGATCGTGGTGGCCCAGGCATTGAGGATGTCGACGGCGATGCCCACCCGGGGCTCGAGGGCGGGAACGGGACCCGGGCCGACGTCGCCGAACACGCTGGACTCGGCGATCGGCGCGAAGGCCGCCGACGGCCCGCTCATGCCGGATGTCCGCTTGAGCCGCTCGGCCTCGTCCGGATCCACGTCGAGCCGTTCTGCGATGGCACCGGTCGCGTTGTCTCCGCCGAGATTGCCGATGGTCCGGATGAACAGCGGCTGGCCGGCTCGGTGGACCACGACGGTCAACTGCTCGGCGCCGAGATCGGCGATCGCCCGGGCCTCCTCCTGGGCGGGCAGCCGGCCCTGGCAGGCGGCCCGGATGAGGGCGAAGGCGGCCGAGTCCGCGACGACCGGCTCGAGACGGGCCCTGCGCACGACACCCGCCTGGGCGACGACGGAATCGGTGCTGGCGGCCACGACGAGGATGCGGTTCAGCTCGATGACCTGTCCGCGCTCGTCCATCCGCTCGGCCTCGCCGAGCAGGTGGTAGTCCAGCTCGACGGTGGCCAGGTCCACGGGCAGGGCGTCGCCGACCTGGTACTTCAGAGCCGTGCTGAAGTCCGCTGGCGGCATCCATGGCAGGTCGACCTGCCGCGTGAGCACGCTGTTGTCCGAGATGCCGAAGACGACCTTTCGAGTCGAGAACCGGCCGGCGCGCCACAGCGCGCGCAGCGCCTTGACGACGGCTTGCTCGTCGCGGACCACGCCGCCTCGCACGGCGCCGCGTGGCAGCTCGACGGACGCGGCCCTGGCGATGGAGTACTCCCCGGTGCGGCGCTGCCTGGTCACCTGCACCGCGCGCACGCCGGTCGTGCCGATGTCCAGGCCCACGAGCCGCGGATCGGTGCTGGCCGACATGAGCCCGCCCCTCTCCGTATCGTCTGCCGTCGACGGACAACCGCCTTAGCGCTCTCCTGATTATCGGACCGTCCAGCGTGATTTGGCCGCCCGAGCGGGCTGAAGCGGGTCGAATGGGCCGAAACCATCGGTATGGCACTGCCCCCGTCGCCGCCCGACGACATTCCGTCCGTCGCCCAGCCGCCCGGCGCTGGCGCGACCGGCGACCACGGCCCGCCGGACCTGCGCGACATCCTGCACACGGCCGTGGCCAACGGAGCCTCCGACGTGCACATCCGCGCCGGTGCCCCGCCGCTCATCCGGGTGTCGGGAGACCTGTGGCCGCTGGACCTGCCGGAACTGACCCCTCGCGACACCGAGCTGATGGTCGCCGCGGCGTTGACCACCGAGGAGGACCGGCGCACCTTCGCCACCGAGCACGAGTGCGACTTCGCCCTCACGTCGCCGGCCGTGGGGCGCTTCCGCGTCAACGCCTATCGCACGCGCGGCACGGCCGCGATGGTGATGCGGCACGTCAAGGAGGTCATCCCCACCTTCGAGGAGCTGGGCCTGCCGGCCATCGCCCGCGACCTCGCACTCAAGTCGAGCGGCCTCGTGCTGGTGTGCGGCCCCACCGGCTCGGGCAAGACGACGACCCTCGCCGCCATGATCGACGCGATCAACGGCGAGCGTCGGTGTCACATCCTCACCATCGAGGACCCGATCGAGTACCTGCATCGGAACAAGCTGTCGACGGTCAGCCAGCGCGAGCTGCACACGGACACGAGGCAGTTCGCGCGCGCGCTTCGCTCGGGCATGCGCCAGGACCCGGACGTCATCCTCATCGGGGAGATCCGCGACGCCGAGACCATGCGGACGGCCCTGCAGGCCGCCGAGACCGGGCACCTCGTCCTTGCCAGCCTGCATGCACGCACCATCGTCGACGCGGTCAACCGGGTGATCGACATCTTCCCGCCCGACGAGCAGAGGCAGGCGCGATCATCCATCGCCGAGTCCCTGCAGGGCATCATGTGCCAGCACCTCGTCGCGGCGGCGTCCGGCACCGGACGGGTGATGGTGCTGGAGGCCGCGATCGCGACCCCGCGCATCCGCGAGGCCATCGTCGATGCGGACAAGACGTCGCTCGTGCACGACATCGTCGAGGACGGCCAGTACTACGGCATGCGCACCTTCGAGCAGGACGCGGTACGCCTGGTGCTGTCCGGGGCGATCACCGTCACCGAGGCGGAGAAGGTCGTCCCACGGGTGGCGGACCTGCACGTGGCGCTCAAGCGAGCCGGCTTCCGGGTCTAGTCGAATGGCTGCGGACCGGACTCCGGGCGGCGCGCGCGCCCCGTCCGGCATGCCCTTGGCGGCCCTGCGTGCCGAGCGGGCCGAGGCCCGGCGCGCGCTGGAGCTCGCGCACATGCGGTCGCACCAGCCCGCGTCAGCGGATGCCGATGCCATCGAGCTGCTCAGGCTCCGGGCGGATGCGCTGACCGAGGAGCTGATCGGCCGGTACGCGGCAGATCTCGGCCTGGTCGATTCCCTGCTCGACGAGCCCTATCCTCGAAGGGTGAGCGCGTTCAGTGGCCGGGCCCGTGGTCGACGGGGCTCGTCATGAGCGGCTCCGTTGCCGACGTACTCGTCGCCGAAGGACTCATCACGTCCGACCAGCTGTCCGCGGCCCAGACGGCATCGGTCGCGGCCGGCGAGCCCGTCCTCAGCGTGCTCGTCAAGCAGGGAGCGGTCGGCAAGAAGGACGTCATCCGCTGCACCGTCAAGGCCGCGGGCCTCGACTTCGTCGAGATCATGGACGTGCCCGTCGACCCCGCCGCCGTCGCACTGCTGACCGGCGACCAGGCGCGCAAGTACCAGGTCGTCCCGCTCGGATTCGACAAGGACGTGCTCGTCGTCGTCTCCGACTCGCAGACCGCGATGAACTGGCAGGTGCGAGACGACCTGCAGGCCATCACGCGCCACCCCGTGCGGTTCGCCTGCGGGATGAAGGCCGAGATCCAGACCAGGCTCAACCTGCTCTACCGCGCCGAGGCGGAACTGGGCGAGCTGGTGAGGGACATGCTCGAGGACGAGCAGACGATCGACATCCTCGCGCCCGTCGCCTCCACGTCCGACGCACCGCTCGTGCGGTACGTCAACCTGCTGCTCAACCAGGCCATCTCGGACAACGCCTCCGACATCCACGTCGAGCCGAGCGAGAGCCATATCCGCATCCGCTTCCGCATCGACGGCGTGCTCAAGGAGATGGCCCCGGCTCCCAAGGAGATGCAGTCGGCGCTCATCTCGCGGCTGAAGATCATGAGCGACATGGACATCGCAGAGCGCCGCCTCCCGCAGGATGGCCGCCTCTCGGTGGCCGCCCGGGGCCGCAAGATCGACCTGCGGGTCAGCTGCCTGCCGACGGTCTGGGGCGAGAAGATCGTCATGCGGATCCTCGACAACACCGCGGCCACGATGGCACTGCCCGACCTCGGCTTCTCGCCGGAGAACCTGGTCAAGTGGCGCGCCGCCTACGAGCGCCCGTACGGGATGCTCATCGTCAGCGGCCCCACCGGCTCGGGCAAGTCGACCTCGCTGTACGCGACGTTGAACGCCGTCTCCCGGCCCGAGGTGAACATCGTCACCGTCGAGGATCCGGTCGAGTACCGCATCGCCGGCATCAACCAGGTGCAGACGCATGCGAAGGCCGGTCTCACCTTCGCTGCGGCCCTGCGATCGATCCTGCGGGCCGATCCGGACATCATCCTCATCGGCGAGATCCGTGACCACGAGACGGCACAGATCGCCATCGAGTCCGCGCTCACCGGCCACCTGGTGCTGACCACGCTGCACACCAACGACGCACCGAGCGTCATCACCCGCCTGACGGAGATGGGCATCGAGCCGTTCCTGGTCGGCTCCGCGCTCGAGTGCGCGACCGGCCAGCGTCTGGCCCGGCGGCTGTGCGTCAAGTGCAAGCGACCGACGCAGAAGTCCCCCGCCGAGCTCGCCGCCGTCCAGTTCGAGCATCCGCCCGGCGTGGAACCCGCCTTCTTCGAGCCCGTGGGCTGCTCGAGCTGCGCGAACACCGGGTACCGGGGCCGGCTCGCCATGCACGAGGTCATGCCGATGACCGAGGAGATCGGCAAGCTCGCGGTCCGCAACGCCTCCTCCGAGGAGGTGCGTCGCGAGGCGATCGAGCAGGGCATGCGTACCCTGCGGCAGGACGGCTGGCTCAAGGTCGCCAACGGGCTCACGACGATCGGGGAGGTGCTCCGTGTCATCGCCTGATCCCAGGGACGTCGTGCTGCCCTCCGGCCCGCCACCGGACGAGCCCGTGAGCGCACCGGTCCTGCCGACGCGCGCACCCACGTGGATCCCGGTCGCGCCGCCCATCACGATCCCGGTGAGCGCACCGGTGACCCAGGCGTCCACCGTCGACCAGAGGCTGGCCCCCGTCGCGCCGCCTGAGGCGAGCGAGTCCGGCATCGTCACCCTGGACCGCGCGGCGGCAGGGATGTCCGATGCGGAGGTCCCCCTCGACGAGATCCTGCTGTACCTGCTCGAGAAGGGCGGTTCGGACCTGCACCTGTCGGTCAACTCGCCGCCCATGATCCGGGTCCACGGTGATCTCGAGATGGTGCCCGGCTACCGGGCACTGACAGCCCAGCAGCTCCAGGAGTCGGTCTACGCGATCCTCACCGATCGGCAGAAGCAGAGGTTCGAGGAGACGAAGGAGCTCGATCTGGCCTACCAGCTGCCCGGTGCCGCGCGGTTCCGCGTCAACCTCATGCAGCAGCAGCGGCTCGATCGGCGCCGTCCTGCGTGCCATTCCCTGGGACATCCTGCCGCTGGATGCCCTGAGGATGCCGCCGATCCTGGGCGACTTCGCCGACCTGCCGCGCGGCATGGTGCTGGTCACCGGGCCGACGGGGTCGGGCAAGTCCACCACGCTCGCGGCGATCATCGACAAGGCGAACCGCACCCGCAAGGGCCACATCATCACGATCGAGGACCCCATCGAGTTCGTGCACCCGCATCGGATGTGCGTCGTCAACCAGCGCGAGGTCGGCGAGGACACGCTGTCCTTCGAGGCCGCGCTCAAGCACGCCCTGCGGCAGGATCCCGACATCATCCTCGTCGGCGAGATGCGCGACCTCGAGACCATCGCCATAGCGCTCACGGCGGCGGAGACCGGCCACCTGGTGTTCGGGACCCTGCACACCAGCTCCGCCGGCTCCGACCATCGACCGCATCATCGACGTCTTCCCGTCCGAGCAGCAGTCCCAGATCCGTACGCAGCTTGCCGCATCCATCCAGGCGATCGTCTGCCAGACGCTGTGCCGCACGGCCGACGGCAGTGGTCGCGTGGCCGCGACCGAGGTGCTCGTCGCGACGCCTGCCGTGCGCAACCTCATCCGCGAGGGCAAGCTCCAGTCGATCCCGTCGTCGCTGCAGACCGGCTCGAAGTTCGGCATGCACACGCTGAACCAGGATCTCGCCCGGCTGGTCGACGAGGGGACCATCACGTACGAGACGGCCCGCGAGAAGTGCTCCGACGCGGCCGAGCTGGACCAGCTGCTCGGCAGGCAGTCCGATGCCGCAGACTGAGTACCTCGTCAAGGCCCGCTCGCGCACAGGTCGCCTGGTGGAGTCCAAGATCAAGGCAGTCGAGCGAGGCGGAGGCCCTCTCCCGCATTCGGATGCAGGGGATGACGCCGATCGCGGTCGAGCTCGCGCACACGGGACTCAGGCGTGAGATCCGCCTCGGCAAGGGCAAGGTCAAGATGAAGGACCTCGCCATCTTCGCGCGGCAGTTCGCGACCATGCTGTCCTCGGGACTGCCGATCCTGCGATGCCTGTCCATCCTGGGCGACCAGACGCAGAGCGATCGCCTGCGGAATGTCCTGATGGAGGTGCGCGACGAGGTCGAGAAGGGCGACTCGATGTCCGAGTCGCTCGCCAGGCACAAGGAGTTCCCGCCGATCATGGTGAGCATGGTCAGGGCCGGCGAGGTGGGCGGGTTCCTCGACACGACCATGCTGCAGATCGCGTCCTCGTTCGAGGCCGACGTGCGGCTGCGCGGCAAGATCAAGGCGGCCCTGACGTATCCGGTTGCCGTCGCAGTCATCGCGGTGCTCATCACGACCGGCATGCTGATCTTCGTCGTGCCGGTGTTCGACGAGCTGTTCTCCTCGTTCGGCGGCTCGCTGCCGGCGCCCACGCAGTTCCTGGTGAACGTCTCGAACATCCTCAAGACCCCGACCATCATGGTCCCGATCACGGTCATCGTGGTGGTTGTCGCGGTCTGGTACAGGCGGAACAAGAACTCCGCTGCCATGCGCAATGTCGTGGATCCGATGAAGTTCCGGATCCCGGTGTTCGGCAACCTGTTCCAGAAGGTGGCGCTCGCGAGGTTCACCCGCAACTTCTCGACGCTCATGCACGCCGGCGTGCCGATCCTGACCACCTTGGACATCGTCGGCGAGACGTCCGGCAACGTGGTCATCACGCGCGCGGTCGTCGCCGTCAAGGAGAGCGTGCGGCAGGGCTCGGGCATGGCGAAGCCGCTGTCCGAGCACCCCGTCTTCCCGGAGATGGTCGTGCAGATGATCGCCGTCGGCGAGGACACCGGCGCACTCGACGCCATGCTGCAGAAGATCGCCGACTTCTACGACCAGGAGGTCGAGGCGACCACGGAACAGCTGATGGCCCTGATCGAGCCGATCATGATCGTCACCCTCGGCGGCGTCGTCGGCGGCATGATCGTCGCCCTGTACCTGCCGATCTTCAAGATCTTCGAGCTGGTCAAGTAGGTCCCGGGCTTGTCGCCGGAAAAAGGTCGCGCGGGTGGGTTCATTTCCGGTGCGGTCGATCCGAAACCCCTTGTGTCGGAACCAAGGCGGTACGACACCCCGCAGATGAGGGGTCTTTGATCAGGAGAACAAGATGCTCACTCGCATCATGAAGCCACAAGACGACCGCGACGCGGGATTCACCCTCATCGAGCTTCTGGTCGTCGTCGCCATCATCGGCATTCTTGCCGCCATCGCCATCCCGGTCTTCCTGAACCAGCGCAACTCGGCCCGTGACGCCTCCGTCAAGTCGGACATGGACAGCGTTGCCAAGGTCATGGAGACCATCGTCACCCAGACCGGCAGCTACCCGGCCAACAATGTTGCACTCCTGGCGGGCGACCCCGTCTCGTCGCCGGGCAACGCCATCGTCGTCGCTCTGATCACCGTCAGCGCGCCTAACGACTCCTACACGATCTCCGGCTGCAACCTGGACTCGGGATCGACCTACGTGTACAACTCGTCGACCGGTGGCCTGAACCCGACCGCGACAGCGACCGGCGGCTGTGCGGCCGGCTCGGCCGCGGGTATCACCGGCCCATAGCAGGACCGGGCACCAAGGAACACCGGCACGCGGACGAAGGCCGCGGCACCCCCACCAGGGTGTCGCGGCCTTCGTCCGTGCGTCGCAGTGAACGCCAGGCGAAAGGAGCCGGATATATCCACCACGGGGGACTATCGGCCTATCGACTCGTGTGCATCGACCGACCTACATTTGTAGATGTCGGGACAGAACGGACAAAGGGGCAGATCGTGCCAGCGCCACGGATCGATGAGTACGCCGGCCTGCGCCGTGAACTCGAGATCGGCCTGCGGGTGGCGCCGACGCTCGCCAGCGCCGTTCCGGCGGCCAAGGCCGTCGCCGGCTTCCTCGACGAGACCCCCGGCGTCGCGGTGCGCCTGGCCGGCCTGTCGTGCGACGACTCGCGCGTGCACATCACTCTTGCCATCTGCCTGGGCAGCATCGACGGGATCAAGGCCGCCGATCCTGCGGCCCGGGCCGCAGTCCAGCTGATCGGACGCATCGTCGAATCGCTGGCCGCCTACGACCCGGCCTTCGTGACCCTGCCGCAGGCGTCGTCGATCGAGGAGACCATCGCAGCACGCGTGACGGCGCGCGGAATCCGTACCGAGTCGGCCGTGCTCGACGCTGTGGGCTGCCTCGCCGCGGCGGGCTAGCGCCATGCCCGACGTACTCGATCCCGAGGCGTTCGGCGCCGATAGTGTCGTGGACGCCGACGAGGACGACGTCATCATCACGGCGACTCATCATGTCGGCAGGCGCGTGCCGAACCTCGTCGTGCGCGGATCCGACGAGAGCGACATCCTCGCCCACGCACCGGCGATGGTGTGCGACCGCGTGCACTGGCAGACCGTCGACGACTTCGATCCGGCGCGGCTGCTGCCGGACCTGCCGATGGAGGCCTACACGAGGCAGTGGAGCGACGGGCAGCACCGGGTGTGGGTTCCGGTCGGTCGTGGCTACGAGGCGCGGGAGCTGATCAAGGCCTGGTCCGTGGCCCATCAGGTGGAGGCCGTCAACGTCCGGGTCGAGACCGGCGTGCCGTTCCGCAATCTCGCCCTCATCCCGGATCCGCTGCTGCCCGAGCTGGTCGCAGCCGCGGTCGACTGGCTCTACCCGCGCAGCTACGCGGTCCGGCACAAGATCGTGGCCGACCTCGACCTCATCGACGATCAGGACGTGCGCTCGATGATGTACCTGTTCGTCTCCGACCACGCCGATCGGTACGACGCAGGGCGCCAGGGACGCAACGGCACCCTGAACTTCCTGGCGTTCATGATCGGCAAGCTGGCCACCTGGCCGCAGGATGCCTCGCGGTCGGCGTTCGGCCGGGGCGTCGTCAGCGACCGCGTGGCCCTCCACCGCGCGGTCGACGCCGTGGCTGCGGCGGAGCAGCGGACGCCCACCGAGGACGAGCTGGCGGCCGCACTGCACACCAGCGTCACGGACCTGCGCCGCCGGGAGCAGGCGATTGCGACACTGTCGAGCATGCGCAACTACCAGTCGCTGGTGGTGGGCGGACCCGAGGTGGACGTGCTCGACGCGGTCCAGGTGGCGGCCGACACCGACGTCGAGTCGGACGCGACCGCCTACGACACCAAGGCCCAGCTGACGCGGGCGATCATGTCGGCCGTCAACGATCCGGCCTCGACCGGGCGCCGCGCGCAGGACCCGCTGGCGCTGGCCGCCGTATACCTGACCTTCTGGGAGGATCTCGCGCGGCCGGAGGTGGCCAGAGAGCTCGAGATCCTGCCGAAGACCGCTGCCGCCGCCGTCCAGCGCGTGCTGCTGCGGCTCGAGGCCAGGGACGACCTGTGAGCGAAGGCCTGCGATGACGACGGGCCTGGCCGCACCCGTGCCGTGGACCTTCACCGATGCGCCGGGCGTCCTGCAGTGGACGTGGGGCACGGAGCACTTCCTCTGCCGGATCACCGGCACGGAGGTGGAGGACGAGGACGACCCGCACGGTCGGCGGAACATCCGCTCCTACTCGTGGGAGGTGTCCGACCTGATGCGGATGCAGCAGGGCCTGCCCCGGCTGCTCGTCGAGGGCTCGTCGACCTCGTTCGAGGAGGCGGAGGCTCGCGTCCGCGAGCATGTCGGCAAGTGCTACGACCCCAGGCTGGGCTACCGCAAGTACTCCGGGGCACTGGCCTTCACGTTCGCGCTGTCGAGCGGCGAGTCGATCGACGTCAGCGAGTACATCGGCACCCGGTGCGCCGTGACCGTGCTGATGCCCGACGGTTCGCAGCGCACGGTCACGGGCGACCTCGATGTGGACCACTACAAGTGGCGGCTGAGCACGGCCGAGCAGATCATGGAGATCCTCCCCGACCACGTCGTCAGGATCACGAACCGCTCGGAGGTGGCCGAACGGGCCACCGCCGTCACGCGCAACGACCGCTACTCGGGCATCGGCAGGATGTACAGGGAGGATCCGCGTCCGGGCTGCACCGGCAGGGCCGGCTTCATGATGGGTACGGTCGACCATGCGGGAGCCCCGCGATGTCCCATCCACGAGACTGGTGTTCCCGAGCACCTGCTGCGCTGACGAAGGAGACCGAAGCCATGCCCATCAGTTTCGGCCGCAGCAGGCACGTCGACCCCCTGGGCCCCCCGCCAGGCAATCCGCGCCTGGTGCGGGCGCTGACGACCGTGGCCCGCAAGCGCTTCACCGGTGCGGTGGACGTTGTCGACAGGGCCACCGAGCAGTCGGCCAGGATCTTCGTCTACGAGGGCGGCCTCTACGCGGTCCGCCTTCAGGGATTCGTGCCACGAGTGGCCGATCGGCTGCTGGCCTCGGGAGCCATCGACAGCGATCGCTGGCGGCGGATCAGCGGTGACCCCGCTCGCCCGCCCGGCGTGGCCGCGGTCGAGGAGGGCGTGGTGTCGGTCGAGACTCTCGCCACCGTGCACCAGGAGTTCGTGCTGGCCGCCCTCGGCGCCGTGCTCGCCTGCGGCAGGGTGCGAATCCGGGAGCGCGCGGACGAGGTCACCGCCGAGTTCTGCACGATGCCGCTGCCGATCGAGCCGCTGTTCGAGGTCCTTCGCCGCCGCGCTCAGCGGCTCACCTCGACATGGCAGGGGCTGGCCGTCGAGGGAGCCCCTTGGAGTGTCGGGCTGGCTGCCACCGGAACCCCCATCCCCGCCACCCTGGGACTCGCTGAGTTTCCCGCCCTGCTGGCGGCCGTCGACGCAGCCCGGTCGGTCGACGAGGTGGCGGAGGCCGTCGGCTTCACCCGAGCGGAGGCCGTGCACGTCGCGGCCCTGCTCGCGCAGGCGGGCGTGGTGCGCATGGTGCCCGCCGCCGGGCAGCACGCCGACCGGTTGCTCGTGCCGGAGGCATTCGGTGCCGTCCGCGTGCGCCCGGCAGCCCCGGCCACCGCAACCCGAGCCGGAGCCGGAACCGGAGCCGGAGCCGGCAGCCCGAGCCGGACGCCGAACCGAGCCGGAGCCGGAGCCGGACCCGAGCCGGAGCCCGAGCCGGAGCCCGAGCCGGAGCCCGAGCCGGAGCCGGAGCCGGAGCCGGAGCCCGAGCCGGAGCCGGAGCCGGAACCGGAGCCGGAACCGGAGCCGGAACCGGAGCCGGAGCCGCCGAGCCGGCAGCCACCGACACCCATGTGCTGCTGCTGCGCAGGGAGATGGCCATCGCCGCCGTCAGCGAGCTGGAGGAGGCCCTGAACGAGGCGTCCGCCGCCGAGGTCGATGCCATCGCGCGGGCCGGTGCAGTGCGCGCCCGCCTCCGCGAGGCCCGGCGCGTGCTCGTGGACGTCGAGGAGCAACTGCCGGTGGCAGAGGCGGACACCGCGCCATGACCGACCCGGTGGTGGTCGGGTTCGGCGCCGTTCTCCTGGCGGGACTGGGCCTGATCGTCGGCTCGTTCCTCAACGTCGTCATCTATCGCGTCCCGAACGGCCAGTCGATCGTCAGGCCGGGTTCGGCCTGCCCCTCGTGCCGTACGCCGATAAGGTCGCGCGACAACATCCCGGTGCTGTCCTGGGTCCTGCTGCGAGGCCGATGCCGAACCTGCCACGAGCCGATCTCGGTGCGCTACCCCCTCGTCGAGGTGCTGACCGGCGTCGTGTGGCTGGCCCTGGGCTGGTGGGCGGTGCGCCCCGAAGGCGTCCCGTCCCTGCTGCCGCTCCTGCTCGTGCTGGGCAGCGCCGGCGTCGCGCTCTGGTTCATCGACATCGAGCACTACCGCCTTCCCGACGCGATCGTGCTGCCGCTCTACCCGGTCACCATGGCGGGCCTGGCACTGGCGGGGATCCTGTCCGGCAGCTGGCCCCTCGTGCCCGCCCTGGTCGGTGCGACCGCCTGGCTGGTCCTGATCGGCGGGCTGTGGTTGCTCAGCAGCGGGCGGGCGATGGGCTTCGGCGACGTCAAGCTGGCGCCCGTGCTCGGCGTCACCCTGGGCTGGGTGGGCATCTCCAGCGCCGTCGTAGGACTGGTGGGGGCCTTCATGCTCGGTGGCCTCGCCGGCGTCTGGCTGCTCGCCACGGGGAGGGCCAGGCGCGGGTCGCACATGCCCTTCGGCCCGTTCCTGCTGGCCGGCGCCGCCGTCGGGCTGCTGGCCGGTGAGGCCATCGGTGGCGCCTACCTCGATTCCCTCGGGGTGTGAGGGTTCAGCGGCCTGCATGCCGCTCCGATACTCACACTACGAGGCGTCGTCGGTGACGAGGCAGGCAGCGGAGGTGGGGACCATGCAGGCGTGGGTCGAGTCTGACGACCGCAGGCGCCAGTTCCTCGTGCGAACGGGGACCGGCGTCGTCACTGCGGTCGCCCCGGTCGGCATCGCCGGCCCGCACGGCGAGCATGAGTTCTACCGCGTCGAGATCTACTGCGACGCACCCCACGGCCGCCCTGGGGCCATCCGCTACAGCGCGCACGCGCTGGTCGCCGTCGGCGAGCACCTCTGGCGTGCCGCGGTCGAGGCACTCGACCAGGTCTGGCCGGTGATCTGGACCGTTCAGTGGCATCGGCACGACTGGATCCCCGACGATCTGCCCATCGCCTCCCTGGATCTGGCCACCGACGCACGCAGCGTGCTGGTGGCCCTCGACCGGGTCGTGCTGCCCGCGCCCGTCGACGACGGGTATGCCGACCTGGCCCACCTGGAGTGGCGGGACGAGGGGCCATGAGCAGCGACGAGATCGGCCTCGGCTACTACGCCGACGATGAGCGGCCGGGTCGTCCGCCCAAGCCATCGGTCTTCGAGGTCCCGGATCAGGTCGACGTCATCGCCCGCATCGACGCGGTGTCCGACGACGACCTGTCGAGCACGTTCTTCTCGCGACTCGATCCAGGACGTCGAGGACGCCGCCACTCGGGTGTTCGACGTCGGCGTGCGAACCCTCTCCGAGGATGGCGGGCAGGGCTCGACTGCAGGCGCCTTCGGGGTGCCTGCGGACGGGGCGCCGATGCCCGTGTCCACCGCACTGCCTGGGGCACCGACGGTGCGCACGTCCGGGCTGCTCGATGACGACCCGGCGCGTCGATCTGCCTTCATCCTCGGCGGGCCCGCCGCGCTGCGCGGCGGCTGAGCGGTGGTCGTTCCGCAGCCTCATCGGGGCTGGCCGGCCGCCCGAAGCGTGCGGATGCGCTCGGCCGTGGATCTGGCATACTCGCGACTCGCTGACGGACAGCACCCGACCGATCTCGGCGAAGGTCGAGCTGCTCGAAGTAGTAGAGGGCGACGACGGCCCTCGTCCGTGGCTCGAGCTGACGGATCTGCTGGCGGATCAGTCGCTGGCTCTCCTGGTGATCGTAGATCTCCTCGGGCAGCTCGGCGGTCTCGTCGCACAGTCGGCGTCCGCATGGCCGCTCGTCCGGCCCGCCGTCGCCGTCCGGCGACTCGTCGAGACTGGTGACGTAGCCGTTCCGGTAGGCGCCGAGCGTCGCGCGCACCTCAGCGGCGCTGAGGCCGGTCCTGGCGGCGAGCTCCTCCGGCCGCGGCCCTCGGCCGTTCTCCTGCTCGAACAGGGCCGTCCCTGCCTCGATCGCGTGCATACGCGTGCGGACGGTCCGCGGCACCCAGTCCAGTCGCCGCAGCTCGTCGAGGATCGCGCCCCGGATGCGCGTCACGGCGTAGGTCTGGAAGGTCAGGCCACGGTCGAGGTCGAACCTGCCGATGGCGTCGATAAGGCCGATCGTCCCGAAGCCGACGAGGTCGGACCGCTCGAGACTCGGTGGCAGGGCGATGGTCATCCGCGATACGACATACCTGACAAGCGGCGCGTACATGACGACAAGACTCGTTGCGGCGACACCGCTTCCCCGCATCTTGCACGCCACCCACAGGGCCGCCAGCTCGCGGTCCGAGTCGAAGATCGGCGCGTACGCGTCCGCGAGCTCGTCGAGCGTAAGGTCCCGTGGGGCGGCCGTCGTGACGTCCATGCCTGCCTCCCGCCCCCTCCTTGAGTATTGGACCGGATTGCCCGGTTGGGCCCGCCGCTCGGCTTGGTGGCTTCACCGGGCTACCGCGACCCGAGCCGGTACAGTGACGCACGGGATCAATGGTGTCTCGCGGCACGGCCGCGTGCTGGCCAACGCGAGGGAGGAGCTCAGTGGTGGAAACGTCCTCCGCACCCGGTCCCGGCGTGATCGTCATAGCGGAGCGCCCCATAGCCGACCTGCTCGCATCGCAGGGCATCGGCTGGGTGGTCCAGGAACGGCAGCCATCCATCGCCGCGATGTGGGATGCCCTGTCCGGAGGGCAGCTGGACCAGCGCTCACGCATCCTGGTCTTCTCGGACTCCCTGCAGGCCGGCTCCGGCACACAGGACTCCGAGCTCCTCCAGACATCCCGCGCGATCGTCGCCATGTCGAACGCCGGGGCGCACGTCTTCGTCGCCGTCTGGCGACCCGATGACCTGCCGCACCTGCGCCAGCTCATCGCTGCGGCCGCGGCCGGCCAGGGCCTCGAGCCGGACGACGTGACCTACCACCTCCTCCAGATGGCGGACGGCGGACGCGCGGTGCTGGATGCGATGAGGATCGTCCTGGCCGATGAGGTTGCGTTTCCGGACGACTATCGGACCGCCAGCCAGGACCCCATGGTGCGGGAGGCGTTCGTGCCCTCGGGGATCTGGACGGGTCCGCGGGTGCCGAGCGGCCACGATGCTCCCGAGGAGCAGGTCGTGCCGATCGTCGTTGCGACTGCGCACGACCCGTCGGAGGACTTCGCACCGCCCCTGCCACCCATCGCCGTGGCCACGCGCCCGAACATGCCGGTACGCCCTGCGATGCCGCCCCTTGGCTCCGCGTCGTCGGAGCCGGAGACGACCGACGGCTATCCGCCGATGGCCTCGCGGGACCTGCTCAATCGCCCGAAGCTGCCGGGACAGATGACCATCACGGTCACCTCGAGCAAGGGCGGCTCCGGCAAGTCGACCGCGTCCATCCTCCTGGCCGGCTCGGTCGCGCGGGCCTCGCGCGAGGCGGGCCACCCGCTGTCCGTCTGCCTCGTCGACCTCGACACGCGCGACGGGCAGGTGGCCTCCCTCATCGGCAAGTTCATGCCGACGGCCCTGAACATCCGGGTCCAGCCGGTCTGGGACGAGGAGCGCATCCGGCGCAACCTCGTGCGTGCCGAGGGCCTCGAGGTCGACACGCTGCTCGCGCCGATCCGTCCGCGCACGGCAGACACGGTGGGGCCGGACTTCTACCGTGCCATCGTCCGCAGCCTGCAGAGGATGTACGACGTGATCATCATGGACACCAGCGTCCAGTACCTGGAGCCGCTCATCGCCGACGTCGCGCTCGGCGAGGCCGACGAGGTCCTGTTCGTCACGACGCTGGCGTCGACCGCGGTCCAGGGCATGGCCCGAGCGCTGCGCGAGATCACCGCCCCTGTCGACGAATCCGGGCTCGGCATCCCGCGCGAGAAGATCGGCATCATCGTCAACCAGTCCGTCGCCAACGTCGGCATGGAGCGCGACCAGGTGCTTGCCGCCGGTCTCGGGGTGCCCGTCGTGGGCGTGATCCCGCTCGCCACGAAGGACGTCCTCACGGCCACGAACCTCAATCGCATGCACGCCCTGCTGGACCACCCGCTGATAGGCCCGGCCTACAACGAGCTCGCCCGGGCCTGCCTGCCCGGTCGTGCGCTCGCGCCCTGGCACGGGGTGGTCGCGCGGCCCTCCGAGCCGGCACCCCCGACAGCGGCACCGATGACCCCGACGGATTCGGAGGATTCGGGTCGCCGTCGGGGGCTGTTCCGGCGCTGACGGCGCGTTCCCGTTGTCCTGTTTCCTGGCGCGTTGCGCCGTGCGCGGTCCGCGGTTACCGTGGAAGAACGGAAGGCAGATCGCGAATCCATGAGAGCGGAAGGGCCATGACGGTAGCCCAGGGGTCACTTGCCTCGGCCGCCTACGCGCTGTTCGCGCTGAACCAGCCGATCTCCCTCGAGGAGATCGCCGCGTCGGCCAAGGACTCGGCCTTCCCGATGGCGGCGTCGCGTACGCCCGGCTGGTTCGCTGCCGCCGCGTCGCAGGGCTCCAGCCTGCAGGAGACGGCCCCCGAGCTGCTCGTCCTGCCTGCGGAGCGGCCGGCGGACTCCGACGACTACGCGTCGGGCATCGACCTCATCCACGTCTATGCGCCGGAGCTCCAGGCCATCGAGGAGATTGAGGATCGGGTACCGGCACCCGAGGCGGTCAAGGCCCCCGTCGCGCTGGAGAAGCCCCGCACGTCGACCCAGCTGGGCCTGCTGAAGGAACTGTCCAACCTCGACGCCTGACTCCAGCGGCTCGACCGGCGGGCACGCCCGGGCTCACTCAGCGGGCGTCGACGTGGCCGGTGGGTCGTCCGTGGGCTGCCGCTCGGCGGTCTGCGCCAGCTCGTCCGCCTCGGCCAGCAACTGGTTCAGCGCCTGCCTCGAACGGGTCCGCGCCGTGCGCGAATGACGCCGATAGCTGGCCACGGCCCCGACCACGACGGCCGCCGTGAGCCCGACCATGAGCGCGATGAACACGACGAGGCCGTTCATGTGCGGGGTATCGGCTCAGACCTGGGCCAGCGTCACCCGGATGTCCAGCGGTCCGGGGCCGTCGGCGACGACCAGTTCGCCGATGCGGCCGGCCGCCTTGATGTCGTCGGCTGCCAGGCGAATGCGCTCCGCCTGCGCGGCGGGCGCCGAGACGACCGCCTCGGACACGTCCGCTCGCATCGACGCCTTCGCCTCGGACTTCGTCTTGCGCACCAGCGTCAGGACCGATGCGACGTCGTCGATGAGGGCGGGATCGGCACCCCCTGCGAGGGCGGCGACGGCAGCGGCGTCCGGCCACTGCGTGCGGTGCACCGAGCCCTCCTGCCACCAGGACCAGACCTCCTCCGTGGTGAACGGCAGGAAGGGCGCGAACAGCCGCAGCTGCACGCTCAGGGCCGTGGCCAGCGTCGCCTTCGCCGAGGCCGCCCCGGCCGGGCCCTGGCCGCCGTACGCGCGATCCTTGACGAGCTCGACATAGTCGTCGGTGAAGTTCCAGAAGAAGGTCTCGGCCAGCTCGAGCGCCTTGGCGTAGTTGTAGTCGTCGAATGCGGCGGTCGCCTGCTCGACGGTTGTCGCCAGCCGGGCGAGCAGGGCGCGGTCGAGCGGGTCGGTGATCGCAGTCTCGTCGATGCGGGCCGCGTGGCCGAGCACGAACTTGCTGGCGTTGAGCAGCTTGATGGCCAGGCGGCGGCCGATCTTCATCTGCCCGACGTCGACGGCGGTGTCGGTGCCGGGCCGGCCGGATGCTGCCCAGTAGCGCACGGCGTCGGAGCTGAACTCGTCGAGCATGGCCATGGGCGTGACCACGTTGCCCTTGGACTTGCTCATCTTCTTGCGGTCGGGGTCCAGCACCCAGCCGGAGATCGCCGCGTTCGACCACGGCAGGCAGTCGTCCTCGAGGTGAGCGCGCACCACGGAGGAGAACAGCCAGGTGCGGATGATCTCGTGCGCCTGCGGGCGCAGGTCCATCGGGAAGACGCGCTGCCACAGGTCGGGGTCGCGCTCCCAGCCCCCGGCGATCTGCGGGGTCAGCGAGCTGGTGGCCCAGGTGTCCATGACATCGGGGTCGCCCATGAAGCCACCGGGCACGCCGCGCTGGTCGGAGGCGTAGCCGGGCGGGACATCGCTGCTGGGATCGATCGGCAGGGTGTCCTCGGCCGGCGCGATCGGGGAGTCGTAGGCCGGGTTGCCGGCCGCATCGAGCGGGTACCACAGGGGCAGCGGCACGCCGAAGAAGCGCTGGCGCGAGATCAGCCAGTCGCCGTTGAGGCCCTCCACCCAGTTCTCGTAGCGCACCGCCATGTGCGGCGGATGCCAGGCGAGGTGCGTGCCGCGCTCGACGAGCCGGGAGCGAAGGCCGGCATCGCGCCCCCCGTTGGTGATGTACCACTGGCGCGTGGTGACGATCTCGAGCGGCTTGTCTCCCTTCTCGAAGAACTTGACGGGGTGCGTGATGGGCCTCGGCTCGCCGACGAGGTCACCCGACGTCGTCAGGACGTCGACCATCCGCTCCTTGGCGGTGTGGCTCGTGGTCCCCGTGATCAGGGCGTAGTTCTCACGGCCCGCGTCCGTGGTGATCCACTCCGGAGTGTCGGGCAGGATCCGGCCGTCCCAGCCGATGATCGGCCGCGTCGGCAGCTGCAGCTCTCGCCACCAGATCACGTCCGTGAGGTCGCCGAACGTGCAGATCATCGCGATCCCGGACCCCTTCTCCGGGTCGGCGAGGTGGTGGGCGACGACGGGCACCTCGACGCCGAAGGCGGGAGTGGTCACCGTGGAGCCGAAGAGCGGCTGGTACCGCTCGTCGTCGGGATGCGCGACGACGGCGACGCAGGCCGCGAGCAGCTCGGGCCGGGTCGTCTCGATGAACACCTTGGCGGTCGGGTCGGCCGTGGTCGGGAAGCCGATGCGGTAGTAGGCGCCGGGGCGCTCGCGGTCCTCGAGCTCGGCCTGCGCCACGGCCGTGCGGAAGGTCACGTCCCACAGCGTCGGCGCCTCGGACTGGTAGGCCTCGCCCCGCGCGAGATTGCGCAGGAAGGCGAGCTGGCTGACGCGCTGGGCGTTGGCATCGATGGTCTGGTACGTCTGGGTCCAGTCGATCGACAGGCCCATGCGGCGCCAGAGCTCCTCGAAGACGACCTCGTCCTCGACCGTCAGCCGCTCGCAGAGCTCGACGAAGTTCTTGCGCGAGATGGCCACCTGATGCTTGGCGTCGGGCTCGGCCGGGGGCGCGAAGCCCGGGGTCGTACGGGCAGGCTCGGGTCGCAGCGCACCCCGAAGTAGTTCTGGACGCGTCGCTCGGTCGGCAGGCCGTTGTCGTCCCAGCCCATCGGGTAGAACACCTCGAGGCCGCGCATGCGCTGGTAGCGGGCGATGCAGTCGGTATGGGTGTACGAGAACACGTGGCCGATGTGCAGCGAGCCGCTGACGGTGGGCGGGGGAGTGTCGATGGAGTAGACCTGCTCCCGGGTCCTGGTCCGGTCGAAGCGGTAGGTGCCCTCGGCCTCCCAGGTCTTCGACCACTTGGCCTCGATGCCGTCAAGGGTGGGCTTGTCGGGCACGGAGGTGGGGGAGACGCTCATGGGGCGCAATCCTATTTGGCGCCGCATCCGCCCCCGAGGACACCGTCGACCTTGAGGTTGGCGCGCGTTTCGGAGGGCGAATTCGCGCGCCAACCTCAAGGTCGACGGTATGGGTGGGGGCTGAGGTGGGTCAGGGGAGGCCGGGGAGGCCGTCAATGCTGCTGGCATTGCGCTCCGCGCGGTAGGCCGCCAGCTTCTCGGGGCCCTTCCGCGCGTTGGCCTGGTCCAGGATCGCCCGGTCGGCGTCGTACGTCATCGTGGGCACCGCGAAGCCGCACGAGTCCGAGACCCGCGTGACGTCGACGAGGATGAGCGACCGTACGCCGGGGTGCTCGCTGAAGCCGGGCAGCAGATCGGCGAAGTCGGCGTCACCCGGAAGCACGACGCGACCGCGACCGTGCAGCCGGACGATCCGGGGAGGTCCATCGAAGGCGCAGAACATCAGCACGATCCGGCCGTTCTCGCGCAGGTGGGCGATCGTCTCGACGCCGCTGCCGGTGAGGTCCAGGTAGGCGACCGTGCGCTCGTCGATGACGGTGAAGGTGCCGGCCAGGCCCTTGGGCGAGCAGTTGACCAACTGCTCGTCCGACCGTGGCGCAGTCGCGACGAAGAAGACCGGCTGCGCCGTCAGCCAGGTGGTCAGTCGCTCGTCGATCCCGTCCAGGACAGCACCCATGCGACCGCAGGCTACCCGCCCAACTCCGCCGACCTTGAGGTTGGCGCGGCTATTCGCGCGGAAACCCGCGCCAACCTCAAGGTCGGCGGGGGTGGCGGGTGCCGTCCTAGACTCACCGCGTGACCGACGCCGAGCAGCAGGCCCACCCTGAGCCGTTCCAGCCGATGCACGCGCGACCGGAGGGCTCCCCGACGTCGGCGCGACCGGAGGGCTCGCTGGCGCAGGCCCGCCCCGAGGTACGGCTGGACGGGCTGTGGACCGCGCTCGAGGCCCGGTGGCCGGAGAACCGCATCGAGCCCACGCTCGCCCGCATCGCCGCGCTGACCGACCTGCTGGGCGATCCGCAGCACTCCTACCCCGTCATCCATGTCACCGGGACGAACGGCAAGAGCTCGACCGCGCGGATGATCGAGTCGCTGCTGCGCGGCTTCGGCCTGCGCACGGGCCTGTTCACGTCCCCGCACCTGGTCGACCCGCGGGAGCGGATCTGCTTCGACGGCGAGCCCATCTCGGCCGAGCGCCTACTGGCCACCTGGGACGAGATCGAGCCATACGTGGGCGTCGTCGATGCGAACTCGGTCCGCGACGGCGGCGTTCCACTGTCGTACTTCGAGGTGCTCACCGCCCTTGCCTTCGCGGCCTTCGCCGACGCGCCCATCGACGTCGCGGTCGTCGAGGTCGGCCTCGGCGGGGGTTGGGACTCGACCAACGTCGCCGATGGCGCGGTCTGCGTGATCACCCCGATCGGGCTGGATCACCGCGACTACCTGGGAGACACGATCGCGGACGTCGCACGCGAGAAGGCCGGCATCATCAAGCCCGAGTCGTACGCCGTGCTCGCGCAGCAGGATCTCGAGGTCGCCGAGATCCTGCTGGCCCGCTGCGTCGAGGCTGACGCGGTCGTGGCGCGCGAGGGACTGGAGTTCGGCGTCGGCGCCCGCGCCATCGCGCTGGGCGGCCAGGTGATCTCGCTCAAGGGCCTGAATGCCCGGTACGACGAACTGTTCCTGCCGCTGTTCGGTGAGCACCAGGCGCACAACGCAGCGCTCGCGCTCGCGGCCGTGGAGGCATTCCTGCGCGGGGTCGGGCCGCTCGACGACGATCTCGTACGGGCGGGCCTGGCCGCCGCGACCTCGCCGGGTCGCCTCGAGGTGCTCCGGCGCAGTCCGACGATCCTGGTCGACGCGGCGCACAACCCGCACGGTGCGCGTGCGCTGGCCGAGGCCATCGAGGACTCCTTCGAGTTCACGTCCCTCGTCGGAGTCGTCGGCACCCTGGCGGACAAGGATGCGGCCGGGCTGCTGAGCGCGCTCGAGCCCGTGCTCAACCGCATCGTCATCACCTCGCCCTCGTCCCCTCGCGCCGTGGCGGCCGAGACCCTTGCGGTGGTGGCGATCGACGTGTTCGGCGCGGACCGCGTCTTCATCGAGCCCAGCCTGCCCGACGCCGTGGATCGTGCTGTCGCCCTGGCCGAGGAGGAGGGCGCCCTCGGCGGGGCCGGCGTGCTCATCACGGGCTCCGTCGTGCTCGTCGGCGAGGCGAAGCGGCTGCTGTCATGAGGGTGCTGTGCTCGTCCGTCCTGGCGTTCGAGGCGATCATCGTCTTCCTCGCCAGCATCGTGGCCGCGTCCAACGGCGCCGTGGACAGCCAGGCCTTGGCCATGGGGCTGGGAGCAATTCTTGCCGTCATCATCGGACTGTCGATCGGCCTGCTCGGCCGGCCGTGGGGCATCTGGTGGGGCTGGTTCCTGCAGGTCCTGGTCCTGGGAACGGCCGTCTATGCCGGTGTCACGATGCTCATCGTCGGAGCCGTCTTCGTGCTCCTGTGGTTCCTCGCCGTGCGAAACGGCCGGCGCGTGGACGCCCTGCGCGCGGCGCATGCCGACGAGGCGTAGTCGCCTGCGCCGACCCTGCCAACGCCGCCGCGCCGCCCCCTCCTCCGTCGCCTCGGGCAGGTCTGCGCCGTCTCCGGGCCGCTCGGTAGAATGCGGCGCACATCCACTGCTATCGAGGAGTATTCGTGTCCGAGCGCACCCTTGTCCTGGTCAAGCCCGACGGCGTGGAGCGCGGCCTCGTCGGAGAGGTCCTCGGCCGTATCGAGCGCAAGGGCTTCACTCTCGTCGCGATGGAGCTGCGGACCCTCACGGTAGAAGTCGCTGAAGAGCACTACGGGGAGCACAAGGACAAGGGCTTCTTCCGCGACCTGGTCGGCTTCATCACGGGCGGGCCGCTCGTGGCTGCGGTCATCGAGGGTCCGGACGCTATCGTGCAGTGGCGCAGCATGATGGGTGCCACCAACCCGGTCAACGCTCCCCTCGGCACCATCCGGGGCGATCTGGCCACCGAGATGCAGAACAACGTCACGCACGGCTCTGACTCCCCGGAGTCGGCCGCCCGCGAGATCGCGCTGTTCTTCCCCGGCCTGGCGTAGGCCATGAAGCCTGCCGCGCTCGGAGTGCTTGCCGGTCTCGCGGTGGGCGGCGCCGTCGCGGCCGCCTCGCGCGGACGAACGCTGGTGCCATGGCCGGGCAAGGTCCGCCCGGCCTTCCCGTTCGTCGTCGGCGGCATCGCGGGCACGGTCGCGGGACTGAAGGTGGGCGTCGGCTCGTCGCTCGCCAGGGCCGTTCGCGGCAACGGTCCGGCACCGGTCACGACGGTCGCCCCGGTGCTGGTCGGCACCGGCCTCGTGGTCGGGCTGTCCACGGCGGGCAGTGCGGCCGCCGGGCGGATGCTCGGCCGGCTGATGCAGACGGGGCGTGGGCTGGACCCGGGATTCTCAGTGGCACCAGCCGATCCCGGCGTCTCCGCCGGCCCAGGATCGCTGGTGACCCTGGCCGAGCTCGGCCGCGAGGGTGCCCGATTCGTGAACACGGTCTCGGGTGCGGACGGGGTCCGCGAGGTCACCGGCCTCGAGCCCGTGGCCACGCCGGTGCGCGTCTTCATCGGGCACGACTCGGCGGACACGCCGGAGCAGCGCGTCGGCCTGGCCATGGCCGAACTGCGGCGCACAGGCGCCTTCGACCGGGCGAACCTCATCGTTCAGGGCCCCGCCGGCACGGGATACGCCAACCCCACCCCCCTCGACGTGGTGGAGGTCCTCACGCGCGGCGACTGCGCGTCCGTCGCGGTCGGCTACGGACTGCTGCCGTCCTTCCTGTCGATGAACAAGGTTGCGGTCGCTGCTCGCACGCAGCACCTGCTGCTCGAGGCGATCCGGGAGGAGCTCTCCGATCGTGCGGTGCGCCCGCGCATCCTGCTCTACGGCGAGAGCCTGGGCGCCAAGGTGCAGGAGGCCGCCATCCCCGCCGGCCCGCTGGACCTGGACCACTACGGGGTCTCGGCGGCGCTGTGGGTCGGCACCCCCGGCGGCGAGCAGGCCGACGTGTTCCACGCGCTGTGCGCCGGGGAGTCGATCACGGTCGACCGCCCCGAGCAGATCCCCGCGGAGATTCCCGAGCCGCGACCACGCGTGTGGTTCCTGGAGCACGACGGGGACCCGGTCGTGCGGTTCCGTCCTTCCCTGCTGGCGAACCGACCGGCATGGCTGCCCACCGACGGCAGTCGCGGGCGGAACATCCCCGAGACGATGACGTGGCGGCCGTGCATCACGTGGGCCCAGGTCCTGGTCGACACGCTCTTCGCCACCAACGTCAAGCCCGGCGACTTCATGAGTCTGGGCCACGACTACCGAGCCGATCTGGGCGCCGTGGTCACCGCGGCATA
Organism: uncultured Actinomycetes bacterium; assembly: GCA_963777085.1. Classification (GTDB taxonomy): domain Bacteria; phylum Actinomycetota; class Actinomycetes; order S36-B12; family S36-B12; genus UBA10649. Next base: position 100,429 of record CAVZPI010000011.1, on the reverse strand, counting down.
CGCCCTGCCGGCCGACGCGGCGACGGCAGCGCGGCTCGAGATCTACCTGCGCAACAAGGAGATCGAGCGCGCCGACCGCATCGACGGGTCGTGAGCCCCCGTCGGCCTTGAGGTTGGCGCGCGAATTCGGCGCGCGCGGACGCGCCAACCTCAAGATCGAGGGTGGGCGGCTCGGGGACGCACTGCTCGGGCCGATGGCCGGCGGGGGTGCCGAACCGGGGCAAAGCGGGCGCGACGGTGAGAAGGCGAGCCGATTGGGCCTAGGATGAAGGTCCCTGCTCCCGCTCGGAAGGCCGCTTCCCCCATGGCTGGTTCATCGTCCTTCGTCGGCCGCGACATGGCCGTCGACCTGGGCACCGCCAACACCCTGGTGTACGTACGCGGTCGCGGAATCGTGCTGAACGAGCCGTCCGTGGTCGCCATCAACAACAACACCGGCGGCATCCTGGCGGTCGGCTCGGAGGCCAAGCGCATGATCGGGCGCACGCCGGGCAACATCGTGGCGATCCGTCCGCTCAAGGACGGCGTCATCGCCGACTTCGACACCACCGAGCGGATGCTGCGCTACTTCATCCAGAAGGTGCACAAGAGGCGTCACCTCGCCAAGCCGCGCCTCATCGTGTGCGTTCCGTCCGGCATCACCGGCGTCGAGCAGCGCGCGGTCAAGGACGCCGGCTACGCCGCGGGCGCCCGCAAGGTGTTCATCATCGAGGAGCCGATGGCCGCGGCGATCGGCGCCGGTCTGCCGGTTCACGAGCCGACGGGCAACATGGTCGTCGACATCGGCGGCGGCACGTCCGAGGTCGCGGTCATCTCCCTGGGCGGCATCGTGTGCTCGCTGAGCGTGCGCGTGGGTGGCGACGAACTCGACAACGCGATCATCCAGTACGTGAAGAAGGAGTACTCGCTGATGCTCGGCGAGCGCACCGCCGAGGAGATCAAGGTCGCCATCGGCTCGGCGTTCCCCATGCCGGACGAGCCGCACGCTGAGATCCGCGGCCGCGATCTCATCACCGGCCTGCCCCGCACGATCGTGGTCTCGGCCGAGGAGATCCGCCGAGCGATCGACGAGCCCGTGCACGCGATCGTCGACGCGGTCAAGGCAACCCTGGACCGCACGCCACCGGAGCTCTCCGGCGACATCATGGATCGGGGCATCGTCCTCACTGGTGGTGGCGCCCTGCTGCGCGGCCTGGACGAGCGGCTGCGACACGAGACGGGAATGCCGATCCTCATCGCCGATCGGCCGCTCGAATGCGTGGCCCTCGGCTCGGGCAAGTGCGTCGAGGAGTTCGAGGCCCTCCAGCAGGTCCTCGTCTCGGAGCCCCGCCGCTAGCTCACCTGATTTCGGGCGGATGCGCGAGCCGTGACGCCCGACAGGAGAGACTGTTCACATGCTGTCGCGCCGAACCCGCATCGTGCTCGCGGTGCTCGTGGTGGCCTCGCTGACGTTCGTCATCCTCGACCTGCGTGGCGGGCAGGGTCCGCTGAGCGGCGTCCGCACCGTCGGAGCCAACGTCCTGGGCGGTCTTGAGAGGGCTGCGGCCACGGTCTTCTCGCCGATCACCGGCGCCGGCGACTGGTGGTCCAGCATGCGCGACCAGTCCACGCAGATCGAGGCCCTCACCGCGCAGAACGAGCAGCTGCGGGGCGACCTCGCGACCTTCGCGGACGACCGGGCGCGCGTCGAGGCGCTCGACTCGCTGCTGCGCGTGGCGGGGCCGGCCAGTACCGCTTCGTGCCCGCCGAGGTGATCGCCGTCGGGCCGGCCCAGGACTTCTCGTGGACGGTGACGATCGATGCGGGTCGGACCGACGGCATCGAGACCGACATGACCGTCATCAATGGCCAAGGTCTGGTCGGGCACGTCGTGAAGACGACCGCGAGCACGTCGACCGTGGTGCTCATCGTCGATGCCTCCTCGGCGGTGGGGGGTCGGGTGGCCGGCACCGAGGAGATCGGGATCGTCGCGGGAACCGGGCGGCAGGACTCCCTGGAGTTCCAGCTGCTCGACCCGATGGCCGATCTGCGGGTCGGCGACTCATTGGTCACCTTCGGGTCCAAGGGCGGGCGGCCCTACGCACCGGGCCTGCCGATCGGCGTCGTCACCGAGGTGGGCGACTCGCCCGGCCAGCTGACCCGGGTGGCCACGGTGCAGCCCTTCGCAGACGTGTCGACCCTGAGCATCGTCGGCGTGGTCATCAAGGCGCCGCGCGTCGATCCCCGTGACTCCGTGCTGCCTAATGCCTCGATGTCGACCGCTGCGCCGAGCCCGGCACCGCTGAGCGGCACGGACACCGGCGCCTCGCCGTCGCCGAGCCCGTCGCCGACCCCGACCGGGCAGGGGGATCTCGCCGCGACCCTGCAGCCCGAGGCCAGCGCGTCCAGCACGGGCAGCGGCAATGGGTAGCGCCCCATGATCTGGCGGCAGGGGCTGGTCATCGGCCTGTCGGTCCTGTTCGCTGTCATCGTCGAGGTGACGCTGCTCTCGCGACTCGGGCTGCCGGGCGCCACCCCCGACCTCGTGGTCGTCACCGTCGTGGGGCTCGCCCTGGCGATGGGGCCGACCCAGGGCGCGGCCGCGGGCTTCGTCGCGGGGGTGCTCATCGACCTGGCACCGCCGGCGGACTCGCTGCTGGGCATCAACGCCATCGTCTACATCGCGGTCGGCTTCGTGACCGGATCGGTCGTGGATCCGCGGGACCGCACCGTGCCCGTGATGATCGGCATCGTCGGCCTGGCGACCGGAGCGGCGACGCTCGCGACGGCGGCCCTGGACTCGCTGCTCGACGGCGGTCGGGTGTCGTGGGAGGACGTGCCCGCAATGGTGCTCAGCAGTGCGCTGTACGCGGTCATCCTGGCGCCGGTCGTGGTGGTCTCGGTCGCCTGGCTGGTCCGGCGGATCACTCCCGAGGTGCTCGTCGGGTGAAACCCGAACAAGTGACTTATGCCGCAGAACGGACAGAATGGGTCAGCGGGAACCGGTCCGTGCCCGGATCCGTCGTACCGTCATACCGTGAGGACGACTGGCCGGCATCGGCCGGGACGGGCGTGCCGCCTTCCAGTGGCCGTGGCAGCGCGAGGTGCGGAGGGGAAGGGGCATGCAGGTGAGTGAGCGCTCGAACCTGCGCCTGCTCGTGCTGGCCGTCCTCGTCGTCTCCCTGCTGGGCACCCTGGTGGCGCGCGCCTTCTACCTGCAGATCATCACGGGTGCGTCGTACCGGGCCGCGGCGGCCGACAACACCGTCCGCGACGTCGTCGACCCAGCCGTGCGCGGCATGATCCTCGACCAGGCAGGGCGCCCGCTCGTGTCGAACCGCACCTCCGTGGTCGTCACCGTCGATCGGGAGGCACTGCAGAAGGAGCCCGACGACGGCACGGCCGTGATCAGGAGGCTCGCCAGGATCCTGGACATGCCGGTGGAGAAGGTCAGCGAGCGGCTGGTCACGTGCGGTACGGACGGCGCGAAGCCGCCGCCGGTGTGCTGGAACGGCTCGCCGTATCAGCCGATCCCGGTGGCCAGCGACGTCGACGCCCAGACTGCGCTCACGATCATGGAGCGTCGGGCCGACTTCCCTGGCGTCTCGGCGAAGCTCGAGGCGATCAGGGACTTCCCGGCGCCGTTCAATGTCAACGCCGCCCACATCCTGGGCTACCTCGGACCCGTGACCGAGGAGCAGATCGCCGCGCAGGGCGACTCGCAGGCCGCCGACCGGCTGCGCACCACCGACGTCGTCGGCCGATCCGGGCTGGAGAAGGTCTACGACGAGCAGCTGCGCGGCAAGCCCGGCATCACCACCCTCGCGGTCGACACCGCCGGCCACGTCACGGGGACGATCGAGCAGAAGCCGCCGACCCCGGGCAACTACGTCGTCACGAGCATCGACGCGAAGCTCCAGCAGGTCGTCGAGCAGCAGCTCGTCGGCGCCGTGCAGCGAGCGCGGGCGCAGGGCTATCCGGGTGACTCCGGTGCCGCCGTCGTCATCGACGTGAAGACCGGCCGCGTCCTGGCGATGGCAAGCTACCCGACCTACGACCCGTCGATCTGGGTCGGCGGGGTCACCAAGAGGCAGTACAAGGACCTGCTGAGCAGCGATGCACTGCAGTCCAACGCCTACCAGGGTCTCTTCGCCCCGGGCTCGACGTTCAAGGTCATCAGCACCGCCGCAGCGGGCGCCTCCGGCTTCAGCCTGTACGGCAACTACGACTGCCCGGCCTCGGTGACCATCGGACCGCAGACGTTCCGCAACTACGAGTCCACGGCGCACGGCTCCATCTCGCTGGCGCGGGCACTCGAGGTGTCCTGCAACACCGTCTTCTACGGCATCGCCGACAGGATGTGGCAGTCCGCCGGTGGGCTCGACGCCACGGCCACGTCGCCTGACCCGATCGCCCAGACCGCGAAGCTCTTCGGCCTCGGATCCCCGACCGGCATCGACCTCCCCGGTGAGGCCACCGGCCGGGTGTCAGGCCGGGCGTTCAAGACGTCCAACTGGGAAGACATGAAGGACACCTGGTGCCGCAACGCGCAGGAGGGCTACCCGGAGACGCGCAAGACCGACCCGACGCTGGCCGACTTCTACACCGCGCTCGACTCGGAGAACTGCAAGGACGGCTACCAGTGGCGCGCAGGCGACGCGCTGAACGCCGCCATCGGGCAGGGCGACACCGCCGTGACGCCGCTGCAGATGGCCATGGTCTACGCGGCCATCGCCAACGGCGGCAAGCTCTTCCAGCCGCAGATCGCGAAGGCGATCGTGGCGCCGGACGGCACGGTCGTCAAGGAGTTCGACCCCATCGTCTCGTCGAAGGTCGACGTGCCGAAGTCGGCCATCAAGTTCCTGCGGAACACCCTTCCCGGCGTCACGCGGAACGGCTCCGGCGAGACGCCCTTCCTCGGCTTCCCCCTCGACCAGATCCCGGTGGCATCGAAGACCGGTTCGGCGCAGGTCACCGGCAGCAGCGTGTCCACCTCGTGGTTCGCCTCGTATGCGCCGGCCGACAAGCCGAAGTACGCCGTCGTCGTGATGGTGACGAAGGGCGGCACGGGGTCGCTGACCTCCGGTCCCAGCGTGCGCAAGATCTACGAGGCGCTGTTCGGGATCAAGGGCGGCATCGTCGACCCGAGCAAGAGCGTGCTCGTGGGAGGCGCGCCGAAGACGGTCCTGCCGACGATCGAGTCGGACGGCAACCCGGCGGTGCCCAAGGGCAGGCAGTCGGGCGTCGCCCCGGCGCGGACCGCGGCAGGGACGACCCCATGAGCAGCGTGTTCACGCCTGAGTCCTCCGTGCGGACGGTTCCGCGCGGGCCGTCCGGCTCGGGCTACTGGCGTGACCTCGACTGGATCCTGCTGATCGCCGCGGTGGCGGTCACGGTCTTCGGGTCGGCCCTGGTGTGGTCGGCCAGCCGGGCCGACATGGCCTCCGCGAACGATCCCCAGTCGTACCTGAAGAGGCACCTGATCAACGTGGTCATCGGCGTCGTCCTCGGGTTCTTCGCCTCGCGCGTCGACTACCGCTGGCTGCGCGCCTACACGCCCATCATCTACGGGCTGTCGATGTTCCTGCTGCTCATGCCCTTCGTACCGGGCCTCGGCGCCCGGATCGCCGGGGCGCGCGCCTGGATCGACCTGCCGGGCGGCATGACGCTGCAGCCGTCGGAGTTCACCAAGGTGGCCGTCATCTTGATGATGGCGGTACTGCTCTCGGAGCGCCGGGACGTCGAGAGCGAGCCGCGTGACCGCGACGTGCTGCTCGCACTGGGTGCGGCCGTGCTCCCGATCCTCGTCATCCTCGTGCAGAACGACACGGGCACCGTGCTGATCCTCGGCTCGGTCGCGCTGTCGATCATCGCCGTCTCGGGGGCGCGCACCCGGTGGGTCGTCGGGCTCATCGGCGGCGCCGTCGTGTCGATCATGCTGGCCATCCAGCTCGGCCTGCTCAAGGAGTACCAGGTCCAGCGGCTGACGTCCTTCATCAATCCGTCCGCCGACGTCAGCAGCGCGGCCTACAACTCCAACCAGGCCCGCATCGCGATCGGCGGCGGCGGGTGGTTCGGGTACGGGCTGTTCCAGGGTCCCCAGACGCAGGGCAAGTTCGTGCCGGTCAACGAGAGCGACTTCATCTTCACCGTGGTGGGGGAGGAGCTCGGCTTCGTCGGGGCCGCAGTCCTGATCCTGCTGCTCGGGGTCGTGCTGTGGCGGGCGGTCGTGATCGCCTACCGCGCCGACGACATGTTCGGGCGGCTGGTCGCGACCGGCATCGTGGCCTGGCTGGCCTTCCAGATGTTCGAGAACATCGGGATGTCGCTGGGGATCATGCCGATCACGGGCATCCCGCTGCCGATGGTCTCGGCCGGAGGCACGTCGATGATGGCCACCTGGATAGCCGTCGGCCTGCTGCAGAACGTGCGACTGCACGCGGTGCGCGCCGGCGCCTAGCTGGCGACTCCCGGCCCGCCCTCGCCCCACGGCCGACCTTGAGGTTGGCGGGTGCCCGCCGCGCGAATTCGCCCGCCAACCTCAAGGTCGGCGGGGGTTCGCGGAGCCGTCGACGGGCAGGACGAGGGCAAGGACGCCGAAGACGAGGAAGGCCGCGGCGTAGCTGACGGACAGCATGCCGTTGAACACCAGTCGCCCGGCCGCCAGCGACGCCAGCAGCGACTCCCAGGCGCACAGGACGACGAGGGGCGCCGCCATCGCCATGAAGTGGCTGGCGAGGGAGCGGGCCCGCCACGTCAGGAGCGCGCTGATCGCGAGCATGAGGCCGGCCAGGAGGAGTGCCGAGTGCGGAACGACGTCGCTCGAAGCCTTGCCGACGTTGTGCAGGGTCTGACTGATGCTCCCGGGGATCAGGAGCCAGGGGGTCACCACCAAGGCGACGGCCAGGGCGACGGCCGAGCCGCACCACCATGAGGCTACTCGCGGCCCGGCTGCCCGCCACAGGAGCGCGGCCGTGGGGATGACGACGACGGCGAAGAAGAACCTGTCGGCGAGCCCGAGGCCGAGCAGGAGGGCGGACGCGGCGAGCGAGAACCTGCGATGGGTGCTGCGGCCGGTAGCGGCCGCCCATCCCCAGAGGATGGCGATCGCCAGCACCGTCGCGTTGACCCACAGGTCGCTCTGGAACACGAGCTCGTTGAGGAGGATCGGGGACGCCATCAGGAGGAGCACGAGGGCCGCGCCAACCCGGATCCCCAGCCACCGTGCTGCGGCGAACGCCCCGACAGCCAGCCAGAACGCGCCCTGCAGCGCGCTGGAGCCCAGGATCAGCACGAACGGCAGGGCCAACAGGATGCCGCCGAGCAACGGGCTGGGCAGCGACTGGTCACCGAGCTGCGTCGGGACGGCCCAGGGACTCGCGCCGGACAGCAACTGATGGACCGCGATGTCAAGGGCGTCGTCGCGGTCGGCGCGGACGTCGACCGATGCCGGCGTCAGGACGACGAGCACGGCGATGCCGAGGGCGACGGCTGTGACGAACGCCCACAGGACCGCAGCCGGCAGCGGGCTTCGCGCCCGGTGCATGAGCAGGAGATAGACGATGCACGAGACGACCGTGCAGTAGCCGGCGAAGAGCAGGGCGATGACGGGCTCGGGAGCGGGGATCACGGCGAGGATCGCGTCCAGGGTCGTACGGAACACCATCCCGATGCTGGCGATGAACAGCAGGATGGCCGAGAGGGCGAGGTCGCGCCGGGTCCACGTGCGTCCGGCGAGACGTGCTGCCTGCATCCGTGTGCCCCGCTGCCATGTGCGTGCCATCGGCGCGCGTGTCGTCGATGGCCGACGCACCCACCCGTGGCTGCACCCTAGCCGAGCCGCCGGAAGCCCGTCGACCTTGAGGTTGGCGAGCGTTCGCTACGCGAATTCGCTCGCCAACCTCAAGGTCGACGGGGGCCTGGTCGCCAACCACCGCGGTCCAGTGCCGGGCGCAGAACGGCCGGGATGATGTCGGGCCGGGTGGTGTCGTCCCACGTGAAGCGAATGATCGCGGCATCGGCCGAGGAGACGAAGGCGTTCTGCCGGTGGCGATCATGCAGGATGGCCTCGGGCAGTTCGTGGACGCTCCGGCCGTCGGCCTCGACGATGAGCCACGTGCCGTTCCTGAGCTGGTAGCCGATGTCGCCGTAGCCGAGCAGCTGCCCGGAGGCACCGACGATCGGCACCTGGAGGGCGTCAGGGCAGAGCCCGCCATCGTCTGCTCGCAGTCGCACGCGGGTCTCGAGCGGTGACTGGGCACCCGAGCGCGCCTCTGCCAGCCGCCGCCGTCCGGTGACGCAATGCCGCTTGCGGCCCATCATCGCCGCGACGTCGGGCAGCTCCGCCTCCGTGAGCAGTTCCAGGTTCAGGGCCGAGTCGATGCAGGAGACGGCCTGCATCCGCGGCAGCAGGCGGGCGACGTCGGCGAGAGTGCGTCGCACGGTCGTCACGGGGAGGCCGTCGACGAGCTGGCGCTGGGAGCCGGGGACGTCCCAGAAGTGAATGTCGAGGGCCGATCGCTGGCGACGCTCGAGGCCGGGAGGCAGGGCCAGTTGCGCGACGGAATCCCCGACCAACCCCTGGAGGCCGTGGACGGCCACGGCGGATCGCAGGACCAGGAGGGATTCGGGGCCGAGGTGAAGGTGCGCGGCGAGCAGCCTCTGGTGGAGGGTCGGCGCTCCGTCAGGCTCCACGAGGAAGACTCCGCGGTGGAGGCGGACCGCGCGGCCGGCGCTCACGTCATCCCGGAGCGCATCGCGCCCGATGCCTCGTGGGGTGAGTTCTTCGAGCCGGACGAGACCGTCCTGGAGGGTGGCTACCTCTCGAACGGCGTCATGAATGCTGCGCATTCCGCGACACTTGCGGTTCCCGGCCTCGAGGCGAGCCACGAGGCGATGGCTGTGGACGGGAGCCACGGGTCACCCAGCCCTGTGGAGCCCCGTCGACCTTGAGGTTGGCGGGCGTTCGCGTCGCGAATTCGCCCGCCAACCTCAAGGTCGACGGGGCTCTGGGCGTTTGCGGATTCTGCCGGTTCCGGAGTGGCTGGGTATCCTGCGGACGTGACTTCCCCACTGCACGACTTCGAGGCGTCAAGCCCTGTCCGGGCCGCAGACGCCTCGTCGCGTGGCGGCAGCGTGTTCGACCGACTCGAGCAGTTGCTGCCGTTCGTGAACAAGCCGATCCAGTACGTAGGCGGTGAGGTCAACTCGGTCGCAAAGGAGTGGGGCAGCGTCGACGTGCGCTGGGCACTGATGTATCCGGACGCCTACGAGGTGGGTGCGCCGAACCAGGGGGTCCAGATCCTGTACGAGGTCATCAACGAGCGCGACGATGCCCTCGCCGAGCGCACGTACGCCGTGTGGCCCGACCTCGAGGCGCTCATGCGCGAGCACGCCGTGCCCCAGTTCACCGTCGACGCCCACCGGCCGGTCGGTGACTTCGACCTGTTCGGACTGTCCTTCAGCACCGAGCTCGGCTACACCAACATGCTGACCGCGCTCGACCTCGCGGGCATCCCGCTGCTCGCCGTCGACCGCGACGAGTCGCACCCCCTGGTCCTCGCGGGCGGCCACGCCGCGTTCAATCCCGAGCCCATCTCCGACTTCGTCGACGCCGCGGTGCTCGGGGATGGTGAGGAGGCCGTCCTGCTCGTCACGGACATCGTCCGGGACTGGAAGCGCGACGGCCGCGACGGCGGTCGGGAAGGTCTGCTGCTGCGGCTCGCCGCCACCGGCTCGGTCTATGTCCCGAGGTTCTACGACGTCTCCTACCTCGAGGACGGCCGCATCCAGCGGGTCGTCCCCAGCCGCGCCGAGGCGCCGTGGCGCGTGCGCAAGCACACCCTGATGGACCTCGACGACTGGGCGTACCCCAAGAGCCCGTTGGTGCCGCTCGCGGAGACGGTGCACGAGCGCATGGGCGTCGAGATCTTCCGTGGCTGCACGCGCGGGTGCCGCTTCTGCCAGGCGGGCATGATCACCAGGCCGGTGCGCGAGCGCAGCATCACGAGCATCGCGGAGATCGTCGAGAACGGGCTGCGCAAGACCGGGTACGAGGAGGTCGGCCTGCTCTCGCTGTCGAGCGCGGATCACTCCGAGATCGCCGACATCGCCCGCAACCTGGCCGACCGCTACGAGGAGAGCAAGGTCTCCTTGTCGCTGCCCAGCACGCGGGTCGATGCCTTCAACGTCGACCTGGCGAACGAACTGTCCCGCAACGGGCGGCGAAGCGGCCTGACGTTCGCGCCCGAGGGCGGCAGCGAGCGCATGCGCAGGGTCATCAACAAGCAGGTGACCGAGGAGGACCTCATCCGCACGGTGACCACCGCCTACTCGGGGGGCTGGCGGCAGGTCAAGCTCTACTTCATGTGCGGGCTGCCGACGGAGACCGACGACGACGTGCTGCAGATCGCCCAGCTCGCCCGCGACGTGATCAGGGCGGGGCGCGAGGCAACCGGAAGCCGTGACGTGCGGTGCACCGTCTCGATCGGTGGGTTCGTCCCCAAGCCGCACACGCCCTTCCAGTGGGCGGCGCAGTTGGACCACGAGACCACCGACTCCCGCCTGTACAAGCTGCGTGACGCCATCCGGGCGGACCGCCAGTACGGCAAGGCCATCGGGCTGCGCTACCACGACGGCAGGCCCGGCATCATCGAGGGCCTGCTGTCCCGTGGCGACCGCCGAGTGGGTGCCGTCATCCTCGAGGCCTGGCGCAATGGTGCTCGGTTCGACGGGTGGAGCGAGCACTTCTCCTTCGACCGGTGGGTGTCGGCCGCCGCCGCCGCCCTTGCGGATCAGCCCGTCGACGTCGACTGGTTCACCACGCGCGAGCGGGATCGCACCGAGGTGCTGCCGTGGGACCACCTCGACTCCGGCCTGGACTCGCAGTGGCTGTGGGAGGACTGGCAGGCGGCGCTCTCCGAGGAGGGCGTCGAGGACTGCCGCTGGACTCCCTGCTACGACTGCGGGGTGTGCGACCAGATGGACACCGGGATCCAGATCGGTCCCACCGGGGTCGTCAATCTGCCGATGCCGACCGTCCCGGTCAGCCCCGTCCTCGTCAGCGAGGCCTAGGACATGGCCAGGAGCATCCCGGACCGCGACGTGGCTCCGACCGTCCAGAGGCTGCGGCTGCGCTACGCCAAGCGCGGTCGCCTGCGCTTCTCCAGCCACCGGGACTTCCAGCGCGCACTGGAGCGGGCACTGCGCCGCGCCCAGGTGCCGATGGCCTACAGCGCCGGGTTCTCGCCGCACCCCAAGGTCTCCTATGCCAATTCGGCGGCCACCGGCGTGGCCAGCGAGGCAGAGTACGTCGAGATCGGCGTGGCCATCGCCTGCGATCCGGCGGCCGTGCGGCAGGCCCTCGACGAGGCGCTCCCGACCGGCCTCGACGTGGTCGAGGTGGTCGAGGCCCGTACTCCGGACTTCGCCAACCGGCTCGAGGCGAGCCTGTGGCGGATCGAGTTGCCCGGCGTGAGCCGCGCCGATGCGCAGGCGGCCGTGGACCGGCTGCTCGAGCAGGTCGAGGTGCTCGTCGATCGCATGACCAAGAACGGGAAGCGCACCTTCGACGCGCGCGCCGCCGTCCTTCTCGCGCAGGTGTCGGACGTCGACACGGCGGGTCCAGCCATCGGCGAAGAGGACTGTGCGATACTCACCTTGGTCGTGCGACACGGAACTCCGTCCGTTCGACCCGACGACGTTCTCTCCGCGCTTGGTCGCGTGGCTGACCTCGTGCCGCCGAAGCCCCCACGGGTGACCCGGCTGGCACAGGGGCCGCTCGACGAGGCAGGGACCTCGGTGACCGATCCGTTCGCCCCTGACCGGGCGGCCTGAGGCCACCGGACGGGAAGGTTTCCCGAAGGTTCCCGTGAGAGGCGGCGGCGGCGGAACGAGGTCAGCAGCGCCCATGCGCGCTCCTCGCCCGCGTCCATGCAGGCTTGACGAGGCGCGGAACACCGACGTCTCGCACGATCAGGGCGTACGGCCCGGGGTACGACACCGGCCGGCGCACCGCTAAGGAGCACGACCACATGGTCGACGAGAACACCACCCAGATGAACACCACCGACGGCGACGTGAGTGCCGTCGTCAAGCGCGTGCGGCGTCGCGCGGCCAGCCGGCCGGCTGGCCCGCCGGTCGCCGTCCCGGAGGCGCACGAGGCGAGCGCGGCGGCAGACTCGCAGGCGCCCGACCTCGCGCCGGCCAAGAAGGCCGCCAAGAAGACGACGAGGAAGACGACCAAGAAGGCCGCTGCCGAGCCGGCAGTGGCCGAGCCCGCCGAGGCGGAGGCGCCCGCCAGGCAGGAGGCGCCCGCCAAGAAGGCGGCGCGCAAGTCGACCCGCAAGACCGCTGCCGCGGACCAGGCGGCCGCGGAGGCCCCCGGCCAGGAGGCGAGCGGGCGCAACGCGCCGCGCATGGTGGCCCCGGCCTTCGTGGCGCCGCTGTTCCAGGCCCCCGAGCCCGTCGCCGGCGAGTCGCCAGCACAGGAACCCGACGCGGAGGGCCAGGCCGTGGCGAAGGCGCCCACCAGGCGCTCGCGGCGCAAGGCGGCCGAACCGACCCCGGTCATGGAGCCGATCCCGGTCGACGAGGCCGAGGACGAGGCGGTCGATGCCGAGGAGGGCGCCGACGAGGGCGTCGACGAGGGTTCCCGCCGCAAGCGCAGGCGCCGCGGCGGACGCGGCCGCAAGCGCCGCACGGGTGAGGACGATGAGGCCGCGCCCGAGGGACTGGGCGAGGGCGCCGCGGCGGGAGACGAGGACGCCGAGACCGCGCAGGAGGTCGGCGAGGACGTCGAGACCCCGGCCGCCACCCGCCGCCGCCGCAGGCGTCGCCGCGGTGCCGATGGCGAGCTCGAGCCGTTCGCGGACGATCCGCCGAACACCGTGGTCAGGCTCCGCGAGCCGCGCACCAGGGGCGGCGGTACCGGCGCCGATGACGTCACCAGCGTGCGCGGATCCACCCGCCTCGAGGCCAAGAAGCAGCGCCGCCGCGAGGGCCGCGAGGCCGGCCGTCGACGCGCCCCGATCCTCACCGAGGCCGAGTTCCTGGCCCGCCGCGAGGCCGTCGACCGTGTCATGGTCGTGCGGCAGCGAGGCGATCGCACGCAGATCGCCGTCCTCGAGGACGGCGTCCTCGTGGAGCATTACGTCACTCGTGGGTCGTCGTCTTCGATGGTGGGCAACGTCCACCTCGGCCGCGTCCAGAACGTGCTCCCGAGCATGGAGGCCGCCTTCGTGGACATCGGTCGCGGACGCAACGCCGTGCTCTACGCCGGCGAGGTCAACTGGGACGCAGCAGCGCTGGAGGGCCAGCCGAAGCGCATCGAGTTCGCGCTGAAGTCCGGCGACCCCGTGCTCGTGCAGGTCTCGAAGGACCCGGTGGGCCAGAAGGGCGCTCGGCTGACCAGCCAGATCTCCCTGCCCGGCCGATTCCTGGTCTACGTGCCGGACGGCTCCATGACGGGGATCAGCCGCAAGCTGCCCGATGTCGAGCGCAGCCGGCTCAAGGCCATCCTCAAGCGGGTCATGCCCGAGGACGCCGGCGTCATCGTGCGCACTGCGGCCGAGGGAGCCCCGGAGGAGGCGCTGGAGCAGGACGTCGAACGGCTGACCGGGCAGTGGGAGGACATCACCTCCGCCGCCAAGTCGGCGAGCCCGCCGGCGCTGCTGTACAGCGAGCCCGACCTGGCCATCAAGGTCGTCCGCGACATCTTCAACGAGGACGTCCACAGCCTCGTCATCTCGGGCGACACCGCCTGGACGGCGCTGAGCGCCTACATCGGCGGCGTGGCCCCCGACCTCGCCGACCGCCTGAAGCACTGGGTGGGGACCGGCGACGTGTTCGCCGAGTACCGCGTGGACGAGCAGCTCATGAAGGCACTCGACCGCAAGGTCTACCTGCCGTCCGGCGGCTCACTGGTGATCGACCGCACCGAGGCGATGACCGTCGTCGACGTCAACACCGGCAAGTTCACCGGCCAGGGCGGCAACCTCGAGCAGACCGTCACGCGCAACAACCTCGAGGCCGCTGAGGAGATCGTCCGCCAGCTGCGGCTGCGCGATATCGGCGGCATCATCGTCGTCGACTTCATCGACATGGTCCTGGAGAGCAACCGCGACCTCGTGCTGCGGCGCCTGGTCGAGTGCCTGGGTCGTGACCGCACGAAGCACCAGGTGGCCGAGGTGACCAGCCTCGGTCTCGTGCAGATGACGCGCAAGCGCATCGGCTCGGGCCTGCTGGAGTCGTTCTCGGAGTCGTGCGACCACTGCAACGGCCGCGGGATCAAGGTGTCCCTCCATGGCGATCACGACCACTCGGAGCAGTCGCCGAAGTACCGTCGGCCCGCCAACGCGGTCGACCCTGCTGACGTGGCCGCGCGAGCCCTGGCGTCCCACGACGACGCGGAGGAGGTCAACCCTGCCGATGTCGACGTCGAGGCGGTCGAGGAGGCGGAGCTGGTCGTGGTGGATCTGGACGAGCTGGCCGAGGCCGGTGTGGCCGAGGCCGACCTCGCCGAGCTGGCCCAGGACGTCGAGGCAGTGGTGGAGCCGGCGACCGGCGACGACGTCCCGGTCGAGGTCGACGACGATGCCTGACGGGGTGCGGTTTGACCCCGTGGGCGGGGCATCCGTATCCTTAGCCCTTGCGCGCCTCTCGGCGCCCTTCGGCAAGCCCCGAAGACATGATCAGGATCCGGTCGGCAGATTCAGCCGACTGATCAAGAACGACAGGAGTTAGTGGTGTACGCCATCGTTCGCGCCGGCGGCCGGCAAGAGAAGGTCGCTGTTGGCGACGTCGTAGTGCTCGACCGCCAAGTTGGCGAGCCCGGCGCGTCCCTGGCCCTACCGGTCCTGCTTCTCGTCGACGGCGCTGCCGTCACCTCCGACCCTGCAGTGCTGGCCAAGGCCACCTGCACCGCTGAGATCGTCGACCACCGCCGTGGCCCGAAGATCGACATCCTGAAGTACAAGAACAAGACCGGCTACCGCCGCCGTCAGGGGCACCGTCAGGAGCTCACGGCGGTCAAGGTCACCGACATCACCCCCGGGAAGTGAACTGATGGCACACAAGAAAGGTGCATCCAGCACCCGCAACGGCCGCGACTCGAATGCCCAGCGCCTCGGCGTGAAGCGGTTCGGCGGCCAGGAGGTCAACGCCGGCGAGATCATCGTGCGCCAGCGTGGCACCCACTTCCACCCGGGCGACAACGTCGGCCGCGGCGGGGATGACACCCTGTTCGCGCTGTCTGCCGGCAAGGTGCAGTTCGGCATGCATCGCGGCCGTCGCGTCGTCAACATCGTCGCCGGCGAGTAGCGCAGGCAACTCATGATCGTAAGTGGGGCGGGCCTTCGGGCCCGCCTTACTTCGTTGAGCGGCCAGTGCCGGAGGTCGCACGCCGGCTTGTGACCGCCGCACCTGGCCACGCAACGGATGCCGTGCATCCAGCAGCACCAAGAAGGAGTCCCATGGCCACGTTCGTCGATCAGGTCACCCTGCACGCCAGTGGCGGCGATGGCGGCAATGGCTGCGCCTCCATCATGCGCGAGAAGTTCAGGCCGCTGGGCGGCCCCGACGGGGGAAACGGCGGCAGCGGGGGAGACGTCATCGCGATCGTGGACCCGGGCATCACCACGCTGCTGGAGTTCCACCACAGTCCGCACCGCAGGGCCGGCAACGGCCGGCCCGGACAGGGCGATCACAGGCACGGCGCCAAGGCGCAGGACATCATCCTGCGGGTGCCGAGCGGCACCATCGTGCGGACCGTCGGCGGCGAGATCCTTGCCGACCTCATCGGGGCCGGCGCCTCCTGTGTCATCGCGCGGGGCGGCCGGGGCGGCCTCGGCAACGCCGCGCTCGCCTCTCCCCGCCGCAAGGCTCCCGGCTTCGCCCTGCTGGGCGAGCCCGGTGAGGGCCGCGACGTGGTCCTCGAGCTCAAGGTGGTCGCCGACGTCGCCCTCGTGGGCTTCCCGAGCGCAGGGAAGTCCAGCGTCATTGCGGCAATGTCCGCGGCCCGGCCGAAGATCGCCGACTACCCCTTCACCACGCTGGCGCCGAACCTCGGCGTCGTCACCGCTGGCGAGGTGGTCTTCACCGTTGCCGACGTGCCGGGCCTGATTCCCGGTGCCAGCCAGGGCAAGGGCCTGGGCCTGGAGTTCCTGCGGCACGTCGAGCGGTGCAGCGTCCTGGTGCATGTCGTGGACTGCGCGACGATGGACCCGGGCCGGGACCCGGTGGACGACCTCGACGCGATCGAGAACGAACTCGCCATCTACGGCGGGCTCGCCGAGCGGCCACGCCTGGTCGCCCTGAACAAGATCGACGTTCCCGACGCTCGCGTGCTCGCCGAGATGGTCAGGCCGATCCTGGAGGCGCGCGGCTATCAGGTGTTCGAGATCTCGGCGGCGACGCACGAGGGCCTTCGGCAACTGTCGTTCGCGATGTCCGGCCTGGTCGTCCAGGCCCGCAAGGAGGCGGCGCCGGACGAGACCCTGCGCCCGGTCATCACGCCCAAGGCGGTCGACGATGCGGGATTCACCGTCACCGAGGAGGTCGACGGCTTCCGGGTCCGCGGCGACCGGCCCGAGCGCTGGGTACGCCAGACGGAGTTCAGCAACGACGAGGCCGTCGGCTACCTGGCGGACCGACTCGCCCGGCTCGGCGTCGAGGACAGGCTCATCGAGGCGGGCGCGACACCGGGCTCAACCGTGATGATCGGCGGCGACGACGCCGTCGTCTTCGACTGGTATCCCACCATCCTCGCCGGGGTCGACCCGCATGCCGGGCCGCGTGGCACTGACGTGCGGCTCGATGCCCGGCTCGACGAGATCACCGGGGGCGATGGTCGTGACGGGTGAGCAGGTCGCGCCACACGAGGTCCGCGCCCGCATCGCCGCCGCCCCGCGCATGGTCGTCAAGGTCGGTTCGTCCTCGCTGACCCGTCCGGGCGGGGGGCTCGCGTTCGAGCGCATCGAGGCCCTCGTCGACGAGATCGCCGCGCGGCACGCCGCTGGCCTGCAGGTGGTGCTGGTCTCCAGCGGGGCCATCGCTACCGGCTTCCCGGCCCTGGGCCTCAAGCGTCGACCGCGTGACCTGGCCACGCAGCAGGCCGCGGCCTCGGTCGGCCAGGGCATGCTCGTGGCGCAGTACAGCATCGCGTTCGCCCGCCACGGGCTGACCGTCGGGCAGGTGCTGGTCACCGCCGACGACGTCGTGCGGCGCAGCCACTACCGCAATGCCCAGCGCACCCTGTTCCGCCTGCTGGACCTGGGCGTCGTGCCGATCGTCAACGAGAACGACACGGTGGCCACCGACGAGATCCGTGTCGGCGACAACGACCGACTGGCTGCGCTCGTCGCGCACGTGGTGCAGGCCGACGCACTGGTCCTGCTGTCCGACGTGGAGGGGCTGTTCGACGGACCGCCGTCCAAGCAGGGCAGCCGGCTCATCGCCGACGTCCGGGGCCCGGCCGACCTGGCCGGCGTGCGGGTGGGCGGTACGGGTGCCGCCGGCGTCGGCATGGGCGGCATGACCACCAAGGTGCACGCTGCGAGCATCGCGACTTCGGCCGGCATCCCGGTGCTGCTCGCGTCCGCAGGCGACGTCGGGCATGCGCTGCGCGCAGCGGACGTCGGCACGGTCTTCCACCCGACCGGAGAGCGGACGTCGACCCGGCTGCTGTGGCTCGCCCATGCGACGGCCCCGACAGGGCGCCTCCACCTGGACGCCGGAGCGGTGACGGCAGTCGTCCAACGGCGATCGTCGCTGCTTCCCGCGGGGGTCACGGCCGTCGACGGGGTTTTCGTCGCGGGCGACCCGGTGGACCTATTGGACGAAAAGGGTCACATCGTCGCCCGAGGTTTGGTCAACTTTGACGCACAGGAGTTGCCGGGGCTGCTCGGCCGCTCCACACGCGAACTGGCGCGTGAGCTCGGACCGGCGTATGAGCGCGAGATCGTCCATCGTGACGACCTCGTGATCCTCACGACCTGAGCGCATCGCCGACGAGCCCTGGGAGCCGACATGGACGCCGTCGAGCCCCTGCGCCTGGCGAACAACGACGACGAGTCGACCCGCGTCCGGCATCCGATGTGGCACATCACGCTGACCGTCGCGGGCGAGCCGGTGCCCGAACCGGTCATCAAGTCGGCTCTCGAGCGGCTCAGCGAGGAGCACCCGTTCCTGCTGGCGGGGCGCTACGCGGTTGATCGGGCCGAGGTCAGGTACTGGGAGGAGGCGACGGATGTCGCCGGTGCCCTGCGGATGGCCGTGCTGCTGTGGGACGAGCACACCGCCTCCGCGCAACTGCCGCGATGGCGGGTCGTGGGCGTCGAGGTCGTCGATCGGGACACGTTCCATCGGCGTGGGCGCAACGTGCGCGAGCAGCCGGGACTGGTCGCCGCTGGCCGCGTCATCCCCTTCTAGGCCGTCGGTAGGCTCTGCGGCATGAGCGATGCGACAGTTGACGAGCGGACGGCCGTCCTCGACACCGCCCGCCGGGCCCGCGAGGCTGCGATCACGCTGAAGAAGCTGACCCGCAACGAGAAGGATGCCGCGCTGAACGCGATGGCCGATGCCCTGGATGCGCGCGCCGACGAGGTCGTCCGGGCGAACGACGCCGACGTGGCCCGGGCGCGTGACAATGGCACCTCGGACGCCCTGGTCGACCGGCTCACGCTCACCCCGGCGCGCATCGGCGCCATCGCGCAGGCGCTGCGTGACGTTGCCGGACTGCCCGACCCGGTCGGCGAGGTGGTTCGCGGCTACACGCTGCCCAACGGCCTCCAGGTACGGCAGGTCCGCGTGCCGCTCGGCGTGGTCGGGATGATCTACGAGGCGCGGCCCAATGTCACCGTCGATGCGGCGGGTCTGTGCCTCAAGAGCGGCAATGCGGCCCTGCTGCGCGGATCCTCGTCCGCCGCGGCCAGCAACGCCGCACTCGCCGAGGTCATGCGCGACGCCCTCGTCGAGTCGGGACTGCCCGCCGACGCGATCCAGATCGTGCCCGGGCAGACGCACGAGTCGGTGCGGCACCTGATGACGGCCCGTGGCCTCGTCGACGTGCTCATCCCCAGGGGAGGGGCCGACCTCATCCGCAGCGTCGTCGACAACTCGACGGTGCCGGTCATCGAGACGGGCGTGGGCAACTGCCACGTGTACGTGGACAAGGACGCCGACCTCGACAAGGCCGTTGCCATCCTGCTCAACAGCAAGGCCCAGCGGGTCAGCGTGTGCAATGCCGCCGAGACCGTCCTCGTCCACCGCGACATCGCGGATGCGTTCCTGCCGCTAGCCCTGGCTGCCCTGCGCGAGGCCGGCGTCACGATCCACGGGGACGGCCGGTTCGCGCTGCACGCCACCGGCTCGGGGGTGGGCTTCGCGGACGTGACGGACGAGGACTGGGCCGCCGAGTACTACTCGCTCGACATCGCCGCCGGCATCGTCGACTCGCTCGACGACGCGCTCGCGCACATCCGCCGCTGGTCCTCCGGCCACACCGAGGCGATCGTCACCGACAGCCAGTCGGCCGCGCAGCGGTTCATCGCGGGCGTCGACTCGGCGGTGGTCATGGTCAACGCCTCGACGCGCTTCACCGACGGCGGCGAGTTCGGGTTCGGTGCCGAGATCGGCATCTCGACGCAGAAGCTGCACGCTCGGGGCCCGATGGGGCTGACGGAGCTCACGGCCACGACGTACGTCGTGACCGGAGACGGGCACGTCCGCACCTGACCTCGCTGCCCGCACTAGAGTTGCCCCGAACACGGGCAGAGCCCCAGAACCGGAGGAACGCCATGGTCGTCTTCAGCACCGCTCTCGTGCTCGCCGGCGAGGAGGCTGCCGCGGAGGGGCCGCTCACGTCGCCGTACATCATCGGGGCCTTCGCCTTGGTGGCGCTGTCTGTGCTGCTCGTCGCCACCATGATGATCAAGGTGGGACGGGACTAGCCGTCCCGCACGGATGCACCGCCGGATCGGCGTCATGGGCGGGTCCTTCGACCCGATCCACAACGGGCACCTCG
Organism: uncultured Actinomycetes bacterium; assembly: GCA_963777085.1. GTDB lineage: Bacteria > Actinomycetota > Actinomycetes > S36-B12 > S36-B12 > UBA10649. The sequence goes on along the minus strand of CAVZPI010000011.1, from coordinate 80,430 downwards.
TGGCCGCCTCCGAGGTGGCCCATCGCTTCGCCCTCGACCGCGTGGTGTTCAGCCCCACCGGCGACCCCTGGCACAAGGCGCACCCCGGGGCATCCGCGCAGATGCGCTACCTCATGGCTGTCGCGGCGACCGAGGGCGATCCGCGCTTCGAGGTGACCCGCGTCGATATCGACCGTCCGGGGCCCACCTACACCGTCGACACGCTGCGAGACCTGCAGGCCGGGTTCGCCGGCACGCACCCCGGCGACACCGCCGAGTGGTACTTCATCACGGGAGCCGACGCGCTGGCGAGCATCGTCGGCTGGCGGGACCCGGAGCGGATCCTCGCGAAGGCGCACCTGATCGGAGTGACCCGGCCCGGCCATGTACTGGCCGACCCGGGGCTGCCCGAGGGCTCCGCGACGCTTGTCGAGGTGCCCGCGCTGGCCATCTCGTCCACGGACATCCGGGCCCGGGTCGCGCGCGGTGCGCCGATCACCTACCTCGTGCCCGATGCCGTCGCCCGCCTGATCGCCGCCCACGGCCTCTACGCCGCGACACCGGACGGCGATGCCGCGTGACCGTGGCCGGCCGTACGTGAGCGAGCAGCATCCGCAGGCATTTCCGTGGCGGCTGATGGCGCTCGTCGCTGCCATCGTCGTGATCGCCTCGGCCGTGTCGGGCCTGCTCATCTCCCGTGACCGGGTCGCGACGCTGGCGCCCTCGGATGCGTCCATCTTCACGCCCGCTCCGGACCTGCTGCCGGTCGAGAAGCAGCGGCAGGTGACGATCCTGCTGGGCATCCGAGACGGGCAGGGCAAGGCGATGAGCAACGTCCTGGTCGGCGTGGGCGGTGACACGGGTTTCGTCGCCGAGCTGATGCTCCCGCGCAACCTGCTGCTGCCCACCGTGCCGCCCGTCCAGCTCAAGGACGTCACCGGACTGCTCGGCTCCGTGCGGGCGGAGGAGCCGCTCGAGGTGCTGCTTGGCGTGCAGGTCGACGCGACGGTGGAGCTCGACCGGCTGGCCTGGGCCGGGCTCATCGACGCCACCGGCGCGCCCGTCGACGTTGCCAGGGCAGAGGATCCGGGGTCCTTCGCGCTGGTCCTGGACCGAGTGCTCCGGCAGCTGCCCGGCGACGACGACACCGTCGGCCAGCTGCTCACCGGCCTGGGCTCGATGGCTCGCACGACGGTGCCCAACGAGGACGCCGCGCACCTGCTGGCCGTGCTGGGCCGCGGACTGCGCAGCGGCGAGGTGAGGCGGGAGACGCTGCCGGTCACCTACGTGCGTGCCGGGCCGGCGCGCGTGGCGATCACTCGACAGGCCGAGGCGGAGGCGGCCGTCGCCGAACTGTTCCCCAAGGCGCGGCTCCAGCCCGGGCACCCGGGCGTCCAGCGCGTGATGCTGCAGCGGTCCGGTGCCTCGCTCGGTGCCTCGCTCGGTGCGCGGCTCGAGCTCGTGGCGGCAGGCTTCGGGGTCGTCGACGACCGCAGCGAGGTGCTGGTGCAGGCCGCCAGCGCGGTGCTCGTTCCGGACGACTCGGAGGCGTCGATGGGGGTCGGCCGCGATGCTGCGGCAGTACTGGGGCTGCCCGCGACGGTCGTGCAGGTGGATCCCGGCCCGCAGCCCACCGTCGACGTGCGCGTCGTGCTGGGGAGCGACTTCGTGCCCGTATGAGAGAGTGGTCGCGACTCATCATCGATCTGAAGGACGTCCCGTGACCGCTAGCCCCGAGGCGATTGCCGCCGCCATTGCCGCCGCCGAGGCCGCATCCGACAAGCTGGCCGAGGACATCGTCGCCATCGACGTGAGCGAGACGCTCGTCATCACCGACGTCTTCCTACTGTGCTCCGCGGCGAACGAGCGCCAGGTCAAGGCCGTCGTCGACGCGGTCGAGGAGCGCCTCCACAAGCTGGGCGCCAAGCCGCTGCGCCGCGAGGGCGAGGCGGAGGGCCGCTGGGTGCTCCTGGACTTCGGCGACATCGTCGTGCACGTGCAGCTCGCCGAGGAGCGGATCCACTACGCCATCGAGCGACTGTGGAAGGACTGCCCGGTCATCAAGCTGCCGGACGCCGTTCACCAGGATCGTCGGCGCACGCCGGAGTCAGCTGCTGCGCTGCGCGACTCGGCAGGCGCCTTCGACGTGCCGGACGACGGGGAGTGACGGCTCCGCCTGCCCGTGCACGACGACCGGCCGCCAGGTCCATCGTCCTGTGGCGGCACGGCCGGACCCCCTGGAACGCCGAGCAGCGGTTCCAGGGGCAGACCGACATCGCCCTCGACGAGACCGGACTCGCCCAGGCTGCCCGGGCGGCCAAGAGCCTCGCGCGCCTGGGGCCGAGCATGATCCTGGCTTCGGACCTGATGCGTGCCAGGGTGACCGCCGAAGCGCTCGCCGCCCTGACGGGTCTGCAGGTGCGCACCGATGTGCGCCTGCGCGAGACGTACGCAGGGGAGTGGGAGGGCTTGACCCGGACCGAGATCGAGGAGCGGTTCGGCGACCAGATGCAGCACTGGTCATCTGGGTCCGACGTGCGGCCGGGGGGCGGGGAGACCCGCGTCGAGGTCGCCGAGCGCATGGTGGCGGCCGTCGACGGTGCCCTGGCCGGGCTCGGCGCGGGGCAGACTCTCGTGGTGGCCACGCACGGTGGCGCCGCCCGCGCCGCCATCGGTGCGCTGCTGGGCCTGCCGTCCGAGCATTGGGGGGCCTTGGGCGTGCTGACGAACTGCGCGTGGTCCGTGCTGCAGGAGAACACCGGAGGCCTGGGGCCGCCGTGGCGCCTGCAGGAGTACAACGCCGGCTCACTGCCGGTGCCTGCCCTCGCCGATGACCGTTGAGGCCGTCTTGTATGCTTTGCCAGCACCGTTAAGGGGCTGTAGCGCAGCTGGTAGCGCACCTCCATGGCATGGAGGGGGTCAGGGGTTCGAATCCCCTCAGCTCCACCACCCGCCGTTTGTCCCGGTATCCGGGACAAACGGCGTTTTGGCGCCCCGGAGGACCCGGCTTATGCCGTTTGTCCCGGTACCGGGACAAACGGGTAGGGGCGACGGCGGCCGGGACAAACGGGTAGGGGCGACGGGGCTGGCTCAGCCCGACAGCCCCACGAGGGACCTGGCCAGCGCGCCGACGCAGACGACGACGATGGCGATCCGCCCGACCTGCTGCGCCGCGGTCTCGTCGAGATGGCGCCGCAGCAGCTCGCCGACCGCCGAGCCGGCCAGCAGGGCTGCCACCCATACGGCCAGCGCCCCCGCGGACGGCACCTCCACACCGAGCATCGGCAGGCTGATCAGGCTGAGCACGGCGAAGGCCACCTGCAGGGTGCGCACGTACGAGGAGAAGGCCAACCCCCGCGTCACCAGATAGGCGGCGATCGGCGGGCCGCCCACGCCCGCGACGGTGTTCACGGCGGCACCCCAGGTGGCGGACAGGACGCCGGCGACGGGGCCGGTGAACCGCCCGGCCAGCAGCAGCCAGCCGACCGAGCCGCAGGCCGAGGCCGCGACGATGACCTCGTACAGCGCCGGATCCGCGAGCCGCAGAACGAACCAGCCCAGCACCACGCCCAGGAGCAGCCCCGGCAGCATGCGCCGCAGGGCGGCCCAGGCGATGTGGCCGTCCGTCCGGGCGATGAGCCATCCGTTCTGCACGATCGAGAGGGCATTGACGAGCCCGACCCCGGCCGTGCCGGGCACCAGCTGCGTGACGATGGGGGCCGCGACGAGGGCGAAGCCCAGCCCGCTCAGGCCCTGCACCAGGGCGCCGCCGGCAACGGCCATCGCGATGAAGGTGACGGTTCCGGTCTCCACGGGCACCCTTCGCCGCTAGCGTCCAGCCGTGCCTGATGTTCGCCTCGGTCGCCGAACCTATCTCGGCTACGCCCTCGGTTCGGTCGGCACGGCCGGATTCAGCACCGTTCCCGGCCTGCTCCTTGCCTACTACCTGACGAACTCCCTGGGCGTGGCAGCCGCCCTGGCCGCGCTGGTAGTGCTGCTGCCCAAGCTGTGGGACGTCGTGTTCCTGCCGATCGTGGGCACGCTCAGCGACCGCTCCGCGCAGCGCCGGCACTCCCGGCGGCCGTTCCTGCTGCTCGGCGGCATGCTGCTCCCGACCGTCTTCGTCCTGATGTTCGCCACCCCGACCGGCCTCGCACCGACGGCCGCGGCCGGCTGGGTGCTCGTGTTCTTCCTGCTCGCGGCCTCAGCCTTCGCTCTCTTCCAGGTGCCCTACATCGCCATGCCCGCCGAGATCACCGACTCGGCGGAGGAGCGCACGACGATGATGTCGTGGCGGGTCGCCTTCCTGGCCCTGGGCATCCTGCTGTTCGGCGTCGGGGCACCGCTGCTGAGGTCGGCGGGCGGCGGGGGATCGTCCGGCTACCTGCTCATGGGGATGGTGACCGCCCTCGTCATCGCGATCGGGATGCTCGGCTGCTGGTGGTCGATGAGACGCACGCGGCCGGCACCGATCGACCTGACGGGCGGCGGCGGTCACTCGCTGCGCGAGCAGTTCGCGGTCGCCTGGCGGACCCGGGCCTTCCGCTTCCTGCTCGCCGCCTTCGTCATCCAGGCCCTGGCCACCGCGGCCATGCTCGCCGGTGCGCAGTACTTCGCCACCTACGTCCTGGGCCGGGAGTCGATGAGCGACGTGCTGTTCGCCGCCCTCATCGTGCCCGCCCTGGTCGTGATGCCGGGCTGGGCATGGGCAGGGCATCGCTGGGGCAAGCGCGCCGGATACACCCTCTCGTCGGTCATCTTCATGGTCGGTGCGCTGCTCCTGGTGGCTGCCCCATCGCTGCCGACGGCCATCGTCCTTGCCGTGGTCGGACTGTGCGGGATCGGCTACGCGGGCATGCAGATGTTCCCGCTGGCGATGCTCCCGGACGCGATCGCCGCGGACGCCGCCGCCACGGGCCGGCAGCGGGCGGGGGCCTTCACCGGGGTCTGGACCGCGGGCGAGACGGTGGGGTTCGCGGTGGGGCCCGCGCTCGTGCTGACGATGCTGGCGCTCAGCGGGTTCGTCTCCTCGGCGGAGGGTCCCGTCGCGCAGCCGGACTCGGCGCACGCCGGGGTGCTGCTGTCCTTCTCCCTGCTGCCGGCGATCCTCGTCGCCGTCAGCCTTCCCCTCATCCGGCGCTTCAGCATCGAACCCGTAAGCATCGAACCCGTCAGCATCGATCCCATCAGCATCGACCAGGAGGACAGCCATGGCCCTGCAGCGTGAAGGGCGCCCGGCGGCGGAGGCTCTTGCCGAGCTCAAGGGCCTGCGGGCGCATGACGCGCCGATCCACGGCGGGCGCGTGCTCGCCTATGTCTACGACGCCGGCGTGCCCGGACTGGCGGAGGCGGCCCAGCAGGCGCTGGCGGCCTTCGGTGAGGTGAACGCCCTCGACCCGACGGTCTTCCCCAGCGTGGGCGCCATCGAGAACGACCTGGTCGGTTGGGGCCTGGACCTGCTCGGCGGCGGCCCGGAGGCCTGCGGAGTGGTCACCAGCGGGGGCACCGAGTCCTGCATCCTTGCGGTCGTGGCGGCCCGGGCGCACTGGCGAGGCCGGGGCGGGCAGGGGCAGGGCGTCGTGATCATGCCGGTCACGGGGCACGCCGCCTTCGCCAAGGCCGCGCACCTGCTGGGAATGCGGCTGCACGCGGTCCCCGTGGACCCGAGCACGATGCGCGTGCGGCCGGCCGACGTGGCGGCGGCACTCGAGCAGGAGGGCGCTGCTGCCGCCCTGGTGGTCGTGTCGGCGCCGTCGTACGCGCACGGGGTCGTCGACCCGGTTGCCGAGGTTGCCGCCCTGGCCGCTGAGCGCGGCGTGGCCTGTCACGCGGACGCGTGCATCGGCGGACTCGTCCTGCCCTACCTGCGTCGGGCCGGCCGCGATGTGCCGGACTTCGACCTGTCCGTGCCGGGCGTCCGCTCGCTGTCCGTCGACCTGCACAAGTACGGGTTCGCGCCGAAGGGCGCCTCCCTGCTGCTGTTCGGCGATCCGGCGTACCGAGAGGGCGCGTTCTTCGCATACTCGGCGTGGCCGGGATATCCGGTCGTCAACACGACCCTGCAGAGCACGAAGTCGGCCGGTCCGATGGCTGCGGCCTGGGCGGTGGCGCGCATCCTCGGGGACGACGGCCTCGCAGCCTCAGTGGACCGCTCGATCGAGGCGACCGACCGGATCGCCCGCGCGGTTGAGGCGATCCCCGGGCTGCGCGTGGTGGGATCGCCCGACAGCACGCTGCTCGCCCTGGCCGCAGACGGGGACGAGGGGTCGGGCGGCGTCGATCCTTTCGTCCTCGCCGACCGCATGCGAGCGCGTGACTGGTTCATCCAGCCGCAGCCGGCCTTTGCGGACCTCCCGCGAACCGTGCACCTGACGGTCCAGCCGGCCTCACTGGCGACGGTCGAGGAGTTCGTCACGGACCTGGCGCAGGCGGCGGCCGACTGCCGTGGCACGCCTTGGGCCGTGGCCGATCCGGCGCTCGCCGGTGCCGTCGCCGGCATCGACGCCGATGCGCTGGACGCGACGGCGGTGGCCGGGCTGCTGGCCCTGGCCGGGTTGACCGGGGAGGGCAGCCCCGGCCTCCCGGAGGAGTCCGCCGGCATCCAGGCCCTGATAGAGGCGCTGCCGGTACCGCTGCGGGACCGACTACTCAGGGGCTTCTTCTCGCACCTGTTCACTGCCGCACGCTGACCGTTCACGGCGGTGAGTCGCGCCGCCCTCCGCGGACACCGACGACCGCTCAGGCGGGCGCGAGCGTCGGAAGGGGCGCGATGCCAGGCATCCGTGCGCTTCTCCGGCGGCTGAGCACGTTCTCGGACCGCAGTGTCACGGCCGCCGACTCCGACCCCGACGCCGACGGCCTATGCGGAACCTCTCCCCGACTCGCGTCACCCGGCGCAAGGGGCGAGTCCGAGCCGCGACAACCAACCGGACAACAGCACTTTCGATCTCGACACGGTGGTAACCACGGTGCAGAGCATCGTCGACGAGTCGGTCAGCGTGCTACCGGGCAGCGGGACTTCTGTGGTTCCCTTCACCCAGACGAACAGCGTCGCCGTCATCAGATCAAGCCGACGGCATCCGGAGAGCGAAGGGCTCGGTCTGGCTGACGTGGCCGCGGACGAACCGCGGCACGGTCCACATGGGGCGTGAGTTCCGTGTGCGAGCGCCGTGCTCCCGCCGTCAGGGGTGCGGCTCGGACTCGATCGCCGGCGCCCGGCGCGTGGCCAGCCATGAGCCGAGCAGGACGAGGGGGAAGCCGACGGCGATCCCGAGGGTGAACGGCTCGTCCAGGATGACGATGCCCAGGACGACCGCCACGGCCGGATTGACGTAGGTGATCAGGGTGGTGCGCGAGGGTCCGACCTCCGCGATGAGGGCGAAGAAGATGATGAAGGCGACCGCGGTGCACAGCACGCCGAGGAGGACGACGGCCGCCCACGCCGTCGCGGGCACGGGGGCGGTCGGCCTCGTGACCCAGGCGAACGGGGCGTAGATCACCGCGTTGATGCCGAGCGATACCGCGATGACGGCGAGGCTTGGCACCTGCTGGAGCTTCCTGTCGACGATGATCGGGCCGAGGGCGTAGCCGATGACGGTGATGACCAGGGCCGCGACGGACAGCAGATCGCCGCCGGACACGTCCAGGCCCACGAGCGCGGCGACGCCCGCGAAGCCGACCCCCAGGCCCACGAGGCGGGTGCCCGTGAGCCGGTCGTCGAGCCCGAAGCGGCGAGCCATCAGCGCCGTCACCAGGGGCACGGTCGCGATGAACAGGCCGGCGAGCGAGCTGGAGATCCGCTGCTCGGCCCAGGTCAGGGCCCACCAGGTGAACGTCATCTCCACCAGCGCGAACGTGACCACCCACCGCCAGTGGCCGCGCAGCCGGCCGACCTGCCGGGTGAGGATGGCGATCGGCAGGAGGATGGCCGCGCCGATGGCCAGTCGCCCGAACACGACCATCGGCGTCGAGAGGGAGGTCACTCCCACCTTGATGAGCAGGTAGGGCAGGCCCCAGATCAGGCCAAGGGACGCGAACAGGATCCAGCCGCGTCGGGACACGGGGAAACGGTAGCCCGCCGGGTGTCCATGGACGCCGCCGCACCGCGACACTCCGGCGGCCGGTCCCGGTTCGACCGGGCGAAAGGCCTAGAATCACGGTCACACGCAGCGACCTTGGGGGCATGCGAATGTCTGCTCACGAGAGCAACGGACGTGGACACGCCCGGTCCGGATCCGTCCGGCCGACGGCCGCGGGCAGCGGCGGATATACGCGCGTGGGCTTGGCGGTCATTGCCGTGGTGGTCGTCGTCGCGCTGGCCGGGGCGGCTCTGCTGATCGCGATGGTCACCTCGTCCATGTCCACCTCCGACGACGCGCGACCATCGGCCGCGCCGGCGTCCGCGGCCGTCACGGGCTGCCCGGCCGACCTCTGGCTCGATCCGATAGCCCTGACCTGCCTCGACCGCACGGTCTGCGCCGGCGACCAGTCGTACGACCGCATCACGAACACCTGCGCCACCCTGCCGGTGACACTGGAGTCCCTGACCCCGCTGTCGGGACCGATCGCGGGCGGCACGGAACTGACGATCACGGGCTCCCGGTTCGCTGAGGGTGCGTCCGTCACGGTGGACGGCATCCCCGCGACGGACGTCCAGGTGCCCGACGGCACGACCATCACGGCGACGACCCCAGCGGGCCTGAACCTGTATGCGGTCGACGTGACCGTGACCGTTCCCGGCGAGCAGCCGGTCACGCTGAACAACGTCTTCACCTACCTCGCGCCGCCGGACCAGTCCGTGCGCGAGGTCCAGCCGGCGAAGGGGGCCCAGGTCGGCGGGGAGACCGTCGTGATCAAGGGCAAGGGATTCATCGACGGGGTCAAGGTCGCCTTCAACCTGGTGCTGGCGACCGACGTCGTGGTCCTCAACAGCAGCACGATCACCGTGACCACCCCGGCCGGTCCGCTGGGTCCCGTCAATGTCAACGTGCGGAACCCCGACAAGGAACCGCTCGTGCTCATCGACGGATTCACCTATGTCGACACCGCACCGCGAGTGGTATCGGCCGTGCGGCCGGGCAGGGGCACCACGGCGGGCGGCACGAAGGTGACCGTCATCGGCTCGGGGTTCGCGCAGGGCGCCAAGGTCGTGTTCGGCGGTCAGGCCGCAACCAGCGTGAAGGTCGTCAGCAGCACTCGCATCACCGCGGTCACCCCGACGGGCGAGCTCGGTCGCGCTGACGTCGTCGTGCGCAACCCGGGACTGCCCCGCGCCATCCTGCCGAAGGGCTTCGAGTACTTCGAGGGGCCGGCCGTGCTCTCCGTCAGCCCCGCGAAGGGCCCGGCGGAAGGCGGCACGAAGGTGGTGATCACCGGCACGGGGTTCGCGAAGGGCGCCCGGGTCACCGTCGGGGGCGCAGCCGCCACTGCCGTGAAGGTCGTCAGCGACACGAGCATCACCGCCGTCGTCCCGCCCGGGAAGGCGGGGCCCGCCCCCGTGACGGTGACGATTGCCGGGCAGCCGCCGGCCACCCTGCCGAAGGCGTTCACGTACGCGGCCGCGCCGGCGCCGGCGCCCACCGACGCCGACGCCGACCCCGACCCTTGCCCGGTGCCAGCCGTTCACCCTGCCTGCCGTGACGACGCCGAGCGGAGTCGACCTGGTAATGGGCAGCAGCCAGCTGTTCCCTGCATCGAAGGGGCTCAAGGCGCCCGTGCTGACTGCCGTGATCTTCCTCGGGAACAGCGAGGACGACAGCGACGGGACGGTGAGCTGGAAGGCCTCGCCCCCGTCGATCACCTGGCGCGCGCCGGGCGCGCCCGCCAAGGGCGGATCGATCGCATTCTCCTACGAGGCCGCGAACTGCGCGGGTACCGCCGTCGGGAGCGTCGTCGAGGTTGCCACGTCCTGACTCCCGCCGACGGACCGGCGGGCCGTTCGCGGCCGCCCGGTAGTCTGTGGCGGCACAGCAGATGAATGGCGCCCCCCGGGAGAACGGCAGTTGACCGCGATGAGCGAGAGTTCGGACGACGTCCGAGAGACGTACGACTTTGCGGCGATCCAGGAGCGCTGGCTCCCGGTGTGGGACGACCTCGCGCCGTTCCGATCGGGCCGTCCGGACGACGAGCGGCCCAAGAAGTACGTCCTCGACATGTTCCCGTACCCCTCGGGCGACCTGCACATGGGCCACGCCGAGGCGTACGCGCTCGGCGACGTCATCGCCAGGTACTGGGTGCAGAGGGGCTTCAACGTCATGCACCCGATCGGCTGGGACGCCTTCGGGCTGCCGGCCGAGAACGCGGCCATCAAGCGGGGCGAGAGCCCCATCCACTGGACGTACGAGAACATCGCCCAGCAGAAGGCGTCGATGCGGCGCTTCGCCTGCTCCTTCGACTGGGACCGCGTGTTCAACACCTGCGATCCGGAGTACTACCGCTGGAACCAGTGGTTCTTCCTGCAGATGTTCGAGCGCGGACTGGCGTACCGCAAGGACAGCGCCGTCAACTGGTGCCCCAACGACCAGACCGTGCTGGCCAACGAGCAGGTCGTCGCCGGCCTGTGCGAGCGATGCGACACGCCGGTCACGAAGAAGAAGCTGACGCAGTGGTACCTGCGCATCACGGACTACGCCGACCGGCTGATCGACGACATGCAGCAACTGCAGGGCCAGTGGCCGGACAAGGTCCTGCTCATGCAGAAGAACTGGATCGGCCGGTCCGTCGGGGCCGAGGTGCACTTCGAGATCGAGGGGCGCACCGAGCCCGTCACGGTCTACACCACTCGCCCCGACACCCTCTTCGGGGCGACCTTCTTCGTCGTCGCGGCCGACTCCGAGCTGGCCGCTGAGCTGGCCGCCGGCACGTCCGCCGAGCCCGAGTTCCTCGACTACGTCGAGAGCGTCAAGCAGACGTCCGAGATGGACCGGCTGGACTCGTCACGGGCCAAGACCGGCGTGTTCCTGCAGCGGTACGCGGTCAATCCCGTCAACGGCGAGCGCATTCCGGTGTGGGCATCGGACTACGTCCTGGCCGACTACGGCACCGGGGCCATCATGGCGGTGCCCGCGCACGACCAGCGAGATCTCGACTTCGCCCGCACCTTCGGCCTCGACGTGCGCGTTGTCGTGGCCGGCGGCGACGACCCGAGCCAGACGGGCATCGCCACGGCGGACGACGGCCCGCACGTGAACTCCGGCCTGCTGGACGGCCTGGCCAAGGCCGAGGCCATCGAGGCGATACTGGAGCTGCTGGAGGGGCGTGGCACCGGGAAGCCGGCCGTCAACTACCGGCTGCGCGACTGGCTGATCTCCCGCCAGAGGTACTGGGGCACCCCCATCCCGATCGTGCACTGCACGGCCTGCGGCGAGGTGCCCGTTCCGGAGGACCAGCTGCCGGTAGTGCTGCCGCCCGCGGAGGGACTGGACCTCAAGCCGAAGGGGACGTCGCCGCTGGGCGCGGCCACCGACTGGGTCACGACGACCTGTCCCACCTGCGGCGGACCGGCCCATCGCGACACCGACACCATGGACACCTTCATGGACTCGTCCTGGTACTACCTGCGCTTCGCCGACCCGAAGAACCAGACGGCGGCCTTCGACCCGGAGGTCGTGCGCGAGTGGCTGCCGGTCGACCAGTACGTCGGCGGCGTGACGCACGCGATCCTGCACCTGCTCTACTCGCGGTTCTTCACGAAGGTCCTGCACGACATGGGGCTGCTCGACTTCACGGAGCCGTTCTCGCGCCTGCTCAACCAGGGCATGGTCGTGATGGACGGGTCCGCGATGAGCAAGTCGCGCGGCAACCTGGTGCGGCTGTCCGACGAACTGGCCGTCAGCGGCGTCGACGCGATCCGGTTGACCATGGTGTTCGCCGGCCCGCCGGAGGACGACGTCGACTGGTCGGAGGTGTCACCCGCGGGCTCGAAGAGGTTCCTGGCGCGGGCGTGGCGGCTGTCCGGCGATGTCACGAGCGAGCCTGGCGTCGACGTCACGCAGGGCGACCTCGAGCTGCGGAAGGCGACGCACAAGGCCGTCCGCGATGCCGGGACGTCGATCGAGTCCCTCCGCTTCAACGTGGCGGTCGCGCGCGCGATGGAACTGGTCAATGTCACGCGCAAGGCCATCGACTCGGGCTGCGGCCCCGCCGACCCTGCCGTGCGCGAGGCGGTGGAGGCCGTCGCGGTCATCCTCTCGCTCGTCGCCCCGTACACGGCCGAGGACATGTGGAGCCGGCTCGGTCACCAGCCGACGGTGGCGCTGGCCGGCTGGCCCGCGGTCGATCCGGCGCTCCTGGTCGAGGACACCGTCACCTGCATCGTGCAGGTGGCCGGCAAGGTTCGCGACCGACTGGACGTGCCGCCGACGATCTCCGAGGACGAGCTGCGCGAGCTGGCGCTCGCCTCGCCCGGACTCGTCAAGGCGCTCGAGGGCCGAGGGATCCGCACCGTCATCGTGCGGGCGCCGAAACTCGTCAACGTCGTTCCCTCCTGACGACACCGTGACGACGTCACTGACCGCCGCCGAGGCACGCCTCATCGCGCTGTGGCGTCAGGGCTTCGTCGAGCCGGTCGGGGGAGTGACGCCATCGCGCGCGCAACGGCTGGGGACCGCGGGGCGCGCGACCCTCGTCGGACAGATGCTCGGGCACCTCGGTGCGGTGCAGCTGGACACCATCTCGGTGCTGGCACGCTCCCATGAGCTCGTCGCCTACGCGCGTCTGGGGGCCGTGGGCCGCGAGGCCGTGGACGAGGCGTACTGGGGTCAGGGCCGCAGCTATGAGTACTGGTCGCACGCGGCCTGCCTGCTGCCGATGGAGACCTGGCCACTGTTCGCCTTCCGGCGCAGGCACTATGCGCGCAGGGGCATCCGCTGGCATGAGGTCACGACTCGGGCGGTGGGAGAGGTGCTCGCCCAGCTGCAAGCGGAGGGCCCGCTCAACACCACGCACATCGGCGGTGCCAAGCGGGGCGGCCAGTGGTGGGACTGGTCCGATGCCAAGGTCGCCATCGAGTGGCTGCTGGACATCGGGACCGTCGTCGTGACTCGTCGCGTCGGCTGGCGTCGTGAGTACGACCTCGCCGAGCGCGCGGTACCCCAGGTGCTGCGGGAGCAGGCAGGCTGGTCCGACGCGGACGGCGTGGTGGGCCCCTCCGACGAGGAGTGCGTGCGCGAGCTGGTGCGGCGTTCGGCCCGCGTGATGGGCATCGGAACCGCCGACGACATCGCGGACGTGCACCGCCTATCGAGGAAGGACGTCACCCGCCATGCCGACGGGATCGGACTGGTTCCGGTGGTCGTCGAGGGCTGGCAGCACGAGGGATACGCCACCAGCCAGGCGCTCGACTGGCTCGCCACGAATCCGCGTGCCACGGTGCGCACGACGCTGCTGTCCCCTTTCGACTCACTGGTGTGGCACCGACCGCGTACCGAGCGACTGTTCGGCATGACCCACCGACTCGAGGCCTACACGCCGGCACACAAGCGGGTTCACGGCTACTTCGCGATGCCAGTCCTGCATCAGGGCCGACTCGTCGCGCGGGTCGACCCGAAGCGGCACGGCGCCGTGCTCGAGGCCCGCCGGGTCACCTTCGAGGACTCGGCGCTCCGCCGGGACGGCACTGCCTCTCCTGCGGCCGTCCGCGGCGTTGCCCTGGCCCTGCGCGAGGCCGCCCGGTGGGTCGGCGCCACGGAGGTGACCGTCGGCGAGGTCGTGCCTGCCGCTGCCGCTCTCGCGCTGCGCGACGGGCTGGTCTCCGGGGGCTAGGGTTTCGCCATGCCGCTCCGGGTCGCCGTCATCGCCGACTCGACCTGCTACCTGCCGGCCGGGTGGGCAGCCCAGTACGGCATCGCCATCGTGCCCGTTCAGGTGATCGTCGGCGGGCGGGCCTTCGACGAGACCGAGGACGCGCAGGCGCAGCGCGTGGCCGAGGCACTGACGGCCTGGCAGCCGGTGACGACGTCGCGGCCGTCCCCGACCCGATTCCTGCAGGCCTACACGTGGGCCGCCGAGGCTGGCGCGTCCGAGATCGTGGTGGCGACGCTGTCGGCCGCGATGTCGGCGACGCACGAGTCGGCCGTGCTTGCCGCAAAGGAGAGCGACGTGCCCGTCCGCGTGGTGGACAGCCGCACGATCGCCATGGGGCTGGGCTTCGCCGTCGTCGACGGGGCCGTCGCGGCGAGCCGTGGCGCGTCGGCCGACGAGGTCGCGGACGTGATCGAGCGACGGGCCCTGGCATCGTCCACCTTCTTCTACGTCGACACGCTCGAGTACCTGCGGCGCGGAGGCCGGGTGAGCGCCGCCCGGGCGGCTGTCGGCCAGGCGCTGCAGGTCAAGCCGCTGCTCACCGTCACCGACGGCCACGTCAGTCCGCTCGAGCAGGTCCGCACGGCCGGCCGCGCGCTGGCCCGCCTGGAGGAGTTGGCACTGTCGACCGCGGGCGCCGGCGACGTGGACGTGGCCGTGCAGCACCTGGCCTCGCCCGAGCGGGCGGCCGCACTGGCCGACCGGCTGCGCGCGCGCCTGCCCGGAACTCGGGTGGTCGAGTGCCCGGTCGGCGGCGTCGTGGGCGCCCACGTAGGACCGGGAATGGTGGCCGTGGTCGTCGCCCCCCGGCTGCCGGACGGACCGCCTTGATGGATCTGCCGGCCTATGCGTGGTGGGCAATCGCGGCGGTGGCGGGGTACCTGCTGGGCGCCGTCAACCCCGCAGCCATCCTTGCCCAGGTCTTCGGCGTGGACCTGCGGAGCACGGGCTCGGGCAACCCCGGCGCGACGAACGTCGGCCGCGCGCTGGGCCCCCGCTGGGGGGTGCTCGTCGGCTTCCTCGACATCGCCAAGGGCTTCGTCCCCGCGGCGGCCTTCGGCTACTACGTGGGCCAGACCGCCGGCGAGATCGCCGGACTGGCCGCCGTCCTCGGCCACATCACCTCGCCCTACCTGAAGGGGCGGGGCGGCAAGGGCGTGGCAACGACCCTCGGGGCGATCCTCGGCGTGCAGCCGCTGCTTGCCGTGCCCGTCCTCATCGCGTTCGCCGTCGGTGTGGCGATCTGGCACCGAGTGGGCCTCGGTGCGGTGCTGGCGGCGGTCGTGCTGGCCATCAGCGGCGTCGTGGGGTGGCGCCTCGGCTGGATCGACCAGGCCGACATGGGCTTCGCGATCATTCTCTCGGCGCTCGTTCTCGCCCGGCACGAGCGCAATGTCCGAGAGGCCTGGCAGCAGTTGCGTCCCTAGGCATCCACAGGCGTGCCGCCGCGTGGTCCGCGATCCACAGGCGCCCGCCGCGCGCGCCGGGCCGCGCCGGTGCTTCCTAGCCTCGCTGCATGCGACGTCGGAGGCGGTCGACCGGTGCGGGCGAGGGCCCCAGGCTCGCGGCTGCCGCGGTGACGCGGCTCGAGGGACTGGCCCGGCAGTGGCGACCGGTGCCGGCGCCGGTGAGGCGGGCCGTCGACCTCGACGAGCCGGGCACCGTCGCGACGGCCCCGAACCCCTGGCAGTCCGTCCTGCCCGACTCCGGCGACGCGCCACCGCAGACCCGTCGGGTCGCCCTCGGGCCCTGGACGGAGGCCTCCGTGCGAGGTCTCGTGATCCTCCTCTCGGCCGCTGCTGCCCTGAGCGGCTGGTGGTGGTGGGCGGGGCGACCGCAGGCGGTGGCCGTGGCGCCGACGGTGCTCGCCACGGGCGTGGCGGTGCCGGGCGCCGCGGGTGCCGGGGCGGCGCCGTCGCGCGCGCCGTCCGCTACGAACCCCGCGCCCGGTTCCGGCGATGCCAGCGCGATGCCCGCCGTGGAGGTGGTCGTGCACGTCGCCGGCCTGGTCCGGCGACCAGGCCTGGTGCGGCTGCCGTCCGGGTCGCGGGTCGCCGACGCCGTGTCGGCTGCCGGTGGCGTCACCAGGCCGCATGCTGCGGACTCCGTGAACCTGGCCCGGGTCCTGGTCGACGGGGAGCAGATCGTCGTGGGATCCGGGGTGGGCAGTGGCCCCGTCGGGGCGGAGCCGTCCGCAGACGGGCTGACCGACCTGAACACTGCTGATGCCGCCGCGCTCGAGCTGCTGCCCGGAGTCGGGCCCGTGCTCGCCGGTCGCATCATTGCCTGGCGCACGGCCAACGGGCCGTTCCGATCCGTCGATGAGCTTGGCGAGGTCAGCGGCATCGGTGACGCCATCCTCGCGCTGCTGCGTCCCGCGGTCCGGGTGTGATCGACGGCCGTCTGCTGGCCCCGGCCGTGGCGGTCTGGCTGGGTGCCCTGGCCGCCTCCCTGCTCCTGGCCCAACCCGCGTCGCTCGAGGCCCGGCACGCGGCGGCGGTGGCCTGCTGCTGGGCCGCGGCAGGCCTTGGCGCCGCACTCGCCGCATGGACGGGCCCGGCTCGCGGCCGCGCACGTCCACGGTGGCGGCCGCCACCACTGGCGCTCGTGACCGCCGCGACGGGGCTCCTGGGCGTCCTCGTGGCAGCCCTGCACGTGTCAGCCCTCACGCCACCCCCCCTGACGGCCTGGGTGGAGGCCAGGGCCGTCGCCACCGTGCGCGGCGTCGTCACGGGGGAGCCGGTCACGCGCACGTCGACGAGCGCGGCGATCTGGCAGCCGGCCAGCCACCTCGAGGTCGGGATCGCCACCAGCCGGGTCTCCGCCCGTGGCAGCTCGGTCGACGTGTCGGTCCCGATGGTGCTCCGGCTGGCGCAGGGTTCGATGGTCCCGCCCCCGGGCACGGTGGTGGAACTCGCCGGGCGACTCGGTCCGCTGCCGGCACGATCGGGGGTGGCAGCGGCCCTGACGGTGGCGAGCTCGGGAGGGGCCATCACGGTGCTCCGGGGCCCGGGAGTCGTCGACGTCGTCACCCACGCCATGCGAGTGGGGCTGCGCTCGGCGCTTGCCGGGGTGCCGCCCGATGCGGCGGCCCTCGTGGCCGGCCTCGCGGTCGGCGACGAGTCCGGCCAGTCGTCGGACCTGGCCACGGACATGCAGGCGAGCGGGCTCTCCCACCTGACCGCCGTGTCCGGAGGCAATACCGCCATCGTCGTCGCCGTGGTCCTCGCAGCGGCCGGCCTGCTCCGGCTGTCGCTGGCCTTGCGGATCCTGGCGGCGCTGGCGGCGCTGGTCTTCTTCGTCGTGCTCGTCGGACCCCAGCCGAGCGTGCTCAGGGCGGCGGCCATGGGCGGGATCGTCCTGCTGGGCATGGTCTCGGGCGGGCGGCGGGCGGGGCCATCGGCCCTGGCGGCTTCGGTCCTCGTCCTCGTCGTCCTCTCGCCGGCCCTGGCGGTCTCCTGGGGGTTCGCGCTCTCGGCCGGCGCTGCGGCGGGCCTCATCCTGCTGGCGCCGCGAGTGGGTGCGGCCCTGCAGTCGTGGCGAGTGACGCGACGCTGGCCACCTGCCCTCCAAGAGGCGTCGGCCCTGACGATCGCCGCGCAGCTGTCCACGCTTCCGCTGCTGGTGGCGATGGGCGCGACGGTCGGCTGGGTCGCGCTGCCCGCGAACCTGCTGGCGATGCCGGCCGTGGCACCCGTGACGGTGCTGGGCCTCGCAGCGGCAGTCATCGCACCGCCCGCCCCCGCAATCGGCGCCGTGATCTCCCACGTGGCCGCCTGGCCGGCCGGCTGGATCGCGGCGGTGGCGCACGTCTGCAGCGGACTGCCGCTGGCCCGGCTGCCGTGGCCGACGGGGTCGTGGGGGGTGCTCCTGCTCGTCGCCTGCTCGCTGGCCGGATGGCTCGTGCATCGCCGGCTCCTGCCCGGGCTGCCACGTCCGCTGCCGATGCAGATGGCGATCGCCGGTGGTGCGGCGGCCGCGATCGTCGCCGGGCTGTGGCTGGCTTCCCCGCCCGGTCGACGCAACTGGCCGCCGCCGGGCTGGTTCATGATCATGTGCGACGTGGGCCAGGGCGATGCCATCCTCCTGCGCACGGCACCGGGCACGGCGATCGTCGTCGACGTCGGGCCGGATCCGGACCTGGTCGACAGGTGCCTCGACGACGCTGCCATCACGTCTGTGGCGGCCGTGGTACTGACGCACTTCCATGCGGATCACGTCAATGGGCTGACCGGAATCTTCCGCGACCGAGACGTGGCGCAGGTCTTCGTGACGGCGATCAGGGATCCTCCCGGGCAGGCGGACGACGTCGACCGCTGGCTGTCCGAGGAGGGCCGTGCCCCGATCGTGATCACGGCGGGGGATCGGCGGGTCGTCGGGGATGCCGAATGGCTCGCACTCTGGCCGCGGCGGGTGATCTCGACGGGATCGGTGCCCAACAACGCAAGCATCGTCCTGGCCCTGACGATCGCGGGGCACGAGGTCCTGCTGCCGGGTGACATCGAGCCCGAGGCCCAGGCGGCGGTGTCCGCCGACCTCGAGTCACGCCGCTTCGACGTCGTGAAGGTCCCGCACCACGGGTCGGCCAACCAGAGCCCCAGCCTGACCTCGTGGGCCCCGGCGCGCGTCGCCCTCGTCAGTGTCGGCGCGGACAATGCATACGGCCATCCCGCCCCCGAGACCGTCGCCGACTGGGCGCGGCACGGCGCGCTCGTCGCGCGCACCGACCGCGACGGCGACGTCGCGGTGGTCTCGCTGGGTGCGAGGGTGGGGGTCGTCCGCCATCGGGGGGCGGCACCGTCGTGAGGCGGTCGGCACCCGGTGCGCACAAGAAGGCGAGTCCCTGCCGACGGGGGAGACGGCAGGGACTCGCTACCGCAATTGTGCACCGTGGCCGGGGAGATCGAGCGACATCGTGTCGGCATCCCGGTGACGTTGCCGCTAGCGGGCGGCGGCCTCGAACGTGGATCCGAAGGCGGGGCAGTCCCTCATGCCGAAGGTGCCGCACCGACGGCAGACGTAGTAGGTCTCGTGGCGGTCATTGAGCAGGTACGTCCAGCGATGAATGCCGAGGACGCACCGGATCGGCCCTCGGGTTCGCGTCGCCTCTGTCGACATCATGGTCGTCGCCTCCATGCCCCACCCCAAATATACGTCGGCACCCGGTGCCCGGGGAACCGCGAACGCGCGGCATGGCATGCTGCCGTCATCATGGCGATTCCGCGCATCAGCCTCATCGTGGGCTCCGAGACCGTGCTGGTGCAGCGCGCCGTCCTGCAGGTCTCGACGGCGGCGCGCCGGGCCGACCCCTCCGTCCAGCGATCGGTCATCGCCGCGGGCTCGGAGACTGCGGTCAACGACCTGCGCGAGGCGACCGCACCGAACCTGTTCGGTGACGGGGGCGTCATCGTCCTGACCGACGTCGACCAGGCCGACGAGGCGCTGGGCAAGGCCCTGCGCTCGGTCATCGTCGACCTGCCCGCGGACACCTACCTCGTGGTCACGCACCCCGGCGGGGTGAAGGGCAAGGCCCTGCTCGACGCCCTCCGGGCGGCCGGTGCGCAGGAGGTCGACTGCAAGCCGGTCAAGAAGGGCAAGGACACGCTCGCGTTCCTGGCGCAGGAGTTCGCGATGCACAAGCGCAAGGTGACCAGCGACGCGCTGGCCGCCCTCTACGAGTCGATCGGGCACGACCTGGGGCTGCTGTCCGGGGCCGTGTCCCAGCTCGTCAGCGACGTCGAGGCCAACCCGATCCAGATGGACGACGTCCGCGACTACTTTGCCGGCGTGGCCGACATCTCCAGTTTCACCATCGCCGATGCGGTGTGGCAGCGGCAGTACGTCGAGGCGCTGCGAGCCCTGCGCATGTCGATGCTGTCGAGCGACCAGGGGCGCGTCGGCCCGGCGACGATCTCCGCCCTGGCGACTGGGCTTCGCTCCCTGGTGCGCGTCGGAGGGATGCCGCCGGGAGCCTCGAAGGATGCCGTCGCCAAGGAGGCCGGCGTGCCGCCCTGGAAGGTCGAGGCGCTGCGCCGGCAATGGGCCAAGTGGAGCGGTGACCAGCGACGGCTTGCCGCGTCGGTGGTGGCCCTTGCCGATGCCGACGGTGCCATGAAGGGTGGGATCCGCGTCGGCTCGAGCCTGGATCCCGAGCAGAAGCTGCTGGCGCTGGAGATCCTGGTCGCCCAGACTGCTGGGGGCACCGGCCGCTGACCACCGGCGGCCCGTACGGAGAACCCCGTCGACCTTGAGGTTTGCGAGCGAAATCTCGCCGGAAACGCCCGCCAACCTCAAGGTCGACGGTTCAGGGGACGTGGATCGTCAGGGCGTCGCCCTCGCCGGTCACGCAGACCCTGGCCCCGAACGCCGCGCTGAGGAGCTCGTCGGTCAGCACCGCGTCGGGTGCTCCCATGGCGTGCACCCGACCGGCGCGCATGACGATGAACTGGTCGCACACGCGGGCCAGGCGGCTCAGGTCGTGGCTGACGATGATGGCGGTGTGCCCGCGCCTGGCGTGGTCGGCCACGAGATCGTCGACGACGCGCCGGCCGACGAGGTCGAGGTCGGCGTCGGCCTCGTCCAGCAGCAGCACATCGGCCTGCTGAGCGAGCACGCGGGCGATGTGGACCCGCTTGCGCTCGCCGCCCGACAGCGACGTCACCGGCCGGTCGATGAGGTCGGTGAGCCCCTGCGCGGCGATCGCCTCGGCGACCACCCGGTCGTTCTCCGCAGCGCGCTCTGTGCGCTGCCACGGCGTGCGGCCCCAGGAGACGACCTCGCCGACGGAGAACGGGAAGGACACCGCAGTGTCCTGCGTGAGGATGGCCCGGCGCTGCGCGCGCTCGGTGAGGCTCAGGGAGTGGATGTCGTCGCCATCGACCAGGACGGTTCCACTCGACGGCCGCAGTTCCGAGGCCATCAGGGCGAGCATCGTCGACTTGCCCGAGCCATTCCGGCCGATGAGGCCGGTGACCGTGCCGCGGCCGACTTCGAGGCTGGTCGGGTGCAGGCGCACGCGGTCACCCGAGCGAGCCGACACGTCCCGCAGCTCGATGGCGGGGTGGTCGCTCATGCCCAGCCCCCCTGCCGCGCTCGGGTCCGCCGCAGCAGGACGAAGAACACGGGTGCACCGACGACGGCGGTGATCGCGCCGATGGGGATCTCGATGGGGTTCGCAACCAGCCGCGCCAGGGTGTCGGCCAGCAGGATCAGCAGGGCACCGGCCAGGGCGCTCACGGCGAGCAGGCGTCCGTGCCTGGGACCCACCAGCATGCGCATCGCGTGCGGCACCAGCAGCCCGACGAACGCGATCGTCCCCACGGTCGCGACGCCGGCGCCGACGAGGAGGACGACGGCGAGCAGCGACCGATACCTGACGGCCGCCACGTTGACGCCAGCGGCCAGTGCGCCGCGGTCGCCGAGGGACAGGATGTCCAGCGAGCGGGCAGTCGTCGCGGCCAGTGCCATGCCGGCCACGACGAAGGGCGCGACAGAGACGACTCCGCTCCACGTCGACAGGGCCAGGCTCCCACTGGACCAGAAGGTGATCGAGCGCACCGCGGCGCTCGTGCTGAGCGACACGATGACGGCCAGGACGGCCCCGGCGAAGGCCGTGACGGCGACGCCTGCGAGCAGGAGGGTGACCACCTCCGGCCGCATCTCGTGCAGTGAGACGGCCACGACGACCGCGATGGCAGCCGCCGCGCCGACGCTGGCCGCAACCGAGGTGACCGCCGTGCTGAAGGAGGCCCCGAGCCCGACGGCCACCACGGCGCCCAGGGCGGCCCCGGCCGAGACGCCCACGAGCGCGGGGTCGGCAAGTGGATTGCTGAGGGAGCCCTGCATGAGGGCGCCCGCGACGGCCAGGCCGCTGCCGATGAGGATGGCCATGACGACGCGGGGAGCCCGGATGTTCCAGACGATCTGCGATGAGGTGCTGGCGATGCCCACTTCGAGGGCGATCCCGGCCGCGATGACCAGGACGATCGCCAGCAGGACGGCGAGCAGGGCCCAGCGCGACCGCATCAGCCGGGGCTCTGGGCCAGGGCCGTGCGCAGGGCATCGACGAGTCGCCCCGTGCGCGGGCCGAAGGACAGCAGCAGGGTGTCGTCGACCGCTATGACCCGACGGTCCTGGCCGGCCTTCGTCTGCGCCACGCCGGGCAGGGCCACCAGTCCGTCGACTCCGCCCACCGACTCCAGGCCCTTGCTCATGACCAGGATGACGTCGGGATCCAGCGTCGCGACGGCCTCGGCGGTGAGTGGAACGTACGAGGCGTAGCCGGCAGCCGCGCCCGCGTCGATCCCGCCGGCCGCGTTGATGAGGGCGTCGGCACCGGAGCCCTCGCCGCCCACGAGGTAGATGGCGGAGGTGCCGCGCACATAGAGGAAGGCGACCTTCGGCCCGGTGGGCGACGCGGCGGGCGTCGATCCGTGCGCGCTGCCGGTGGCCTCGGCGATGACCTGGTCGGCGACTGCGGATGGGACCCCGACGGCTGCGGCCACGGCATTCGTGCGGGCCGCGATGCCGTCCAGGGAGTAGGCCTCGGGCACCTCGACGACCTGCACGCCCGCATCCTTGATCTGGCTGATGGCCTCGGGGGGCGTGGTCGATGCATCGACGATGACGAGGTCGGGGTTCAACGAGAGCACCTTCTCCGCGCTCGCGGAGTGTGCCTTGGTCACGAGCTCGGCCCCCGCCAGCTCGGCCGCGTCGCTGGTCTCGTCGCGGCCGACGACGCGCGTCGCCACGCCCAGGGCGGCGAGGGTCTCGCCCACTCCCTTGGCCAGGCTGACGATGCGCTTGGGTGCGGTGGCCGGCAGCCGGACGGCAGGGATGGGTGGCATGGCCACATTCGCCGAGGTGATCGTCACCAGCCCGCCGAGGGACCCGGACGTGCGCTCAGCAGTGGCTGCCGCACCTGATGCGGCGCTCGAGGCGTTCGTCGACGTCGATACGAGGGTGCCCTGGCCGCACGCGGACAGGCTCAGCGTGATGGCGGCGGCCGCCATCAGGGGGACGGGGAGCCGGCGCACTCCTCGATTATCCCGGTCGTCCCCTCGGAGTTTCCCGATGCTGCGTCGGCATGACGCCGACACGGTGTCAAGCAGCACGGCAATTGACTGTCCTAGCCTCGGGCCATGCCTCGGACCCTGACCTCAGCCGCCGGTCGGGGCGTCGTGCTGCTGACCGGAGCCGCGGCCCTCGTCGCGGCAATGCTGGGCATGGCAGCGCCGGCACAGGCCGCGGCCAGCGGCACGGGGACGACGACCACCGCGTCCGGCCTCCGGCTCACCGTCAGTCCCGTCCGCGGGCTCGACCCGACCGGTGCCGTCCTCCGGGTCTCCGGCAAGGGCTATGACCCGACGGTCGGGATCTATGTCGCGCTGTGTGCCACGCCGAAGAAGGGCACGATGCCCTCGAGGTGCGGCGGTGGCGTGAACACGACGGGGACGAACCCTGCGTCGTACTGGATCTCCTCGAATCCGCCGCCCTACGGCGCCAGCCTGGCGATCCCGTTCAGGAGCGGCGGGCGCTTCAGCGTCCGGCTGCAGGTGTCATCGATGATCGGGACACTCGACTGCCGCACGATCTCGTGCTCCATCGTCACGCGCGCCGACCACACCCGGGCCGGAGACCGTCGCTTCGATGTCGGCGTGCGCGTCCGGTTCGCGTCCGGCCAGACGGCATAGGAATCAGCCTGCACTGCTTCGCTCATCCCTCACAACACAAAGGAGAAACGCATGACTCGAAGTGTCCGTACGGCCATCGCGGCCATCGGAATCGCGCTGGTGGCGGGCACGATCGCCACGCCGGTGCTCGCTGCCGACGCTCCCTACAACGCCACGGTCGCCGGCCAGCGTTCCTTCACTCCGCTGGTGAACCTGGCGCCGTCATCGACCCTCAACGTCGACGTCGTGAACCTTCCGGCGGGCGTCGGCCTGTACGCCCTGCACTGCAAGGTGCCGGCCGACCCGCGCATGGCCCCGACGCTGTGCGACTCCTCGACCGGATCGCTCGCCTACGTGACCGCCGAGGGCGCCCTTCGCCCGACGGTCACCATCCCGCTGAAGGTCAACGCCGAGTTCTGGGGCACGAACCCGAATCCGACCGACTCGAGCCTGCCCGGTTCCGTCGACTGCCGCGTCTCCACGGGTGATCCCCGCTCGACCACCTGCGCGCTGTACGTGCTCGGCGCGGGCAAGGACGCCGCCAACCCGGCCTACATGCGCATCTGGCCGACCATGTTCTCCCCGGTGAAGGCCGATCGCAAGACCGACGTCGCGACGGTCACGCTCGACGGCACCGTCGTGGCCAGGGGCGCCAAGCCGACGATCCGCTTCAACAAGGCGATGCCCCTCTCGGTCGTCCTCGCCTCGGGCCTGACCCCGTCGCTGTCCTCCGACAACTGCTCGGTGGCAGGCGGCAAGATCACGGCGCTCAAGGCCGTGGGCACCTGCACCGTGCGCATCACGTCGACCGGTGGCAAGAACTACAAGCCGCTCGTGAAGACCCAGGTCTTCCTGATCCGCAAGTAGGCCCAGAACGCCAGGACCCCGCCGCCCCTCAGGGGCGGCGGGGTCCTCGTCTGTCGCGAATGCTGCACCGATTGTCGCCACACGATCGTGTGACGCGCATTTCAGGCGATGGTGCGGGCCAGTCCGCCGCGGACGAACTCGAGCAGGGCCGGCAACTCGTCGGCCGGCTCGCAGTGCGCGGACTCGATGCGCGTGATGGAGGTGTCGGTGACGCCCCAGACGTAGGAGGCCAGCTGGCCCCGGCTGGTGTCGCCGAGGGCCGTCAGGGCATCCTGCAGCGGCGCGATGAGCTCGCGGTGCATCGTCTGCACCTGTGCACGTCTGGTGGCCGGCAGATCGACCGTCCCTGCCGCCCGCACGAGTGCGTGGTGGCCGCCGGCGACGTACTCCAGGACAGCGGCCATCCATGCCTCGACCTGCTCGAGGGGTCGCTCGCCTCCGCAGTAGCCGCCCGAAGGACCTCGGCCCAGTCCGCCAGCTCGTCGACGAGCACGTCGGCGATGAGGTCGGCCGCGCTGCTGTAGTACTCGTAGACCGCCGAACGGGACAGCCCGACCTCGGTGGCGATCTCGGCCACCGTGAAGGTCTTGCCACGGGTCATCAGGGTGGCGGCGGCATCGAGCAGGGCGGCGCGGCGCAGTTCGCGGTGCTCGACGACTGTCGCGGCAGTGATCCTCGGCATGGCGTCATGTCCTCCCGGTCCTGGCTTCCCATGGCCCCCGGGCAAAGCATAAGGCGCCCCGACGTGAGGGGCGCCTTGCTTTGCCTGCAGTTGGCCTGTCTTGTCCAGCAATTAACCTGACAGGACGCGAGCTAGGCGGCCGTGACCTTCTTGGAGATGGCCGACTTGCGATTGGCTGCCTGGTTGGCGTGGATGACGCCCTTGCTGGCGGCCTTGTCCAGGGCTCGGTTCGCCTCGCGAGCGTACTCGGCGGCCGCCGTGGCATCGCCGGCGTCGACCGCCGTGTTGAACTTGCGGACCGCGGTCTTCAGCGAGGACTTCACCGACTTGTTGCGCTGACGGGCCTTCTCGTTGGTGCGGTTTCGCTTGATCTGCGACTTGATGTTCGCCACGGGGACAACTTTCTTGAGAACGCACTCTCGACGAGTACGGACCGGCTCGGGAAACGTCTGGGTGAAGCAGCCCCCAAGATTACCCGTAGGCTGCTCCCTAGCCCAAATCGCCCCCTGTCCAGAGGAATACCGTGCCCGTCCCGCAGCCCGGCAGTACCGATCCGTCGGTTATCCGGAACTTCTGCATCATCGCCCACATCGACCATGGCAAGTCCACGCTGGCCGATCGGATGCTGCAGCAGACCGGGGTCGTCGACGGCCGCGCCATGCGGGCCCAGTACCTCGACCGCATGGACATCGAGCGTGAGCGGGGCATCACCATCAAGTCGCAGGCCGTGCGGCTGCCGTTCGCCGCCGATGACGGCACCGACGTACGTCCTCAACCTGATCGACACGCCCGGGCACGTCGACTTCACCTACGAGGTCTCGCGCTCCCTGGCCGCCTGCGAGGGCGCCGTGCTCCTCGTCGACGCGGCGCAGGGCATCGAGGCGCAGACCCTGGCCAACCTGTACCTGGCCCTCGAGAACGACCTGGACCATCATCCCGGTGCTGAACAAGATCGACCTGCCGGCCGCCCAGCCGGAGAAGTACGCGGCCGAGATGGCAGCACATCATCGGCTGCGACGCCGACGAAGTCCTGAGCGGTGTCGGCGAAGACCGGCGTGGGCGTGCACGAGCTGCTCGAGCAGATCGTGCGCGAGATCCCGGCCCCCGTGGGGCGCGCCGACGCTCCAGCCCGGGCGATGATCTTCGACTCCGTCTACGACACCTACCGCGGCGTCATCACCTACATCCGCGTGGTCGACGGCACATCTCGCCCGCGCGAGCGGATCCAGATGATGTCCACCGGCGCGATCCACGAGCTGCTCGAGGTCGGGCGTGATCTGCCCCAGACCCGGTTCCCGGGCAGGGGCTCGGGGTCGGCGAGGTGGGCTACCTCATCACCGGGGTCAAGGACGTGCGCCAGTCGCGCGTCGGCGACACGATCACCACCGAGCGCAAGGGCGCCACCGAGGCCCTGGCGCGGCTATCGAGACCCCAAGCCGATGGTGTTCTCCGGCCTCTACCCGATCGACGGCTCCGACTACCCAGAGCTGCGCGACGCCCTCGACAAGCTCAAGCTCAACGACGCCGCGCTCGTGTACGAGCCCGAGACGTCACTGGCCCTCGGCTTCGGGTTCCGCTGCGGCTTCCTCGGCCTGCTGCACATGGAGATCGTGCGCGAGCGGCTCGAGCGCGAGTACGACCTCGACCTCATCTCGACCGCGCCGAACGTGGTGTACCGGGTCGTCAACGACGAGGGCAACGAGATCGTGGTCACCAACCCGAGCGAGTTCCCGACGCAGCAAGGTCGCCAAGATCCTCGAGCCGGTGGTGCGCTCGACGATCATCCTGCCCGAGCGAGTTCGTCGGCACCGTCATGGAGCTGTGCCAGCAGCGTCGCGGGACACTGCTCGGCATGGACTACCTGTCCGAGGACCGCGTCGAGATGCGCGTACACGCTGCCGCTGGCGGAGATCGTCTTCGACTTCTTCGACGCGCTGAAGTCGAAGACCCGCGGCTACGCCTCCCTGGACTACGAGCTCACGGGCGAGCAGGAGTCCGACCTCGTCAAGGTCGACATCCTCCTGCACGGCGAGCCGGTCGATGCGTTCAGCGCCATCGTCCACCGCGACAAGGCCATGGCCTACGGCGTGATGATGACGGCCAAGCTGAAGGAGCTCATCCCGCGCCAGCAGTTCGAGGTGCCGATCCAGGCGGCGATCGGCGTCACGGGTCATCGCGCGCGAGACCATCCGCGCGATCCGCAAGGACGTCCTCGCCAAGTGCTACGGCGGCGACATCACCCGCAAGCGCAAGCTCCTCGAGAAGCAGAAGGAGGGCAAGAAGCGCATGAAGATGGTCGGCCGCGTCGAGGTGCCCCAGGAGGCCTTCATCGCCGCGCTCTCGACCTCCGACGCGCCGAAGAAGTAAGAGGAAGGACCCTTCGGGCGAACCCCTGCTGGTGGGTGGCCGATGAGGCCCACGAGGGGCGAACCCCTGCTGGTGGCGTGGCCGATGAGGCCCACGAGGGGCGAACCCCTGGCGGCGGTCGGCTGGGGATCTACCTTCATGTGCCGTTCTGCACGAGTCGCTGCGGCTACTGCGACTTCAATACCTACACCGCCACCGAGCTCGGCGACTCGGTGCGGCGGGACGACTTCCACGAGGTGCTCGCGGCCGAAGTGCGGCTCGCTGCCGCGACACTCGGCGACGACTGTCGGCCCGTCTCGACGGTGTTCGTCGGCGGTGGCACGCCCACGACCCTCGGCTCTGGCGGCCTGACCGCCCTGCTGCAGGCGGTCCGAGACGAGTTCGGCCTCGAGCAGGGCGCGGAGGTCACGACGGAGGCGAATCCCGACAGTGTGGACGGCCGGATGCTCGACGACCTCCTGGCCGGTGGGTTCACCCGCATCTCGTTCGGCATGCAGAGCTCGGCCCCGGCAGTCCTGAGGGTGCTCGATCGCACGCATACGCCCGGCGCGAGCGTGGTCGCCGCGCGTGCGGCTGCCCGGGCCGGCTTCGGCCACGTCAACCTCGACCTGATCTACGGCACGCCGGGGGAGACCGACGACGACCTGCGGCGGTCGGTGGAGGACGCGCTGGCAGCCGGCGTGGACCACGTGTCGGCGTACGCGCTGATCGTCGAGGCGGGCACCCCGCTGGCCCGCCGGGTGCGCCGTGGCGAGCTGCCGATGCCCGACGACGACGTGGCGGCCGAGCGGTACGCGATCGTCGACGAGCTGCTCAGCGCCGCCGGACTGCCGTGGTACGAGGTGTCCAACTGGGCCAGGCCCGGGGGGCAGTGCCGTCACAACCTGGGCTACTGGCACGACCGCGACTGGTGGGGCATCGGCCCAGGGGCTCACAGCCACGTGGGCGGCTCCCGCTGGTGGAACGTCAAGCACCCGCGCACCTACGCCGACCGGCTGGCGGCGGGGTCCTCGCCCGAGGAGAGCCGGGAGGTCCTGACCGACGACCAGCGCCGGATGGAGCGGGTCATGCTCGGGATCCGACTGGCCGAGGGCCTGCCGATCGACGCGGTGCACCCGGGGGCCGGCGATCGGATCGCGCTGCTGGCCGTCCGTGGGCTCCTCTGCGAGGATGCCCTGGCCCGGGGTCGCCTGGTCCTGACCGATCGGGGCCGGCTCCTGGCCGACGCAGTCATCCGGGACGTGACGGGATAGCGCACGAAGTGCGCGTACCTTGCCATCCGAGGAAGATGGCCGCGGGTCATTCGACGAGGAGTGTGACGATGGACGGCGTCGAGCAGCTGCCGTGGGACGCTGACGCGTGGTCGCCGTCGCGCGTCGAGGCGATCATGGCCCACAACCTGCTGGACACGCCGGGTGGAATCTACTTCTTCAAGGATCTCGAGAGTCGCTTCATCGCGGTGAGCGACGACTGCGCCGCACTCGTGGGTCGGACGCCCGAGCAGATGGTCGGGCTCAGCGACTTCGACATCACCGACCGCGCCCACGCGGAGGAGCTGTACGCCGACGAGCAGCGCGTGATCGCTACCGGTGAGCCCTTGCTCGACAAGAGCGAGGCGGACCGCTTCCACGACCAGACGGGCACGTGGGCGGAGACCAGCAAGTTCCCGCTACGGGACCTCGATGGCACGATCATCGGCACGTTCGGCTACTCCCGTGACGTCACTCGGCGCATGCTGGCCGAGCAGGAGGTGGCGCGGATGGCCCAGTCCCTCGCCCAGGCCAATGACCGAGCTCGTGAAGGCCGAGACGCAACTGAAGGTGGTCCTGGACGGCTCCCTGGACGCCATCGCCCGCTATGACGCCCAGCTGCGCTACCGGTACGTCAACCCCGCTGGGCTGCGCTTCAAGGGTGCATCGCTGGAGGATCTGGTCGGACGTACCGACCGCGAGACCGGCATGCGGGAGTCGTGGCTGGCGGAGTACGAGCCGGCGCTGAGACGTGTGCTCGAGACCGGCGTGACGGATGCCCTGGAGTTCGCCGGACCCGACATTGCCGATCGTCAGGGGACATGGTTCCACGTCTCCCTGTCGCCCGATCGCGACGTGGCGGGTGAAGTGGTCGGGGTGCTCGTCTCGATGCGCGACATCAGCGTGCTCAAGCGCGCGGAGCGGGTGCTGCAGCATCAGGCCATGCATGACCCCCTGACCGGACTGGCCAACCGGCTGCTCCTGATGGACCGGCTGGATGAGGCACTGGTGCGTCTGGACCGTCACCCCGGGCGCCTTGGGCTGTTCTTCGTCGACGTCGACCGGTTCAAGGACGTCAACGACGGCCACGGCCACGAGGTCGGCGACCGGGTGCTGGTCGAGGTGGCCAGCCGGCTGCGGTCGGCGTCACGTCAGGAGGACACGGTCGCCCGACTGGGCGGGGACGAGTACGTCGTGATGTGCTCGCTCACAGGGTCCGACGACCCGGGGCAGGTCGCCCAACGGATCGTGCGGAGCATGTCCGAGCCGTACCGGTTGGGGGCGCTGACGATCCCGCTGTCCGTCAGCGTGGGAGCCGTTGCCACCGACGATCCGAGGGCCGGCGCAGCGGCGCTGCTGCAGGCCGCCGACACGGCGATGTACCGGGCCAAGCTGGACGGCCGCAACCGCTTCGAGGTCGCGAGCGGGGCCTGAGTCGCGAAGTGCCCTGGGCAGGACCACGCCTTCCGCCGTACCGCGGCCATCACATCAGTCCGGCTACACTGGCACTCTGACCACGCGAGTGCCAAGGGAGGGCCGCATGCTCGAGGAACGACGGCTCGCCGTCCTGCGCGCCATCGTGGAGGACTACGTCTCGACCCACGAGCCGGTCGGGTCCAAGGCCCTCGTCGAGCGGCACAGCCTGGGTGTCTCGCCGGCCACGATCCGCAACGACATGGCGGCCCTCGAGGACGAGGGCTACATCGCCCAGCCGCACACCAGCGCGGGCCGCGTTCCCACCGACCTCGGCTACCGGCTCTTCGTCGACCGGCTGTCGGGCGTCAAGCCGCTGAGCCAGCCGGAGCGGCGCGCCATCCACCAGTTCCTCGATGATGCCGTCGACCTGGACGACGTCATGCTCCGCACCGTCCGGCTGCTGGCGCAGATCACGCGGCAGGTGGCCCTCGTCCAGTACCCGTCGCTGTCGCGCGCCAGCGTGCGCCACGTCGAGGTCGTCTCGCTGAGCAGTACTCGCCTGATCGTCGTCCTCATCGCCGACACCGGGCGCGTCGAGCAACGGATCATCGACACCTCCTCCCCCGTGTCGGAGGCCGTGGTCGGCGACCTGCGGTCCGGCCTGATCGGCGCGTTGGCGGGCAAGACCTTCTCGTCCGTCCCGGACGCCCTCACGGACTTCGCCGAGGCATTCGTCCCCGAGGACCGACCGACCGTCCGGGCCGTGGTCGCCGCCGTGCTCGAGGCCACCACCGAGCGCACCGACGAGCGCGTCGTCCTCGGCGGCACGGCCCATCTGGCCCGGTACGGCGAGTCCTTCCCGATCGCGATCCAGCCCGTGCTCGAGGCGCTGGAGGAGCAGGTCGTGCTCCTCCGGCTGCTCGGCGAGTCGACGTCGATGCAGGGCGTGACCGTACGGATCGGTCATGAGAACCCCGTCGAGGGGCTCGAGGCCACCTCGGTCATCACGGCGCGGTACGCGCGGGGGGATCGGCCGGTCGCCTCCCTCGGCGTGGTCGGCCCGACCCACATGGACTACCCGGGAACCATCAGCGCGGTCCATGCCGTGGCCCGCTACGTCAGCCGCATCCTGGACGAACAGTGAGAATCCGTGGCCACTGACTACTACGCCCTCCTCGGCGTCTCCCGCGACGCGACGCCGGAGGAGATCAAGAAGGCCTACCGGAGGCTGGCGCGCGAACTGCACCCGGACGTCAACCCGGACCCCGTGCACCAGGAGAAGTTCAAGCTCGTCACGGCCGCGTACGAGGTGCTCAGCGACCCCGAGAAGCGCCAGATGTACGACCTCGGCGGCGATCCGCTCAGCGCCAGCCGCGGCGGGTTCCCCCCTGGCGGTGCGGCGTTCGACTTCGGCGACATCATGGACGCCTTCTTCGGCGGCGGCGGCGGCCAGCGCGGCCCGCGCCAGCGGCCGCGCCGAGGCCAGGACGCGCTCATCCGCATCCAGATCGACCTCTCGGCGGCGGTCTTCGGGGCCACCCGCGACCTGACCGTCGACACCGCGGTCCTGTGCCACGCGTGCGAGGGCGCCGGTGCCGCGCCCGGCAGCGAGCCCGTCACGTGCGTCATGTGCAAGGGCCGCGGCGAGATCCAGCAGGTGCAGCGCTCCTTCCTCGGTCAGGTCATGACCTCCAGGCCGTGCCCTCAGTGCCAGGGCTTCGGCACCACGATCCCGCACCCGTGCCCGGAGTGCTCGGGCGACGGACGGGTCCGCACCCGCCGCACTCTCACGGTGCAGATCCCGCCGGGGGTCGACACGGGCACCCGCATCCAGCTGTCCGGCGAGGGCGAGGTGGGGCCGAACGGCGGCCCGCCCGGGGATCTGTTCGTCGAGATCGTGGTCGCCACGCATCCGATGTTCGAGCGACGCGGCGACGAGCTGCACTGCGTCGTCGCGGTGCCCATGACGGCCGCTGCGCTCGGCACGACCCTGACCATCGACACGCTCGACGGGCCCTCGGATATCGACGTGAAGGCCGGCACCCAGTCCGGCGAGTCCCTGCTGGTCAGGGGTCACGGGGCCGCGCGGCTGCGCTCCGGCGGTCGCGGCGACCTGCATATCCACTTGAGCGTCCAGACGCCGACGAAGCTCGACGCGACGCAGGAGGACCTGCTCCGGCAGCTCGCTGCGCTCCGCGCGGAGTCCTCCACCCAGCTGGGCAATCCCTCGTCCGAGGCGCATGCCGGCCTCTTCTCGCGGCTGAAGGAAGCGTTCACCGCCAAGTGACGCCGCCCGTGTTCGTCATCGGGTCCGGGCAGGCCGCGGCCGCGGCCGTCGGCTCGGTCGTCCGCCTGGATGGTCCCGAGGGCCGCCATGCCGTGACGGTTCGGCGGATCGGCGTCGGTGAGTCGGTCGTGCTCGTGGACGGGAGCGGGTCGCGCATCACGGGCGTCGTCCGCGCGGTCTGCGGCAAGGACGCCCTCGACGTGGAGGCGACCGCCGTGACCGTCGAGCCGCGGCCGCGCCCGATCGTGACCGTGGTGCAGGCCCTGCCGAAGGGCGAGCGCGGGGAGCTCGCGGTCGAACTGCTCACCGAGATCGGCGTCGACGTGATCGTCCCGTGGGCGGCCGCCCACTGCGTGACCCACTGGCGCGGCGACCGCGCCGAGCGGTCGTGGCGGCGCTGGGACGACGCGGCGCGAGCGGCCGCGAAGCAGGCCCGACGGGCGTGGTTCCCCGACGTGCGGCCGCTGGAGACGACGGCCGAGGTGCGGGTTCGGGTCTCGTCCGCGGCCCTGGCGATCGCACTGCATGAATCGGCTGAGCTCCCGATCGCCGACGTGCGGATGCCCCTCGAGGGCGACGTGGTGGTCATCGTCGGACCGGAGGGCGGACTGGCCGCCGAGGAGCTCGAGGGATTCGACGAGGCCGGCGCCCTCGCGGTGCGCCTGGCGCCGACCGTCCTGCGCACCTCGTCGGCCGGTCTCGCCGCCGTCGCAGCGCTGCTCGCCTCGTCGCCTCGTTGGCGGACCCCGGGCGTGGAAGGATGAGCCCATGAGCGACTGCCTGTTCTGCGCCATCGCGGCCGGCGACATCCCCGCCGACATCGTGCACAGCGATGAGTACGTGATCGCCTTCCGTGACATCACGCCGCAGGCCCCGGTGCACGTGCTCGTCATCCCGCGGGCGCACCACGCCAACGCGGCCGACCTGGCCGAGGCCGACCCGCTGCTGGCCGCCGCCCTGCTGCGGGCCGCCGGGGCGGTGGCCGCGCAGGAGGGCATCGCCGAGTCCGGATACCGCATCGTGACCAATACCGGCGCCGGTGCGGGCCAGTCGGTGCAGCATGTCCACGTCCACCTCCTCGGCGGACGCGCGCTGGCCTGGCCGCCCGGCTAGAGACGCACCCACGACATCCCATGAAGTGCGACCACCAACAGACGAGAAGCGGATGACCTCACCAGCAGCAGAGAGTGCGCGCGCGCAGACCACGATCATCGTGCCGCCGTCGCAGCCGATGGTCGCCGTCCTGGGAGCCGAGGACGACTACCTCCGGCTGATCGAACGGGCCTTTCCGACCACCGACATCCTGGCCCGCGGGAACGAGATCACCGTCACGGGCACCCCGGAGGACGTCGGCGTGGTCGACACGCTCATCGGCGAGATGCTGGCCGTGCTGCGCACCGGCCAGGCGCTCACGGTCGAGATCGTGGAGCGGAGCATCTCGCTCATGCGCTCGGGCAGCCGGCCGAGCGAGGTCCTGACGTCGAACATCCTCACGAACCGCGGCCGCACCATCCGGGCGAAGACCCTCAACCAGAAGCGCTACGTCGACGCGATCGACAACAACACGGTGGTGTTCGGCATCGGGCCGGCCGGCACGGGCAAGACCTACCTTGCCGTCGCGAAGGCCGTGCAGTCACTGCAGGCCAAGCGGATCAACCGCATCGTGCTGACGCGCCCCGCGGTCGAGGCAGGGGAGCGGCTCGGGTTCCTGCCCGGCACGCTGTCGGAGAAGATCGACCCGTACCTGCGCCCGCTCTACGATGCGCTGCACGACATGATCGATCC
Source organism: uncultured Actinomycetes bacterium (assembly GCA_963777085.1). GTDB lineage: Bacteria > Actinomycetota > Actinomycetes > S36-B12 > S36-B12 > UBA10649. The sequence continues at coordinate 46,326 of CAVZPI010000011.1, read as the reverse complement.
CGATTCGATCCCGCGCCTCATCGCCAGCGGCACCATCGAGATCGCGCCGCTGGCGTACATGCGCGGGCGCACGCTGAATGACTCGTTCATCATCCTCGACGAGGCGCAGAACACCTCGGCCGAGCAGATGAAGATGTTCCTGACGCGGCTGGGGTTCGGCTCGACCATGGTGGTCACGGGCGACGTCACCCAGGTCGACCTGCCCACCGGCGTCGCGAGCGGGCTGCGCGTGGTCTCGGAGATCCTCGAAGGTATCGAAGACGTGTCGTTCTGCCGGCTGACGTCGCACGATGTCGTGCGGCACAAGCTCGTCGGACGCATCGTCGACGCCTACGAGCGCCACGACGCGAAGCGGGCCCAGTGACGGCATCGGCCACTGCGGGGTCACACGTCAGCGTGTCGAACGAGTCCGGCAGGGAGTGCGACACCGACGCGCTGTTCCGCCTGGCCTGCTTCCTGCTCGAACGGCTGACCCTCCACCCGGACTGCGAGATCGGCATCACGCTCGTCGATCGCGACCGCATGACGACGCTGCACGTGGAGTGGATGGACGAGCCCGGCCCGACCGACGTGCTGTCGTTCCCGATCGACGAGCTGCGCACCGCACCGGATGCCGACTCGGCCGTGGCCGGGGTCCTCGGCGCGATCGCCCTGTGCCCGGACTTCGCCGCCGAGCAGGCCGCCGTCGCCGGACGCTCCCTCGACGAGGAGCTGCAGTTCCTGGTCGCGCACGGGGTGCTCCACCTCATCGGCTACGACCACATGACCGACGAGGACTACGCCGAGATGTTCGGGCTCCAGGGCCGGCTGCTCGAACAGTGGTGGGCGTCATGACGGCAGACGCCTGGCTGGTCGTCCTGTCGGCCCTCCTGGTCCTCGTCGCCGGCCTGCTCGTCAGCGCCGAGACGGCGATCGGCCGCGTGTCCAGGAGCCAGATCGACGACCTGCACCGCCAGGACGATGCGCGCGCCCTGCGACTGCTCGACGTGATCCGCGACCGGCCCCGGTATGTGAACGTCCTGCTGTTCCTGTCGACCATCGCGACGGTCACCGCGACCGTGCTCGTCGGCTACGTGTGCGTCAACGACCTGGTCGCGGCGGGAGGCCAGCCGCCCGCCCTGGCACTGCTCCTGGCCGTGGCCGTCATGGTCACGGTGTCCTACGTCGTGCTCGGCGTGGCCGCTCGCACCCTGGGCCGCCAGCATGCCGAGCGCATCGCCATGGCCGCCGCCGGTCCCGTGCGGTTCCTCGCCACCATCCTCGGCCCGCTCACCAGGCTGCTCATCCTCATCGGCAACGCGGTCACTCCGGGCAGGGGCTACCGGGAGGGACCCTTCGCATCGCAGGCCGAGCTGCGGGAGATGGTCGACCTCGCAGAGGCCGACGACCTGATCGAGCACGACGAGCGGCAGATGATCCACTCGGTCTTCGAGCTGGGCGACACCTTCGCCAAGGAGGTCATGGTTCCCCGTACCGAGATGGTGCTCATGGAGCGCACGAAGACGCTGCGGCAGGCGATGTCGCTCGGGCTGCGCTCCGGATTCTCGCGAATCCCGGTGATGGGGGAGAACGCCGACGACATCGTCGGCATCGTGTACCTCAAGGACGTCACCCGGCGCACCTTCGAGCATCGCGACTCCGAGCAGACGGAGCGCGTCGAGTCCCTCATGCGAGTGCCCTACTTCGTGCCGGACAGCAAGCCGGTCGACTCGCTCCTGCGCGACATGCAGTCCGCCCGCGTCCACATGGCCATCGTGGTCGACGAGTACGGCGGCACCGCCGGGCTGGTCACGATCGAGGACGTCCTGGAGGAGATCGTCGGCGAGATCGCGGACGAGTACGACACGGCGGCCCCCGAGGTCGTGCCACTGCCGGATGGCTCCTTCCGGGTGCTGTCGCGCATGCACGTCGACGACTTCTGCGAGCTGGTCGGCATCGAGTTCGACTCCGAGGAGGAGGGCGTCGACACCGTGCTGGGGCTGGTGGCAAAGAGGCTCGGACGGGTGCCCATCCCCGGCGCGGCGGTGCGGGAGGGCGACTGGCTGCTGACGGCGGAGCAGGGCGCCGGCCGGCGTCACCGCATCGGCACCGTGCTGGCGCAGCACGTGACCGCCACCGACGACGAGGGTGCCGAGGACGTCGAGTGACGTCGGTGCAGGGCGCGTCGGGCCGCCCAGGGGCGGCCCGTGCCGCCCTCGCGGTCATGGCGGCCGCGGTGCTCTTCGGCACGACGGGCACGTCGCGGGCGCTGCTGGCCCCGGATGCACCCGGTCCCGGCATCGCTGCCATGCGGTTGCTCGTGGGATCCGCGGGCCTGGTGGCCTTCGTCGTCTGGCGCGGCCATGCGGACCAGCTGCGCCGGCTGTGGCGCCGACCGGTCATCTGGGTGATGGGCGCGGCGGTGGCCGGCTACCAGGCCTTCTTCTTCATCGGCACCGCCCGCGCGGGGGTGGCCCTCGCCGCGCTGCTGGCGCTCGGCAGCGCTCCCTTCCTGGCCGGCATCCTCGGCTGGGCGATGAAGGAGGGCGCCCCCGGCTGGGTCTGGGCCGTGTCGACGACCCTGGCCGTCATCGGCCTCGGGCTCCTCATGGCGGGCAGCCTGGCGAGCGGAGACGCCTGGGGCATGGCAGCGGCCCTCGCCGCGGGGGCGTGCTACGCGGCCTTCACCGTGGTCGGCGTCGGCCTGACCAGGCAGGGCTTCACCGGCAGCTCCGTCCTCGCGGCGTCCTTCGCCGTGGGCGCCCTGCTGCTGCTGCCGGCGGTGTTCACTTCCTCCTGGTGGCGCTCGCCGGGCGGGATCGCCGAGGTGCTCTGGCTCGGCATCGCGACCACCACCGTCGCCTACCTGCTCTTCGGGATCGGGCTGAAGGAACTGCAGCCCGGTCACATCGCGACCCTCACGCTGCTCGAGCCGGCCGTCGCCACCCTCCTCGGCGTGGTCGTCCTCGACGAGCCGCTGAGCGCGATCGGCTGGATAGGCTGCCTACTGGTCGTCGGTGCCCTAGCGTTGCTGGGGGCGGCCGAGAATCGGCGCGACCAACGAGCCGAAGACCAGGGAGCAAAGACGTGACCTTCCGCAGTGGCTTCGCCTGCCTGGTGGGTCGACCCAATGCCGGCAAGTCGACCCTGACGAACGCCATGGTGGGACGCAAGGTCGCGATCACCTCCGATCGTCCCCAGACGACCCGCAGGGTGCTTCGGGGCATCGTCAACCGGCCCGAGGGCCAGCTCATCATGGTCGACACGCCCGGCCTGCATCGTCCGCGCACGCTCCTGGGGGAGCGCCTCAACGACCAGGTCCGCGAGACGTGGACGAGCGTCGACGTCGTGGGCCTGTGCATCCCGGCCGATGAGAACGTCGGGCCGGGCGACCGCTTCATCGCCAACGAGCTGTCCTTCCTGCGTCGCAAGCCGCTCGTGGCCGTCGTCACCAAGACCGACAAGGTCTCCCGACAGCGGCTGGCCGAGCGGCTCCTCCAGGTGGGTGAGCTCGCGAAGCAGATCGGGTTCGAGTGGGCGGAGGTCATCCCCGTGTCGGCGTTCAGCGGCGACCAGGTGGAGCTGCTCGTCGACCGGCTCATCACCCAGATGCCCGAGGGTCCGGTGCTGTTCCCCGAGGGGGACGACGACGAGGGCCAGACGATCGAGGTGGCCATCGCCGAGATGATCCGCGAGGCCGCCCTCGACGGGGTTCAGGACGAGCTGCCGCACTCGATCGCCGTCGTGGTCGACGAGATCGAGCCGCGGCAGGACCGTCCGGTCGACCGTCCCCTCACCGACGTGCGCGCCCACCTGTTCGTCGAGCGAGACACGCAGAAGGCGATCGTCATCGGCAAGGCCGGGTCACGTCTCAAGCAGGTCGGCTCGCGTGCCCGTCAGGACATCGAGGCCCTGCTGGGGGTGCCCGTCTACCTCGACATCCGGGTCAGCGTCGCCAAGGACTGGCAGAAGGACCCCAAGCAGCTGCGCCGGCTGGGCTTCTGACGGTTCGGCCGATCAGTCGGTGCTCCGGTTGACGTACGGGTGCAACTCGTACCGCTGCCCGTAGGCCTCGGTCACCGCGATGATGATCGCCGCGAGCGGGATGCCGATGATCGCACCGATCGGGCCGAACAGCGCGGCGCCGATGAAGACGGAAGCCAAGGCGACGCCGGAGTTGATGTCCATCGTCTTGTTGGAGATGCGCGGGGTGAACACGTAGTTCTCGACCTGCTGGTACACCGTGGCGAACAGGGCGATCCACAGGATGTCGATCGGGGTGTCGAATGCGGCGAACAGGGCGGGCAGGGCCACGCCGATGTAGGTGCCGATCGTGGGGATGAACTGGCTGACCACGCCCGCGAAGATGCCCATCGGCAGCCAGTACGGGATGTCGATGAGGTAGAAGAAGCCGGTGTGGAAGATCGAGGAGATCGTCGCCAGGGCCAGCTTCGAGATGACGAAGCCGCCCGCCTTCTGCACCGAGATGTCCCAGATCTGGATGAAGACGATCTGCCGGGCGGGCTTGAGCCAGGAGGCGATGAACCGCTTGATCCGGGGGGAGTCCGCGGAGAAGTAGAACGAGAAGACCAGCACGGTGACGAAGTCGAAGACCGCGCCGACGATGCCTGCGAGGATGCCGAAGATGCCGCCCGCGAGGCTGGAGGCGAGGTCGGTGATCTGCTGGGCCGTGAGGTTGAGGTTGTTGGTGATCTCGACCGGGTCGATGTTCGCGTGGAAGGTGCCGTTCACCCAGTCGACGATGTCGAGCACGAGGGTCGGCAGGGCGAGGATGAGCTCGGTGATCTGGGTCGCCAGGACACCGCCGAACAGCGCGATGAATGCGCCGATGAGAAGCAGCGTGACCACGGCCACGAGGGCCGTGGCCGCGCCTCGGCGCATGCTGCGGTTGGCGAGCCAGCTCACGACCGGGTCGAACGAGATGGCGATGAGCCAGGCCAGCAGCAGGTTGAACAGGAAGTGCCCGAGCAGCCCCCACGTCCAGTTGACTATCTGCAGGGCGATGACCGCGCCGACGACAACGAGCAGCGTTCGCCGCAGCCAGGACGGGTCGAAGGCCACGAGCAGCGGCTCGCCGGGTGGCGGGAGCCGGGGCGCGCCCGGTGCCGGGACCGCGGCCTGGTCTGCGGACGGGTAGGGCACGACCGGCCGTGCGGCCTCGGAAGGCGCCGTGGGCTCGTCCGACTGGGGAACGACTGCCTCGTGCTCGCTCATGCCCGCCCTCACTCGCGCAATCCGGTATGCCGTGCGGTGACTCGGTACTGCCCATCCGTGCGCCGGTGTGGTCCACGGCGGCTCCTGCAGAGAGAATGTAGCGTGCCCCTCTACCGCGACGAGGCGGTCGTGCTGCGAACCCAGAAGCTGGGCGAGGCCGATCGCATCGTCACCCTCCTGACCCGCAGCCACGGAAGGGTCCGTGGCGTGGCACGTGGCGTGCGGAAGACGTCGAGCCGGATCGGGGCCCGCCTCGAGCCCTTCAGCCACGTCGACGTGCAGCTGTACGAGGGCCGGTCGCTCGACACGGTGACGCAGGTCGAGTCGATCGCCGCCCACGGGGCCAGCCTCTCGTCGGACTACCCGCGCTGGACCGCGGGCACGGCGATGCTCGAGACGGCCGAGCGGCTCACGCCGGAGGAGCGTGAGCCGTCGGTCCAGCAGTACGTGCTCCTGGTGACCGGCCTGCGTTCCCTGGTCGCCGGTGAGCACGACCCGGGCCTGATCCTCGACGCCTACCTGCTCAGGTCGCTCGCCATCGCCGGCTGGTCGCCGACCTTCGAGGACTGCGCGCGGTGCGGCGCCCCGGGCCCGCACCGCGCCTTCTCCATCCCCTCAGGGGGAGTGGTGTGCGCGCAGTGCCGTCCGCCGGGTTCTGCCGCGCCGTCACCGCTGACGATCTCGCTGCTCGGAGCGCTGCTCAGCGGCGACTGGCCGCACGCCGACGCCAGCGAGATGCGCGACCGGCGCGAGGCGAGTGGACTCGTGGCCGCCTTCCTGGCATGGCACCTGGAGCGGGGCCTTCGCTCGCTGCCGCTCGTCGACCGCTCCGGCGGCTGATCCCCGCACCATCGCGTGCCCGTGATGTCAGGATGGGCGCATGGCCCGCCGATCAGCCGCGAAACCGCGACGAGCGCCCACGCCCCATGCCTCGGGTGCCCGCCCGCCAGCCCTGCCCGCGGAGTTCGTCCCTCGCCACGTCGCCCTCGTCATGGACGGCAATGGCCGCTGGGCGAAGCAGCGCGGGCTGCCTCGAACGGCCGGCCACGAAGCGGGGGAGGCCAGCCTGTTCGACTGCGTGGAGGGGGCGATCGAGCTCGGTATCACCTGGCTGAGCGCCTACGCGTTCTCGACGGAGAACTGGAAGCGCTCGCCCGAGGAGGTGAAGTTCCTCATGGGCTTCAACCGCGACGTGATCCGGCGGCGGCGCGACGAGATGAACGAGCTCGGTGTCCGCGTGCGGTGGGCGGGCAGGCGACCCAGGCTCTGGCGCAGCGTCATCAACGAGCTCGAGGAGGCGGAGGGGCTCACCGAGCGCAACACGACCCTGACCCTCACGATGTGCGTGAACTACGGCGGTCGCGCCGAGATCGCCGATGCCGCCGCCGCGATGGCCCGCGACGCCCAGGCCGGGCGGCTGGACCCGGCGAAGATCGACGAGCGCATGTTCCACCGCTATCTCGACGAGCCGGACATGCCGGACGTCGACCTGTTCGTGCGCTCGCTCGGGCGAGCAGCGCACGAGCAACTTCCTGCTGTGGCAGTCGGCCTATGCCGAGCTGGTGTTCATGGACACGCTCTGGCCGGACTTCGACCGTCGCCATCTGTGGCACGCGTGCGAGACGTACGCGTCACGGGACCGCCGCTACGGCGGCGCCGTCCCCAATCCGGTGGAGACGTAGTCCCGACCCCCGTCGACCTTGAGGTTGGCGCGGGAATTCGGCGGCAGGACGCCCGCCAACCTCAAGATCGAGCGGGGTTGCGGCTGCAGGGCCTGCACAGCCCGGAGATCTCGATGGTGTGGCTGACGTCGACGAAGCCGTGCTCCGCCGCAACCCGTTCCGCCCACGACTCGGCGTCGGGCCCGGCGATCTCGACCGTGGTGCCGCACCTGCGGCAGACCAGGTGGTGGTGGTGCTCGGAGCTGCACTGGCGGTAGACCGTCTCGCCGTCGTCGTTGACGAGCAGGTCGACCTCACCGGCAGTGGCCATGGCCTGCAGGCACCGGTACACGGTCGTCAGGCCGATGGAGGCGCCTCGCTCGCGCAGCAGGTCATGCAGCTGCTGGGCGGACTTGAACTCCGCGAGCCCGGCCAGCAGCTCGGCGACGGCTGCGCGCTGCCGTGTCTGCCGGACGGCCGGGCGTGCGGCCGGTTGGATCGTCATGTCGGCCCCCGTCGCGCGGCGGCGTCGGATCGGAACGGCAGCCATGGCCAGGACGGCGAAGGCGAGCAGGGCCACCAGCACGATCGTGGGACCCGGTGGCACCTCGACGTAGAAGGAGCCGACCAGCCCGGACACGCTGGCAAGCAGCCCGATGACGATCGCGAGTGCGGCCGTGGTCCGGAACGAGCGGGTCACCTGCTGGGCAGCCGCAACCGGCACGATCATGATGGCGCTGACCAGCAGAAGGCCGACCACGCGCATGCCCACGACGACGACCACGGCCGCGAGGACGGCCATCAGCGTGCTCATCACCCGGACTCGGATGCCCTGGACGGCCGCGATGTCCGGATCCAGGCTCACCGCGAACAGCTCGCGGCCGAAGACCGCCACGATGACCACGACCAGCAGGCACAGCAGGCCCAGGGCCAGCAGATCGCCCTCGGCGACGGTCGACAACGAGCCGAACAGGTAGGCATTCAAGGACGACGTCGCCCGTCCGGGCGCGAGGGACGCGAACATCACGCCGCCGGCGATGCCACCGTAGAACAGCAGCGCCAGGGCCACGTCGCCTGCGGTGCGACTGCGGTAGCGGATGAACTCGATGAGGAATGCGCCGAGAACGGCCGTCACCATCGCGGTGGGGATCGGGGCGGTGCCGAGCAGGAAGGCCAGGCCCACTCCCGTGAGGGCCACGTGGCCCATGCCGTCGCCCAGGAGCGCGAGACGTCGCTGCACGAGGAAGACGCCGATCAGCGGGGCGATCAGGCCGACGAGTGCGGCGGCCACGAGCGCCCGGCGCATGAAGTCGAAGTCCAGCAGCGAGGTCATGGCTCGAGCCCCACGACACTGGGGGCCTGCACCTGCTCGGCGTCGTCATGGTGAACGTGGTCGTGGATGCCACCCGGCACGGGCGGCGGACCGTCGTACGCGACGGACCCGCGCCGGTCCGTGGCCAGGACGATGGCCCGGGTCACGAGGTGGGTCAGGCCGGTGAGCTCGTGCGTGACGACGATGACGGTGAGGCCGCGCTCGTGCAGCGACGCGAGCAGGCCGGTCAGCCGGCCGACGTGCTGCGCATCGACGCCGGCGGTCGGCTCGTCCATGACCAGGAGGTCTGCCCCTGAGGCCAGGGCGCGAGCGATGAGCACGCGACGCTGCTGGCCACCGGACAGCGTGTCGAGGCGCTCATGCCGCTTGGCCCACAGCCCCACGTCGTGGAGCGCCTGCGCCGCATCGGCCCGCTCCGGGCGGGAGAGTGGCCGCCAGCGCCGCTGGGGGGAGATGAGCCCGCTGAGCACCGCCTCCCGCACCGACACCGGGATGCTGGAGGCGCCGGGGAGCCGCTGCGGGACGAGGGCGACCCGCTGCCACGAGCGGAACCGGGCCAGTGGATCGCCGAAGAGCGCGATCCGACCGTGGGCGAAGGGCTGCAGCCCGAGCATGGCCCTCACGAGCGTGGTCTTGCCGCTGCCGTTCGGGCCCAGCAGCGCGACGAACTCGCCGGCGCGCACCGAGATGTCGACATCCTCGAGCACGTGCTGCCCGTCGAACTCCACGCAGAGCCGTTCGATGCGGACGACCTCCGCGGCATCGGGGTCGGCGTGGTCGTGGACCGCGTGGGATTCGGTCATGAGCAGCGCTGCCCGGCGACGAGCCTGGCGAGGTTGTCCTTCATGACCGAGAGGTAGTCGCCGCTGGAGCCGGCGGCCAGTCCCTCGAGGGGGTCGAGCACCTGTGCGCTCGCGCCCGTCTCGTCAGCGATCGTCTTCGCGACCTTGGGGTCCACGAGGGTCTCGTAGTAGATCGTCGAGATGTCCTTCGCCGTGACGATGTCGGCGACCTCCTTCATCCGCGCCGGGCTCGGCTCGGCGTCGGGGACAGTCCCGAGATGCCGACCTGGGTCAGGTCGAAGGCGGCGGCGAGGTAGGCGAAGGCCTCGTGGCTGACGACGAGATCGCGGGATTCGCAGGTCGCCAGGCCCTTGGCGTACTCGGCCTCGAGGCCGGCCATGGCGGCGGTCAGGGCTGCGTCGTTCTCGGTGATGGAGGCGGCCGCTGCCGGATCGATCTGCGACAGGCGCTGCCCGATCAGGTGCGCGATGGACGACATGTTCCTCGGGTCGAGCCACACGTGCGGATCCGCGCCCAGCAGGTCGACGGCGGAGGAGACGTCAATGGAATGGTCGGCGGCCTGCTGCGCCACGGCCTCGTCGACCGCCGGCTGGAAGCCCTTGATGTACAGCACCAGGTCGGCGGCGGCGATGTCCGCGACCTGGGAGGCGCTCAGCTCGAGATCGTGGGGCTCGACCCCGGGTGGGGTCAGCGACGTGACGCTGACGGCCTCGCCGCCCACCTGCTGCGCGGCGTAGACGAGGGGATAGAAGGCGGCCACGACCGTGGTGGTTCCGGGACCGGCGCTGCCGGTGGCCGCGGTTCCGCCCGTGCAGGCCGCCAGCACGCCGGTGCCGGCGATCGCGAGTGCCATCACCGCCCGGAGGCTGCGGTGGCGGGAACGGTGCGGTGTGGGGGCGAGGATGGTCACGCGAGGATCGTAGGCTTAATGAAAATGATTGTCAAAATCGACAACGTGATCGGGGTCGTCAGAAGCGACCGATGAACTTCAGGACGGCGACTCCGAAGACGGCCGCGACCGTGATGACGCGAACCGTGCGCGAGCCCTGGGTCAGGGCCGGCCACGCCAGCAGCAGCAGCCACCCGAGGAAGGCGGCGACGAGCAGCAGGAGGATGCCGCCCAGCCAGGCCAGGCCGACGGGCATGACCAGGCCGGCGAAGAGCAGGATCGCCGGGACGACGACGAGCAGCCAGCGCGGCATGCGCTGCAGCTGCATGAGCACCGGGTAGCTGCGGCGCTCGAGCTCCGTGCGGCCGGCCGGGGTCCTCCCGGGCTTGGTGCCGGCGGGCCGGGCCTCGGCGGGGGGCGGGCCCCCGGGCCCGCGTACCCCGGTGGGCTGCTTGGGCCTCTTCCGGCCGCCGGTCGGTTCCTTGTCGCCCTTGCGGGCGGGATCGCCATCTGGGCTGCCAGGCTTGGTGGACACGGCTCTCCCGGTGGGGTCTGGTTGGTCGGCGACTACCGTTGCTCGCGTGACCAACCCTAGCCATTGGCCCCTGGCGCAAGCTGCGCCGATGCTCGTCGTCGGCCGATTCAGGGTCGCTGGCCCTGAACGTGACGACTTCCTGGCCGGCGCTCGGCGTGCCGTCGCCGTGCTGGCCGGGCAGTCGGGCTGCACGGGCGCTTCTCTCGGCCAGTCGACCGACGACGCGGGGCTGTTCGTCGTCCGGACCGAATGGACCGGCGTCGGCGCGTACCGCCGGGCGCTGTCGTCGTTCGACGTCAAGATGCACGCCATCCCCCTGCTCTCGTCCGCCATCGACGAGCCGTCGGCCTACGAGCTCGTCGACCACTGGACGCCCGACGGGCAGGCGGTTGCCGCCAGCGGCCTGGCCGCGGACGCGGGCGACGTCGCCCTCGGGCATGCCGCGAGCCCAGCGGTCCGGTCGGTGACTCCATGAGCGATTTCGCCAGCCTCTCCGACGCGGGGCGCCGCCTCGGCCCCGTTCTTCGGGACGCCATGGCCGGTTCGCACGACGCGCTGCTGCTCGCCGTCGTGCCCAACGGCGTGCCGGTGGCCCTGGCGATCCGCGAGTCGTACGACATCCCGGTTCGGGCGCTGCCCGTCGAGCGATCCGACGACGGCGCAGCCATCCTGGCCGATCCGACGCTCGCCGGCCGCACGGTGATCGTCGTCGACGACGGCGTCGAGACGGGCACTGTCGCCAGGGCGGCCGCGCGAGCCCTGATCGAGTCGGGTGCCGGCTCGATCGTGCTTGCCGTACCCGTGTGCTCGATGGAGGCGATGGTGGGGCTGCAGCACCGCTACGACCGCATCGTCACGCTCGTGCGCCCCATCGCCCGTCGCAGCCTGGCCTGGCACTTCGACGACTTCGACACGATCGACGAGGCCACCGCCCTTCGCCTACTGGCCGAAGGCGGGGGACAGGCCATCTCCTAGACTCGGGTCGTCCGCCGACAACCAGCCGGAGTGGAGCGCGCAATGCGCTCGAGAGGGAGCGCGTCATGGCCAGCGATCGTGTCGAGTCCGTCGTCAATCTGTGCAAGCGCCGCGGCTTCGTCTTCCCGTCCTCGGAGATCTACGGTGGCAGCCGCTCCGCCTGGGACTACGGCCCCCATGGCGTCGAGCTCAAGGAGAACGTCCGCCGCCAGTGGTGGCAGGCGGTCGTCCGTGGCCGTGAGGATGTCGTCGGCCTGGACTCGGCGGTCATCCTCGCGCCCCAGGTATGGGAGGCATCCGGCCACGTCGCGACCTTCACCGATCCGCTGACCGAGTGCAGGAAGTGCCACAAGCGCTGGCGTGCCGACCAGCTGATCGAGGGGTACGAGGAGAAGCACAAGCGCTCCCCGGAGAACGGCCTCGCCGACATCGTCTGCACCAACTGCGGCACCAAGGGCGACTTCACCGAGCCACGCGACTTCAACGGCATGCTGCGCACCACTATCGGCGCGGTCGAGGATGCCGGCGCCGTCCACTACCTGCGCCCCGAGACCGCGCAGGGCATCTTCGTCAACTACCTGAACGTCATGAACTCCGCCCGCAAGAAGCCCCCCTTCGGCATCGGCCAGACGGGCAAGAGCTTCCGCAACGAGATCACGCCGGGCAACTTCATCTTCCGCACGCGCGAGTTCGAGCAGATGGAGATGGAGTTCTTCGTCGTCCCGGGAACGGACGAGGAGTGGCACGAGTACTGGTTGCAGGAGCGCTGGAACTGGTACGTCGACCTCGGCCTCAACCCCGAGAACATGCGCTTCCTCGATCATCCGCAGGAGAAGCTGAGCCACTACTCCAAGCGGACCGTCGACATCGAGTACCGCTTCCGGTTCGCCGGATCCGAGTGGGCCGAGCTCGAGGGCATCGCCAATCGCACGGACTTCGACCTGAAGTCGCACGGCGAGCACTCGGGCACCGACCTGTCGTACTTCGACCAGGAGACCAACGAGCGCTGGATCCCATACGTCATCGAGCCGGCCGCCGGGCTCACGCGCGCGGTCCTTGCCTTCCTGCTCGACGCCTACGACGAGGACGAGGCACCCAACGCGAAGGGGGGCGTCGACAAGCGAACCGTGCTGCGGCTCGACCCGCGCCTCGCGCCGGTCAAGGTGGCCGTACTGCCCCTGTCCCGCAACGAGGTGCTCTCGCCCAAGGCCAAGGGTCTCGCCGCCGACCTGCGCAAGCGCTGGAACGTCGACTTCGACGATGCGGGCGCCATCGGTCGTCGCTACCGCCGCCAGGACGAGATCGGCACGCCGTTCTGCGTCACGGTCGACTTCGAGACCCTCGACGACCAGGCCGTCACGATCCGCGAGCGCGACTCGATGGTGCAGGAGCGCATCGGCCTCGATGCGGTCGTCGGCTGGCTCGCGGAGCGACTGCCCGCCTGCTGACCCGGCCCGAGTCGTCCGCGTCCCGGTCACGCCGGAGTGCAGCCCGCCGCGCAGGTCAGGCCAGCCAGCGGCCCATGACGTCCGTCTCGGCGTCGGAGTAGCCCAGCGCCTCGTAGAAGCCGTACGCCGCGGCATTCTCCCTGCGGACCATGAGCTGCACCTTCGGCGCTCCCGCGTCGCGAAGCCACGTCTCGGCGGCAGCCATGACGGCGCGGCCCAGTCCCTCACCCTGGCGACCGGGTGCGACGGCAACGTAGTAGACCCAGCCTCGGTGGCCGTCGAAGCCGACCATCGCCGAGGCCACGGGCCGGCCCTCGTCGACGGCGACCAGAACCGTCGAGACGGGTCCGGCGACGGCCCTGTCGAAGTCGGCGACGGGATCGTTCCAGGGCCGCGTCAGCCCGGTCTCCTGCCAGAGGCTGACGACGATGGCCCGGTCGTGCTCCGTGGCCGGGCGCAACTCCATGCGGGCCAACGTAGCCGACGACGCCACGAGGCGAATGCGGCGGCAGTCGTCACGCACGCGGACCCTGCGACGGACAGGTGCGGCATTCGTGCGCCTACGCGCAGGTGCAGCGCGTCGTGCCACCGGGCAGCAGCGCGGTGACCTCGCCATCGCGGTCGACGGCCAGGATGCGTTCGTCCACGGCGATGACCGCGTACGGCGCCGCGGCCAGCATCGACTGGACCACGAAGGCTGAAGTGAGCCCGTTCACGTCGACCACGGACCCGATGCGGAACAGCGACCGGGTCTCGTCGATGGCATCATCGGCTCCCGCGCGGATGACGACGGTGACGTCCTCGGCGACGGCCTGGGCCGAGATGGCGACGGCGATGTTGTCACGCTCCTCGCTCCCGGCTGCGACGATCGCCAGGGCGCGGCCGAGCCCGGCGCGCCGCAGGATCCGCCCCGAGGCGGCGTTGCCGACGGTCACGGGGATGCCGAGCTCGCGGGCCATCGCCAGCCCGGGCGCCGACGCGCTCCTCTCGATGCCGACCACTGCGACCCCGAGCGCCCGCAGCTCCTGGGCCAGGCGCAGCCCGACCTGGCCCATCCCCGCGATCACGACGTGGCCGGAGCGGGGCATGACGCGCCGGCCCACGAGAGCCACGTGGCGCCCGGAGATCAGGTGATGGACGATGCCGGCGGAGAATGCGGCGGTGAAGCCCATGACGAGCAGCGCCGCGAGCGTCGCCCAGAGCAGGATCCCGGTCTCGTCGGCCGGCTCTGGCGCGCCGATGGTGGCCGTCGTGCGGGCAGCGTCGTACAGGGCACGGACGAGGGACTCGTGGCGCAGGCCGACGAGGGTGTCGACGAGGATGACCAGCAGCAGGCCGAACGCGCCGCCCAGTAGGACGGCCGACCCGGCGTCGTAGGGGTGGAGCTGCCCGCCGAGCATCCCCAGCAGGCCGCGCAGGCGCAGGCGGGGCGGCGCCTCGAAGGCGTGGATGCCGACCCGGTCCGACCCCGGTGCGCCGTCGATCGTCACCCATTGCCGCTCCGCAGAAGTTCCCCGGCGACGGATGGCCACGTGCTGCGGCGCGATCGCTGCGGCCACCATGCTCGGAACGGCGATGGCGGCCGGGGACAGGACCACGCAGTTGGGCACCGCCTTCTCCAGCTGCACCCTCGCCGTGCCGTCGAACATCGCGACGAACAGCCGGATGCCGGGGCGCACGTGCTCGACCACAAGGCAGTACCGCAGGGCCCGCATGTCGTCGTGCAGCAGCACGGCGACGCCGTCGACGCTGCCGGCAAGGGCCTCGCGGATCTCGGCGTCCGAGGGGTCGTCCAGGTGCGTCGTGCCGACGCCGCGCGCGCTCAGCTGGGCGCAGGCACGACGGCCCACGTCGGCGTGGCCGATGACGACGATCCCCGGCACGGCCTACTCCCGTTCGTCCTTCTCGGCGGGTGGAGAGTACCCCTCGGACTCGATGCGCGCCGCGTTCTTCGGCAGGGCCAGGCTGGCCAGCAGGCCGATGAGCACGAAACCGCCGGCGACCCAGGCGACGAGCTTGATCGCCTCGGCGAAGCCGGCCGCCGCGCCCTCGATCACCAGCAGGTCCTGCGCCGTCGCGTCCGGCAGGGCCTGGATCGCCTGGCCGGCCGACGAGGCGACGGCGTCGGAGATCTGCTGCGCCTGCTCGGTGGGGACACCGCGGTCCTCCAGCTGGCCCGCGACGCTGCCCAGGCCCAGGATGAGGGTCGTGCCGATGATGGCGGCGCCGATGGCGGCGCCGACCTGACGCGACGTCGACTGGACGGCGCTGGCCTGGCCCGACTGCGCGACGGGGACCTCGGACAGCACGACGCCGGTGAGCTGGGCCGTGGCGAAGCCGACCCCCATGCCGTAGAGGAACAGCCAGGGCACCATCTGCCAGCCGGTGATCGTGGGGGAGAGCACGAAGCCGAGGCCGAGGATGCCCACGACCTCGAGGGCCATGCCCAGCTGCAGGACGCGCACCGGGCCGAATCTCTGGGAGAGCGGCGCGCCCATGCCCGACGCGACGAAGGATCCGACGGCCAGCGCCAGCAGGATGTAGCCGGTCTGCAGGGCGTTGTAGCCCCGGGTGGCCTGCAGGAACAGGGGCAGCGCGAAGAGCAGGCCGAACTCGCCGAGGCTGACGACCATCGCCACCGCATTGCCCGCGCCGAATGTCCTGATGCGGAACAGGCGCAAGTCGACGACGACGACCCTGCCGGCCCTCGCCCGCCCGGACTCCAGGAACAGGAACGAGATCAGGGAGACGATGCCGACGAACGCCGAGACGACGACGATGGAGACGGGGGCATCCATGGGCCAGGTCCAGCTGCCGATGGTGAACGGCGCGGTGGGCTTCCACCAGCCGTAGCGGTTGCCCTCGATGAGTGCGAACACGACCCCGGCGAGGCCGAGCGTGATCAGGACCGTGCCGAGCAGGTCCATGCCCTTGGGGCCGCCGAGCTCCTTCGTCTCCGGCACGGTCATGGCCACGCCGACCAGGACGATGATGCCGATGGGGACGTTGATGAGGAAGGCCCAGTGCCAGGAGGCGTACGTCGTCAGCCAGCCGCCCACCAGCGGGCCGAGGGCCGCCATGCCGCCGATCGTGCCGCCCCAGACGGCGAAGGCGATGGCGCGGGACTTGCCGACGAAGACCGCGTTGATGACCGAGAGCGAGCTCGGCAGGATCATGGCCCCGCCGACGCCCTGCAGGGCGCGTGCCGCGATCAGCGTATTGGCGGACTCCGATGCGGCCACGAGGACGCTGGCGGCGACGAACACGATGACGCCGATGATGAACATCAGCCTGCGGCCGGTGCGGTCCGCGACCCGCCCGGACAGGATCAGCAGGGAGGCGAAGGTCAGCGAGTACGCCGCGCTTATCCACTCCGCGTCGCTCGTCGTCAGGCCGAGGTCCTTGACCATCGTCGGGATGGCGACGTTGACGATCGTGGCGTCGAGGATGATCATCGACACGCCGAGGGCGAGGAACGCGAGGGCGGCCCAGCGCTTCTTGCCGGTCAGGACCTTTCCGACCTGGTACTCGACGGGCGTGGACATCGTGAACTCCTCCGACCGGCGCACCGGCTTGCCGACGTTGTGTCGGGACGTAGTCTGCCGCATGATCGCGTGGCGACGACGAGCGGAGCCGCCGGTGCGTGCCGGATGCGAGAATCGGCACGTGCCGCTGCCCTTCGACCCGCCTGTGGTCCTCGCGCCCATGGCGGGGATCACCAACCGGGCCTTCCGCTCGCTGTGCCGGGAGGCGACCGTGCAGGCCACCGGCACGGTCGCGGGGCTGTACGTCTCGGAGATGGTCACGTCGCGGGCGCTGCTCGAGCGCAACGCCGAGACGATGGACCTCGTCACCTTCCATGCGGACGAGAGCCCGCGCTCGGTGCAGCTGTACGGAGTGGACCCGCAGGTCATGGCCGCGGCCGTGCGGATCCTGGTGGACGAGGACCGCGCCGACCATGTCGACCTGAACTTCGGCTGCCCCGTGCCCAAGGTGACCCGCAAGGGTGGTGGCAGCGCCCTGCCCTGGAAGATCGACCTGTTCCGCAGCATCGTCGAGGCGGCCGTGGAGGCAGCGGCCGGCCGGGTTCCCGTCTCGGTCAAGATGCGCACGGGTATCGACGACGAGCACCTGACCTACCTCGACGCCGGGCGGGCGGCGGCCGAGGCCGGCGTGGCCTGGGTGGCGTTGCACGGTCGCACCGCAGCGCAGATGTACTCCGGCACCGCCGACTGGGACGCGATCGCGCGGCTGAAGGAGGAACTGGCGCCGCTGGGCACGCCGGTGCTGGGCAACGGAGATGTCTGGACGGCGCAGGACGCGCTCCGCATGCTGGCGACGACCGGGGCAGACGGGGTTGTCGTCGGACGTGGCTGCCTGGGACGGCCTTGGCTGTTCGGCCAGCTCGCCGCGGCCTTCGCTGGCGAGCCGATCCCCGCCGATCCGGATCTCGGCGGTGTGCTCGCGCTGCTGCGCAGGCATGCCGAGCTGCTCGTGGCCGACTACGGCGAACTGAGGGGCTGCCGCGACATCCGCAAGCACATGGCCTGGTACCTCAAGGGATTCGCCGTGCGCCAGCCCGTCCGGCTGGCGTTGGGCACGGTCTCGAGCCTGTCCGAGCTGGACACCCTGCTCGCGCAGATCGATCCCGGCCAGCAGTTCGACGTCGTCGTCGGCAGGGCGCCACGGGGGCGCACGTCGGGTGGCCGTCGGCCCACCCTTCCCGACGGATGGCTGAGCTCGCGCGACATGGACGAGCCCGCGGCCGTCGTGCTCGCCGGAGCCGAGTTGTCCGTAAGTGGTGGCTAAGGTCACACGAAGGCGTTCCGTATCGCGGCCCTTGGTCCCTAGCCGTTCCAAATTCGGCTAGTAGCGTTCGGGTCCATGACGATCTCCTCGAGCGCGGACGCGCAAGCCTACGTATACGACTTCTCCGAGGGTGACCGCTCGCAGGGCGACCTGCTGGGCGGCAAGGGGGCCAACCTCGCCGAGATGACCCGCATGGGGTTGCCCGTCCCGCCGGGATTCACGATCACGACGCAGGCCTGCCGCTACTTCCTGGAGCACGGGACGCAGCCGGACGGGCTGCGCGAGCAGATTGCCGAGCACATCGCGCACCTCGAGGACGCGATGGGCCGCAAGCTCGGGGATCCCGAGCACCCGCTGCTCGTGTCCGTCCGCTCGGGTGCGAAGTTCTCGATGCCGGGCATGATGGAGACCGTCCTGAACATCGGGCTCAACGACGCCAGCGTTGCTGGACTCGCCTCCCACGCCGGTGACGACCGCTTCGCCTGGGACTCCTACCGCCGCCTCATCCAGATGTTCGGCAAGACCGTCCTCGACCTGCCCGGGGAGGACTTCGAGCACGCACTCGAGGAGAGCAAGGAGCGCGCGGGCGTCACGACCGACATCGACCTGCCGGTCGAGTCGCTGCGCAGGCTGGTCGACGAGTACAAGTCGATCGTCCGTGAGGGCACCGGGCACGAGTTCCCGCAGGATCCCTACCAGCAGCTCGACCTCGCCATCCGGTCCGTCTTCCACTCCTGGAACACCGACCGGGCCCGGCTCTATCGCCGCCAGGAGCGCATCCCGCACTCCCTCGGCACTGCGGTCAACGTCCAGGCCATGGCCTTCGGCAACGCCGGCGACGGCTCGGGCACCGGCGTGGCCTTCACGCGTGACCCGGGATCGGGAGCACGCGGTGTCTACGGCGACTACCTGCCCGACGCGCAGGGCGAGGACGTCGTCGCCGGCATCCGCAACGCCCTGCCGCTCGAGTGACCTCAATGCCCTCGACGAGAGCGCCTACACCGAGCTCATGGACACCATGAACAAGCTGGAGATGCACTACCGCGACCTGTGCGACATCGAGTTCACGATCGAGAAGGGCAAGCTGTGGATGCTGCAGACCCGCGTGGGCAAGCGCACCGCGGCTGCGGCCTTCCGCATCGCGGTGCAGCTCGTCGACGAGGGCGTCATCTCGATGGACGAGGCCCTCCAGCGCGTGACCGGGCATCAGCTCGGCCAGTTGATGTTCCCGCGCTTCGCGGTCAGCGACGGCCCACGAGCGCATCGGCAAGGGCATGAACGCCTCCCCTGGTGCGGCCGTGGGTCGCGTCGTCTTCGACTCGGCGACCGCGGTCGCCTGGGCTTCGGCGGGCGAGCACGTCATCCTCGTGCGGCGGGAGACGAACCCGGATGATCTCGAGGGCATGATCGCGGCGGCGGGCATCCTCACCAGCCGCGGAGGCAAGACCTCGCACGCCGCGGTCGTCGCACGCGGCATGGGCAAGACCGCCGTCTGCGGCGCGGAGTCACTCGACGTCGACACCAAGGGCCGCATCATGACGACGGATTCCGGCCTCATCGTCAAGGAAGGCGACGTCCTGTCGATCAACGGCTCGACCGGCGACGTGTTCGCCGGTGAGGTGCCCGTGGTCGAGAGCAACGTGGTCGTCTACTTCGAGTCCGGCCTCGAGGCCGCGCTCGCGGACGCGGACGAGCCCACGACCGAGCTCATCAGGGCGGTCGACCGCATCATGACTCATGCCGACGCGACGCGGCGGCTTCGCGTGCGTGCGAACGCCGACACGCCGCCGGATGCCGTCCGGGCCCGGAACATGGGTGCCGAGGGCATCGGCCTGCTGCGCACCGAGCACATGTTCCTGGGCGAGCGGAAGACCTATGTGGAGCGACTGATCCTCGCGGAGGGCGACGAGGACAGGAAGGAGGCCCTCGACGCGCTGCTGCCCCTGCAGCGCAAGGACTTCATCCGGATCCTCGAGGCGATGGACGGACTCCCCGTCACCATCCGGCTCATCGACCCGCCGCTGCACGAGTTCCTGCCCAACCTCACCGAGCTCGCCGTGCGCGTGGCGCTGGCCGAGGCCAAGGGCGAGTCCGTCGAGGCCGATCTGCGCCTTCTCCAGGCCGTCAACCGATTGCACGAGCAGAACCCGATGCTGGGCCTGCGCGGCGTTCGACTTGGCCTTGTCCTGCCGGGGCTGTTCGCCCTCCAGGTGCGGGCGATCGCGGAGGCGGCCTGCTTCCGGCAGCGCATGGGCGGCGACCCTCAGGCCGAGATCATGATCCCGCTCGTCGGGTCGGTCAACGAGCTCGAGCTCGTGACGGACGAGGCGGCCGGCGTGCTCAAGGAGGTCGCGGACGCCCACGGGTGCACCCTGAGGTTCCCCATCGGCACGATGATCGAGCTCCCGCGGGCGGCCCTCACGGCCGACCGGATCGCGGAGGCGGCGGAGTTCTTCTCCTTCGGCACGAACGACCTCACCCAGACCACCTGGGGATTCAGCCGCGACGACGTCGAGTCGGCGTTCTTCTCGGCGTACCTCGACAAGGGCGTCTTCGGAGTGTCGCCGTTCGAGTCGATCGACCGCGAGGGCGTCGGCGAGCTCGTGCGCATCGCCGTGGAGAAGGGTCGCTCGACCCGGCCCGATATCCACTGCGGCGTGTGCGGCGAGCACGGTGGCGATCCCGAGTCGATCCACTTCTTCGAGGAGGTCGGCCTGGACTACGTGTCGTGCTCCCCGTTCCGGGTGCCCGTCGCCCGGCTCGAGGCCGGCCGGGCCGCGCTCGAGGCCCGCGAGGGCGGCGCGAAGGGAAGCGACACGCGCTGACCGATCAGGAGGCCAACGCCCGGTGTCGCAACCGGGTTACGCATGGGGTTCGTGTGACCATTGGGGCGTGAGCGCACCCTCCTTCGCGTCCGTCGACGCGACCGGCAGGAGTGTGCCGCGCCCCACCGTCATCTCCACCCCACTCCTGGGCGTGCGGGGCGCGCGAGGGGTCGCCACGGCCACCGTGACCATGCTGGTGAGCCTCGCCATGCTGCTGCCCCTCGGGGCGGCAGCGCAGATCGTCCTGATGTCGCAGATCGACGATCGCACCCGTACCCAGGCGATCGTGGTCCTCGACCCTGCCCGCTACTGGGGAGACCCCGCGCCGGTGCTCGCGGCGCGCCTGCAGCACGCCGCCGACCTCTACGCGGCCGGGGTGGCGCCCGTGGTGGTGGTCACCGGACCGCATCGCACGTCCGACGCCGGGCGTGCCGTGCTGATGGCCCGGGGCGTCCCGGCCCGCGACATCGTGGCGTTCTCGACCGGTACCGACACCGTGGGGTCGCTGGAGGTCGTGGCCGGCGTCATGCGGGACCTGGGCTGGTCGGCCGCCACCATCGTCACCGATCCGGCGCACGCGGCCCGCGCCCAGGCCACCGCCTCTGCACTGGGCATCGATGCCCACCTGTCGCCTACCGAGACCGGGGCGGGCACCGCGCTGACGTCCGAGTACGTAGGCCGCGAGACCCTCGCCCTGCTGCGTCACTACCTCGTCACGCGCTGGTCGCTCCCGCAGCCCGTCCACGCCCGCTGATCCCGTCATCGGGGCGGTGCGGTTAGCATCCCCGGGTGAGCCGACGACGCATCGCTGCAGGCCTCGCCGCCGCGACGCTCCTGGCACTGACCGGCTGCGGGCGCGAGCAGCCGCTGTCCATGCAGGTGGGCACCCAGACCATTGCCGTCGCCGACCGGCAGGCCCTGCCGGAGGTGGCAGGAACCACGCTCGACGGGCAGCCGCTCGACCTGGCGGACTACCGGGGCAGGGTCGTCGTGCTCAACTCGTGGGCGTCATGGTGTGGCCCCTGCCGGGAGGAGGTGCCCGCGTTCGTGGGCCTGTCCAAGGCAGTGGACCCGGCCAGGGTGGCGGTCGTGGGGCTCAACGTCGATGATGACCCGGCCGCTGCGAGGGCGTTCGCCAAGGAGTTCGCCATGCCCTACCCGAGCGTCGTCGACGCGACCGGAGCGATCCTGTCGACGATCCCCGGCGTGCCGCCCGCCGCACTGCCCAGCACGGTGATCCTCGACGCGTCCGGACGCATGGCCGCCCGCATCGTCGGTCCGGCCGACGGGTCGCAGCTGACCGACCTCGTGGCCTCTGTGCAGGCCGAGGCGCCCGCTCCGTAACCGATTCGTGCGGCCTTTGTTCGGGTTGCGTCAGGCGGGGCCGGCGGGCGTGGCGGAGGCCGTTTCGTGCGCAACAGTGGCGTCATGAGCATCGCGACCCCCGGCCAGGCGACCCGCCGGGCCACGAGCGCGACCGCGAGCGCGACCGCGAGCCCGGAGTCGTCCGTCATCGTCCGCCGCCTGCCGCGACCGCGTCCGTCCCGTGCCCGTGGCAGCGACGTCCTCGCCGTCTGCGGGTTCGTCGTGGCGGTGACGCTCGGCCTGTGGTGGGCGCACGGCGGCATGACGACGCTGCTCGCCGGCGGCGTCGGTACGCTCACGGGGATCGGGCAGGTGTCGGGCCTGGGCGCGGCGCTCGCGGCGCTCGGCGGCCTCGTCCTCACGTCACGTCCACGGCAGCTCGAGCGCAGGTACGGCCAGGACCAGCTGCTCGCCGCGCACCGGTGGTTCGGCATCGTCACGGTCGTCGCGGTCGTCGTCCACTCCGTGAGCGACACCTGGGCCTGGGGCGCCTCGTCCGGAGGCACGATCGTCAGCGGTCTGCTCGACCTGCTCGCGAACGAGGCGTGGATGGTCGCGGCCGTCGTCGCGACCCTGCTGATGGTCGTCATCGCGCTGTCCTCGTGGCGCCGGATCCGACGGCTCATGCCGTACGAGACGTGGTATTTCGTGCACCTGACTGGCTACCTGGCGGTGCTGCTCGGATTCGGTCACCAGCTGACCCTCGGCGCGGACTTCGCCTCGGACACGCTGGCCTTCTGGTGGTGGACGCTGCTCGCCGTCGTGACGGTGGGCAGCGTGACGTACAGCCGACTGGCCGACATCCTCCGCTCCCTCACCAAGGGCTTCTACGTCACTGCCGTGTCCAGGGAGGCCAATGGCATCGGCTCGGTGCACGTCGCCGGCCCCGGGCTGCGACGGCTGCGAGTCGCCGGCGGCCAGTTCTTCGGCATCCGGGCGCTCACGCCCGACCTGTGGTGGCAGTCGCACCCCTACTCGGTGTCGGCGGCCCCGACCACCGCCGGGCTCCGCTTCACCGTCAAGGATCTAGGCGACGCCTCCGGCGGCCTGCTCAGGGTCAAGCCGGGCACCCGGCTGATCCTGGAGGGCCCCTACGGGGTGTTCACCCTCGACCAGGCGAAGGGCGCTGCGATCGTGCTGGTCGCGGGCGGCGTGGGGGTGGCGCCCCTGAGGGCCATGCTGGAGGATGCCAGCCCGTCCCAGCGACCGATGGTCATCGTCCGCGTGCGCGGCGAGATGGACGTGGCCCACCGCATCGAGCTCGAGCGGATGGTGGCGGCCCGCAACGGCTCGCTGCACGTTCTCGCCGGGCCGCGCCAGTGGTTCGCCCGCACCGACCCGTTCGCGCCCCAGACGCTGCGGGCCTGGATCCCCGACATCGCCGCGAGGCACGTCTTCGTGTGCGGACCTGCCTCGCTGGAGTCGGCCGTCCTGAAGGGGATGCAGCGGGCCGGCGTCCCGTCCGGGCACATCCATCACGAGAGATTCGGAGTCTGACATGGCTGGCCTCGCACGCAAGCTCGCCCCCGCGGCCGCACTCGGCGGACTGGCGCTGGTCATCGTCGGGATCGCCGACCCGGCCCTGGCGGGGCGCGAGGAGACGACGACCACCGACACCTCGACGCAGTCCGACTCGTCGGGCGCGCAGGCTCGGTCGGGCACGACGACGACCGCGACGTGCGACGCCGGCACGGCCGTCACGGGCCCCTCGGTCATGACGAGATGGGGACCGGTCCAGGTGGCCGCAACCATCGCGGACGGGCAGGTGTGCGAGGTGCATGCCGTGGCCTGGCCGAGCGGCGACGGACGGTCGATCGCCATCAACGACTACGCGATCCCGGTGCTCGACGCCTCGGCCTCCCAGGTGGGCACCCAGTTCGACGCGATCTCCGGTGCGACTTACACGTCCGAGGGCTATCGGGAGTCCCTGCAGCAGCTGCTGGACTCGCTGTGATCCCGCGCCCGGACGGCGCCCGGCTGGTCTTCCCCGTCATGGGCACCGTCGCGTCCATCGTGGTGGCGACGCAGGATGTCGCGCGGCTCGGTGCGCAGGCGGTCGGCGTGGCGATGTCCGCTGCCCGGGCGGTCCTCCAGCAGCTGGACCACCGCTTCAGCCACTACTCCCCGGACAGCCAGATCACGGTATGGCTCGCCGGCGGCGCAGTGTCGCCCGACATCCTGGCCGAGTTCACCTTCGTCCTGCGCCAGTGCGGCCGGCTGCGTGACGAGTCGAACGGCGTGTTCACCATCAAGAACCCGGCCACCGGGACGATCGACACGGCCGGCTACGTGAAGGGGTACGCGATCGGCCGGGCAGCAGAGGCGATGCTCGATCGCGGCCTGGCCAACTTCATCGTCACGGTGGGCGGCGACACGTTCTGCGTCGGACGCGCGGCGGACGCGCGCCCATGGCGGGTAGCCGTCGTCGACCCCCTTCGCCGACGGTCGATCGCGGCCATCGTCGATGCGACGGACCTCGCGGTGGCCACGTCCGGAACCGTCGAGCGTGGTCGGCACATCTGGAACATGACCGCCACGCCACGCCACGGGCTGCTGTCCTTCACGGTCATCGGCCCGGACGTCGCCGAGGCGGACGCCTTCGCCACGATCGCCTTCGCGATGGGCGAGGCCGGGATGGCGTGGGTCGCCGGGCACGAGGGATACCGGTCGCTCGCGATCCGAGCCGATGGCACGTTCGTGAGCGACGCCGCACTAGTGTCGGCTGCGTGACCTCGGTCCCGCCACCCGGATACGACGACGCCGATACCGCCCGCTTCGTCGAGGAGCCGGTCAAGGAGTCGGTGCGCAGCGCCTTCGCCCGCGACCGTGCTCGCGTGCTGCATTCGGCGGCGCTGCGCCGGCTGGCGGCAAAGACCCAGGTGATGGTGGCCGGGCAGGCCGACTTCCCGCGCACGCGGCTGACGCACACCCTCGAGGTCGCCCAGATCGCGCGGGAGCTCGGCGCGGCGCTGGGCTGCGACGCCGATGTCGTCGAGGTGGCCGGGCTGGCGCACGACCTCGGCCATCCGCCCTTCGGGCACAACGGCGAGGAGGCGCTCGATGCCATCGCCGGCCGCGTCGGGGGATTCGAGGGCAATGCCCAGTCCCTCCGGGTCCTCGCGCGGCTCGAGGCGAAGGTCGTCGACCCCGACACCGGCGCGAGCGTGGGACTCAACCTGAGCCGGGCCTCCCTCGACGCCGCGTGCAAGTACCCATGGACGCGCAAGGGCGGCCTGCGCAAGTTCGGTGCCTATGCCGATGACGTCCCGGTGTTCGAGTGGCTGCGTCAGGGAGCGCCGGGCGAGACCACCTGCCTCGAGGAGCAGGTCATGGACTGGTCGGACGACGTGGCCTACTCGGTGCACGACTTCGAGGACGCCGTGCACTCCGGGATCGCGTCCCTGGACGCCTTCCAGTCCCGGCGCGAGCGCGCCGCGCTGGTCGATGTCGCCCATGAGCGCTTCCCGTTGGAGGGGGAGCCCGCGGAGCTGCAGGAGGCCCTCGACCGACTGGTCGCCCTCGAGTACTGGCCCACCCGGTTCGACGGCACGATGCCCGACCTGGTGATGCTGAAGCACTTCACGAGCTACCTGATCGCCCGATTCTGCTCGACGGCGCAGGTGGCCACCCAGGTCGACTACGGACCGGGGCCGCACACCCGCTACGCCGCCCGCCTGGTCGTGCCCGACGAGGTGCGGGCCGAGGTGTCGATCATGAAGGCGGTGGCAGTGCACTTCGTCATGCACCGGCCCGGGGCCGACGAGGAGTACGCGCGCCAGCAGCGGATCATCGAGGAACTGGTAGCGGCCCTCGTGCTCGACGGCGGTCGCTCGCTCGAGCCCTGGCTGCTGTCGGCCTACCTCGCCGCCGGCACCGACGGCGAGCGGCTGCGCGTGGTGATCGACCAGGTGGCGAGCCTCACCGACGTCAGCATCCTCATCTGGCACAAGCGCCTGGTCCACTGACCCGGCGGCTCAGGCTCCGGCGACGACGGCCACGAGCCGGTCGATCTCCTCGATCGTGTTGTAGGCGTGGGGACTGGCCCGCACCATCCCGGTGATGCCGCGCTGGTCGAAGTCGTGGCGCGCGTAGTCCGGCGTCGAGTGACTGACGTTGACACCCGCGGCCTTGATGCGCGCGACGAGATCGCCTGACGGGATGGCGTCGTGGGTGAATGTCACGATGCCGCTGCGCACGTCGCCGCGATCCCGCACGACGACACCCGGCAGGGCGTCGAGCGATACCCGGGCGTGCTCCGCGAGCTGCCTGATCCGCACGGCCAGCGAATCGATGCCGCAGTCGAGCGCGTAGTCGATGGCGGCACCCAGGCCCAGGATCGCGGCGTAGGACTTCTCCCAGTACTCGAACCGCCGAGCCGACTGCTGGACCTCGTATCCGTGGGACAGCCAGGTGGCCGAGTGGACATCGAGGGGGAAGGGCTCGAGCTCGTCGAGTGCCCGATCCGACGCGTACAGGAATCCCGTCCCGCGGGGGCCGCGCAGGAACTTGCGGCCCGTCACGGACAGGAAGTCGGCGTGGATGGCGGAGACGTCGATCGGCAGCTGGCCGGCGGACTGGCAGGCATCGACGATGTACCAGGCGTCGCTTCCCTCGAGCGCGGCGCCGATGGCCGCCACATCGTTGACGAGGCCGTTCTGCGAAGGGCAGTGGGTGATCGCGACGACGGCGACGTCGTCGTCCAGCATCCGGGCGAAGGCGTCGGCGTCGACGCACCCGTCGTCCCCGTCGGGGATGAACTCCACGGTGGCGCCGGTCGACATCGAGAGCTGGAGGAGCGGCAGCACGTTGGACGCGTACTCTGCCGACGACACCAGGACGCGGTCGTTCTCGTCGAGCGGGCGGGTGAAGACGACGGCCGAGAGGGCGCGGGTCCAGGCCGCCGTGGCCGACTCGAGCAGGGCGATGTGGTCGGCTCGGGCGCCGACGAGGGCGGCCACCGACTCGCGCACCGCCTCGATCCGGTCGGCGGCCTCCGCGTGCGCCTCGTAGCCGCCGATCTGCTCCTCCCGCCGCAGGTGCGCCACGACCGTGTCGGTGACGATGGCAGGCGGCAGCGCGGACCCGGCGTTGTTGAGGTGGGTGACGCCGGCGCACCCGGGCGTCTGACGGCGCAGGAGGTCGATATCGAGTGCCGTGGCCACGAGGCCCATCAAACCCCATCGTGGCCATGGATGCGTCGCCGCCGGGCCGACGGAGACGGACCGCCCACCTACACTCGGGTCATGGCCGGTCGAATCCGCGATGAGGACATCGCCCTCGTGCGCGAGCGCGCGGCCATCGACACCGTGGTGCGCGAGTACGTGAGCCTGAAGTCCGCCGGTGGCGGCTCGCTCAAGGGGCTGTGCCCCTTCCACGACGAGCGATCGCCCAGCTTTCACGTCACGCCCGGCCGCGGCATGTGGTACTGCTTCGGCTGCGGCGAGGGCGGCGACGTGCTGTCGTTCCTGCAGAAGATCGATCACCTGAGCTTCGCCGAGGCGGTCGAGAAGCTCGCGGATCGCACCGGTGTCGAGCTGCGCTACGTCGACGGGGGCGCCGCCGTCAACCGGCAGCAGGGCCAGCGGACGCGTCTGGTCGAGGCCCACAAGCTCGCGGCCGCCTTCTACGTCGAGGAGCTCGAGAAGCCGGAGGCGCGCCTCGCGCAGGAGTTCCTCGCGGCCCGGGGATTCGACGCCCAGGCCGGCGCGACGTTCGGGGTCGGGTTCGCCCCCAAGTCATGGGACGCGCTCACCGGGTTCCTGCGCAAGCGGGGCTTCACGGACGCCGAGCTGCTGGCAGGCGGCCTGGTCAGCCAGGGCAACCGCGGGGCGTACGACCGCTTCCGCGGCCGCCTGGTCTGGCCGATCCGGGACCTCGGCGGCGACGTGATCGGCTTCGGCGCTCGCAAGCTGTTCGACGACGATGACGGGCCGAAGTACCTCAACACCCCCGAGACTCCCATCTACAAGAAGAGCCAGGTGCTCTACGGCATCGACCTGGCCCGTCGCGACATCTCGAAGAGCCAGCAGGCCGTGATCGTCGAGGGCTACACCGATGTCATGGCCTGCCACCTGGCCGGCATCCCGACCGCGGTCGCCACCTGCGGCACGTCCTTCGGCACCGAGCACATCAAGGTGCTGCGCCGCCTGCTCATGGACGACGAGCAGATGCGCGGGCACGTGGTGTTCACGTTCGACGGCGACGCGGCGGGTCAGAAGGCGGCGCTTCGGGCGTTCGAGGAGGACCAGCGGTTCGTCACGCAGACGTTCGTGGCCGTCGAGCCGACCGGGCTCGATCCCTGCGACCTGCGGCTCGAGCATGGCGACGCGGCCGTGCGGGCGCTCGTCGACCGCCGCGTCCCGCTGTTCGAATTCGCGATCCGGTCCACCCTGGCGGGCTACGACCTCGAGTCCGCCGAAGGCCGGATCGGTGCGCTCAAGGAGGCCGCCCCGGTCGTGGCGAAGATCCGCGACACTGCGCTGCGCCCGGAGTACGCACGTCGGCTGGCCGGGTGGCTGGGCATCGAGGTCGAGACCGTCGCCAGGGCGGTCCAGGCCGCCGAGCGAGTGAAGGCCCCCACTCCCGCCGGTGCCGCTGCTCAGCGGTCCGAGACTCCCTCGCAGCCGGTGCCTGTCGCGCTGCCCCGAGCGTTGCCCGGGCAGCGGCGCGACCCGGCCCTGGTCGTCGAGCGCGAGGCCCTCAAGTGCGCCCTCCAGGATCCGGCGACGGTGGCCGACTGGTACGAGAGCGTCGAGGAGACGGCGTTCACCCATCCGACGGCCCGCCAGGTGCATCACGCCATCTCCGGCGCGGGCTACCCATCGCCGGACCTCGCCGGCCTGCCATGGATCGACGCCGTGCTGGACAGCGCCCAGGACGACCACGTGCGCAGCCTCGTCCGGGAGCTGGCCGTCGAGCCCCTGCCGGCCGAGGCCGGTCACGATGCGCGCTACGCGGTCGGCGTCATCTCACGCCTGCTCGAACTCGATGCCTCGCGGCGCATCGATGACCTCAAGGGCCGGCTCCAGCGAACCGATCCGATCTCGAAGAAGGACGAGTACCAGCAGTGCTTCGCCGATCTGCTCGCGCTGGAGGACTACCGACGATCACTGCGGCAGGAGTCGCTGGGGGGAGTGTCGTGATGAGGGTCATGCGGGGGTTCGTGTCACGCATCCCCGGAACCGTCCGGTCCGCGCTCGGCATCAGGGCGGGGGAGCGGGTCCTCGCATGGGGCAGCGGGCCTGGCGCCCGGCCCACCGAGGCGGCCTTCGCGGCTGCGACGGACAGGGCGCTGTACGCGCAGGCCGTCGGGGAACGACTGCCGTGGGACCGCATCGGCAAGGCGACCTGGGACGAGCCCTTCCTGGAGCTGACCGTTCTCGACGACGCCGATCGCCCGGTTCGGCAGGTGCGGCTGAAGCTCGACGACGCCCGTGACCTGCCGCCCGCCGTCCACGACCGGGTCACGGCGAGTGTGGTCGTGAGCGAGCGCGTCGATCTCGGCGGCGGGGCGACGGCGCTCATGGTCGCCAGGCGGGCGAGCGACGACGACGGCATCCGGTGGTCGGTGGTGTTCGACACCGGCCTGGATCCCGAGGATCCGGCGCTGAGGCAGGCCGCATCGGATGCGCTCGGCCGCCTCCGGAACGCCCTCGGCGTCTGACGCGCCCAGGCGGGAGCCTGTTGTCGAGTCCGCGGGCGCGACTTGCTATTCTTCGCGGGCCAGTCAACCGGAAACGGTGTCGTCCCCCATAGCTCAATTGGCAGAGCATTCGACTGTTAATCGAAGGGTTCCTGGTTCGAGTCCAGGTGGGGGAGCAAGACCTCCTCGCAGGCTAGGCCTCGAGAAGCTCGGCGAGCCGCGACGCCACCACTCCCGCGTCCCCGTCGTCGATCGACAGGGCCAGGGTCTTCGTGCGGGCCGTCTGGCCGGAGACGAGCGTGACCTGCCGGGGGCGGAGCCCGAAGGCCTTCGCTACGGCACGGATCACCGCCTCGTTCGCCGCGCCGTCGACCGGCGCTGCGTTCACCGCCACAATCAGCTCACGCCCTGGACCGTGACTGCCGCCGACGCGCAGCCGTGAGCTGCCCGGCTTGACGCGCACAGTGATCCGGATGTCGGGCATGCAGGGATGCTGCCAGATGACTGGATAGACTCCCGTGGCTGGGGGCGGTAGCTCAGCTGGTTAGAGCCCCGGACTCATAATCTGGTCGTCGTCGGTTCGAGCCCGACCCGCCCCACTTCTCGAAAGTCGTTGCAGTGCAACGACTTTCGGCACGAGTCCATTCCCTACGATTTTGTAGGAAATGGGCTCTCTTGGGCCCTCCTAGTGGCACGGATCTGGCACGACCTTCCTCACGAGGGCGCGTCCGAAATACGGACAACGGCACGTAGAAGGCACGCCGACGACTACCAGATTCGCGGACGGACCTTCCGCCTGAGCGACCGGGGCATGAGACCGGACGTGAGACGAGGCCCGTTCGCGCGAGATCACAGGCGCGTCCCCGAGGGCCGATCGGATACGGAGTCCGATCTGTGCGGAGTCTTATCTTTCGTGTCGATTGAAGCCGGCATGCTGATCCGGGTGCGGTACCAGTGAAACTCCCTTGAATATCTCGGCTGGAGGGCTAGCGAGCAACTGGATGCGAATCGTGGCCTGCGACATCGGGGACCGCGGCCGCTAGTACCGGTGCAGGATCGACATGACCCAATGAGCGCGCTGTATTAGCCCCGCGCAGCGGTCGACAGCTGATGTGCCGTGGAGGAAGCCCCAGTCGTCCTCGAGCGCGACGCCGATGTACCCGCTCGGATGTACATGCTTCGGATCGCCTGCGACCTTCGCTCGGATGATGAGGTCACCATCGCGGAAGGGAGGCTTGTCGCCGGAGAGGAACTGAACAGGGGTGTCGTCGGGGGTGCCGATCCAGATCATGTCGACGTAGCTGACGGTGACAGGTACCGCGTGATGCTTGTCCTGGTTGGAGAGTCGAGAGAGCGTCGTGATCCAGTCGTGCTCGATCGACTCCTCAAGTCGCTTCCCAGTAAGCGGCGTCGTGCCTTGGCTCGGAACCCAGTACGACTGCGTGACCTCGATGTCGTGCATCAGCTTGGGGTCTGCGACGCCTTGATGCCAGGACCCTTTGTGGAGCGCATGGAAGTCGGCTGATGACTCGGTGACGGGGTAGAAGATTCGTCGCGCGTTCGGTCGCCATGCCGTTCCCGCGTCCCCGACCGGCCCGGCGCCCACGCAACGCGGGGCAAGAATCGCGTAAACCCGCGAATCCAAGGCCGACCGGATGTTCTTGACCATGTCGCCGACGATCGCTCCGAGCCGCGGCGGAGGTGGCGCCGGCATGGTCAGCCGCGCCAGATGGAGTTGCTCCCGCTCGTCATACGACCAGGTGACCTCCACACCCGTGCGTAGGTACGACTCGACAGCATCCCGCAGTTGCCCATTCAGCTCGGCCGCGCGAGCGAGCTTGACCCACCAATGGTCCTCGTCGGAGATCACGAGAGCGATTCTCCCGCTCCGCCGTTCCGGAGGTCCGATACTTCGGACATGTACGCGAGGGACTGCCCCCGGTTTGGTTGACACTCGGGGTTGGTGGTTCTCAGGCCGCGTCTGCGGCTGTGTAGATCATCTCAAACTCGATCGGGGTGAGCTTGCCCAGGGCCCGCTGGCGACGGCGGCGGTTGTACTTGGTTTCGATCCAGGTGACGATCGCGAGGCGCAGTTCCTCGCGGCTGTCCCAGCGGCGGGTGTCCAGGACGTTCTTCTGCAGCAGCGAGAAGAAGCGACTCCATGGCCGCGTTGTCCGCCGGCCCCGACTCGGCCCATCGAGCCGCGCAGGCCGTTGTTCTTCAGCAGGCGAACAACCTTCTTGGAACGGAACTGGCTTCCTCGGTCGGTGTGCACGATCGTGCCCTGCGGTGAGCGCAGGGCGATCGCGTTGCGCAACGCGAGCAGCGGCGACGACTTCATCCGTGAGTCGATGGAGTACCCCACGATCTTGTTGGAGTAGCAGTCCTTGACCGCACACAGGTAGAGCTTGCCCTCCCTGGTGGGGTGCTCGGTGATGTCGGTGAGCCAGACCTGGTTCGGGCCGGACGGCGCAGTGAAGTCGTGGGACCCGGCCGTGCTCGTCGACGTCGGCGAGCAGGTCGTCGTGGACCGCCGGCCCGGGCTTGCCGGCTTGCCCCGCGCGGTGGTGGGAGGCGAAGACCCCCGCGGTCGAGCACAGCCGCCACACCCGGTTCTCCGAGGCGATGATGCCGACGTCGGCGAGCTCATCGGTGATGAACCGGTAGCCCAGGGTGGGGTCATCGTCATGGATGTCACAGCACGCGTCGATGACGTGCGCGTCGTCCCAGTCCCGCTGGGACACCGGGTGCTTGAGCCACTTGTAGTACCCCTGGGGCGTCCAACCCAGCCGACCCTGCACGCCACCGCGACCGGCACCCTGATGCGGGCGCCGGTCGCGGCCATCTCACGGACGAGAGGGAAGACTATTTTCCCGGCAGGTTCGCCTGGGACAGGTACGCAGCTGCCCGGCGCAGGACCTCGTTCTCCTGCTCGAGCAGCCGGATCCGCTTCTTGGGCTCACGCAGCTCCGCGCGCTCAGCGTCGGTCAGGCCGGGACGGTGACCGTCCTCGACATCGGCCCGCTTCAGCCAGTTCGACAGCGTGCCTTCGGAGATCCCGAAGTCCTTCGCGATCTGGGACAACGGAGCCTGGCCCTTGCGGGCCACTGCCACGACGTCGTCGCGGAACTCCTTCGGGTATGCCTTCGCCATGATCGACATCCTTCCAGCGAGGACGAATCCTCACAGGTCAGGTGTCAACCAAACTCTGGGCAGACCCATCGCTGCCAAATGGCACCTTCTCCGGTATCGCACGACGCGGCATTCGCGTCTGTGCCTAACTCGGTGTCCGGTGCCGCAGGTCTTGGAGGGCGCCGTTCATCGGGGCATCGGTAGGCAGACACGTCGATCGGGTCGGCACTGCAGTAGCGCACCTTACGCACCAGCTCCTTCGCTGCTCTCGACCGCTTCAGCGAGGGTGGACCGGACGAGCAGCTGATCAAGCAGGCACCACATTCGTCCGGACGCATACGTGCCCGTGGTCGCGATCTGCGGGATCGGGATGTCCGGACCGAGGTCATACACGATGTGCGGCCCGCCCGATTCGTCTAAGGAGATGTTCGGCCAGCGTTCGGTGAGCTGCGGGAAATACTTCGAACTTCAGGACTCAGGTTGACGCTGTCGCACCATTCCGCCCCAACGGAAGCAGAGAAAGTTGGGAGCAATCTTCGGCCAGCCGTTGTTGCCGCCGAACGGATGGAAGTAGGGCACGCTCCTTCAGTACGTAGTCCTTGAAGGGGATCCCGCCGAAAGGCTTGGCGGAGATTACGACGCAGTACACACGCTGGTCTTCGGGCGCCCTCACCGAGGTGGCCTTTCCCATGTAGTCCTCCAACTCCCCAAGCCACAGGCGCTCCCGGCCGTGGGTCTTCTGCCTGCTCGTACGAACCATGTCACGAACGGTGTCCCAGGAAATGTGCCGGATCGGGATGCCGTCGAGATGCGTGGGGAGCTGGTCCCACGCCCACCGCTCTGAAGAGTCCGACATGCTGACAAGCATTCGGTCCGCGAATCCATCGAACCGACTCACGTACTTCGTCAGTTGCTGCTCTCCCGGAATCAGCCAGCCCTGCTTGGCCTCGACCACGACCTTAGTGCGGCCAGCAGTCAGCTCGATATCGGTGCGACCCTCCTCATCGGCGACTTCCAGGGCAACAGCTACGTCGTCCGCCGTGAATCTCAGTCCGAGATGCATCGCCAAGGTTTCGACGAGTGTGGTCGACTGGTCGAGGGTCCAGCCGACAGCTGCGGTCAAATGGACCTCGTTTCGCCCGAGCAGATCGAACACCGTCGCAGCATCGGTTCCATACTTCGCTATCACGGAACGACTCTGACATGGGAATCCACGCCGACAACCTACCGACAGACGGCCACGGCGTTGTACGGGATATGAAGGACAACGACGCCACGAGCAGGAAGCGCCACCACGGCCAAGGAGCCGAATCCAAGGAAACTGAACGACTATCCACAGACCCTGAAGACGAATTCACAGTAAGGAAGTCGAATCCCGGAATCCCACTCCAGCCACAGCGACCCACGACCACATCACCTATCCGGCTTGGAATCCGGATTCGAGGTGGTCGGCTGACCGCTCACACGAAGGTGACGATGATCGCTCGCACG
This sequence comes from uncultured Actinomycetes bacterium, assembly GCA_963777085.1. Lineage (GTDB taxonomy): Bacteria > Actinomycetota > Actinomycetes > S36-B12 > S36-B12 > UBA10649. The sequence continues at coordinate 12,204 of CAVZPI010000011.1, read as the reverse complement.
GCGGCAGGGTGGGCCAGATCTGGTACCGCGTAACCGGCAGCACCGGTGTGGGCAATGTGCAGGTCACCTATCGCGCCGGGGTCGGCGCGGAGGATGTGCGCCGGGTTCGGTTTGTGGGCACGGGAGTGACAGCAGACCTGATTGGCTTCCGGCCAGCGCACGCGGTGAAGGCGCAGCGCTCGCGACTGGCACGGGTGCCGGCCGCACCGATTCAGGCAGTCGTGTCCGCCGCCCTCGCCGACTCGGGCTTGGACTCCGCGTCGGTGCTCTCCTCGCGGGACGCCGGCAACTGGTCGCGAGCGGTGTCCCGCGCGGCGGAGCGGCACCGGTCGGTGTCCTACGTGGCGGCTGCCGGCGCCCTGCGCGTGGTCTCGCGCGGGCGCGAGTGTCGACGCGTCCGATCTGCATGCCGACTTGGGTCGGATCGCCCGAGCGCGACTGACTGGCCGGGTGACGGCTCGCCCTGGCCTTGAAGCTGTCATCCAGCTCGACCTCGACGCCGTCGAGGTCGAGCAACTGGGAGGCGTTGAGCTCGGAGCGCGACTCTGGGGAGCGGCAGCGCTTACCGCCGCGCGCCATGAGCGGGTCGGCAATGCCGGGGATGGAGCGACCGCAACCCCGATCGGCGGCTCGTGCGCGGCGACCGGGCCGTCGTGGTTCGCCCCGGCCGCGACCAGGTGACGGTCCGCCTCGACGACGAAGTCCTCGACCGCGTCCACACGGTGCTCACCGGCCGCATCGAGCGCCTCGATTCACCACACCGGGCCCTCAGCCTGCGTGGGATCCCCGGAGCCCTTCGTACGGCACCGGAGCGCGTGAGTCGGGGATGGGCCTCTCGCTGTGATGCGCAACTTGTGAGGCACCGAGGGGGTCGCGTCGTTGACCGGGTAGGAGGGCAAGCGAATGCGCGGCACCGAGGGGGTCGCGTCGTTGACCAGGTGAAGGCACGTGAAGCGCTCAACACCCGCCAGGCACACGAAAGGAAGAAGCCATGACAGTCCCAGGCGATTCGCCGAGGCGGTCAGCCACGCCGACGTCGTCGTCGGGTGACCTGCTGACCGTCGAGCAGGCCGCCGACTACCTGAACATCACCGAGCACTTCATGCGGCGGCTGATCCGCGAGAGGCGCATCCCGTTCCTGAAGGTCGGGCGGCTCGTCCGTCTGCGCCGCACCGACATCGAGGCGTACCTCGTGGGGTGCGCCGTTCCCGCGGTCAGGCGATGAACCTTGAACAAGCGTTCGTGCTATTCAAGGTTCCGGTGGATGCGGGCTGGGCCGTCGACCCGCTGCGGTCCCTTGTCGGCGTTCGCCGACTTCTCAGCACTTGTCGGCGAACGCCGACATTGGCTAGGATGTCGGCGAACGCTGACATTGGAGGGGCTATGCGCATCACGACGGTCGATGAAGTCGCAGGCGCTGTTCGCCTTGCTCGCAAGGAGCGGGGCTGGACGCAGGCGCAGCTCGCGGCCCAGGCCCACGTCAGCCGCGACCTCGTCAACCGGCTGGAGAAGGGATCAGGCCGGGTCGAGGTGGCCAAAGTCCTGGACATCCTTGCCGCGCTCGGCCTGGCCACAGTGATCGAGCCACGGCGCAGCCCCGTGGATCTGGCCGCCGTCGTGCGCGCCCATGAGGTGACAGCATGAGTGGCTCGGCGCCCCGGCTCGATGTGTGGCTGGGAGATCGACACGCGGGCCGGCTCACGGCGGGCGACGGTCGCGGCCTCAGGTTCGACTACGAGGCCGCCTATCGCGACTCGAGCGACGCGACCCCTCTGTCGATGTCGTTGCCGCTCACCCGAGATCAACATGCGGCAGCTGCTGTCACCGGCTTCTTCGAGGCCTTGCTGCCGGAGCAGGGACCTGCCCGCGAGCGCCTCGAACTCGAGTCGGGTGTATCTCGATCCAACGTCTTCGGACTGCTGGCCTACGTGGGGCGCGACCTTCCTGGCGCGGTGTGCATCGTCCCCGAGGGCGAGGGGTTGCCTCTTGATGGCGGAGTCGAGCCCCTTTCTGATGTCGAGCTGGCTGAACGTCTCGCCGACTTGCGCCGCTCGGCTGCATCCGGTGGCATACCGCTGAGCGAGCACGGCCAGTGGTCGCTAGCCGGTGCCCAGGCGAAACTCGCCCTCGCCTACGAGGACGGGCAGTGGGGCGTGCCGTTCGGCTCTGTCCCGACGACCCACATCGTCAAGCCGGCCATCCCGGGATTCGAGCAGTTCGATGCGTTCGAGGTGACATGCCTTCGAGCGGCCCGACTGCTCGGGCTGAGCACTGCGCAAGCGTGGCTCCAGCCACTGATTGACGGGACGCACGCCGCGGTCGTCGTCCGCTACGACCGCGTGGTCGGGTCCGATGGATCGATCCTGCGCGTTCACCAAGAGGACTTCTGCCAGGCGCTGGCCTACCCGGCGTGGCAGAAGTACGAACGAGACGGCGGTCCGGGGCTGAAGCAGATTGGTGCTCTCATCCAGCGAGTCCCGGCCCACCTCCGCGAGGATTCAGCCATGCGCCTCTTCGACGGGCTGGCGTTCAACTACGCGATCGCCGGTACTGACGGCCATGCCCGCAACTTCTCGCTGCTGCTCTCAGGCCCGGACGCTGCCCTGGCTCCGCTGTATGACTTGAACAGCGCCCTGCCGTACACACGTCCGTGGGGCAAGCGCTTCGATTCCGTCCGCAAGCTGCACTCCTCATTCGTCCTTGGTTCGACCGACGCATTCACGCGAGTCGGCGCTGGCGATTGGCGCACCGTCGGTGAGCATGTGGGCATTGGCGAGGACACGGCCCTCGAGCGGGTGACGTCGATCGTCACGCGAGTGCCTGAGGCCTTCGACGCAGCGTCGAACGACGTGGCCCGGGAGGCTGGCTTGTCGATGGAGTTCGACTGGCGCGCTGCCCTCGGTGGCCTTCGCGCAGCGAGTGCCCTGGGGTGAAACCGACTGTCACCTAGAACCGGTCTTGGACGGTATTGGCCGAAGACCGGAGGCGGATGACAGCGGCTCGGATGGATTCCCGAGGGCCACGGGAATCCTAGGTTCGAGGATCCCGGTACCGGACCCACGGTCGGCACTTCCGCAGCGGCATCAGTGGGCAACCAGGGGAGTCACCTTGGCCAGGTCCTCGGCGCGGAGGGTGCGCACCACCTCGAGGTCGTAGTCAATCTGGATGTTGATCCAGAAGCGGTCGTCTACGTCGAGTGCCTTCGCCAGGCGCAGGGCAGTGGCGACTGAGATGGCGCGCTTGCCGCGGACGACGTCGCTGATGAACCTGCTGGGAAGTCCGGTGGCCTTGGCGAGTCGGTACTGGCTGATGCCCAATGGTTCCAGGAACTCGGTGAGCAGGATCTCTCCAGGAGTGATCGGGCCGTGTTCCTTCCCCCTGTCAGCATTCACCTCGTTGCTCATCAGCCCGACTTCCTTCGGGTGCTAATGTCAACGACACCTGCCCGCTGGGCGTTCATGCGCTCCGCGATGCTGCGCCCGTTGTCACGGGATGCGTGGGCGTAGGCCATCGCGGCGTTGACGGTGGAGTGACCCATGCGCCGCTGCAGGTCGGTCAATGTGGCACCGTTCGTCGCGGCCAGCAGCTGGCCCGAGTGACGCAGGTCGTGGACACGCACGGACTCGTAGCCCATGGCGCGCAGCGTCCGCGTGATGGCGATCTGAATGCCGTTGTAGGCGCACTTGCCCGCCCGGGTGGGGAAGACCAGGCCGTCAGGACCGATGGGGGAGTAGTCCCTCATGTGCTCGCGCAGGGTATCGGTCACGAAGGCCGGCAGCACGATCGTGCGCACGCCGGCGTTCGACTTGGGCGTCTGCACGAGGTACTGGCCGCCGATCGGGTAGACCGCGCGCTGGACACGGATCTGGGAGTGCTTGAGGTCGACGTCCATGCGCCGCAGCTCGGCGGCCTCCCCGAGCCGGATTCCGGCCCAGGCCAGCAGGTAGACCGTCGCCTTGTACCGGTCGGGCACCTTCTGGGCGAGCTCCTCGATCTCGTCGATCCCCAGGGTGGGTCGCTCCGCGTGCCGGTAGGTGCTCGCTCCCTTGATCCGGCATGGGTTCCCGGGGATGAGCTCATCCTCGAGCGCGGTGTTCATGACGGCCTTGAGCAGTCGGTAGGCGTGGGCCAGGGTTGCCGATCCGGCCTGGTCGACGGTCTGAGTTCGCCGGCCCCGCTTCGCCAGGGACGTCCGTAGGTGGTCGCCGAGTTCTGCGTACCACTCGCGCACGACCGCGGGGGACACGTCGCCGATCTGGTGGTCGCCGATCCGCGGATCGATGTGCAGGTTCCAGGCCGATCGGTAGCGCTCGCGCGTCGACGCCTTGATGGGCCGCTGGTCGATCCAGGTCCGACCGAACTCTCCGAGGGTGATGCGCGCGTGCTTCGGCGCCTTCCAGGTCTCGCGGACGAGGTCGGAATGGACCGTGGCGAGGTAGGCGTTGGCGTCGGCCTTGGTCGCGTACGTGCGCGGCGCGGTGTGCTGCAGGCCATCGCTGCCGGTGTAGCGCACCTGATAGCGCCCGGAGGGCAACTGTCGCACGTTGCCGAACGTGCTCTTGCGCGACGCCTTCACGACCACGACAACCCCCTATTCATACTCCGTCAAACCCGTCCTCTCGTCGTCCCACTTGGGCTCAACAAGTGGCACGCCAATGGCACGATGATGACAATATCGAGGAAAGTTGTTGCGGCGCTGTCGGCGGCGCTCGAATCCTGGTCACTTTCGACGGTCGAAAAGTGAACGGTTGCTTGAGTCTAGGTCTGGTTGTCGTCGGTTCGAGCCCGACCCGCCCCACTGGCCAATTTCTCTTGGTAGTCAAGGGATACTGGCATGGTGTCTCGCAGGGATGGAGTGTCCAAGGGGTCTGTCTGCAGCACCCTTGCTGGCCCGGCCATCGGCCCCGGATGTGGTCTGCAGCCGTGGGCAGCACGGAGTCGACCGTGATAGTCCGAAGCCACTCCTCCGGGGAGCGCCAGCTCTGGGGACCGCACTGTTAGCGTTCGCGAGATGGATCAGACTGTTCACGACGACTTGATCGCGTCAGCCCTAGAGGTCCTTCATCCACATGAGACACCGGCCTATGGCGGGAGTGGAGCCCGAGGTCGGCGCATGGGTCACGTGGCCGCCTCACTCGTCACGCCGAAGGGCATTGTCCATTCAGGTGTCTGCATAGACGTCGGCTCGGGCACAGGGTTCTGTGCGGAGCATGCCGCCGTCTCCGCCATGGTGACGTCCGGCGAGTACCGGATAGCCAAGATCGTTGCGGTCTGGCGCAACGACGAGACCGGTGCGCTGCACGTCCTCCCACCGTGCGGACGCTGCCGCGAGTTCATGCGCCAGATCGACCCGTCCAATCTCGACACCGAAGTTGTGCTCGGGCGCACGGAGTCTGTGAGGCTCCGGGAGTTGCTCCCGCGGCATGAGTGGCCCGATCCGCTTGGGTGAACGTGCTTGTCTGCCCTCGTGACCGACCAATGCCCGCGGGCGAAGCCGCCGAGTTCAGTCTCCGACCTCCAGCACCAGCGCACGTGTCCACATCCCGTCCTCGTCGCTGGCGAACACGGTCAACGACGTGACCCGGCAGGCCACAGGCAGCCGTTCGGCGAAGTCGTCGTCCAGTTGCCGGCGCAGGGCAGCCGGGGCCGCCGCCGAATCGGTCACGAAAACGGTGAGGTGAGGCTGGGACTCGGGGAACGCCCCGGCGTAAGGCCGGAAGTCCCGGAACGCCGTCCACAGTGCCCTCGTCAGCGCACGGAACGGGCCGTCGGGCTCGGGGTTCAGCCACACGGCGCCGGGGAACTCCGCTACGCGGTCGAGGCGGAAGTCGAAGGGCTCCACGTCGCGCAACACGGTTCTCAGGCGGGCGACGACGGCACTGTCGAGATCGCCGGGCGGGACGAAGGGCCACAGCGCGGTGATATGCGCGGGGATGCCTCGTGCAGTCACGGGGTCGTGGCGCTCCCTCCAGGTTGCGACCAGGGGCTGGGCCTCCGGCACCTCGACGAGGAGACCGGTCTCACTCATGCCGGGATTCCGTCACCCCGCACGGGTCACGATGACCACGGCGAACGCGACGGCGGCGGCGCGGATCGCGATGGCTCCTGAGCCGTACCCTCATCGATCCTGGAGGCAGCCGGGTAGCTCGTCGAGGGACGCGATCGTCAGCACCCCGTCGGGGCCTGTACCTCGCCCGTGGCGGTCGATCCACACTGGCCGAAGTCCCGCACCGGCGGCGCCCCGGACGTCGGCGTCAAGGTCGTCACCGACATACAGGATCGAATCCGCAGGCAGGCCAAGGGCGGCACAAAGAGCGGCGAACGCGAGAGCGCTCGGCTTGAACGCCGGAAGGGTGCTGCCGGCCAGGACGACGTCGAACTCGTGCAGGACGCCCATCTGGCGCAGCTTGTCCTCCTGCTGGGCTTGGTCTCCGTTGGTCAGCACTGCCAGGCGCAGGTCCATCGACCGGAGTCGGTCCAAGGCGCCCAGCACGTCTGCGTAGGGGGCCCAGCAGTGCCGGTAGTGCACGAGGTACTCGTCGAAGAGAGCGTCGAGGTCGTGGTCGTCGGGCTGGATCCCCACGGACTCGACGAACCCCCGCATCCGCCGCCGCCGCTGCTCACGGAAGCTGATGGAGCCGTCCGACCAGCTTCGGAAGTGGATCTCCTCCAATGCGAGCCAGGTGGTTCGGGCGTGGCCGGGGTGGGACCAGCCGCGATCGAGGAGGAACCCTTCGATCGCCGAGCCCGCGGCGCCTTCGTGGTCGAACAGCGTTCCGTCAAGGTCGAAGCCCACCGCCGTCACCACCGTGTGACCCTATTGCCCAGAGTGTCAGCGGACATGACAGTCGCCGCTGTCGGCGGTCATGTGATGTCCCTGCTGGCTCGCGCGAGTCGCTCCTGGACGGTCGGCGGATCGCGTTCGAGGCCCTGGCCAGCGTTCCCTAGTGCGCGGCGGTCCACGTTTCCGGGCGGCGAGCGGCCGCGTAGGCCTCCTCGACCTCGCGCGGCGTGAGAATCGCTGCCGATTTCGTGAACCGCTTCGGGACGTCCCAGCGATGGAGGATCCAGACGTCTTCCGGTCCGCCGCTCTTGATGGTGATCTGCGGCGCCAGTCCGCCGGTCAGCAGCACGAGCACGGCCCGCGCTCGGACGGGCCACCCGACGCGAGCCGACAGGAGGTCGCTGGCCCGCTTGGCCTCGAAGCGCGAGTTGCGCAGGTAGGGGACCGGCTGGCCGTTCACCCTGATCTGGTTGGGCGCCACCCAGATGCTCTTGCCGGGATGGTTCTTGGTGTTGACGGTGAAGACGCCGCCGGGCCCGATGAGCACATGGTCGATGTCGGATCCGCGCTGACCGACGGGCACGGAGTGCAGCACGCGCCATCCATGCTCGCCGAGGCGCTCCAATCGTGCCCCGACGTGCTCCTCACCTTCGGCCCCCTTGCGCCATGCGCGCTCGTCGGTGTGCACGTCGAAAGTCCGTGCCAGAAGGGATCGGAATCGTGACCGCTCACGCATCTGGGCAAGCTGCTCATTGGCTTCGTGACGGGCACCCTGACCAGGGGTGTTCGTCGAGAGGTCAGTCTCAGCCTGCGCGTCGGCCTGCGCGTCAGCCTGCACGACGGCCTCCGCTTCGGCCTCCGCTTCGGCCTGCACGACGTCGAGCCCATCCTGCATGGAACTGCTCAGGTAGGGCCCGACAACGGCATGAAACGCCTCGGTCCACTCGGGACGGTCGATGGTTGCCTTGCCCGTTGTCAGGTCGAGGAAGCCGACCTTCGTCCCGTCGCTATGTGTCACGTAGACCCGGTCGTGTCCGTACCGGGTCCACCGTCGCGCGTTGAGCATCCGTCCCCTGAGATCCTGCACCGTGCCCAGCGCTCGGCGTGGCTGGGTGTCCTGACGCTAGCCGAATCGCGTGACGGTGCGCACGCCCACATTGCGGGGGATCGAGGGGTTCGCATCGTCGTGCAGGCGAGACGAGAAGCAGATGCGCGGCACGGTTGACTGGGAGAAGGCATCTTGAATCGCTCAGCACCTGCTGGCCGTCGAGCAGGCCGCGGACTACCTGGTTGGATGCGCCGTTACGGCGGTCAGGTGGTGACTCCGGCAATCGCGGTCGCAGCGCGTCTATCGGGATATCCCCATGAGACGAATGCATCGGAATATTCCGATGGAATCCGACTATCTGAATATTCCTAACCCCCTCGGCAAACTCGGTCGCTGATGGTTGGCGGTGAAGCGCGACGAGCCGGTGGGGCGGCGGCGGGCCACGCCCTGCGAGCGCAGCAGATGCGCTGCATGAAGGCTTGCAGAACTACGGCGTGAAGTGGGGGATGCCGCGCCATGTGTGTCTACGCCTCGATGCTGCACGGGCTTCTTCTGGCACCATCGGGTTCGTGATGTCCTCTGCCTCGTCCACGGAAGTCGTGCCCTCTCGTCTCGTTCGCGTCGAGGATGCACAGGCTTTGGCAAGCTTGGTGACGCGCAACCGCAAGTTCATGGCGCCCTGGGAGCCCATTCGTCCCGAGGAGTTCTTCACGGTCGATGGGCGGCGTGCTGACATCGAGGCTGCGCTTAGCAGGCACGCGGATGGGACCGCCCTGCCTCATGTCATTCTCGATGACGCAGGTGAGGTGGCTGGTCGCATAACCCTGAACGGCATCGTCCGTGGTCCGTTCTTGTCGTGCAGCGTTGGCTACTGGGTCAGTGAGGACCGCAACGGTCGCGGCCTGGCGACTTCGGCGCTTGCGCACATCAAGGCTGTGGGCTTCGGGGTGCTTGGCCTGCACCGACTGCAAGCGGAGACGCTGGTGCACAACGCTGCGTCGCAGGCGGTGCTGGTTCGCAACGGCTTCGAGCGGTTCGGCCTCGCGCCGGCCTACCTCAGCATCGCTGGCCGTTGGCAGGACCACATCATGTTCCAGGTCCTCAACCCGGACATCCCCCAAGGCTGACGACGCAACTGCCCGGTCAGGGCCGTACGAACCTACTTCGGTGGCGGGCGGGTGTTGTAGGGCGCACCGGAGAAGGTTCGTTCGCCCGTAGTGCCGCCCGCTCTGGCCTCGTTAGATGCGAGAGGGCTACACAGAGGCGATGACCTCGGCGCCGAGTTCGAGAAGGCGGTCCGCGCCGGTGACTCCGCCCGCGTAGGCGACGACACTCATGCCAGCGGCCTGAGCAGCGGCAACCCCGTGAACGCTGTCTTCGACGACGACACACTCGTGGGGCTGGTATCGCATCAGTCGGGCAGCGTGAAGGACGAGGTCAGGAGCCGGCTTTCCCGGTTGACCTCCGTCGTGCTGAACAACCGCCCCTCGAAGCGGGGCAGCAGGCCCGTGAGTCCAAGCGTGAACTGCATCTTGTCGTGCGTTCCGCTCGACGCGACACAGGTCGGAAGCACTATGCGGTCAAGCGCCTCGACGATGCCATCAACTGGCTGGAGCGACTCCCTGAAGGCATGGCGATAGCGGGGCGTGCTCGCCTCGTCCCACCCGGGTGGAAGAGGGCGCCCCAGATGCCGCGTGACTTCCTCCAAGAAGAACTCGTGCGACCAACCCACGAAGCGCTCCACGATGTCTTTGGTGGTCAGTTCCCATCCCAGCTCCGCAAGCAACTCCCTGTCCACCCCGACAGAGAGCCGTTCGCTATCGACCAACACGCCGTCGCAGTCGAAGATGACAAGACTCGCTGACACCGCGAGTCAGCCGAGGTGCGCTGAGCGCAGCGCCGGTTGAGTGCACATCCACGACGGTGAAGACCCTGTCAACTTAACGGAAGCTGGTACCTGCTCGACTCCTCTCGAACGCTCATCTCGAGCACCGTCGTGCCGGGCTCCATGTGCTCGGCACGGGTGGTCGATGGCACGGCGGGAGCGTCCAGGTGACGACGTCCAGGCCCAGCGGGGGAGCGGCCAGGACAGCGGCTGCCCTCCTCCCCGATGCCCCTGTGAGTCGCCTTCAGCGTTGCGGAATTCGTCATCCCCTTTGGCCTATCGACGGGCTGCGACAAGGAGGTGCCCCATCGATTCGATCGGAACTCAAACTCAACCAATCGGGGCACGAAACCGCACGTCACTGCTCCTCAAGCGGCGAGCATGGCCGCAGCGACGACCTCGCGGGCGTTTCCCTTGACCCCGGCGTGCACGGTGACTCCTAGGGTGGGAAGGGTGGACTTCATGATGTCGCAGACGTTGTCCGCGACGACCGCATTGACGTGGTGTCCTTGAAGGAATCGGATCACTCGGGGGTGATGGACTCCGAGGACATCGACTCCGTAGGTCGTGTCCCAGTCGACCACGATCTCTGTCCAGTCGGTGACTTCGTCGCCATCCACCTGACAGATGGCCACAGCGTTGGCCTGACCGAGACGATGATGGATGGTGCCGTCGGCGTTCAGCGGAATGCATACGGTCTGGGGATTCATGGTGTGTCCAATCGGCTGAGAGGGGAGCGTGACTAGGCGTCTTGCAGGACCTTCTTGCCGGCCAGCGAATAGAAGAACAAGGCGACCGGGCGGTAGATGGTGTGGGCGAACTTGGTGAAGGGCATCAGGAGCATCAGCTCCATCGCGACAGCGACGTGGAACAGGAAGATCCAGTAGCCCCACGCCGGAGTAGGTGGTAGGTAGAGCGCCACCTCGATGACGAATCCGGTGACTCCCGTGATCAAGAGCAGGACCAGCAGGAGCCAGTCGGATCCGTTGGAGATGCGGGCCGCGCGGTTGTATTTGGTGGCCCGGTTGAGCATGAACCAGACGACGCCGTAGATGAGGGCCAGCCCAGCGATCGTGCCGAGCAGGCGTGAGGGGTACCACACCGGGATGGGTGTGCCGGTTTCCTTGATGCCGAGCAGCGCCAGGCCCCAGTCGAGCAGGGTTGCCGCCAGGAGGCCGAGGAAGCCCCAGATGACCATCGCGTGGATGAACCAACGTCGCCGATACCACGGCTCCACGGGCTCGTCGTCCTTGCAGTCGCGGCGGTACCTCGTCTGGCCGAGGGAGTCCACGCCGACGGCGGACCACAGAGCAGCGCCGGTCCTCGATATCGCTGCCTTCCCGGAGACCAGGGATGACACGGTGACGCCGTCACGTCGAGCGACGGCCCGAATCATCGTCACAACGCCCGCTACGCCTGCGATGGCCATGAGAGACATGACGGCGATGCCGGTCCAGTGGATGATCGGGTCGGGAACGAAGGTGAAGAAGGCCAGCGACGCGGTGTCCTGCGGGCCGTGAGCTGAGTACATGAAGGCGGCAAAGAAGAGCGCAATGAGGACGGCGATTGCCGTGCCCGCGAATGGCTTGGTGTACAGGATCCGGGAGAACCCGGTCTTGTCGTAGTTCGCGACCGCGTATCGGCGGGCCACTGCCATGAACTCGCCGGGATCGGCTTCCTGAGGGCAGCTGTCCGAACACAGACCGCAGTGGTAGCAGGTCCATAGCTCCTTGCTGGAGAGCAACTCATCCTTCAGACCAACCTGGGCGAGCCGGATGATGCGGCGGGGGAAGGTCGCGTCGTTGTCGGCCAGCGGGCAGATCGCCGTGCAGTTGCCGCAACTGAAGCAGGCGGAGATGTCGAGGTCGCCGAACTGCCTCATGTCAGTGAGCAGCCCGGAGTCGATGACCTTGCTCATGACGTGATCTCCCTATCGATGGCGCGGTACGGGAAGTAGCCGTCGTCGTCAGCCTCCTCGAGTTCGACGAGGTGGCCATAGCGGCGCATGCCCATGACCCAGTAGACGGTCTCCTCGGTGGGGTGGCCGATTGCGTCGGCGATGTCCGGGATGGTCAGCGGGCCGTTTGCAAGTGCCTCGCGGATCGGTCGGTGCATGAGCGGCTCTTCGCGGATGACCTCGCGCGGCTCACGCAGAAGTTCGGTGCTCATCAGACTCGTACCTCCACCAGGCCGTCGATCATGGCCCGCATCTGGACATCGGTGTAGCCGAGAAGATCGATTGCATCCTCAGAGCAAGCAGGAACGCAGCCTCCGCAGCCCTTGCAGACGCTCGGGATGATCAAGGCGACGTTCCTCCCATTGCACAGGCTCTGTGTGATGGCGTCGTAGGGGCAGGTCGTGAGGCATTCGCCGCAGCCGGTGCAGGCGGAATCGTTGACCACCGCGACGAGCGGATCGAGTTCCGCAACGCCCTTCTTAAGGATCGCTGCACTTTGCGCAACCGCAGCCAGTCCGGAGCTGACTCGT
>CAVZPI010000010.1:0-110112 GCA_963777085.1 uncultured Actinomycetes bacterium | reverse complement strand
GAAGATTCCGCAGATGCTCAACGATCAGGGGCTGGATCGCATCGTGTGCGAAGAGCTGAAGCTGGATCTGCCGCCTGCTGATCTGTCAGTATGGGCGAAACTGGTCCATGCGCTGGAGAACCCGCAGCACCAGATCACCATCGGCATGGTGGGAAAATATGTCGATCTGACCGAATCCTACAAGTCGCTGATCGAAGCGTTGCGTCATGCTGGCATACACACTTATACCCGTGTCAACATCGAATACATCGATTCCGAGGCCCTGGAAGATTCCGGTACTGAGGAATTGGCGCAGTTCGATGCGATACTGGTGCCGGGCGGTTTCGGTGACGCGGCACGGAAGGCAAAATCGAGCGGATCGAGACGGGCGCGAAGAACAGTGGCCGACTCGGGGTTCCGCTTGGTACCGCGCCGCCGGCCTGATCGACGACGGTGGCGCCGACGTCGCCGGTATGAGGAATGCCGGCAACAGTACCAAGCTGGACCCGGAAACCGAGCATCCTGGTGGGGCTTGGGTTGCACCACGAATCGGCAGCTGGACGGCTGTACCGCGAGCTCCATCTCGCGGCGCAGGACGATGCGCTGCCGGGGGGTGAGGGTCAGGTCGCGGCTCGGGCAGACCGGCTCGCAGTAGCCGCACTCGACGCAGCGGTCGACCTCCTCCTCCACCGTCGGCGTGATCTTCAGGTTCTGCAGATGCGAGGCCGGGTCATCGTTGAGCAGGATGCCGGGGTTGAGCACGCCGAGCGGGTCGAGCAGCAGCTTGACCTCGCGCATGACGTCGTACAGCTCGTCTCCGTACTGCCGCCGCACGAACGGCGCCATGATGCGCCCCGTCCCGTGCTCGGCCTTCAGCGTGCCGTCCTGTGCGAGCACGAGGTCGACCATGTCATCGGTGAAGGCGCGGTAGCGCACGAGGGAGGCCGGGTCGTCGAAGCGCTCGTTGAGCAGGAAGTGGATGTTGCCGTCCTTGGCATGGCCGAAGATGACGCTGTCCTGGTATCCGTGCCGGTCGAAGAGCGCGATCAGCTGCTCGCAGGTGCCAGCCAGCGAAGGCACCGGCACCGCGATGTCCTCCAGGAGCGCCGTGGTGCCGGAGGGCCGGGCGCCGGCGACCGTCGCGTAGAGGCCCTTGCGGATGTGCCAGAGGTCGGCGCGGGCCCCTGCGGGCGTCGTCAGCTCGGCTGGGGAGACCAGCCGCAGGCGCGACAGCATCGACGCGGCGGCTGTCCACGCGCGCCTCCAGCGACGAGGCCGTCATCTCCTGGTACTCCACGAGGAGGGCGGCCCTGCGCCCGACGTCGAGCCGTCGCAGGGACTCGCTGGCCTTGACATCGCCCTGGGCCACCCGCAGTGACGTCTCGTCGAGCAGCTCGATGGCCGCGAGCCCCGAGGCCACCAGCTCGGGCAGCGCGTCGGTCGCCTCGTGCAGGCTCTCGAAGACCAGGAAGCCCGTCGAGATGTGCGGGCGCACCGGGATCGTCCGGAACGTCACCTCCGCGATGAACGCCAGCGTGCCCTCGCTGCCGACCACGAGGTGCGCGAGGATCCCGACGGCATCGGGAAAGTCCAGGAAGGAGTTCAACCCGTAGCCCATGGTGTTCTTGAGCGAGAACTGCCGCTCGATGACGCGCACCGACTCGGGACTGCCGAGCACCCGGTGGCGCAGCCGCAGCAGTCCGGCATGGATGGCGGGCTCCAGCTGCCGAAGGCGCTCGTCGGCGTCCGCGGCCCCGGTGTCGATGACGGTCCCGGACGCCAGGACGAGGACCATGGACTCGACAGTGCGGTAGGAGTTGAACTCGGTGCCGCAGGCCATGCCGCTGGAGTTGTTCGCGACTACGCCGCCGACCGTGCAGGCGGCCTCGCTCGCCGGGTCCGGGCCGAGCTTGCGGCCCAATGGGGCAAGGCGCGCATTCACCGCCCGCACGGTTGCGCCCGGCTGCACGCGCACGCGCAGTCCCTCGTCCAGTACCTCGACCTGCCGGAAGTGCCGGCGCGTGTCGACGAGGACGCCGCCGGTTGAGGCCTGCCCGGACAGGCTCGTGCCGCCCGAGCGGAACGTCAGCGCGATGCCATGCCTGCCGCTGGCAGCCAGCAGCCGCGCGACCTCGTCGGCACTGTGCGGCGTGGCCACCGCCTGCGGCGTGAGCAGGTAGTGGGAGGCGTCATGCGCGTACGCCAGGCGGTCGGTGGCGCGAGCGCGCACTCCGCCTGCCGGCAGCGCGCTGCCGATCGCCTCGACGACGCTGCGGTCCACGGGCAGTGCGCTGCGGGCGGCGTCGGGACTCACGCCCACCAACCTAGGCGATGGAGCGGCTCAGTAACCCCGCGAGGCGTCGGCCGACTGGGCACCGGCGAGCGCGTCCGCGAACTGCGCGGCAGTCATCGGCTTGGAGAACATCGGGTAGTCGTAGGTGATCGCGTTGGCATGCTCCTCGGCGCTGGTCGCACCGACGCAGTCCGTCAGCGTGATGACCTCGAACCCGCGCTCGTAGGCCGAGCGCATCGTGGACTCCACGCAGCAGTTCGTGAGGAATCCTCCGAGCACGACCGTCTGGATGCCCTTGCTGCGGAGGATGAAGTCCAGGTTGGTGCTGGCGAAGGCGTCGAGGCCGCGCTTGCCCTCGAGCACGATGTCGCCGTCCTTGGGAGCGAGCACGTCGATGATCTCGGCGCCCCACGTGCCCTTGACGAAGGAGTTCGTGTCCACGACGCCCTTGAGGATGCCGTAGGGGGTCGACGTGATCTCGTTGTAGCCCTCCGCGAACTGGATGGGTGCGTGGACGATGGTGACGCCCGCGGCCCTGGCGGCGGCGACGGCTGCCTGTGCATTGTCGAGCATGCCCGTGGACTCCATGACGCCCTGGACGGCGCCGTGCAGCGTGCCGCCCTCGCTGGTGAAGTCGTTCTGGAACTCGACGAGGACGACGGCGGTGTTCTTCGGATCCATGGGTACCCCTGTGATCGGCGTGGTGGTGGTGTGCGCCACGCCAGTGTGCCACCGCAGAACGTGCCCGCGGGACCTAAGCCTCTAATCGCCGTCCACCTCCACCCTCGCCTGCACGTATGACCAGAACCTTCGTGATCACCGGCGCTGCCTCCGGAATCGGCGCAGCGACTGCAGAGCTTCTCCAGGAGCGAGGCGGCGACCAGTTCGACGGCATCGCTCATGCCGAACTCACCGGAGCTGATGGCCGAGATGCTGGCGACTCCGGAGAGGCGGGCAGGCATCGACGGCGGCGCCGACGCGTCGATCCGCGGCGAGAGCATCTGGGTCCAGTCGACGTGCCGCGTGCGGCGGTCGGTCAGCCCGCCGCCAGCTGCGGAAGCTCGATCAGCGAGTGCCGATCGCCGACGAGCGAGCTCTTGGCCCACTGCGCCACCATCGGATCCTGCGCGAACAGCACGATCTGCCGATCCCGGGACAGGCGCAGGAGGAGGTCGAGGATCGCCTCGGTGCGGACGGGATCGGCCTGGACCGTGACATCGTCAAGCAGCAGTGGGCAGGTCTCGCCCTTCGTGGTCAGGTGCTCGGCCAGCGCGACACGCAGCAGCAGGTAGACCTGCTCCGCCGTACCGACGGAGAGCCGGTCGGCCTGCCGCCACGGCCGGTGCGGTCCGCGCACCTGCACCACGAGGGTGGCAGGATCGACGCGCGCGTTGACATAGCGGCCGCCGGTGATGCTCGGCAGCCACTCCTCCAGCGTGCGTGCGAGAACGGGCGCGATGTCGCGGTGCACGCGCTCCTGCGCCCGCCTCAGGAAGTCCGCTGTGAGGTCCAGGGTCGTGGCCAGCTGGGTGACGTGGTCGAGCCTGGCCTGCTCCGCTGCGAGCGCCTCCTCGGCCGCGGCGACGCTGGCCAGTCCGTTGGCCCGCTCCTGACGCACGGCCTCTGCCCGGTCAGCCGCTCTGGCGGTCCGGCTCGCCTCCGATCGGGTCACGTCCAGGCGGGCGAGCCCGGCCGCGAAGAGACCCTGCACGGATCCGGCATCGGTCACGGCGGCCGGGTCGAGGCCTGCCTGCGTCGCCAGCGCGTCCCGGCAGCGCGCAGCGTCGACCGAAAGCGCGACGGCGGCCTCGACGAGACCGACCTGCACGCCGTGGCGGGCAGCGACCTCGTCGACGTGCTGGCGGAGCCGTTCGAGGGTTGAGCCATCGAGCAGGGCGACCAGCTCGGCCCACTCGCCACGGGACTCGTCTGCCTGTTGCGCCTGTCGCGCGCGCTCCTCCTGCCACGCAAGCAGGCTCTCCGCAACCGCCTCGGCATCCGCATCCGCGTCGACCACGCGGGCGAGCGCTGCCGCCCTCAGGACGGCGGCGGCCGCCGACTGGCGACGCGACGCGGCATCGGCGAACGACCCCTCGGCCCTCTGCCGCTCGGCGAGCCGTTCGAGCAGGTCCGGTCGACGCGCCGCCGCCGCAGCTGCCTCCGCTCGCACCGCACACGCGCGCTCGTACTCACGGACGAGGTCACGCAGGTCGACCGCGGGGTCCGCAGCCGCCACGACTCCCCGGCCGACCAGGGCCTGGCGCAGACGCTCCCGCGCCGACGCCGCCCCGAGTCCGTATGCAGCCTCGTCGCTCGACCACTGACCATGGCTGGTGCGCTGGGCTCGGATGATCTCGGCCGCTGCTGCCAGGGCCCGCAGTCGCGGTACGTCCGCGGGAAGCCGCCGTGCCTCGCAGCGCACCTGTGCGTCCGACCGCGCGGTCACCGCCGCCGCGGCCGCGGTGCGGGCCGCGCGCAGCCGTTCCTGCGCCTCGAGGGCGGCACGCTCGGCCTCCGACACCTCGGCCCACGTCGGTGCGCCGGACCCGCCCCCTCCACGCGCCCCGGCGTCACGCGTCTGCGCGCGACTCGCGCCGGGCCTCGTCAGGGCCCAGGCACCCAGCGCCCCGGCGACCACGATGACGGTGACACCGGGGAGGACCATCCCCCAGGCGAGCAGGACGAAGCCGGCCGCCAGGCCGATGCCGGCACCGGACAGCAGCAGGGCGCGCCCACGCGGACCGGCTCCCGCCGGCGACGTCGCTGGGGCTCCGGACGGCTGCCCCGCGGCGGCGTCGAACAGGGCCCGGGCGCCGTCGGCGTGGGTCCGGGTACGACGGGCTGCCTCGTCGAGCCCCACGACGGCCGACGGATCCGGCGCGTCGATCGCCGCCGCCGAGGCGAGGTCGGCAGCGAGGTCGCGCACCACGGCCGCCGTCGCCTCGATGGCGGCCGTCAGGTCGGGATCCTCGTCGACTCCGGGCTCGGGTGGTCGCAGCCCGGCATGAGCCGCGAGCACCGCCTGCCGCTCGGCCAGCGTCGCTGCAGCCTGCCGGACCGATGGGTCGACCTCCCGGTCGCCCCATGGCACCACGGGCAGTCGCTCGAGCTGCTCGCGCA
This sequence comes from uncultured Actinomycetes bacterium, assembly GCA_963777085.1. GTDB lineage: Bacteria > Actinomycetota > Actinomycetes > S36-B12 > S36-B12 > UBA10649. Next base: position 104,720 of record CAVZPI010000010.1, on the reverse strand, counting down.
GTTCCGCGGCCGTGTCACCGGTGAGCGGCTCGGGCGGGTTCGAGGTGCGCCATCCCGCGAGGGCGTCTGCCACGGTGCGCGCCAGCTCGTCGGACTCGGCTGCGCCCGTCGGCGCCTGGCCGCCGACAGAGGCGTCCAGTTGCCAGGCACGGGAGTGCCTGCGGCGGACCGTCTCGAGCTCGGCGAGCAGGGACTGCGCCCGCTCCCGAGTGTGATCGGCATCGGCGGCGGCATCGGCGGCGGACCGCGTGGCCGCGAGCAGTCGCTCGAGAGCCTCGACGTGCGTGCGCGTTTCGGTGACCTCGCCGAAGTCGGCCTCGGCGGCCGCGCGCAGAACCTCCGCCTCGGCCACCAGTTGGAGGTATCGCTCGTGATCGGCGCGCGCGGATGCCAGCGCGTCCGTCGCCGCGGCGACCGCCTCCTTGGCCCTGCGCAACGGCTTCCTGGCGCCCTGCTTGTCCAGCCCGACGTGCTCCCTGGCGAATGCGGCGATGGCGGCCAGGGCGGTCGCGGCGTTGGCGTCGGTGCCGGCGGTCGCCGCTGCCCTGGCGATGTGGTCCTGCAGTCCGTCGGCCTCGTCGAGCACCGCGAGCAGGCCGGCCTGGGTGATGCATGCGGTGGCGAGGAAGGAGTACCGGTCGAGCCCGAGCCAGCGGGACCCGTCCGGACTGCCCTCGAACATGATGGCGCCGGACACGTCCCGCCCGAGGTCGGCGTCGACGGCACTCGAGTCGATCCTTCCCGCCAGGTCCTGGGTGACCTCGATGCGCCGGCCATCGTCGAGGCGGACGACGACGGAGGCGCGCCAGGCGTCGCCGTCCCACGGCCTGCGCAGTTCCTCGAAGGCCCTGTCCACCCTGGTCACGCCGCCCCTGCCGCGGCGACGGCCGCACAGTCCGGCATAGATCGCCGCGTGCCAGGTGGACTTCGCCGACTCGTTGGCGCCGACGACGACCGTCAGCCCGGAGGCGAGATCGAGCCTGGCGTCGGACAGCGGGCCGAAGGCGTGCGCCGTGACGGACTCGATGCGCACGTCAGAGGACCTCGAGTTCGTCGACGCGGCCGTCCAGCGCACGCAGGCCGGTGATGAGCACCCGGCGTCGCATGTCGTCGTCGAGGTCGGCCTGCAGGGCGTCCCTGACGAACTGCCCGCGAACGGTCTGCTCGACCGCGAGCACGTCGAGGTCGTACGCCACCGTCACCCTGCCCAGCCGGGTGACCAGCGCCTCCAGCGACTCGTCCAGCCCCTCGAGGTCGCTCAGGCGGACGTCGGCGTCGCGTCCGATCTCCCCGCCGAGGGTGACCCGGACGACACCCGTGAGCCCGGTGATGGCGGCCCGGACCCTGTCCCTGGCCTCGCTCCCGTTGGAGATGCCCGTGAGGTCGACATCGACGTCGCTGACCTGCGACACCGCCACCGGGAAGCGGGTGCGCTCGATGCGGCCGTCGTCGCCGATGACGGCGAGAACGGCGGCCCGGTCACCGGTCTCGCCGAACGACAGCGGATCGGGGTTGCCGGGGTAGGTGTGCCACTGACCGTCCTTCGGGGCGTGGAAGTGGCCGACGAAGGCGTGGGAGAGCCCGGACCGCGGGATCTGCTCGGCGGTGAACGGCGCGTGCGGGGTCTTGCCCGACTCCTGCCAGCCGAAGTCGCCCGTCTCGGAGCCGTGGAAGAGGGCGACGCTGACGCCACCCCGGTCGACGCAGAAGCCGTCGAGGAAGCCGTCGGTGTTGGCGGGTGCGCAGTGCGCGGCACCCCACAGCGTCAGCCCGTCGGCCAGTTCGACCGGCACCAGCCGTGCCTCGTCGAACACGTGCACGTTGGGCGTCCAGTCGACCTGCCGGTACAGGCTGTGCGGCCCGTACCAGTCATGGTTGCCCGGGGACACGAAGACGGGCAGCTCGAGATCGGCGAACGTCCGCCGCAGGAAGTCCGCCGTGTCGGGCGAGAAGCGCTCCTGCTCGTAGAGGTCCCCAGCGACGAGCAGCGCGTCGACGCGCTGCTCGTGAGCGAGGGCGCACACGCGGACCAGCGTCTGGCGCAGGGCGCGGCGACGGTCCCGTGCGGCCGACGGGCCAGCCCAGGCGAAAGGCGTGTCGAGGTGGACGTCGGACACCAGCAGCAGTCTCATGGCCCCCAGCCCCTCGAGCGGTCTGCCGCGAGTCTAGGCGCCGCCCCTGACACCCGCCGGCGACGAATGCTGCAGTACGAGGCCGGCCGCCCGGTGCGCGCTAGCCGCCGAACTGGCTGACGGCCTCGACGTTGTTGCCGTCGGGATCGCGCACGAAGGCGCCGAAGTAGCCCGGGTGGTACTCGGGCCACTCCCTCGGCTCGTGCAGCACCTCCGCCCCGAGCGCTACGGCGGCTTCCCGGAATGCCGTGACCGCCGCGCGGGAGGGCGCCGTGAACGCGAGGTGCGTCTCGCGGAAGCCCTCGCCGCTGTCGAACGGCCCGATCCAGAAGGACGGGAAGTCGACGCCGTAGCCGATGACCTCGCCGAAGTCCATGACGCGACGGCCGCCCAGCGCACCGAGGACGCCGTCATAGAACTCCGCACTGGCAGCCACGTCGGCGCACTGGATGGAGACATGATTGATCATGTGCCCAGCCTGCCACCCGACGCCGCGCCGTCAAGTCCCTCGACGGCCGGTCAGCTGCGTCCGCGGGACGTCCTTGACGAGTCCCCCCACGACCGCCTCTTGGATGTGCCGCACCCAACCTGGGGAGTCGTCGTGGCGATGGGCCTGCTGGGAGCGCCGGTCGCTAGAAGCGCGCGTTCTCGGTGTAGCCGCCCCAGAGACCGCGCAGCACGCCGCAGATCTCGCCCAGCGTCGCCTCGGCCCTGGCGGCGTCGAGCATCGGCGGGATGAGGTTGCCGTCCCCGCTAGCCGTCTCGGCCAGGCGGACGAGGGCCGCCTCGACGTCGGCGTCGTCCCGGGCCTCTCGACGCGTGCCGAGTGCACGCACCTGGTCGCGCTCGACGTCGCGGCCGATGCGCAGGATCTCGAGGTCCTTGGCCAGCGAGTCGGTGTGGCAGTTGACTCCGACGATGCGCTTCGCGCCGGCCTCGAGCGCCTGCTGGTGCACGAAGGCCGCCTCGGCGATGTGGCCCGTGAACCAGCCGCTCTCGATGCCTGCCAGGATGCCGGAGGTCATCGGGCCGATCGGGTGCGCGGAGGCGTCGCCCACGGGTTCGCCCAGCCGCAGGATCTCGGCGAAGACCGCCTCAGCCTGCTCCTCCATCCGGTCGGTCAGCTGCTCGACGTACCACGAGCCGCCGAGCGGGTCGGCCACGTTGGTGACGCCGGTCTCCTCCATGAGCACTTGCTGCGTGCGCAGGGCGACCTCGGCCGACTCCTCGGTCGGCAGTGCCAGCGTCTCGTCCAATGCGTTGGTATGCAATGAATTCGTGCCACCGAGCACGGCGGCCAGCGCCTGACAGCGCCGTACGGACGACGTTGTTCATCGGCTGCTGTGCGGTCAGCGAGACCCCGGCCGTCTGGGTGTGGAAGCGCAACCACTGGGCCTTGCTCGGTCCTCGCGCCGTAGACGTCGCGCAGCCAGCGCGCCCAGATCCGGCGGGCGGCACGGAACTTGGCGATCTCCTCGAAGAAGTCGACGTGGCTGTCGAAGAAGAACGACAGCCCGGGCGCGAACGCCTCGACGTCGAGTCCGCGCGACAGACCCAGTTCGACATAGGCGAAGCCGTCCGCCAGCGTGAACGCCAGCTCCTGCGCAGCCGTCGATCCGGCCTCCCGGATGTGGTAGCCGGAGACGCTGAGCGGCTTGTAGTCGGGGATCGTGGCCGCGCAGTACTCCATGAGGTCGCCGATCAGGCGCAGGTGCGGCTCGGGCGGGAACAGCCACTCCTTCTGCGCGATGTACTCCTTGTAGATGTCGGTCTGGAGGGTGCCGTTGAGCTTGGAGATGTCGACGCCCTGCCGCTCGGCCGCCACCACGTACATGCAGAACACGGGCACCGCCGGGCCCGAGATGGTCATCGACGTGGTCACCTCGTCGAGCCGGATGCCGTCGAAGAGCACGTCCATGTCGAACGCCGAGTCCACGGCCACGCCGCAGTGCCCCACCTTGCCGAGGCTGCGCGCGTCGTCGGAGTCCAGGCCCATCAGCGTCGGCATGTCGAAGGCGACCGACAGGCCGCCGCCACCACGCTGCATGATCATGCGGTAGCGCTCGTTCGTCTGGACGGCATTGCCGAAGCCGGCGAACTGCCGGATGGTCCACGTGCGACCGCGGTACCCCGTGGCGTGCAGCCCCCGAGTGAAGGGGAACTCCCCCGGCCAGCCGATGCCCTCCATGCGCGGATCGTCGATGCCCTCGGGCGGGCCGTAGACGGGATCGACGTCGAGGCCGCTCAGCGTGGTGAAGTCGGTGTCGCGGACCTGCCCGCGGGCCGCGGCCGCGTCATAGCGCTCCTGCCAGCGGCGTCGTCCGGCCTCGATCGCGTCCGCGTCCATGACACTCCCCTCGACACGGTGACCCTACGCCGATCCCCGTCGATGCCTCGTCACTCGTGGGCGTTGCAGCGCACTTGGAGGCCCCCACGAATGACGAGGCATCGCGGAGGGTCAGGACCCGCCCTTCTGCAGCACCTCCCGTCGGTTCGGTGGCGATGTCTTCCGGGCAGGGCAGTTCCGGTTGCCGCACTGGTACGTCACCAGGGCATCGCGTCCCCGGCGCTCGCTTCGCACCACATCCATCGGCTGGTGGCAGTCCCAGCACAGCAATCCGCTCATCCGCCCTCCCTCGTACACCCTCTCACCTCCCGCGCGGCCGCACTTCGCGAGCCGATCGGAGATCGCGGAGCGGAACAGCGGTGGGCGTCGGCGTTCGTGGACCGGTTGGATGGGTGGCATGAGCAGTAGCGATCCGCACGGAGTGCACGAGGCCCAAGGACAGCACGAGACGCATGAGACCCACCTGCCCGTCACCGTCGTGGTCGCCCGACGGCCGGTGCCGGGCCGCGAGCCGGAGCTCGTGCGCTGGGCCAACGGGATAACCGACGCCGCCGGGGCCTTCCACGGCCATCTGGGTGCGCAGGTCTACCCACCCGCGCCGCCGGATCGCGAGGACCTCGTCATCGCGTTCAGCTTCGCGACAGCCGAGGACCTGTCCGCGTGGGAGCACAGTCCCGTTCGCCAGGAGTGGCTCGAGCGCAGCAAGCCGCTCATCGTCGGCTCGCAGAAGGCGCATGCCGTCAGCGGCTTCGAGGGCATCTTCTCGCCCATCGTCCAGGCGTCGCGCACGCCACCGCCGCGATGGAAGACGGCGATGATCATCGGCCTGGCGCTGTTCCCGATGTCCGTGCTCGTCAACTGGCTGATCGGCCCGCGCATCGCGGGTTGGAACGTCGTCCCGCGCGTCGCGCTGAGCACCCTGATCGTCGTTCCCTACATGACGTGGCTGGGCGTGCCATGGCTGACCAAGTGGCTGCACGGCTGGCTCAACCCGGCGACCCGGGCGGACTAGCCGAGGGGCGTGCCGCAGCCCTCCATGACAGCCTGCATGCGCTCGTTCAGCGGCACCCGCAGCTCGACGTTGGTCGATCCGCTGGGGGCCTCGACAAGCGGGTTCGAGAACAGCTGCTGGGCGGCGGCCGCGTATGTGCGCGATCGGGCCGCCAGCGATCCCTCGGCGACCGCGGGATCCACGTTCTCGGCCAGGATCGACACCGTTGCGTCAGCGTTCCGGACGATCTCGATCACCCGGAACTGCTGCGGGAAGTCCCGCAGCGACGACGTCTCCACCTGCCAGAACCCCAGTTCGGGCCGGGCCGCGTCCGGCGACCGGAACGCCGTGACGGTGTTCAGGTGCCGGTGCCCCGCCACCCACAGCAGCAGATTCGGGTACTCGTGCAGCTTGTCGAACAGCGCCTCCTCGGTCAGCGCGGCGAGCGTGGACCAGCCCACCGGGGACTCGGGCGGCTCGACGCCGATCGGGATGTGGCAGGCGATGACCATCAGCCGGTCCGCGGCCTGGCCTCGGTCGAGCTCGCCGACCAGCCAGTCGTAGCGCTGCTGATCGAGACAGCCGCCCCCGTAGCCGCCCACGTCGGCATCGTCGTCGCGCTGGGTGTCGTCCAGGACGATGACCGTGATCGGCAGGTCGGGCTTCGGAGCGAACGAGTAGCAGGCGAAGTCATCGTCGACGTTCGCCTGCGTGAACCCGTGGCCCGCAGGCTTCGACGTGCTGTTGAGGAACTCGCCCATCCACTCCCGTCTCCGCAGCGAGCGCCTGCGCGGATCGGCCGCCCTCACCCTCGGCGGCACGGCGAAGTCAGCCACCGGTCCGGCCCCGAAGACGTCGCCCAACGGTGTCCGCCCGTCGATCGAGCCCATGTAGAAGCCGCGACTGTCGACACCGGGGTGCTCCGTGAACACGTTGCCCAGGTTGAGGATCTCGTCTCCGACGTAGTAGCCGCGCAGGTAGTCGTTGACGGCGAGCGTGCCGATCCAGAAGTGGTCGTGGTTGCCGATGGCCTGGTACCACGGGATGGACGGATCGAGCCCGGCGGCCTGGTAGCGCTGCTGGTACTCCGGACGCGGCGCGTCGGGTGGATCGTCCTGGGAACCCGAGCTCGGGTCGATCTCCCGGCCGTCGAGCACGTCGATGTACCAGCGCAGCTCGTTGTGCTGCGTGTTGTTGGCCGCATCGCCCAGGCAGATCCCGAAGTCGAAGGGCTTCTTGGCGTGCAGGGCGTTCATCGTCTGGACGGCCGCGTCGAGGACCTGGGTCGTGCACATCATCACGGGCGAGTAGGCCGAGGAGATGCCGCCGCGGAAGCCGTAGAGGATCGCCTGGACGGGGGTCTCCTTGTCGGTGATGTGGATGTCCGTCATGGTGAAGAAGTTCAGCAGACGAGCTGAGGTCTCAGCGCCATCCGCGACGTAGCCGGCGGGCATGAGGTCGAGGCGTTGCGCCCGGTCGACCCCGGGTCCGTACGTCCAGGCTCCATAGCCTGCAGCGAGGTACTTCGCGACCTCGCTGGGCAGATACGTCACGCCGTCTTCGGGCTTGGGGTCGGGCACGACCGTCCGCGCGCGGGTATCCCGCGCGTCGCTTGCGATCGGATAGGACGGGGGAACTCGCTCGGTGCCGGGCATGAGGTCGAGGCTAGCCCCACCACGTGCCTACGGTCGTCCGATGACGACGACCAGGTCCCCCTCGATGAACGGGATGCGCTGCGCCTTCGGCGGGTTGACCCGGATCCCTCCACCGATCGATCGCGGGTCGGCGGCCGCAGCCGCGGCCTTGTAGCCGATCGCCACCACTCCCCACTCCCGTGCCGCCGTGACGATGTCCGCGAACGTCGCTTCGCCGAAGGGCAGGTAGCGCTCGATCGGATGCATGGCGATGACCGCGCCGTCGGCGTCGAAGAGGTCGGCGAAGACGTCAGCCAGATGCGGACTCTCGCTCAACTGGGCCATGAGCAGGCTGATCAACTTCTGGCTGACGATGAAGTCGCTGGTCGCGGACGGTCCGCCGCCAAGCTGCACGTCATTGGGGTCGAGCAGCTCGGCGACGATGTTCTCGCTGCCACCAGAAAGGCTGGTCAGGCCGCGCACGTGCATCAGGGCCAGCAGCGTGCGGGCGTCCGCCTCGTCCATGTCGAAGGACTCGCGCTCGCTCAGCAGCATGATGTGGTCGAACGGCCCCGATCCGAGCACTCGCTCGACGTCCGGGCGACTGATCGGATCGCCCTCGTGGACCACGAGGGCTTGGGCCGACAGGTGCAGGCCCGCCCCGACGGCGGACACGTCGTGCTGTGACCCGAGGACCAGCACGTGCAGTTCCGACTCGGGTGCCACGTGCCCGTCGATCTCCTGCGCGATGAGCGGTGCCAGATCGCTCCAGCCCACGAGGAGGGTCCGTTCGCGGGCCTTGTCCGTCTCGGCCCAGCGACGCTCGTCGGCCGGTGCCCAGGCGACAGGTGCCACGTCGAGCTGGAATGTCGAGTCGTCCTCCGCGATGCCGATCGCGTGATCTCCGGGGACCAGGACCGTCTCGGACGGCGGGTTCAGCGCCACCCGACCGTCCTCGTGCCTGATCCCGATGATCGTGGCACCCGAGCTCGCAAGCAGGAGCTCGCCGAAGCAGCGTCCGAGCCAGGCGGACGTCACGGGCGTCGCGTACATCTCGTCGCCGTCGAAGTCGAGGAGCTCCTGGTAGATCGCCCCCAGGCCGGCTGCGCGGGAGACCTGCGCCCCGATCCTCGCGATGATGTCGCGCGGCGTCACGGTGATCAGGCAGGGGCCCACCGCGCTGCGCAGTGCGGCGCCCGTCGGCTCGTCGTCGATCTCGGCGACCACGGTCAACCCGGCGAGCCCCGGGCTCAACGCCGCGAGCGCCAGGACGATCTTCACGACCTGCGCGTCGGACTGGTCGGGCGAGCGCAGCACGATGATCGACTTGGCCGATTGGGGATTGACCTGGGCGAGGTCGTTCAGCCTCGTCGGAATGCCGCTGCGCACCACCAGCCGCGAGGTCTTCAGGTCGGTGACGACGCCGCGGATCTCCTCGGTGACCTCCACCGTGTCGTCGGCAGAGAGGACGACGATGGCCTTCCCCCTCTCGCTGAGGTTGGCCTCCACCAGTTCGGCGATGATCGCCGGGAGCTTGTCGCTGCGGCCCACGATGACCGTGTGGCCGTGCTCGATGACCATCGACTTGCCGCGCCGGAGCGACTCGACCCGGGAGTCGATCCCCGAGGAGATGAGGCCGATGATCGTCGCGGCGAGGAAGATCCCGGCGAGGGTGACGACCAGCATGATGAGCCGGAACCTCAGGCCCTCGTCGCCTGAGAACGTGCCCGAGTCGAGTGAGCGCGTCAGGGCGAGCCACAGGCCTTCGCCCAGCGTCGTCCGCTCGTCTCCCGGACCGATGCCGGTGACGCTGATGACCAGTGCGATCACGAGGAAGAAGAACGCTGCGAGGGCGCCCAACCAGAGCAGCACGACCCAGACGCCACGCGACAGGGCGTTGTCGAACCGGTAGCGAAGCCGCTGACGGAGGGTGAAGTTGCTCATGACGTGGTCACCGACTGCTTTCCAGGGATAGGTCCGGGCGGCCTCGGGGCCGCGCGCGAGCCTACCGTTCACGATCCGTTCACTGGTGCCATGCGCGTCAGCCGGCCGTCAGCGCGCGTCGACCGTGACGTCCCGCCCGGCTCGGACGCAATCCGCGAGCACCTCGTCGGGGCCGACGTAGCCGTCCGGCCACACCACGACCCGGTCCACCGTGCCCCGCACGTCGCTGCCCACGCCCAGGACGCTGCTGCCGCCGCTCGCGATCAGGTTCGCGCGCAGGTAGTCGTGCGGGGTGCCACAGTCGACGAACTCGCCGGAGGCCAGGACCACCTCGAGATCACCCCGCTGCCAGGACGGCTGCCACACGAGGTCGTACAGGCTGGCCGGCTCGTCCGGCATGGCGGCGGCCACGGCCGCGGGCAGGAGGCAGGCGCCGACGTACTGGACGTCGCCGAAGTCGCTCGGCCCTTCGCGCCGGATGCCCAGGATGCGCGGTCGAGTGCCGTCCCAGCCATCGACCAGGCGGTCGAGGCCGTCGGTGAGGAACGCGTCGCAGTTGCGCACGAGCACCGGTCGACCCGCGATCCACTCGCGAAGATGTCCGAGCGCACCGCCGCTCTCGAGAAGGCGATCGGTCTCATCCGAGACGTGGATGTCGGTCCCCGCGAGGTGGATGCGGACGGCTTCCGCGAGATGGTGCACGTTGACGGCGACATCCACGGCGAACGGCCGCACCGAGGTGATCGCGAGGTCCAGCAGGGGCACGTCGTTGACAGGGCACAGGGCCTTCGGCGTGGTCAGGGTCAGCGGCCGCAGCCGCGTTCCCCGGCCGGCCGCGAGGACCACGGCGCACAGTCGATCACGGGCGCTGCTCGCGGAGGTCACGCAAGGAGGGTATCCACGGCACGGCGCAACCCGTTCCCTGACGGGCTACCGGGAGGCGCCCGCGGTCAGCCCTTCTTCATCGGCGGGACTGCGATGGCGCTCTGGGCGGCCCCGGCCTGGCGCTTGTCAGCGCGCTTCTCCTTGATGGACCTGCCGGGCTTCTTCGCGTCCGACTTCTTCGGGGACTTGTCGCCCATGGCCGCTCCCAACTCCGGAAGTCTGGATGGCTCCGTTGCCTCGACCATACGCCACCTGTCGAGGGCGACGCCGCGAAGCGGCGAACGACAGCACCCGATCGGTCGCATGCGCGAGGATGGGTGCGCGCAACGAGAGGAGTCCGCCATGGACCAGGAGGACGTGCTGGACCACTGCCTGTCCAGGCCGGGCGCGTGGGAGGACGAGCCGTGGGACGGCACCATCGTGGCCAAGGTGGGCAGCAGGATCTTCGCCTTTCTCGGTTCCGCGGACGGTCGCTCCGTGGGCATCAAGTGCGGCGCCACGCGCGAGGAGGCCGACGAGTGGCTGCTGCGCTACCCGGACGACGCCGCGGTCATGCCCTACCTCGGGAGATCCGGCTGGAACTCGCTGCGGACCGATGGCCGGATCCCCCGCGGCGAGCTGCTCGAGGCGATCGACGCGTCGTATGCCAGCGTGGTGGGCAAGCTCCCGAGGCGGGAGCGTCCCGGCGCGGGGTGACGGCGGGCCCTGAGCCCGGTGAGCGCTAGACGCGGTCCCACGCATGCACCGGCTCGTTGCTGTGCATGCGCACCACGTACTCCTGGGTCATGCGGCGCAGCGCCTCCCACCGGTCGAGCCCCTGCCCCTCGAAGCGTCGCACCGTCTCGACCTGCCAGGTGGCGCCGTTGCGCCCGGACGTGCACCGGCCCTCGATGATGCCCAGCAGCCGCTCGCGGATGTCGTCGTCGACACCCCAGTCCCGCAGTCCCTCGTGCGCGAGAGGCAGGAGCCGGCGCAGCACCAGTTCGGTGACGGGCACGTTGCCCCTTCCCGGCCAGTAGACGGTGGCGTCCAGTCCGTGGATGGCCGCCGTCGTGAAGTTCTCCTCGGCCGCACCGAAGGACATCCGCGACCAGACCGGCCGCTCCTCGCCGGCCAGGGCACGCAGGGCGCCGAAGTAGAGCGCGGCGTTGGCAAGGATGTCGACCACCGTCGGACCGGCGGGCAGGACCCGGTTCTCGATGCGCAGGTGCGGACGATCCCCGACCGTGTCGTAGACGGGTCGGTTCCAGCGCCACACGGTGCCGTTGTGCAGGCGAAGCTCGTGCAGGGACGGAGTCCGGTCGGAGTCGAGCATCGCGATCGGGTCCTCGTCGTCGATCACCGGCAGCAGGGCCGGAAAGTACGTCGTGTTCTCCTCGAACAGGTCGAAGACGCTGGTGATCCAGCGCTCGCCGAACCAGACCCGAGGCCGCACGCCCTGCGCCTTCAGCTCCGTAGGGCGAGTGTCCGTGGCCTGGGTGAACACCGCGACCCGGGTCTCACGCCACAGTTCGCGGCCGAGGAAGTACGGTGAGTTGGCTCCCAGGGCGACCTGCACGGCCGCCAGGCACTGGGCCGCATTCCAGTGCCTGGCGAACTCGTCGGGGCTGATCTGGAGGTGGAACTGCACGCTCGTGCAGGCCGCCTCCGGCGCGATCGAGTCGGCGAACGTCTCGAGGCTCTCCGGACCGCCCCTGATGTCGATGTGCAGGTCCTCGCCGCGGGCCAGCAGCATCTGCTCGTCGAGCAGCGCGTATCGCGGGTTGGCGCTGATGGCATCGTGGGTGAGGTGCTCGGGCCCCAGCGTGGGCAGGATGCCGATCATCACCATGCCCGCGTCGAGTTCTCGCGCGCGTTCGTCCGCCATGTTCAGCTGGTCACGGACCTCGGCCTCGTAGCGACGTGCGCCATCACCGGCCAGGCGGCGCGGGGGCACGTTGATCTCCAGGTTGAAGCGGCCCAGCTCCTCGACGAAGGCAGCATCGTCGATCAGCACCAGCACCTCGGCGTTGCGGAGCACCGGCCGCCCGTCCGCGTCGACGAGGTTCAGCTCGACCTCCATCCCCGTCAGCGGGGCGTCGCAGGCGAACCGCTCCTCCCGCAGCATGCGCGCGAAGGCATCCAGGCAACGGTGGACCTTGTCCCGATATCGCTGCCGGTCCTCGCGAGTGAACCTTCGACTCGAAACCCGTTCACCCATGCCCTGAAGCCTTCCCGAATCCCGACTGGATGACCAGACGCACCTCCCAGGTGTTCGTCAACACCCGGCCGCCGAAGCGGCCCGCGCCGCGTCGACCAAGCAGCCGCCGCTCGGCGACCGCGATCGCCTGCCGCGATCGCGGGATCGCGTCGGCGTTCACCGAGATCGACGTGATGCCGAAGCGCACGAGCTGCTCGGCGAACTCGGGCCGGTTCGACGGGGCCTGGCCGCACAGCGACGACGTGATGCCGGCCGCGCGTGCGCGCCTCGATGATCCGGCCGATCGCATCGAGCACCGCGGCGTCGGACTCGTCGAACAGCTCCGCGCAGACCTCGGAGTCGCGATCGACGCCGAGCATCAGCTGGGTCAGGTCGTTGGACCCGATCGAGACGCCGTCGATGCCCAGCGCCGCGTAGTCGGGGATCCGGTAGACGACCGACGGCACCTCGGCCATCACCCAGCGGTGCAGGCCGCGCTGGCGGCCGAGCGGACTGGCGTCGACGAGCTCGAGGCAGGCCTCGAGCTCCCAGAGCGTGCGCACGAACGGGATCATCAGGTGCAGGTTCGGTGTCTCCTCGCGCACCCGGGCGAGCACCTCGAGCTCGAGCGCGAAGAGCTCGGGCTCCTTCACGTACCGGTAGCAGCCGCGGTACCCGATCATCGGGTTCTCCTCGTGCGGCTCGAAGCTGCTCGCCGCCCGACAGCCCGCGGAACTCGTTGGTGCGGAAGTCGATGCTCCGGTAGACCACCGGGCGCGGCGCGAAGGCGCGGGTGATCCGCAGCAGCGAGGCCGACATCGAGTCGATGAACTCCTGCCGGCCCGCCGCGGGCGAGCAGCCGCCGGGGTGCACGCCGCCGAGTGCGTCGGTGACCATGAACTCGGCGCGGAGCAGGCCGACGCCGTCGACCGGCAGCGCCGCCACCTCCTCGGCGTGCTCGGCGATCGCGAGGTTGACGTAGACCCTGGTGGCCAGCGGCTCGGGCGCGGCGGCGCCTGCTCCGCGCCTCGGCGCGTCGGTGAGCGTCGCCGATATCGGTGCGCGTCGGCGACGACGCTCCCCGCGAGCACGCGGCCGCCGGTGCGTCGACGGTCACCAGCTCGCCGTCGTGCAGCACGCGTGGTCGCCACTCGGGTGCCCACGACGCAGGGCACGCCGAGCTCGCGGGCGACGATCGCCGCGTGGCAGGTCATGCCACCGCCGTCGGTCACGAGGGCGGCCGCGCGCTGGATCGTCGGCACCCAGTCCGGGCTGGTCATCGAGGCGACGAGGATCTCGCCGGCCTGCAGGTCGCCGCCCTCCTTGGGCGACGTGAGGATCCGCACGAGGCCGGCGACGACGCCCGGGCGAGGCGCCGACTGCCCCTTGAGCAGCACCGGTGCGCTCGTCGCTGCCTCCGGCACTGCGGGCTCGCCGACGGACCGCCATCGCGGTGAGCGTCGTGATCGGACGGGTCTGGAGGATGAACCAGCCGCCCCTCGGCTACCGCCCACTCGATGTCCTGCGGCTCTCCGTAGTGGTCGTGGATGCGCAGTCCGGTGCGCGCCAGCTCGATCACCTCGTCGTCGGTCAGCACGCGCCGGGCTGCCTGCTCGTCGGACAGCTCGACCCGCGAGTCCTTGCCGTCGGCACCGCGCACGATCGCCACGGTCTTGTTGCCGACGCGCACGCTGCGCAGCCGGGGCCCGTCCTTGTCCACGACGTACGTGTCCGGCTCGACCGCGCCGCCCACCACGACCTCGCCGAGTCCGAACGCCGCCTCGATGACCACCTTGGTCGCGTCGGCGGTCGAGGGATCGGCGGTGAACATGACACCCGAGCGCTCCGAGTCGACCATCTGCTGGACGACGACGGCCAGCGCCGGCTCCGCGTCGATCCCCTGGCTCAGCCGGTAGGAGACCACCCGGTCCCCGAACAGTGAGGCCCAGCAGCGTCTGCAGCGCATCGATCAGCTCGTACTCGCCGGCGACGTTGGTGAACGTCGAGTTCATGCCGGCGAACGAGGTGTCCTTGCTGTCCTCCGACGTGGCCGACGACCGCACCGCCACCGGGACGTCGCTCCCCATGCCTCGATAGGCGGTCAGGATCGCCGCACGCAGCTCGTCCGGGACGGGCACGCGGCGGACCAGTGCTCGCAGCTCGCCGGCCACGACTGCGGTGTCCGAGCCAGCCGCAGCGGCCGACTGCTCGCGCAGCCGGTCGCGCACCCCTGCCTGCTCGAGGGCCCACAGGTACGCCGGGGCGGTGATGACGAAGCCGGGCGGAACGGGCATCCCGGCCTTGATCAGCTCACCGAGGTTCGCACCCTTGCCGCCGGCGATCTCGACGTCATCGCGACCGATGTCGGACAGTTGACGCACCCAGGTCTCCATGACCATCCCGCTCCTCTCGTGCTCCGACTCACCCAGCCTGCGCAGCCACGTACTCCGAGAGTCCGCGCAGGCTGCGCACCTGCGGATAGTCGACCTCGGGGATGTCCACTCCGGTCGCTCCCGCCACCGCCTCGATGAGGTTCTGGAAGTCCAGCGAATCGAGGTCCGCCGCGCGGCGGAGGTCTGCCTCGGGGTCCAGGGCGCCTGCATCGGCCTCCGGCGCGATGTCGAGTATCAGCGACATCACCAGGATCCGGCTCTCGTCAGTGTTCATGGGAACCTCCTTTCCGGTTCACGACCCCGCCGGATTCGCCAGGGCGGCATCCATGGCCGACAGGTAGAGCCCGCCTCGGTGCCCGTCGCTGACCCGGTGGTCGGCGGCGAGGGTGGCGATGACCGTTCGACGGACGGTCAGCATGCCGTCGACCGCACACGGCCGCTCGAGCACGCGACCGATGCCCACCAGGGCCACCTGCGGCGGGTAGATGACTCCGTGCACTGCCTCGACCCCCTGCTCGCCGAGATTGGTGACGGTGAGCGTCGGGTCGGACATCTCCGAGCTGCGCAGTCGTCCGCTGCGGGCCCGTGTGGCCAGGTCCTTGAGGGCGGCCATCAACTCGTCGAGGGTGAGCTGATCGGCGTCGTGCAGGGCCGGCGCGATCAGGCCGCCGCCGCGCAGCGACACCGCGACGCCGAGGTGCACGTGTTCGGACGGACGGAAGGCTCCGTCGACGTAGAAGCCGTTCATCTCCGGCACCTCGCGGGCGGCCCTCGCGGCGGCCCTCAGCAGCAGCGCCGCGGGCAGGATGCGCTCCGATACAGGACGCTCCGCGTTCAGTCGCTCGAGCCAGGTGAGGGCCTCGTGCAGGTCGATGGTGGTCTGCAGGTAGTAGTGCGGGATCTCCCTCTTGGACCGGGCCATGAGAGCGCCGATCGCCTCGCGCATGTTCGCCGCCCGCTGGGCCTTCTCCCGGGCCGGATCACCCTGCTCGTGCTCGTCACCCCGATGCCTCGTCACTCGTGGGCGCTTCTCGCCCCCGGGGACCCCCACGAGTGACGAGGCATCGGGATGAATCGCGGCGGCGGCCGCCACGTCGGCCATGGTGATGGCCCCGCCGGGTCCGCTGCCCACGATCTCGTCGAGGTGGACGCCGAGGGCGGCGGCCCGGCGCCGCGCCAGCGGCGAGGCGGGGACATGCCCACCCTCCCGATGCCTCGTCACTCGTGGGGGCTTCTGCGCCGTGGAAGCCCCCACGAGTGACGAGGCATCGGGAGGCGTGACGGGTGCTGGGGTCGGCTTGGGTGCTGGGGTCGGCTTGGATGCTGGAGTTGCTGCGACGATCGTCGCGAGCGGGGCGCCGACCGCGACGGTCGTGCCCGGTTCGACGAGCAATTCGTCGATTCGGCCGTCCTCGAACACCTCGACGTCGATGGCCGACTTGGACGTGTCGACGACGGCAACGATGTCGCCGCGGTGCACGACGTCGCCGGGGTGCACCAGCCACTCGAGCAGCATGCCCTCGGTCATGTCCGCGCCGAGCGACGGCATCCGGAACTCAGCCATGGCCGCCCACCGCCTCCCGGGCCGCCTCGACGATGCGCCCTACGGTCGGCAGCGCCGCCTGCTCGAGATGCCGCGCATACGGGATGGGTACCTCCACCGCGGCGACGCGTCCCACGGGAGCATCGAGGTCGTAGAAGCACTCCTCTCCGATGCGGGCCGCGATCTCCGCGGACAGGCCGACACTGCGCCAGCCCTCGTCGACGACCACGGCTCGATGCGTGCGGACGACGGACCCGAACATGGTCGCGTCGTCGAGCGGCCGCAGCGTGCGAAGATCGATGACCTCCGCCGAGATCCCCTCCGCGGCAAGCACTTCAGCCGACTGAAGGCACAGGTCGAGGCACCCTCCGTAGGTGACCAGCGTGAGGTCGTCGCCCCGGAGCCGGATGGCCGCCGAGTCGATGTCCACCGCCCCCGCATCGTCAGCGAGCTCGCCGGACACGTTGTAGAGGGAACCGTGCTCGAAGACGACCACCGGGTCCGGATCGTCGAGGGCCGTCTGGAGCATGCCACGGGCGTCGGCCAGGGTCGCCGGCATCACGACCCGGAGCCCGGGGATGTGCGCGTAGTAGCCCTCGAGCGAGTGGGAGTGCTGCGCCGCAAGCTGTCGTCCGCCACCCGTGGTCATCCGGATGACGAGCGGCACGCTGAACTGGCCCCCGCTCATGTGCAGCATCGTGGCTGCGGTGTTGAGAATCTGGTCCAGCGCGAGCAGCGAGAAGTTGACCGTCATGATCTCCACGATCGGGCGCATGCCGCCGAGCGCCGCCCCGATGCCGGCCCCGACGAACCCCGACTCCGACAGCGGCGTGTCACGGATACGCGCCTCACCGAACTCCTCCAGCAGACCCAGGCTGACGCCGAAGCCGCCGCCGTACCGACCGACGTCCTCGCCCATGAGGAAGACGCGGTCATCGTGACGCATCGCGACCCGGATCCCCTCGCGGACGGCTTCCCGGTACGTGGTCCTGTGCATGGCGCTCGCGGCCTTGGTCATGACGTGCTCCCGGGGCTCATGACGAACCGGGTGAGCTCGTCGACCGGCTCGTCGCTGCCGGCCTCCGCGAAGGCGACTGACGCGTCGACCTCGGCGAGCACCTCGGCATCGACGCCGGCCAGCACCTCGTCATCGGCTATCCCGTCGGCGCGCAGCCGGACGGACAGCAGCAGCAACGGGTCGCGCAGCTTCCACGTCTCGATCTCCGCCTTCTCGCGGTAGCGGTCGGCGTCGTACATGGAGTGCGCCCGGAACCGGAAGGTCCTCGCCTCGAGGAACACCGGTCCTCCGCTGTCGCGCACGAGCGCCACCGCCCGCTCGGCCGCGTGCCAGACCGCCGCGACATCCATGCCGTCGCAGGACCACGCGGGGATCTCGTAGGAGGCGGCCTTGATGGCCAGGTTCGTCTCCGACTCCGACCGTGCCAGGGCCGTGCCCATCGCATAGAGGTTGTTCTCGCACAGGAAGAGGACCGGCAGCTGCCACAGGGCGGCGAGGTTGACGGACTCGTGGAACTCGCCCTCAGCCATCGCCCCCTCGCCGAAGAAGCACACCGTGACGCGGTCGCGACCGAGCAGGTGATCGGCAAGGGCAAGGCCCACGGCGAGCGGCAGCCCGCCGCCGACGATGCCGTTTCCTCCGTAGAACCGGGTCGGCGCGTGGAACAGGTGCATGGAACCGCCGCGACCACCGCAGACTCCCTCGGCGCGGCCGTACATCTCGGCCATGACCGCGTCCATCGGGATGCCGCGGGCGAGCGCGTGACCGTGGTCCCGGTAGGTCGTGACCAGCGCGTCGTCGGGCCGCAGCTGCGCGATGACGCCGGTGGCCACCGCCTCCTCGCCGATGTACAGGTGGACGAATCCGCGGATCCTCTCGCCGCTGTAGAGCTCGGCGCATCGCTCCTCGAACCGGCGGATCCGCAGCATCTGGCGGTACAGCTCGAGCAGGTCGGGGCCGCTGATGTCCTGCGTCATGGCGTGCTCCCCAGGGTCGACAGGTCGCCCTCGGGCAGGCCCAGCTCGCGAGCCTTGAGCAGGCGCCGCATGATCTTCCCGCTCTGCGTGAGTGGCAGGTGCTCGGCGAACTCGATCTGCCGCGGCGCCACCGCCGAGCCGAGCCGCTTGCGCGCCAGCCCGACGAGCTCGCGACGCAGCGCATCACTCGGCTCGTATCCGGTGCGCAACTCGACGAATGCCTTCACGGTCTCCCCCACGACCGGATCCGGGATCCCGATCACGCCGGCCTCGGCCACGGCCGGATGCTCCATCAGCACGCTCTCCACCTCGAACGGGCCGATCAGGTGTCCCGCCGACTTGATGACGTCGTCACCGCGGCCGACGAACCATACGTAGCCGTCGGCATCGATCCTGGCAAGGTCGCCCGAGAGGTACCACCCGCCGGCGAAGCACGTCGCGAACCGCTCCGGGGCGTTCAGGTAGGCGCGCATCAGCGACGGCCACGGGGTGCGGATGGCGATCTCGCCCTCCGCCCCGACGGCGCCGACGAACACCGGGATGCCATCGTCGCCGATCATCCGGTCGCCGGCGGCGTCGTGCCGCACCAGCGCGATGTCGATGCCCGGCACGGCCTTGCCCATGGACCCGGGCCGGATCGGGAGGCTGGCGAAGTTCGCCACCATGATCGCGCCCGTCTCGGTCTGCCACCAGGTGTCGTGTATCGCCAGTCCGAGCGCCTGGCTGCCCCACAGCACGACCTCGGGGTTGAGCGGCTCGCCCACGCTCGCCGCGTGCCGGACGACCGACAGGTCGCGGCCCACGAGCGGCGCGGCGCCCGCCTTCATGAGCATGCGCAAAGCGGTCGGTGCGGTGTACCAGACGGTGACGCGCTCGCGCTCCAGCAGCTCGTACCAGCGCACGGCGTCGAACTCGCACTCGTCGACAATGCAGGTGACGCCGCACGTGAGCGGTGCGACCAGTCCGTAGGACGTGCCCGTCACCCAGCCGGGATCGGCCGTGCACCAGTACACGTCGCCCTCGCGCAGGTCCAGCACGTTGCGGCCGGTGACGTGGTGGGCGACAACGGCATCGTGCACGTGCACCGCGCCCTTCGGGGTGCCTGTCGTGCCGCTCGTGAAGTGCACGAATGCCGTGTCCTCCGGATCCGTGCGGTCGATCGCGAAGTCCGCGGAGGCGACCGCCATGAGCGGCGCGAGCGGCTGCACCCCCGGCCCCTCGACCGAGTACGCCGCCTCCCCGATGAGCAGTACGTGCTCAAGGTCGGGCAGCTCGTCCCGGATCGAGGCGACCTTCTGGCGGTATGCCGCTGCCGTCGTCACCAGGACGCGTCCTCGTCCGGCTGACATCCGCTGCCGGACCGGCTCGGGGCCGAAGGCCGAGAACAGCGGGGCGACGCCGCACCTGGCCTTGAGCGCACCGATCATCGCGATGTACAGCTCCGGCAGCCGACCGCTGAGGGCGAAGACCAGGTCGCCCGGTCGCACGCCCAGCTCGGTCAGCACCGACGCGAACCGGCTCGTCTCGGCGGCGAGATCGGCATAGGTCAACTCACGGTCGATGCCGTCCTCGCGGAGGAACCGAAAGGCGACGACGTCGCCGCGGCCGTGCGCGACATGTCGATCGACGGCCTCGTAGGCGATGTTGAGCCCGCCCGCCGGCAGGCCATCGAGCAGCCGCCGCGCCTCATCCCACGAGAACTCCCCCCGAGCCCCGTCATAGTCGGGCAGGTTCGCCGCGACCATCAGGATCGGGTCCTTGGCCATCGCATCAGCCGTCATGCCGGGCTCCCGCCGTTCCGTGGGTCCAGTGCAGCACCGCGGAGAGCGTGAAGCAACACGGGGCGAATCGACATAGGCTCGTCTTCCCGGACGCTGCCACCCGTGCGCGTCCCCACCACGAGAACGAGGGACCATGACAGACCAGACTCCCGAGACCACGACAGACGTCGCCGAGACGGCCGTAGTCGAGGCCGGACTGACCGCAGAGGTCGTCGCCGTGAGCGACGGCGCCTACACCCTCCTCGTCGCCGACTTCGACGACACGGATGCCGCCTGGGCCGCCTACGAGCTGCTCAAGTCGATCGAGGACGGGCGCACCGTCGAGATCGAGAGCGTCGTCGTCGTCAAGCGCGGCGATGACGGCAAGCTGGAGATCCAGAAGGCCACCGATCACAGCACCGCGAGGGGCCTGGGCTGGGGCGTCGTCGGCGGCGTCGTGCTCGGCGTGATCTTCCCGCCGTCGATCATCGGCAGCGCCGCCCTGCTGGGCGCAGCGGGTGCCGCCACCGGCAAGCTCCGCCAGCTGCACCACAGGAGCGAGCTCGCCGACGAGCTGCAGGATGCCATCGAGCCCGGGCACTCCGGCATCCTCGCCCTCGTGTCCGATCCGGGCGTCGTGGAGATCCGCAAGGCACTCGACAAGGCCAACCGGGTCGTCGAGTCGGCCGTCGAGGATGTCGTCGCCAAGGACATCAAGGCGGCTGCCAAGGAGGTCGAGGCCGAGGAGAAGGCCGAGGAGAAGGCCGCAGAGGCCTGATCCCGTCAGGCCCCGACGGCCTGGCCCGCGTCACACCGCACTACGACGACCGCCCCCCTCGGGGGGCGGTCGTCGTGCTGTGGCCCGACCGAGAGCGGCGGCCACGAGGAGGATGAGCACCGACACCGCCGGCAGGTAGGGCAGGACGATCACTACCCGCTCGTCGAGGGGGGCGCCGAGCCCCGACTCGCTGACCAGAAGCAGGTTGACGCCCGCGACCACGGCCAGGGCGATCGCCCATCGCGGCGACGCATCGGCCAGCCATCCCGTCAGGCGGTGCGGCAGCAGCCGGCCGGCCGAGCGGGCCAGTGCCGCCCCGGCGGCGTGCGCGGTCGGCGCGAGCAGCAGGACGTTCGGCACCACGACCGCCAGCAGCCCCAGGTGAAGTGCCCACCAGCCAGTGCCGAGCGGCACCGGCGCGATCCCGAGCCGCAGGACGATCGCGATGCCCAGGCCGAGGAGCATCATGTGGAACAGGTACAGCTCCATCGCGCGCGATGAGAGCACCGCGACGGGCACCCACAGCCGGTTGCGTGCCAGCACTGCGCCCGCTGCATCCCACGCGAGCAGCAGCAGGCAGGCCTGCCCCAGCCCGGCGAACGCCAGCACGAGCGTCGGCGGGGCGAGGTTGGAGATCCCCGGCACGGCCGGGGTGCTGACCAGGGCTGCCGAGTAGGGACCCGTGGCGATCAGGGCCATGACGGCACAAGTCGCGCCGGCAAGGCCGACCAGCAGGAATCGCGCCCGCAGGGCTCGCAGCGCCGGCAGGCGCATGCCCACGGCGGCGAACAGCGCCCAGACGAGCACCAGGTTGGCCCAGCCGAAGGTCCCGTCCACGTTGACCCGCAGCCAGTCCACCGCGCCGATGGCCGCCAGCCAGAGGGCGAACTGCCACGGTCGATCGATCCTGGCGATCACCGACACGCCGGCGACCACGAGCAGGTAGACACCGAGGAACCAGACCAGCTGGGTCGGCAGGGTGCCGGCCGCCTCCGAGACGTCCTCGTCCGCCACGGCTCCGACTGCGGCGGCGAGCCCCATCGTCATCAGGAGAAGCGGCAGGACAGGAGTGACCAGTCGGTCGATCCGACGGCAGTAGTCGCGCGCGCCGCCCGTCCTCGCCAGGCCACGCATGCCATGCCCGGCGAGGACGAAGAACAGCGGCAGGATCTGCAGGACCCAGGTCAGCCACCACAGCCCCGGCGCGACTTCGAGGGTGTTGACGACGTTGCCGCCCGGCAGGGTGGTCCACGCCAGTCCATGGCCGACGACCACAAGGCCGAGCGCGAGCGCCTTGACCGCATCGATGACGCGGTCGCGGCCCGCGGACGCCGCCAGCACGCCGGCAGCGCCCGCGGATCCGGTCATACCGCAGATACAACAGGCTCAGCAGCCGACTGTCGAGGCGGTCTGGCTGCCGAGGCCGACGATCAGGGTGGCGAGAGCGCGGTCGCCCGGCGCCGATGCGACGCCCGCGCAGTGAACAGCGGGTCCTGGCGAGCGGACCTCTGGTACTTTCGCGGGATGCCGCCGACGATCGGGCCACGGACCGGACCAGCAGTGGTCGCCGCCTGCCTCGCCCTCGGGCTGTTGGGCGCCGCCGCACTGCCCGCCAAGGCCGTCGGCAGCGATGGCGGGGGCATCGTGAAGGCGCCTGCTGCGACCTCGTCCGCCTCCGTCCTGTCGCAACCCGTCCACTTCGTCGAGATCACGGGCGCCACCCTCGGCTACCGCGTTGCAGGCACGGGCACGCCGCTGGTCCTCATCGCTGGCTCGTCGAACACGATGGCCGAATGGGATCCTGCTCTGCTGGACGGCCTCGCCAGGGACCACCGGGTGATCATCTTCGACAACCGCGGCGCCGGCACGTCGACCGGCTCCGTCGATCACCTGACGATCGCGCTGATGGCGCACGACACCGAGCAGCTCATCGCCCGCATCGCGCATGGCCGCGCCGACGTGCTGGGCTGGTCGATGGGCGGCTACATCGCCCAGAAGCTCGCGATCGCCTACCCGCAGCGCGTACGCCGGCTCGTGCTCGCCAGCACGGACTGCGGGGGCAGCAGGACACTGCCTCCGAAGCCGTGGGCGCTGAGCATCCTCATGGACCCTGACGCCACGCAGGAACAGCGGCTCACCGTGCTGTTCCCGAAGGACAGGCTCGATGTCGGTGGCGCCTGGGCCGCGGCACTCGGTGCCGCGTACGCGGCGGACGGCTACCAGCCCGCGAACGCCTTCACCGTCAGCCCTGAGACGATGCAGGCGCAAGCACGTGCGGCCGGACCGCTGTGGCTGCGCCACGGTGGCGGAACCTGCTCGCACCTTGACCGGATCCGCCAGCGGGTGCTGATCGGTGCAGGTCGCAGGGATGTCATCGTCCCCGTCGCGGACCACCTGCCGCTCCTGCACGGCATCCCGAACTCCAAGGCGATGGTCTTCGATGACGCGGGCCACGCCTTCCTCTTCCAGCCCGAGCTCGGCTTCACGAAGACCGTGAGCGCATTCCTCCGCGCTCCGTAGCGGTTCCGCGCGCCACCCCTGCGTCCGCGTCCCCCCGCCGTAGGGTGAGGGCGCAGGCAACACGCGATGAGGGGCTCACGTGACAGCGGACAGGCAGCCGCCGGCGGGCGGTGGCACGCACCGCTTCGTCGAGGTGCCGGCCATTCCCCGACGCCTCGAGGATCCGACCATCGCCTACGGACGCCTCGTGGTGGCGGTCGTCGTGGCCATCGTCGTCACGGTCGGCGCCTTCGCCATGGCCGTGGGGCAGTTCTTCGCCGGCAGCCAGGTCCCGCAGGATCCGGTGACCGTCGCCGTCGGTCCGTTCAATCCGCTCGTATCCTCGGAGCTGCCGCCCCCGGACCTCGTCGTCGTCGCACTGCTCGGCATCGTCGCCGTGGCAGCCGCTGCAGTCACGTTCGAGGTGGTGGCCGCCCTCATGTCCGTCAGCCCACGCCGCCGCCTGCTGGGCTCGCATCGACCGGTTCCGGACGGCACCGCCCTGCCTGACGGCCAGGTGCGCGTGACCGTGCTCATACCCGCCCACAACGAGGAGTTCTCCCTCCCGACCACCCTCGGCGCCCTGCACGAGCAGACGCGCCAGCCGGATCGCGTCATCGTCGTTGCCGACAACTGCACCGACCGCACGATCCAGATCGCCCGGGAGATGGGCTACGAGGCCATGTCCTCGGTGGACAACGTCCACCGGAAGGGCGGCGCCCTCAACCAGGCGCTCGCGGCCCTCCTGCCGTCCACCGATGGCAGTGATGTCGTGATGGTGATGGACGCCGACACCAGCCTGAGCCCTCGGTTCATCGAGGTGGGCGCAACGCGCCTGGCCGAGGATCCCGAGCTCACGGCCGTCGGCGGCATCTTCTTCGGCGAGACCGGCCACGGCCTGATCGGCCAGTTCCAGCGCAACGAGTACACGCGCTACAGCCTGCAGATCCGTGCGCGGCACGGTCGCGTGTTCGTCCTCACGGGCACCGCGACGATGTTCCGCGCCGACGCGCTGCTCGATGTGGCGGCAGCCCGCGGCGTCTTCATCCCCGGCGAGACCGGCCGCGTCTACGACACGGCGGCGCTGACGGAGGACAACGAACTGACCCTGGCACTGAAGTCACTCGGCGCGACCATGACATCGCCGCGCGAGTGCATGGTCACCACCGAGTTGATGCCCAGCTGGCGGAACCTGTGGGTGCAGCGTCGCAGGTGGCAGCGCGGGGCCCTGGAGAACCTCAGCGCCTACGGCATCACCCGCCCCACGATCCGCTACTGGGGCCAGCAGGTCGGCATCGGCTACGGCGCCGTCGCCCTGAACCTCGCGATCCTCCTGATGCTGATCACGGCCCTTGCGGTCGACCAGTGGATCTGGTTCCCGTTCTGGGTGATCGTGGGCTCGATCTTCGTGCTGGAGCGGGTGATCACGGCCTGGCGCGGCGGCTGGAAGGCCCGACTCCTCGCTGTCCTGCTCTTCCCCGAGCTCGCGTACGACGTGTTCCTGCAAGTCGTCTTCGCCACGTGCCTCCTCGACATCACTCTCGCCCGCCGGACCGCCTGGGGGCACGTGCAGCATCCGACCGCCTCGGGCACGACATGATCCACGTCCCTGCGGGAATCCTGCTGCCCGAGTCCGTGCTCACCTCGCAGTGGTTCATCCTGCTCGCCACGGTGGTGGCCTTCAACACGATCATCTATCTCGGACTGACCCTGTCCAAGCTGATTCCCTGGCCGCGGCAGCTCCACCCCAGCCGCGTCCGTGGATGGCTCCTCCTGCTCGGCATCGACGTCATGAAGGACACCGCAGTGGACGACATCCCCCGACCCGAGCCACCCGAGAGTGGCGACCCCTACGAGGACATGCGTCGGGGCATCGCGCGCCGCGACATCCCGCAGGCATTCGGCCTGGTCGGCGCGCTGGTCATCCTCATGGCCCTGGCCGCGCTCCTTGCCTTCCGCGACTCGCTGCTGCGCTTCCACCTGGTCGAGCTGGCGATGGGCGTGCTGTTCCTGCTCGCCGCCCAGGTGCTCGGCCGTCGGCACTTCAGGGCCCGGACCGTGATGTGGACGTGGGCCATGTGCTGTGTCCTGCTCGTGGCCATGATGGCCACCGAGGCGGCACTCCTGAAGACCCAGATGCCCCTGTCCTACAGCCTGATCGTCATGACGGCATTCGCCCCGGTGACGCTGGCCTGGCGTCCGACCATGGTCGCCGGCGCCATGATGCTCGGTGGCATCACCGCGGGAAGCCTGCTGATCGAGGGCAACGAGGACTACCGGCTCATCGCAGCCAGCACAGCCGCGCTGCTCACCAGCGCGACGCTGCTCCGCCTGCGGCTGACGGCCATCGACGCGCTCAGCGACGAGAAGGCCCGATCCAGCTCGCTGGCCACCACCGACCCGCTCACCGGCGCGCTCACCCGCCAGGGCCTGCTCACGCTGCTGCCCGGCATGGCCGCCACTGCCACGCGTGCAGGACAGCCGGTCTGCCTCATGCTGTTCGACGTCGAGCACCTCGCGACCGCGAACGAGCAGTACGGCATGCACTACGGCGACGACGTGCTGCGTGCAGTCGCTGCCTCGATACACAAGACCGTGCGCCGGGGTGACCTCGTGGCTCGTTGGGGCGGCGACGAGTTCGTGGTTGCCGGACTCGGGAGCCGACCGGACGCGGACCAGATGGCCGCCCGGATCCAGGAGGCCGTGCGCCTCAGCGGGGTCAACCTCGGCAAGTGGCCGACGCGGGTCAACGCCTCGACCGTCGCCGGCGATCCGCAGGCAACCACCTTCGATGCGCTGCTCGCTGAGGCGAGCGCCTGAACGGCCTCGCGCGGTTGGCCGTCAGTCGGCGATCGACCACGCCACGTTCAGGGTGACGCTGACGTCCTGCGTGCCCGGCTCGATCGGCGTGGGGGCCCTCTCCGCCGATGCGCCCGCACTGTCCGCATAGGCGATCGGCTGGGGCTGCGCGTTCGA
This sequence comes from uncultured Actinomycetes bacterium, assembly GCA_963777085.1. Lineage (GTDB taxonomy): Bacteria > Actinomycetota > Actinomycetes > S36-B12 > S36-B12 > UBA10649. Next base: position 78,664 of record CAVZPI010000010.1, on the reverse strand, counting down.
GGACGACTCGGAGACGGACGCGACCGGCCCGAGGGTGAAGCCGAGGAGCTTGGCGTACTGCTCGGCCTGGGCCCGGGCGATCTCGACCGCCTGCGCGCGCGCCTTGCTCGCCGCGACCGTGGGGTCCGTGACGAAGGGCGCCAGCGAGTCGATCCGGGCAGCATTGCCACCCGCCGCCACGATGGCGTCGAGGGTGGCGCCTGCGGTGGCTAGGTCGCGGAGCGTGACGGTCAGCGTCTGCGCCGCGCGGTAGCCGATCAGGGTCTGCCCGCCGTCGGACGTGTAGTTGTAGACAGGGCCGACATTGATGCCCTGGGTGGCGATGTCGTCGTCCGCGATACCCGCGGCCTTGATCGCGTCGAGCACCTTGGTCGCAGCGATCGCGGCCGTCGCCTGCGCTGCCTTCGCCGAGGTCGGGTCCTGGGTCTCGATGGTGAGGCTGGCCTTTGCCGCGTCGGGCTTGGCCTGGGCGATGCCTGTCGACGAGACGCTGACCGTGCGTGGTTGCGTCGTGTCCGGTGACACGACGGTCGTGGACGGTGAGCAGGCCGACAGGAGCAGCGCGGCAGCAGCTGCCAGGACGATGAGGCCGGAGCCGGTTCGACGGGTCATGCCCCCATAGTGCATCGTCTGTCCGCGCGATGCGCGCATCGACCCCGGCGAGCACATCACGCGCGGTCCTGCCGCGACACCTGCAGTGATCGCGGGTCGCTCAGTAGACGACGCCGAACACCGACGTCCCGCAGCCCTGGCAGGTGTCCTCGCCGAGGGCGTGCTCGGGGGCGACGAGTGCACCGCAGTAGCGGCAGGTGATGAGCTGCGGGGCCTTGGCCTCGGCCGCCGCATCGACGGCCGCCCCCAGATCCACGAGGAAGGCGTCCACCTCCGCCGGCAGGGCGTCCGCCGGCGGCGCCGTCAGCGTCGTGCTCGGCTCGGCCACCTGCCACCGCAGCGTGCCGGGATCCAGCCAGCTCCCGCGGGCCACGCCCACCTGCACTTCGGACGCGGCGCCGGTGCGCACCAGCACCGCGACGGAGGGTCCGGCCCGGCCGACGAAGAGCGTCCCGGGCAGGACGTGCTCGTCGACGGCGTCGCGGGCAGACACCTGCCAGGGTCCGCCGACCGTCTCGAGCAGCTCGCGCGGCCCGACCCTCAGCTGCTGGGCCAGCACCGAGGTGTCCGTCTCATCGATCCGCATGACCCCATCCTGCCCCGCCGGCGAGGCGTCCAGTACCGCCAGTGGTGACGGGGCGCTGGCTGCGCGCTCACGCGTCGACGCTCACGCCCGCGGCGGCCTGCGCCAGCACCTGGGCGAAGGTCTCCGGGGCCTGTGCGCCCGAGACGCCGTACGTGCGGTCGATGACGTAAAAGGGCACCCCGGAGATGCCGTAGGTCATGGCCTGTCGGATATCGGCCTCGACGTCGGCCACGTAGGTACCGTCGCGAAGCGCGTCCAGCACCTCCTGCCGATCGAATCCCACCTCCTCGGCGAGGTCGGCGAGGTCCTCGTCGTGCCCGACATGCCGGCCCTCCGTGAAGTACGCGCTGAGCAGCCGCTCCTTCAACTCCGGCTGGAGGCCTCGGCTCTTGGCGAGGTGGAGGACCTGATGGGCCCTGATCGTCCGGGTGTGGCGAAGTGCCGCCATGTCGTAGGCAAGGCCCTCGTCGGCGGCCAACGCCGTGACCTGCTCCAGCATGCCGCGCGCCTGCTGCTCGGAGATGCCCTTGAAGTCGACCAGGAAGTCGACCTCACTGCCCGCGAAGTCCGCCGGAGTGTCCGGTGACAGCTCGAAGGAGTGGTACTCCACCTCCACCGGACGATCCCCGCCGGCGGCTGCATAGCGCCGTACGCCCTCCTCGAATCGCCTCTTGCCGATGTAGCACCACGGGCAGGCGACATCCGACCAGACGTCGACCTTGATCACTTCACCCATCGCTGCCCCAATCTGATTGAACCTTCACCTAACCGTACCTGACGCGCACCTCCTCGCCGGCCCGGTATCGTCGCTACCGCCGTCGGCTCATCTCACCCAGGGGGGTTATTCGTGCGGATCGTGCATGCCGCGGACATCCACCTCGACAGCCCCCTGCGCGGCCTCGACCGGATCGGTGCGGACAGCGCGCAGGCCCTGCGCCGCAGCACCCGGCTCGCCCTGGCCGGCCTCGTCACGCTGGTGTGCGAGAGCAGGGCCGACCTGCTGGTCATCGCCGGGGACCTCTACGACGGCAGCTGGCACGACTTCGGCACCGGGCAGTACTTCATCGAGCAGATGACGATCCTTCAGGACGCGAACATCCCGGTCGTGATCGCCTCGGGCAACCACGACGCCGCGAGCCAGATCACCCGCGCGCTGACCCTGCCGCCGCGCGTTCACCTGCTGAGCACGGACAAGCCCCAAAGCATCGCCTTCGACGACCTTGGCGCCGTGGTGCACGGGCAGGGCTATGCCATCCGCGACGTCCAGGAGAATCTCGCGGCCGCGTATCCCGCGCGCATTCCCGGCCTCGTCAACGTCGGCGTGCTCCACACGGCCGCAACGGGCTCGCCCGACCATGACACCTACGCGCCCTGCTCGGTCGCCGACCTGCAGGCGCTGCGCTACGACTACATGGCGCTCGGGCACGTCCACCAGCGGCAGGCCGTCGTCGAGGGCGAGTTCCCCGCCTGGTTCAGCGGCAACCTGCAGGGCCGCAACCCCAGGGAGACGGGCGCGAAGGGTGCCCTCGTGGTCGACCTCGAGTCCGGCTCGCCCGGTCGCGTCGCGTTCGAGCCGGTCGATGTCGCGCGCTGGGAGCACATCGCGATCGACGCGACCGGCATGAGCGGCGCCGACGAGCTCAGCGCGGCCGCTCGCGACCGGATGCGGGACAAGGTCCGGGCCGCGCAGGGCCGGACAGTCATCGTCCGGGTGGACGTGACCGGTACGACCAGACTCGCCCGCGAGCTCCAGGACGACGAGTGGCTGCATGCCGAAATGAGGGGCATCGCCACGCAGGTCGGGGCCGTGCTGGAGATGGCCAGGGCGCGAGTCCAGTCCCCACCGCCACCTGACCCCGAGGCCCAGCGGCTTCGCGACGCGGTGGCCGAGGCCGCGGCCGCGCTCGTGTCCGACGAGGCATCGACCAGGGAGCTGCTCCGGACCCTGGACCGCTCGATCCGTGACATCGCGGACGGTGCCGAGGGTGGCGTCAGCCTTGACCTCGGCGATGCGGCCGTCGTCAGGGACCTGCTCGACCAGGCGCGCGACGGCCTCGACGCACGCTTCCTGGGCAGGCAGGGCTGATGCGCCTCCACAGCCTGACCCTCGCGGCCTACGGCCGGTGCACCGACGTCACGGTGGGCATCGGAGCTGGCGTGACCGTCATTCTCGGCGCGAACGAGTCCGGCAAGTCGACGGCCCTCGACGCGCTGGGCGACCTGCTGTGGGGGATCCCGCTGCGGCCGACACGGGCGTCGGAGTACGCCAGGAACCAGTTGCGGGTGGATGCCAGCCTCGAACTGGCGGGCGAGGTGCGCACGCTCGTCCGCAGGTCGACGGGACTGTTCGCCGACGACCTCGTCACCGCGGTCCTCCCTCCATGGCTCCATGACGGACTCGACGCGCTGTGGTGGCGCACGCGGCTGGGCATCGACCACGACGAACTGCGGCGGGGCGGCGCGGAGGTGTTCGCCGGGGGTGGCGACATCGCCGAGCTGGTGTTCGCCGCCCGCGAGGGACGCAGCGCGCGGGCGGTGCTGGCCGACATCGAGGCGGCGGAGGAGGACCTGTTCAAGTCCCACAAGGGGAACAAGGGCGTCAGGCTGCGCGTCGCGGAGACGGCCTTCCATGCTGCCGTCGCCGACCGCGACCTCCGGCTCACGCGGGCGGGCGATGTCGTCGAACAGCGCGAGCTCGTCGCCGCGCTCCAGGGCGAGCTCGACCGTGCCACCGCCACCGTCACCGACACCTCATGGGCCCTCAAGCGGGCCGAGGAGGACAGGCGCGTCATCGCGAGCGTCCTGAGCCTTCGGCAGGCACGTGACGACCTGGCCACCCTCGAGGCCGAAGGGCACCGCCTCTCACCGACCGAGCTGCTCGAGTACGCCGACGCCCGCACGATGCGCATCGATGCCGACGCGCTGGCGACCCGATTGACGGGCGACATCGCCAGCCTCGGCCGCCTCATCGACAAGCTCGGCGTCGACGATGCTCTGCTGGACGACAGCGCCACCCTCGACCGGCTGCAGCCGCACGCGACCGCGCGGATCGGCGAACTGCAGAGGGCTGACGACGAGTTCGGCCCCGCCGCCGGGGAGGCGGCGACGCGTCTGCGCGCGCTTCTCGTGGGCATCGGCGTCGAGACGGGGGACGATCTCGACACCGCTCTGGCAACCGTGCGGGTGCGGGCTGATCACGCGGCGACCCTGGACAGCCTGGCGGACCGGATCGAGGCCCTGCAGGACAGGCGCGAGGCCGCGAAGGAGAAGCGCAACGAGGCCCTCGACGAGCTGCTCGCGCGGGGCATCTGCGTCGACTTCGACACGTCGAGGCCGCCGAGCCAGGACGCGATGGGCACGCTGCGCGACGCTGTCGTCGCGGCACGGGCCAGCGTCGGCACGCTGGGCACGATGCTCGACGATGCCCAGCGGGCCAGGGCGGCGCTGCGCGAAGGCGCTCCCGAGGCGCGGGCCGATGCGAGCGTCACTCGAGCCGACGTCGTCGATCTCCGCACCCAGCGCGATGCCCGTTGGCGTGACGTGCGGCGTGCCTGGGTGTCCGGGCAGCTGCCCGATCCGGGCGACCGCGTCGACATGGCGGCCGACCTCGACGCACGCAGCTGCGCTGCCGACAGGGCTGCCGACGACGAGGCGGCCGAGCGGGCCCGCATCGCGATGCAGGATGCCCGGATCGAGGCCCACGTCGAGGGACTGGAGGCGGCACGGCTGAAGGAGGAGGCAGCGGCGGCCGCCCTGGACGTAGCCCGCACTGACGTCGGTCGTCTGGAGGCCGACTGGTCGGGCGCCTGGTCGGCCCTCGGCATCCAGTCGGCACCGAGCACGGACACCGCCGCCGCCGCCGTGGGGCTGCTGATCACCGCGCACGCCGCGCACGCCAAGGACCTGTCGGCCGCCGGCCAGATCGCCGAGCTCCGCGGCCCCTGGGCCGAGGCGGCAACCCTGGTGGGACTCACCGCGGCGAGCACGACGGCCTCCTGGCGTGCCCAGGCCGAAGTACTCGAGCTGGTCGCATCGATCCAGGTGGATCGCGTCAACGCGCAGGACCGCGATGAGAAGGCCCGCAACGCATGGAGGTCGTTCTGCGCCGAGGCGGTCGACTTGCTTGCCCGACATGGTGCCCACGAGGCCGAGCAGCCGATCACGCCGGCCCAGGTCGAACTGGGCCTGTCCCAGCTCGTCCGGCGACACAGTGCGGCGACCGCAGCGTCGGCCAGTCGCCGGGGCTACCAGGAGCAGATCGACGCCAAGGGCATTGCCCTCGACGACGCCGAGCACACGGCACGGCGCGCCGCGGTCATCGTGCAGCGGCTGGCCGACGACCACGGCGTCGAACCCGGACCGGGCCTCGACGAGCTGGCGGACCGTGCCGAGCGCGCGTCCGACCCGCTCGCCCGCGAGGCCGATGCCCTGCGCGGCCTCACGGCCGGAGTCGACCAGGGCAGCAAGGTCGCCGACGTGGTCGCCCGGCTCGAGGGCCAGGACGAGGTCACCGCCGCGCAGTGTCGCGCCACGGCCAAGGGCCTCGACGACGAGGCCCGCTCCGCCGCGGACATGGTCAGGGAGAGGCGGACCACCGCTCGCGACGTCCTCATCGCGCTCGAGACCGCGGCGGGCGCCGCCGACGCGGAGGCCGAGGTCATGGCTCGCCAGGCCGAGGTCGCGCGACTCGCCGAGGCCTGGGCCGTCCTCGCCCTGCAGCGACGACTGCTCGAGAAGGTCCTCGCCGGCTTCGGCGGCGAGGACACGCGTCCGCTCCTCGACCGCGCAGGGCAGATCCTCGACCGCCTCACCGGCGGCCGCTGGGTGGCACTGCGTGCGGAGGAGGACGCCACCACTCGAAGGCTCCGCGTCCTGCGGGCCGACAACGATCCGAAGGGCACGGCAGAGCTGTCGGAGGGCACGGCCGACCAGGTGTTCCTCGCCCTTCGACTGGCCGCCGTCGCCGAGCTCCACGCCGAGCGACTCGCCGCGGGCGAGCCGGCCCTTCCCCTGGTGCTCGACGACGTGCTCATGGCCTTCGACGACGATCGCACGGCCGATGCGCTGGGAATCCTGCGAGACCTCGCGCCTGGCCTCCAGGTGATCGTGTTCACCCACCATCAGCGGGTGGCGGATGCCGCCACGGCCATCGACGGCGTGGTCGTCTCCGCCCTCCCCTCCCCCGCGCCGATCGCCGGGGCACTCGCCGGGGAGCAGGTGCGCATGCACGCGCAGGCGGGAGCAAGGGCGCTCCGCCCGGGCACGGAGCGGGCTCTGCGGGCAGGCGGCGACGTTGACCCGGGGGCGGTCCGCACGTGGGCGCTCGAGCAGGGCATCGAGGTCAATGCGCGGGGCCGCGTGCCGCAGGCGATCGTCGACCGGTACCTGCAGGCGACGCGCTGACATGCGCTGCCCGGTCGTGGGCCCGCTCCCCACGTCGGAGCCCACTCGCGACCCCGGCCACGTCCGCCGCATACTCTGGGCGCGATGACCGAGCCCGCCTCGACCCGGCGCTCGGCCACCTTCGCGTCCCTGGCCAACCGCAACTACCGCACGTTCTTCTTCAGCCAGGCGGTGTCGCTCACCGGCACATGGATGCAGTCGGTCGCCGTGGCCTGGCTCGTCCTGACACTGACGGGCTCCGCCACGTGGCTCGGGCTCGCGATCGCGCTCCAGTCGCTGCCGGTCCTCCTCCTCGGTCCGTACGGCGGACTGCTCGTCGACCGGATGGACAAGCGACGCCTGCTGATCGGCACGCAGTCAGCCGCGGCGGGGCAGGCCCTCGCCCTGGGCCTCCTGACGGTCACCGGCACGGTCAACCTCGGGTGGGTGCTCGCCTTGTCGATCGGCCTCGGGCTGATCAACGCCGTCGACAACCCGGGCCGCCAGGCATTCGTCCGCGAGATGGTGCCCGTCGAGATGGTGCGCAACGCCGTCAGCCTGAACGCGGTCCTCGTCAACGTGGCACGCGCGGTGGGCCCGGCGATCGCCGGCGTGCTCATCGCCACGGCGGGCCTGGGCACCTGCTTCCTGGTGAACGCGGTCAGCTTCATCGCGGTGATCGGCGCGTACGCCGTGATGAATCGCTCCGAGCTGCGACCGACCGAGCCGGTGCCGCGCGGCCCGGGCCAGCTCAGGGACGGCCTGCGCTACGTGCGCCACGACCCGCACCTGCTCGTTCCGCTGCTGATGATGGCGCTCGTCGGCACGCTGACCTACGAGTTCCAGATCAGCCTGCCCGCCCTCGCGACCGAGACCTTCAACGGTGGCGCGGGCAGCCTCGGAGCCGTGACGGCAGCGATGGGGGTGGGCGCGGTGATCGGTGGGCTCGTGAGCGCGGGTCGTCCCGGCAGTGGCATCCGGACGATGGCCCTGGCCGCGGCAGCCTTCGGCGGTACGGTGCTCCTGGTCGTCCTCTCGCCCACTCTCGTCGCCGCGTCGGGCGCCCTCGTCGCCGTGGGCGCGGCAAGCATCTGGTTCCTGTCGACGGGCAGCACCACCTTGCAGCTGACGGCGGCGCCGGAGATGCGCGGACGGGTCATGGCACTGTGGACCGTCGCCTTCATCGGAACCACTCCGGTCGGCGGACCGATCATCGGCTTCGTGGCCGAGCAGGCCGGGCCGCGCTGGGCCCTCGCGCTCGGGGCCGCCGCCGCGCTCATCGCGGCAGGCCTCGGGGCGGTGGCCCTCAGGCGGCTCGCGCGCCGCCCACCGAGCTGACCGACCCCGACCTGCCTCGCTTCGCGGCGAAGCAGTGCTCGTCACCGGGCGTCGCTCGTCACCTGGCGTCGCGATCGGCATCCTCCCCTCGAGGATCACCTTCGAGCCAGGGGCCACCTGGGTGGCCCTAGCATCGGCCCCGTGCGAGCCATCAGGACGATCCTGCTCTCCCTGACGCTCCTGCTGGCGAGTGCTGCCCCGGCCTTCGCCGCCGAGGCGGCCGGCGACTCCGGCTGGCGGGACGTCCGGCTGCGCGTCCACACGACCGACGCAGCCGGAACGTCCATCGCCTGGTCCGAGATCGGCACGGGCCCGGCCCTGCTGCTCCTCAACGGCACCGGATCGCCGATGAACGAGTGGGACCCGGCGCTGCTCGCAGGCCTCGCCGTGTCACGACGCGTCATCGTCTTCGACTACCCGGGACTGGGGCAGTCGGGGCCGGCACCGGGCCGGTGGCGATTCGACTCGGCCGCGGACTGGACCGCTGCGCTGCTGCGGCGCGTGCTGCCCGGCGCGTCCGTCGATGTCCTCGGCTGGTCGATGGGCGGATTCATCGCCCAGCGGCTCGCGGTCCGTCACCCGCAGCTCGTCCGTCGACTGGTGCTGGCCGCGACGAATCCGGGCGGAGACGACGCCGTTCTCGGTCCGCCCTGGGTCCAGCAGGCCGACAGCGACCCCGCGGGCGACGACGCGGCGTACCTCGCGACGAACTACCCGAGGACGTCGGTCGCGCAGTCGGCCGGTCGGTCGTTCCTGCGCCGACTCGCGAGCGCCCTCGAGACCGGCGCCTACCCCTCGGGCCCCGTCCCCTCGTCCACCTACGACGCGATGGTCGCCGCCGAGGATCCGTGGCTGCGCAGCAACGCCAACCGCGACTCCCTTCACGGGCTGAGCATTCCGACCCTCGTGATCACCGGAGCGAGGGACGTCATCACGCCACCCGTCAACAGCCGTCGCATGGCGGCACTGATCCCCGGCGCGCGCCTGTCCCTCGTGCCCGGTGCCGGCCATTCCTTCCTGTTCCAGCGCCCGCGTCATGTTGCCCGCCTCGTCCTGGGCTTCCTGGACACGGTCCCCATCCCCAAGCAGCGGGGCTGCAGAATTCGACCCAGTGCAGAGCTCTCGGCGGAACGCGAACAGGACCGCGAGATGCTAACGATGCGAGTGGGAAGTGGTTGCAGTGTCAGGGGTTTGGGGTAGTCTCGAACGCATGTTCGAACATGGTGGTGGCCCGGTTGGGGCCTCGTGCGTGCTTGCGGAGTGCTGGCCGCCGGTGTTCGACCCGGACGACCTGGGTCCGGGGTTCGATGCGGGGTTCGTCGCGGAGGTGCTGGTCGATGCCCCCGACTTCTGGGATGTCCTGACTCCGCAGGCGGCTGATGGCGTGGTGGATGTGGGCCTGCCGACGGGTGAGCTGCTCGCGGGGTTGCTGGTGATGGCGCCGTGCCTGCCGGTGCTGGGGGCGCTGCTGGGGGTGGACCGGTCGGCGCTGGCACCGGACGAGGCGATCGTGTTCGTGCAGGTGCTGGCGCGGCAGGTCGCGTCGCTGGCGGCGGTCGAGGCGCAGGTCACGGTGGCGGCGGTGTCTGGGCATCCGGTGACGCAGGAGCTGTACGTGCGTGGCGATGCCGCCGTCGATGCGGCTCCCGATCGGTACCAGGATCACCCCCGCCACCGGGAGACCGATGGCGTGCGGGTGATCCGCATCAGCGATGCGGCGCGGGAGGAGTACGCGGCGGCGCTGCGGATCAGCCCGCAGCAGGCGCACGCGCGGATCCAGGCCGCCCGGCTGCTGGTCGGGCCGCTTTCCCGGACCCTGGATGCGCTCGCGGGCGGCCAGATCACCGCCCGGCATGCGACCGTCGTCGCGGAGGCCGCCGGGCGCCTGCCCGGGGCGGACGCGGTCACCGGCACGGTCGTCTCCGATGCCGAGCGCGCCGCGTTGGCGCCGGTGCATCGCGCGGGCCTGCGCGGTGCTGCAGGACCGGGTCCTGCCCACCGCGCGGCGGGCCACCGTGGCGCTGACGCGGCAGCGGGCGGCCCGGGTGGTGCTGGCGATCGACCCCGAGGGGATGGAGCGCCGGCGGCGGCAGGCGCGGTGCGCCCGCGACGTGTGGGTCACCGCCGAGCAGGACGGCCACTCGCTGCTCATCGCCCGGATGGCCACCACCGGGGCCCTGGCCTGCCTGTCGGCGATCGACGCCGCGGCGACCGACCCGCGGCTGGAGGCCGACGGACGCCTCGAGCGCGACGCGACCATCGGCGAACGGCGCACCGAGGTCCTGGCCCGCATGATCCTGACGGGCGCGAGGACCCAGGCAGGCACCCCCGATCCGTCGCCGCGGGTACGCGTCCACGTCGAGGTGACCATCCCGCTGGATGCGCTGCTCGGCCTGTCCACAGCCCCCGGTCAGCTGGCGGCGGGCTCGGGTCGCGGCCCCCGCATCGACGCCGCCATCGACGAGATCCGCGACCTGCTCGCCGACCCCGACACCGGCGCCACCTTGCGCCGCCTGGTGACCGACCCGATCACCGGGCACCTGCTCGACGTCGGCCGCACGCGCTACCGCATCCCTGAGCGGCTGCGGGAGTTCGTCACCACCCGCGACCGCACCTGCCGGTTCCCCGGCTGCCAGCACCGCGCCACCGGCTGCCAGCTCGACCACGCCCTCCCCTGGAGCGACGGCGGCGAGACCAGCCGCGCGAATCTCGGCGCCCTGTGCGTGCGCCACCACCAGCTCAAGACCCACTCCGGCTGGCACGATCACCCACTCCGCCGAAGACGGCTCCTGCACCTGGACCTCGCCTCTGGCCCACCACCACGACACCCCCGCCCCATCCCGTCCTCGACCCACCCCAGAGCACCACGACCCAGGACACAACCGACCCCGACCCACCACCCCCCTGAGCGAACTGCGTTGCCCCATCGGCGATGCCACCTCACCGAGAACGAGCTGGAAGTGGTGGATGCGTGATGAAGTCGATGCGCCGTCGGGTCCGCTAGGCGCGATGCGGTTCGAGGAACTCAAGGCGATTCCCGAACGGATCCGCCGCGTAGAACCGAGAGAATCCCGGGAAGTCGTCGTCCCACGTGACAGCCACTCCGGAGCCCTCGAACCGTCGGGCCAGAGCGGGCAGGTCGTTGACGACGATGCCGGGGTGCGCCTTCCTCGCCGGCGAGAAGTCCCGCTCCACACCGAGATGCAGGTCAACCCCGCCGCCACGGAACCAGCACCCGCCTCGGGCTGCCAGTGCCGGCGGCTTCTCCAGCTCCACCATGCCCAGCGTCGCGCCCCAGAAGGCCCGGCAGGCGTCCTCGCCGCCAGCCGGAATCGCCAACTGGACGTGGTGAAGCCTCACGAAGTCGAAATCGCCGTCAACGGTCACAGGTGCGATTGTCGCGCAGGGACATGCGCAGCGATCGCATCGGACTGTGTGGGCTCCTCCCGGACTCTGGGGACGAACGGCGATCATCGCCTGCTGCCACGACGCGTCGCTCCTCTCGGAGCGAGACATGCCCGTGCCGTCGCTCATCCGCTGAGCCAGCCCCGGGTAGACGACCCTGGCGTGACCCATGGAGTCCTGGCGCACCAGCGAGCCACGCAGCACCCACGCGAGGATCTGCGCGGCGCGGTGCGTATGGGTCTCAGTGTCGCGCGTCAGGTCCGGGCACCTGCGGGTGCGATGATGCCGAGGCGGATTCGCGACGGATGGGGAGTGGCGCATGGGCTGGCTTATCGTGGTGGTGGTCGCCGTGACCGCCCTGTCAGGAGCGGCTATCGGCTCCACCAAGGGCCGCGAGTGGGAGGGCGCCGTCTACGGCCTCTTCTTCAGCGTCTTCGGACTCGTCGTCGTCGCCGCCATGCCGCCCTCACCGCGGGTCCAGCAGCAGCGGGACCAGGCACTGGCCCGGGCGATCGCGGACATGATGATCTCGAGCGGCACGACGGTCCAGGCGCCAGCAGCCGCCCCGGTCACCGGGCCTGCTGCCGCGGCCGCCCACGAAGCGATGCGCCCCGTCGATCCTGCGAGCGTGACCGTCGCCGTCGGCGGCTGCGAGGGGGTCGCGGGACCCTCGTCGACCCTGACACTGCGAGTCGAACCCGGACGCGTGGTCGTCGCCGCCTGCCGCGCGGAGTGCCAGGAGGCGTCACGACACCGGCTGGTCCTGACCGACGAGGAGGCGTCCGAGGCCTGCCAGCGGCTGCGGATCGCGGCGGTGCCGGAACCGGAGAGCAGGGAGTCGACCGGGCGCCAGCATGCCGACCTGCTCATCGACTGGACCACCGACGAGACGGACGGCACCCGCAGCGTGTCGTTCGACTGGACGAGCCGATTCCTCGGACCCGAGGACATCGCCAGGTGGGAAGCCGGCGATCGTCCGGACGAGGCCGACTGCGGCACCCTCTACCTGGCGGGCGGCCTGGCCGCGGACGGCGAGCTGGACAGGTTCGAGTCAGCCCTGTCCGAGTGCGCTCACCTCGCACTGGAGTGGCAGGCCGGCCGCGCCAACCTCGGATACGTCCGGGCCACCCTGGCCGCCTTCGGCTCCCTCGTCGAAGGCTAGCGAATTCTGGACCCCGCCCCGGCCATCGCGGTCGAGCGGGCCCACGACGGCACTTCTCGCGAGCAGGTGGCGACCCGGACTCCATCGTCCTCATCCACGACCGGTTGCCGATCCGGGCGACGACGCTGCCGGGCGGGACCGTTGTCGTCTGTCAGGGCCACGTGATCGCGCCCGTGGGTCTCAGTGGCGCCACGTCCGGGAAATGACGAACGGGGCCCGCAGTGGCACTGCGGACAGATGACCGACGGCAGCCGCTGGCACGGTGGAATGCGAAGCCTCGCCACCTGTGGGCGGAATCGTGGGGGCGGGAGGCACCCACAAGTGGCGAGGAACCGCAGGGATCAGGCCAGCGCCAGGGCCACGGCGTCCGCGAGCGACGTCGGCGCACGCCCGATCAGGAGTTCAAGATCGCCGGCCGCGACGAGCAGGTCGCCGGCCGCGATCCCGCGGTCCGAGTCGGCCAGCAGCGCCGCGTAGGCCTCGGGCAGCCCTGCGCCGATGAGCACCTGCCGGTACGCATCCTCCGGGAGGTCCGAGTACCTGACGTCGGAGCCGCTCTGGCGGCTGACCTCGGCTGCCAGTTCGGACATGGTGAAGTCGGCTCCGCCGAGCTCGTACGCCGAGCCCTCGTGCCCGTCGCTGACGAGGACGGCCGCGGCGGCGTCCGCGAAGTCGGCGCGAGTCGCTGCGCTGACCCGGCCCTGCCCGGCCGAACCGGCCACTCCGTGCGCCAGAAACCCGGGCATCTGAGCGGTGTAGTTCTCGGTGTACCAGGAGTTGCGCAGGAACACGTATGGGATTCCGGAGGCGACGATCACCCTCTCGGTCTCGACGTGCTCCCCGGCCAGCTGCAGGCTCGACGTCGGGGCGTTCGCGATGCTCGTGTAGACGATGAGGGCCACGCCCGCGCGCACCGCCGCCGCGACCACGTTGGCGTGCTGGGCGACCCGCTGACCGATCTCGCTGCTCGAGATCAGCAGCAGCCGGTCGACTCCGGCGAAAGCGGCGTCGAGGGAGTCGGGCTCGGCGTAGTCGGCCCGACGGACGAGGACTCCCTGCGCTGCAAGGTCGTCGACCTTCCCGGTATCGCGGGCGGCCGCGACGATCTCGTCGGCGGCCACGCCGCGCCCGAGAAGGGATGAGACGACGAGCCGGCCGAGCTGGCCGCTCGCTCCGGTGACGAGGATGGTCATGTGCGCTCCTGGCATCTGCGCGGACGCCGAATGCGTCCGTTCAGTGCTCGCAACCGAGTGTCCGCCAGGATCATTCCCACTGGAGAGTGAGCACCTGAAAGTGGTATACATATCTCATGGAGAGTGTCACGTGAGCGAGCCGCGCCCATGGGATCCCTACGCCCGCGACTGTCCGAGCCGCCAGGTCCTCGACCGCATCGGCGACCGGTGGTCCGTCCTCGCGATCGGCGCCCTCTCGGCCGGGCCCCTGCGCTACACCGAGCTCTCCCGACGACTCGAGGGAGTCAGCCAGAAGATGCTCACGCAGACCCTGCGTGGCCTCGAGCGTGACGGCCTCGTGACGCGCACGGTGCACCCGGTGGTCCCCCCACGCGTGGACTACGAGCTCACGGCGCTCGGGCGCACGCTGCGACGCCCCATCGCCGCGCTCGAGGCCTGGGCCATCAGGCACATGCCCGACGTGCTCGCCGCACGCGACGACTACGACGCCTCCGCGGCGAAGGGCTGACTCCCCCGATGCCAACGGCGGCAGATCGGCTCCGGGGAAGCATCCCCACCAGCGTGGCGCATCGCTGGGCGTGTCCGGCCGATACAGCCATCACGACCGGCGATGCTGACGTCTCCACCGAGCGAGGAGGCCCACCCATGCACGTGAGCCCTCGTGTCCGCCTCCTTGCCGGATCCCTGATCGCATCCCCGCAGCCTCGCCACGCGTTGCTGGACGCAACCGATGCCTCGTCACTCGTGGCTCGATTTCGGAGCCTCGATTTCGGAGCCCCGCAGGCGCCCACCAGTGGCGAGGCATCGGGGACTCGACGGACTGAGCGGTCCAGGGGTGGGATCGCGCGCTGCCGACGCATACTGGTGGCGGTACACCCGCAACGAGGAGGTCACCATGGCAGACAGCGATCACGCGGACTGGCAGGGCGTAGGCGCGTCCTTCCGGACCCTCGGCAAGAGGCTGAAGGAGCACGCACTGGATGCGGGCGATGCCATGCGGTCGGCCCGGACCGAGGCCGACGGCGGACCCGTCGAGGAGGTGACGTCCGCCCTCAAGGCCGCCATGGCCAAGCTCGACGAGACCACGACGGATCCCGACGTGGCCGCCGCGACCAAGGACGCCACCGCCAGGCTGCTCGATGCCGTCAAGGCCGAGCTCACCGGCGAGGGGCGGGCGGACCCAGGCGAGGAGCCGACCGCCGATGCACCCCCAGAAGGCGAGCCGCCGAAGTCCGTCGAACCTGGCCCATCGGCCTGATTCCCGCTACCTGTGCGCCCGAGGCCGCCGGCCGCTCGGGCACTGCAGCGTCCGTGGCCCCCGGTCTCGCCGCGTCGGTCAAGTCACCCACGCGCAGACCCCGGGCAGAGATCCGATCGCCATGCGGGAGGATGTGGCGTCGAGGCGATCCACCAGCCCATGACCGAACCCCATGACGCGCCCGTTGTCTGCCCGCCGCATCTCCTTGACCGCCATCGCGGCAATCGCCGCGTCCGGCGTTTCCGCACCCCCTGCGGTCGCAGTGAACATGGGCACCCAGCCCTGGCTGGGCTACGGCGCCTGGTACATCACGCAGCAGGAGGGCTACTTCGCCGGCAACGGGGTCGACGCCAGCATCGTCGACTTCAACGCCGACACGGGGGTCAACACCGCGCTGGCAGCCGGCAAGGTGCCGGTGGCCGTCACCTATGAGCCGTACCTCACGGAGGCGCACGACGTCCAGGAGGCCGTCTACATCTCCGACCGCGTGCTCGTGATGAGCAACCGGCCCGGCCGCATCAAGGCGGAGCTCCGTGTGGCGCTGCCCCGGCCTGACGCTCAGGCCGACGCGGCTGGCCCGCCGGTGGCTGCCGCCCCTCGGTAGCATCGCCTGCATGAGCAGCGTCCATGTCGAGCCCGAGCACCCGTCCTGGACGACCACGAAGGTCGTGGCCGTCATCGTCGCGATCCTCACCGCCGGCTACATGCTGCCGTGGGCGCTCGCCGCGGTCCGCGACGTGCCGCACTGGTCCGTGTTCTGGGTGAACCTGCTGCTCGGCTGGACAGTGGTCGGCTGGATCATCGCGCTGGTGATGTCGCTGCGGGCCCAGCGCCAGGTCATCGTCGGCTAGCTGGTCCCATGCCGGCGGGCAGGCACCACAGCGTGCGGGCTCGTACCACGTGTCGTCCGATGACGATTCTCACGATGCGTCGGCACTCGTGGGGGCTCCGCAACGGCAATTCCCCCCATGAGTGGCGAGGCATCGGACGGGGCGGGGCCGCCATCAGGTGATGGGTGGCGCGGGCGGACTGGCCGGGCCCTGCGAGGTGAGCTCGAAGGTACCCGGGACGACCGAGGGTCCGGACTCGGACGGCAGGAACACCGCTGAAATTCTCGGTGGCCTTCTCTACCTGGCCGGCGGCCAGGTAGAGCGCAACGGCGAAGGCCAGTTCGCGGTTGGCCGCATCGACGTCGTCGGACCGCACGATCTCGCTGTGCACACGGTGCATGTCGGCGAGCCGCTCGATCGCATCGGTTCCGGTGAGCTCGGAGATCCCCAGCTCGGTAAGTGCCCGGGCGCCTGCGGCATCGCCCACGGCCAGGGCTGCCGAGGCATGCACGTAGCGCCGGAAGTTCTGCTCGTGCAGTTCGTCGCCGAGCGGGAGCGGCGTGCTGCCCGGGTCGGAGAGCAGGTCGAGCGCCTCGCGGGCGCGTCCGACGTTCACCAGGTCGTCGGCCATACGCGTGACGAGCGTCGTGACCAGCCAGCCGTTCTCGGTCTCGCGGGCATGCTCGAGGGCTATGGACTCGATGTGCAGGGCGGCATCGATGTCGCCGCGCACGCGGAACACGTGGGCGCGGGCGGCATCGGCGAGGCCCATCGAGTGGTCGTCCCCGAGCGCGTCGAACGTGGCCCTGGCCTTCACGTACAGCCGTTCGGCCTCGACCCAGTCGCCCTGGCCGGAGTAGGCGTGTCCGGCCTCGAGATCGCAACCCGCCATGCCGTGCAGGTTGCCCTCCTCCGCGTACTCCGCATGCGCCTGGCTCAGGTAGGGCAGCGCCTCCTCGTTGCGGTCATCGATGCGCAGCGTCCAGCCCAGCCGGTAGGCGGCATACGCGCGATCGATGTGACGGCCGCTGTTCTCCATGACCAGCAGGCAGTTGCGCAGGATCTCGATCGCCTCGCGCACCTGGCCGAGGTCGATCAGCGCGGCCGCAGCACGGTCGTCGGCCCACACGACCAGGGAGGCCTCGGAGACCCGCCGGAACTGCGAACGGGCCCGACGGAAGACCTCGAGGGCCTGTGCCTGCCGGCCCAGCCTGCCCAGCGCCTGGCCGCGGGCCATGGCCGAGCGGCCGCTCTCCTCCAGATCACCGGCCGCCTCGTGGAGGCGCTCGGCGGACTCGAGGTCGGCCAGTGCCTCCTCATCGCGACCCGTGTCGGACAGGGTGATGCCCACGCCCTGATGGCACGCCGCGAGCTGGCTCTCGTCGCCCACCTCGCGGAACAGGTCCGAGGACTGCCGGAACACGGTGATCGCCTCGTCGGCGCGGTCGGCCCGCCGCAGCGTCTGCGCGAGCCAGTAGAGGGAGTTCGCGGACTCCGAGTCGAGTCCTGCGGACAGGAACGACTGGGCTGCGCTCTCGAGCAGGGCCGCACCGTCCTCGAAGTCGCCGTTGCGGAACTTGCGCTCGCCGAGCTCCTGCAGCAGCCAGCCACGCTCGGCGCCCTCCGCCGTGTCGAGCCGCGCCCACAGGTCCTCGTCCGGACCCTCCAGCGGATCGTTGTCGCCCATCGCGCTCCCCCAGTTCGTGAACTGCCTCCTGACACCCTACGGACTCGGGCCGACGGCCGCCGTCCGTGTGCCGATGCTGCGAGGATGACCAGGACATTCGCGTGATCGGAGGCTGGTGATGCCGTCCTGGGTGGAGCACGTGGTGTGGTGGCAGGTGTTTCCGCTGGGCTTCGTGGGCGCCGAGCCGACGGCCCTGCCCGCGGACGAGCCGACCGTGCACCGACTGCCGCGCCTGGTCGGCTGGCTCGACTACCTCGTCGAGATGGGCGCCTCCGGGCTGCTGCTCGGGCCGGTCTTCGAGTCCGCCTCGCACGGCTATGACACCGTCGACTACTTCGCGATCGACCGCCGACTCGGCGACGAGGACGACTTCGACGAACTCGTGCGTGAGGCCCACGCGCGAGGCGTCCGCGTGCTGCTCGACGGAGTGTTCAACCATGTGGGCAGGGACTTCCCCCTGTTCCAGGAGGCCGTGGCGCAGGGACCGGGGTCCGCCGCCGGCAGCTGGTTCCACCTCCACTGGCCGGGCTCCGGCGACGCCTGCGGCGAGCCGGACTATGCGCACTTCGAGGGACACCGGCAGCTGGTCACGCTGAACCATGCCGAGCCGGCGGTCGTCGACCTCGTCGTCGCCGTCATGTGCCACTGGCTCGCCCGGGGGGCGGACGGCTGGCGGCTGGACGCGGCCTACGCGGTCCCCGCGACCTTCTGGGCCGAGGTGCTGCGCCGCGTGCGCGCCCGACACCCTGACGCGTACTTCGTGGGTGAGCTCATCCACGGCGACTACGCCGGCTACCTGCACGACAGCGGCCTGGACTCGGTGACCGAGTACGAGCTGTGGAAGTCCACGTGGAGCTCGCTCAACGACGCGAACTTCCACGAGCTGGCCTGGACCCTCACCCGTCACGACGACCTCGTCGCCCAGTTCGCGCCGCTCACCTTCGTCGGGAACCACGACGTCACTCGGATTGCCAGCCGGCTCACCGATGACCGGCACCTGGCGCACGCCCTGGTCATCCTGATGACCGTGGGCGGGACGCCGTCGATCTATGCCGGCGACGAGCAGGGCTTCCGGGGCGTGAAGGAGGAGCGCGAAGGCGGCGACGACGCCGTTCGACCCGCTTTCCCGGACTCGCCCGCAGGCCTGTCGCCGGACGGCTGGCCCGTCTACCGGCTCCACCAGTTGCTCATCGGGCTCAGGAGGCGGCACCCCTGGCTGCACCGGGCGCAGACGCGCATCGAGTCGGTCGAGAGCGACCGCATCGTCTACACCGCGCACGCGGGGGAGCACGCCCTCCGGGTGGCCCTCAGCCTGTCGGTCGACACGGTCACGCTGGCCGCGCCCGGCGCCACGACCGTGCTCGCGGGCGAAGGGCGTCTGGGCGGGCCCGATGACGCCCGCGCAGTGCACCTGCCCCCCTGCGGCTGGGCCATCCTGGCGCTGTGAGGCGCCGCCAGGATGGCCGACGCTCTCAGTCCAGGACGGTGAGCGTGATGGGCACCGCCTTCAGTGCCTGGCTGACCGGGCAGCCCTCCTTGGCCGCCTCGGCCGCCGCACGGAATCCCTCCGCGTCGAGGCCGGGCACCTCGCCGCGCACCTCGAGTCGGATCGCCGTGATGCCCGTGCCGGGCTGGAAATCCACCTCAGCCGAGGTCTCGAGCCTCAGCGGTGGCGTGCCGGCCTGCGCCAGGCCATGCGACAGGGCCATGGAGAAGCAGGTCGAGTGCGCTGCGGCGATGAGCTCCTCCGGGCTGGTCACGCCGTTGGCCTCCGTCGAGCGCGCGGGCCACGAGACCGGGAAGGTGCCCACCCCGGACGATTCCAGGGTGACCTGGCCGCTGCCCTCCATCAGGCTGCCGTTCCACAGCGCTGCAGCGCGTCGCGTCGTTGCCATTCCTACCTCCGGGAGTCGTTGGCGCCCGCGGCAGCGGGTCAGGAGCATGCTACGTCCGTGGCCCGGCGGTGCTTGACCGGACCGCCAACCCCGGCGCCAGCAGCCGAAGCCCCTCGGGCTCCGCACCCTCCGCCCGGGCGATGGCCCGTGCCACGGCAGCTGCGGCGAGGTCCTCGGAGTGCTGGACGATCGTGGTGAGCCGGACGTGCTCAAGGGCCGCCTCGGGGATGTCGTCGAATCCCACCACGGACAGGTCCCCCGGAACGCGGATGCCGCGGTGGGCGAGGGTGCCCACCAGCCCGATGGCCGCGACGTCGTTGTACACCGCAAGCGCGGTCGGCAGGGATCCTCCGTCTGCGATCCTGCCGGCCGCACGGCTTCCCTCGGTACAGGTGCCCCCGCCGGGGACGACGCGAGCGTGGTCGTGCAGCCCGGCCTCGTCCATGGCCGTGACGTATCCGGCGCGGCGGGGCGCCGCGCTGACCCAGCCGCCGCCGTCCACGTGCCAGATGTCCCGGTGCCCCAGGCCCGCCAGATGCTCGATGGTCAGCCGCATCGCCGCCGTGTCATCGATGCGCAGCGCATCGAGACCTGGCTCGTCGATGCAGCCGTCCACCACGACGGTCGGCGCCTGGGCGGCCAGCGCGACGATCTCGTGCGGCGGATCGGTGGGGCCGACGAGGAGGAGGGCATCCACCCGCTGGCGCAGCAGCACGTCGACAGCGCGACCGAGCGGCCGCTGGGCCGTCACCAGGGTCATGGTCACGTCATACCCGGCTCGCTCGGCGGCATCGTGAATGTGCTCCGCGAGCGCAGCGTGGAACGGATGGATGGCCGTCAACGTGACACCAAGTTGATGGCTGCGGTTGCTGCGCAGCATGCGGGCGCGCTCGTCGGGCCGGTATCCGAGATCGGTGGCGGCGTCGAGGATGCGCTGACGGGTCGACTCGCTGGCCCCCGGGATGCCGCGCATGACGGCGGAGACAAGCGACCGGGACACCCCGGCGAGGGCCGCGACGTCGTTCATGGTCGCCGGCCGGCCGGGGCGTCTGCTCGCGCTCATGTGGGCATTCTCCGCGGATTCGATGGTCGATAGCTCCCACGGGCGTGAAGCCAACGCGGCAGTTGACGGCGTCAGCACCCCGTCCTCGGCGTTCCCCCGAACGGGCTCTGGCCCCCGAGGACGGGGCGCTGGCGTCTTGGACGAGACCCCCGAACTCGCCGCATGGATCGTGTCATAGATCGTGACAGGTTGCTATCCGAAACGGCCATTTTCGTCAACACGCACGGGGGTCCGTCCATCGGCTACCTTGGCCGTCACACTCGAGCGAGGCGGACGCATATGACTCAGCAGTTCCCCACCCAGGCACTCATCGGCGGTTCGTGGGTCGATGGCGCGAGCGGCACCTTCCCGGTGCATTCACCGCAGTCGGGTGCGCTGCTCGCCGACGTGGCGCGCTGCGATGCCGGCGACGTCGATCGGGCGGTCGCGGCTGCGCGTGCCGCCCAGCCGGACTGGGCGGCCATGCCACTCATCGAGCGCGTCAAGGTCATGCGGCAGATCCACGCCCTCTTCGCCCAGCGCGCCGAGGCGGTCGCCCAGGTCCTCATCGTGGAGATCGGCAAGACGGTTGCCGAGGCGCGGGAGGAGGTGCACGAGTACGCGGCCCCGTCGTGGCAGAAGGCGGGCGAGGAGGTGCTTCGGCATCGCGGACTGTCCTTCCCGTCCACGCAGGAGCAGACCAACAACAAGCGTCTCGTCCTGACGCACCGTCCGCTCGGCGTCGTCGGCGTGATCACGCCGTACAACTTCCCGACCGACATCTCGTCGATCGCGCTCGCGCACGTGATCGCCGCGGGAAACACGGTCGTATGGAAGCCGTCGGAGTTCTCCCCGCTCTGCTGCAACATGGTCGCGGAGATCTGCGAGGAGGCCGGCCTCCCGCCGGGCGTGCTGAACGTCGTGCACGGCTTCGGTGACGTCGGCGCGGCGGTCGTCGACCACGAGGATGTCGACGGCCTGTTCTTCACCGGCTCGACCGCCACGGGCAAGCGCATCGCCGCGAAGGCCGCGCTGCGCCCGCACCTTCTCGAGCTCGGCGGCGACGGGCCGGTGATCGTGCTGGCCGATGCCGACATCGACGCCGCGGTCGAAGGCGCGATGAACGCCTGCTTCTACTACGCCGGCCAGGTCTGCACCTCCGGCGAGCGCCTGCTGGTTCACGAGGACGTCCACGACGAGTTCGTGGCGAAGCTCACGGCTCGGGCATCCCAGCTGCGGATCGGCGATCCGGGCGACGACGAGACCGACATGGGACCGCTGCGCAACGAGGGGACGCTTCAGCGGGTCGTCGCCCATGTCGAGGACGCCCGCGCACGGGGCGCCGAGATCACGCAGTTCGGACCGCAGGAGGGGCTCTTCTTCCCTGCCACGATCCTCACGGGCGTCACCACGGCGATGCTCATCGCGCAGGAGGAGACCTTCGGCCCGGTGGCGCCGATCATCCGGATCTCGTCGATCGCCGAGGCCGTCGAGATCGCCAATTCGAGCAAGCTGGGCCTCATCGCCTCGCTGTGGACCCGCGACCTGGCGACCGCCTGGCGGGTCGGCGAGGCGCTCCAGCACGGCACGGTGAACATCAACGAGACCAGCAACTACTGGGACCAGCTCGCCCCGTTCGGTGGCACCGGCAACAGCGGCGTCGGCCGCGAGCTGTCGCAATGGTTCCTCGAGCGGTTCACCGAGCAGAAGCTGCTGGTCTTCGACCTCGGCGACACCGATGTCCGCTACAACCGCCGGGCCGAGGGCGGCTGGTAGCGCACCCGTTCAGGTTACCCGGGCGATGGCCGAATTGATCGGGATGTTGCTCGACTCCAGGCCGGGCTCCTGCCCGTGCAGGTCGAAGTGGAGCCGCACGCCCGGTCGGAAGATCAGGCAGTGCGTGGACCCGCCGAAGTGGAACATGCCGATCTCGTCGCCCTTGTCGACGTGCTGGCCGACATCGACCGTCACGTCGCAGGTGGAGACCTCCGCCATGCCCACCGGCATGAAGCACATGAGCCCGATCCGCGGATCGTCGGCCTCGATCAGGACTACGGCACGCGTGGCCACCTCGGTGATGTAGCCCTGGGAGTCGTTCGGACCCGCCGGGTCGTAGCCCACGGCGGGAGTCTCGGAGTAGTACGAACCGTCGATGACGTAGGAGTTGACGATGGTTCCGCTCACCGGGCTGTGCCAGCGGTGGTAGCTCAGCGCGCTGAGGAAGGCCTGGTAGATGGTGCCGCCCACGAAGCTCTCGTTCACCGGATCGTCGGCGAACATGTGGCGCAACGAGTACGGCTGGCCCTTGATCCAGAATCGGTCGACCCGCTTGACCCTTCGGGCGATGCGGAAGGGCGCGGACTCGCAGGCGTTGACGATGACCCCGCTGTCGCGCGGTGAGGCGACCGGCCGCTGGCCCGGTCGGAACTCCCGCGTGAAGAAGTCGTCCCAGGACGTGAATCCGTGGTGCGGCTGGGACGGGTCGCACCGGAACTCCGCGTCGAAGTCCGGCATCGCGGCCATGGCCTCGCGACCGAACCAGCCGTGCCGGGGGTCCTTGCCCAGCACGTAGGTCGAGTCCGCGGAGCCGAGGAACACCGCCCACGCATTGAGGATCCCCTTGAACGCGGCATTGACGTCGTCATTGAGGAATGCGGCGAATCCGCCCTCCGTTCCCATGGGCCAGTCGAGGATGGCGTTGATGGGGAACCCGACGAGGCCGGTGGTGTTGAACGCGGGAGCGGTCGTCAGGATGCCGTTGATCAGCGCGAGCATGTGCTCGTAGTCGCGGACCTGCGGACGGTTCAAGGAGGTCTCGGCGAACTTCGGCCGGTGGGGCAGCTGCTCGAACATCAGGTGGAAGTACATGTAGATCTCGGGATCGCTCTCGATGAGGTCCTTCAGCCTCTCGACCGACGGGAGAAGGGGCTGCGGATGCGCATCTACGGCCCTGATGTGGTCCTCGAGCCAGCTGCTGAGCACCGCCTGGTCGGATGGCAGCCACCTGCCCACCCGGTACGGCACCGTTCGGCCGGCAGCCGCGCCCGACGCCGGTGCCGACGTCGCAGCCGACGCAGGCGACATGCCAAGGGCCTGCGGGAAGGCGACCACGCTGGCCCCGATCCCCGCCATCTTGATGAAGTCCCGTCTCGATGCCAGGCCCTCGCCCATGCTCCCACCCTTCCCCTGCCGTGCCGGACCATCCTCAGAGCGCCGAGAGCATGGCCTCTGCGAGCGCGATCGCCTGCTTCTTCGAGAGCATGCCGGTGACGTCGACCATGTAGCCGCCCTGGAGCGCGAACACCTGCACGACGCCCATGTCATAGGTCACGAAGACGGCCCTCTCGCCGACGCCCTTGAGCTCCGACGCGCTGCCGCCGAGCCCGGCCGTCTCGATGGCCGCCAGCGAGGCGTCGTAGTCCTCGCCCACCTCGACGCCCAGGATCGTGCCGCCCGGGTAGGTGCACACCTGCCGCAGGTTCGGCGACGTGCCCGCCAGTTCGCCGTTGCCCGGTGCCTTGCCGAGGATGGTCGCCAGGTCGTCCTGCGAGAGCAGCCCGCACGGGTCCGGGACACTGCCATCCGCCGCTGTCTCGACGACGGGGCTCTCCGCTGCAGCTGCGCTCTGTGCTGCAGGGGCGCTCTGTGGTGCAGCTGCGCTCTGTGGTTCAGCTGCGCTCTGTGGTTCAGCTGCGCTCTGTGCCGTCACCGACTCGCCGCGGCTCGACGTCGCCGCCGAGTCGGTGCCGCCTCCGCAGGCCGTCAAGGCCAGCACGCCGACGACGGCCACCGCGGCCAGTCCCCCTGCGCGGATCATCCCCTGCCGCATGACGACCTCTCCTTCGCACGCCTGCTGCACGTGCGCAGGGTCGCCCGATGGTAGCCCGAGGAGGGTCGCCAACCCCGATCGAGAAGACCCTCCGATGCCTCGTCTCTCGTGGGGGCTCCACGGCTCGAATTCTCCCCCACGAGTGGCGAGGCATCGGTTGGGCAGGGGACACTCAGGGGGCGAAATCGGCTGGCCGACGGGCTCGCCAGGCGCGCACCCTGCGCAGGCCGGATCCAGCCGTCCGGCCGACGACGATCGCGACGATGACGGCGCCGGCCAGCAGGACGAGCGCGATGGCGGCAGCGATCCACGGATTGACCACCGCCACCAGGACGACGGTGCACACGGCCACGTCCTCCGCAACCGACACCGCCACATTGCTCACCGGCTCCGGCGAGGTGTTCACGCCAAGCCGCACGGTGGCCTTGGCCAGATGCGTGATCAGGGCGACCAGCCCGCCCGCGGCCGCGACCGCCGCGGTGGGCAGGCCCACGTGGGGCGCGGCGATCAGCGCCGCCACGACCGCACCGGCGATCGGGCGGATCGCGGTGTTCAGCGCGTCCCAGGCGGAGTCGACCAGCATGATCTTGTCGGCGATCGCATCGACGACGGCGAGGGCGGCGAACACCGCCAGCACGTCGAGTCGCTCGAAGCCGGGGGGCACGTCGGCGTCGCTGAACCGGCCGAGGAGTCCCATGAGGAGGACAAGCAGATAGGGGTTGATGCCGCTCGCCCACGATGCCGAGAACGCCAGCGGGATCACGGACATCATGCGGGCATTGTGCACCCGCCTCCGCGGACTGCGCGCTCCTGGCTATTCGAGGGCCCGGACCCACGTGGTGCCGGTCCGCAGGGCAATGCGCGTCCACTCGAGCCGGACGCCGACCGCGAGGAGAGCCGCCCCGCCGACCGCGAGGGTCACCCACACCGGGACGATCCCGACGACGAAGACGATCTGCGCGACGACGATCACGGCGACGTTGACGATCCCCGGTACGAACAGCCCGCCGATGCCTCGCAGGCCCCCTACGACCGAGAGCACCACGGCGACGGCGAGCACGACCACGAACAGCATCGGTGCGCGTCCGGCGTCCACCCCGTACTCGAGCGTGTAGGGGGTGGTGGCGGCGAGCACCGCGGGCGCGAGCCAGACCATGCTGTTGAGCTCGCGGTGGCGCAGCAGGGTGGGCACGCTCGCGAGCAGGTAGGCGCAGGCGAGGATGACGCCGTAGTGCCCGGCCGACTCGACGTCACCCTCGAGCATGGGGATCCACGCCGTGACGAGCACGATGAAGGCAGCCACCCAGTAGCCGGCCGTCACCTCGCGACGAAGCGCGAGCCACTCCCAGGTCACGAGACCGAGGGCGACGATCGCGATCGTCAGCGGCGGCAGGAACGGGATGCCATCGGACTGCTCGCGGTCGAGCAGCCAGGACCACAGCACGAGGGTGTGGACGGCACTGACGACCAGGACCGCGACGATGGAGAACCGGCCGGCCGCCCTGCGCGACAGGGCGATCCAGGCCGCGGCGAGGAAGGACGCGGCGGCCGTCAGGGTGATGTACTCGACGGTGGGCTCGCCCGGCAGGATCTCGCCGATCGGACTCCAGATCGTCAGGGTCAGCAGGCACGCCGCAGGCCACGCAACCGGACGCACGCGACGGTCCACGGCGGCCCACGCGAAGGCGCCCGCGATCCCGCCAAGCCCGATCACGAGGTGCAGCGGCACGGTATCGGGGCCCGAGGGGTCGATGACCGCCGCGAGCGCGCTCGGCACCGTGGCGAGCAGCACGGCTGCGATGGCGAGCTCCCGGAAGCGAGCAGCAGCAAGGGTGCCCGCTCGTCGGAGGACGACGAGCATGATGACGACGATGACGAGCGACGCGGCGGCATAGGCCTCGACGAGGTCCACGTCGGTGAGCGCCAGGTAGAGCGTGGCGGCCAGCCAGCCGGCGCCGGCGAACACGAAGACGACGTCGTGCAGCGCACTCACGACCGAGAAGACCAGCGCGGACAGGGCGACGACGGTGAGGAACACCGTGACCGCCCACAGCAACTCGTCTTCGTCCGCGCTCGTCTGCGTCACGCCGATCAGCCACGTCAGCCACATGACCGTCGACAGGACCACACCGGTCCAGCTGCGACGGGCGTACGTCACGGCCGTCGCCAGGCAGCCCACCAGGGCGATCAGCGCGGCCTCCCACGGTGCGCTCGGGACGAGGCCAAGCAGCACGCCGGCGGCGGCCCCGAGGGTTGCGGACGCGATCGTCAGAGACGCGGCCCGGATGAGCGGCGCACGCGAGAGTCGCGAGGCCGATGCCGCGATCCCGGCGACCACGAGGATCGCGACGCCGGCCGCAGGCGAGCGGACGGAGGCCACGAGCACGACGGCGACGACAGGCACGCCCGTCATGCCCGTCAGCAGCAGCACGACTGCGGCGCGCGCACACCACGCGGTCACCGGCCGGGGCACGAGCAGGGTTGCTGCCGCAGCCGCTGCCAGCCCCACCGACCACAGCGCCGCCGGCTCCTGGACGTCCAGGCCGTTCTGCACGGCGGCGATGGCGACGAGCACCGTCAAGACGTACGTGGCCCATCCGATGAGCCGGAGGACCGTGAAGCGCCAACGCAGTGCCGCGCCCATGGTCAGTGCCGTGACCACCGACAGCAGCGCGGCGGTCGCGAATGACAGGTCCGTGAACAGGTCCGCAGGCAGGAACCCGAACGACGGGCCCACGCCGACGAGGATCGCGAAGATGCCCCAGGAGATGACGGCGAAGGTCTCACGGGTCGCCGTCAGGGTCCTGATGCGCACCGCAGCGACACCGAAGCAGAGGGCGACCAGCGACAGGATCCCGGCCTGCCCATAGGGGCCGACCGTCCCCCAGATGAAGGCGATGAAGGCGATCACCGCGGTCAGGATGAGAGCGCCACCGAGGCCGAGCAGGAGCTGCTGCGTGGTGAGCGAGGCGTGCGGGGTCGGGGCCTGTGCCGCTCTCACCACGGCGGACTCCCCTGCCTGCGCAGTCGTGCCGACTCCAGCCACGGCGGGGATCGCATCGGGCGGGGAAGGGGGCGTGGAACCCGGTGGCGGGAGGTGGACCGGTGCCGGGCCGGGCAGCAGGATGTTCTGCGTCCAGCTCCGTCCGTCCCAGTACCGCTTGCGCGTCGGGTCGACGGGGTCGTCGTACCAGGCAGCCTGCATGGTGCCTACCTCCCCCGAGCCAGGGATCCCAAGGTACTCGATGCCCGCCGCCATCCCGCAGTCGATGAACCGGCGTGCGACCTGATTCCTCGCGGGGACACCGTCACGGATGCGCACGCACCTCGTCGAGGATCGCGCACACGCCCACCGACTCGTCGAGCGGCACGCACCAGGCGCTCCCGCCGCCGACGCGGTCGCCCACCGCCTCCACCATCAGCCGGTAGGCGTCCGCTGCGGGAAACGTCTCGACGTGGTCCCCGATGACGAGCGTGCTCTCCTGCTGCCATGTGGTGAAGGCCGCGCCCTCGCCCATGCGAGCGACCGCATCGCGGCCGGTGACGACGAGGTACTGGTGCTCGGGCAGCACGAAGGAGGCGACCGCGGTGGCACGTCCCGCCGCCCCGACGGACGCAGCCACGCGCGTGGTCACGTCGATGCCGGTGGCCCAGGGTCCGCTCGGCCCGATCGATGCGCACCTGCGGCACGCAACCGGCCATCGCCGTCCAGGCATGCACCTGGTAGCCGCCGACGTCGAGCAGCGCGCCGCCGCCGAACCCTGGCACGGAGCCGGTAGCTGCCCGTGGTCTCGCCCGGAAACGTGAAGGCACTATCGACCGACAGGACCTCGCCGAGCTGGCCCGACGTCGCGAGTGCTGCCAGTCGCCGGTGGCGCGGGTGCCATCGGCACCACACCGCCTCCACCAGCAGGCGGTCCGCCTCGACCGCCGCCCGTACCATCCACTCGGCCTGCGCGCGGTCGAGTGCGAGTGGCTTCTCACAGAGGACGTGCTTGCCCGCCTACAGTGCGCGTATCATCCATTCGTGATGCTGGTGGTTCGCCAGGCAGACGTAGACCGCGTCCACGTCGGGATCGTCGAGCACGGCGCATAGGACGCGTGGCCCGTGCTGGGCCCGAGGCGCGGCTGCGCGCCGGATCACGACTTGCCGCGGCCTCGAGGCAGGCCTTGCTAGCGTGCATGCACGGCGGGAGCCATCGCACGGTCCGGGCGATCCACCCAGCGCCGATGAATCCCCAGCCGACCGTCATCCCCGCAGGAGCCCGGGAGTTACCGGAAGCCCATTTGCCAGGGCCGACGACTCTGCCGCCTGCATGATCGCGACGACATCACGTGACTGCTCGCGCGGTGATCGCCATCGCTGTGCCGTCGATCAGGTGCGCCGCAACGGAGCGGTGGAAGCGAGTACGGCTCGACGGTCACGAGGGGTACGACCTCGCGCGTGCCGTCCTCCCGAAACAGGGTGAGAATCGCAGGCAGATCGGCGACCGCCGGCTCGGCCCGCAGGATCCCAGTCGCCGACGATCGCACCACGGGTGCCGAGAACGTAGAACTTCGGCTGCGCGCCGCAGCGAGATCAGAGTTGACGAAGGTGGCCTGCGTCCCGTCGGTGAACGTCACCGTCACCTGCGCGTGATCGGCGTTCGTCGCGTGCAACCAGCGGCGCTTGTGATTCTGCCCGGAGACATGAGCGACGGTCCCGGGGAGCACGGCCAGGATCTGGTCGAGGAAGTGACTGCCCCAGTCGAAGATGGCGCCGCCCGAGACGGCTGCGTCCGAGTGCCAGAAGTCGCAGGGCTCGCTGAAGCCGCCGACGAACGAGTCGTATTGGAAGACCTCGCCGATCGGCCCCCGACTCGACGAGATCCACGAGCGTGACGAAGTCCGCGTCGTAGCGTCGATTCTGGTAGACGACCAGGAGCAGGCCGGACGGCCGCCAGAGCGCCATGAGTTGGTCGCATTGGTCGGTCGTCAGAGCCATCGGCTTCTCGAGGATCACGTGGATGCCCTCGTTCGAGGGCGGCCTTCGCCCAGGGGAAGTGGGTGTCGGGCGGGGTCGAGACGATGACCAGGTCGATAAGGCCGGAGTCCAGCATGGCCAAGGAATCGCTGAAAGGCGTGGCACCCGGGGACCACGTCAGGGCCGCCGCGATGCGCTCGGGATTGGTGTCACTGACAGCGGTGAGTGTCAGACCGCTGGTGGCCCGCACCGCCAGATTGTGCTCATGGCCGATTGCACCGTAGGCAAGCAACCCGACGCGTATGACCGTTCCGCCCACGTTCCGCTCCCATCGTGTCCAGACCTGTCGGGTTAGACTCTCTCACCTCCGAGCCGCAACGGCCCGTCGGGATGGTCACGGCCGAAGAGTCAGCCGGGGACGATGCTCCACACCATTCCCTGCGGGGTGTCCTGCACCTCGATCCCGGCGCCCGCCAGTCCGTCGCGGATGAGGTCGCTCATCGCGAAGTCGCGCGCCTCACGTGCCCGTAGCCGCGCGGCCAGTGCCACTTCGACGATCGGGCCCACGACGACCCGGGGGTCCCGAAGCCCCAGTACGGCCGAGTTCGCGAGATCGACGAGCATCGACCGAAGGGTCTGGCGGGCCACGTCGAGGTCGTCGCTCTGCAGCGTGTCGGCCGACCACGCGTGGATCGCGTCCTCGAGGTCGAGGCACGCGGCCAGGGCTCCTTCAGCATCGGCCTGGAGCCAGGCAACCGTCGAACGTGGCGCGAGGGCGACGGCGCTGGCACGAAGGGAAACGTCGTCCGCGTCGCGACCGCGTCGTGCGACGGCAGGGGCAGGCACGTGAGTCGTCGAGACTGGCCATGCCGCGCGCCGCTGAGGAGCGCGGCGAGGTCCGTCAGCCCGATCGACTCCCCTGCGGGCACGAACTCGCTGGCGCCGCCTGACCGCAGCGTCATGCCGCCCGCGCCGTACACCGTCGCTGTGCCGGTACCGATGTCGATGACCACGGCGGTGTGCTCGTCGACCCCGAGGACGCCGACGCCCGACGGAAGCATGGCTTCCATGACCTCGAGACGCTGCTCGCCCAGGTAGCAGAAGCGGGTGTCGTGACGACCGCCCTCTCGGTTGTCGAAGTGCGGGATGACGGCCGCCGGGATGCCCGTCAGCTCGCCGAGCAGATCAAGACCGGCCAGCCAGCGCGGGTCCTCGCCCACCTTGTAGATCTCGTAGACCGGGACCGAATGGCTACCGACCGTCACGGCCGCCGCGCTGCCGAGCACCACGGTGCCGCCGCGGCCGACGACGTCGACGAGCGCCCGAGTGACGGGGCGTGTCCTGCCACTGGCGCAGTGCGTACGATCGGGCTGCCCGGACCGGCGAAGGCCCACGAGGCACGCTCCAGGAGGGCGAGCGGTTCGCTCGCGCTCGGCGACGGACTCGTCGCGTCGGCGCCATCGCGCCACCTCGAGCGTCGTGCCGACGGACTCGGCGAAGTACTCGCGGATCTTCTCGGTCAGGTCGTCGGCGTTGGCCTGGAACCCGAAGGGGGTGTCGAGCATCGCCCGGGCTCCTTCGCCCGCCTGCTCGATCAGGGCGCGATGGACCTTGACCATCGTGGGCGCCGTCTCACCCGAGCCCATGATGACAATGCGACCGCCCATGACCCCAGCCTTGCATCGACGCTCCGCGAGCACCAACCCAGACGGTCGCCCGCCGCCTGCCAAGGCCTCGTGGTGCCCCCCTCACGCCGGACCCCAGGGGAGGCCCTACTCAGCGCCACCGGCCCCGACGTGCAGCACTGCGGCGCCGCCGAAGGCGCCCGATGCCAGGTCTCGCAGCGCAGCATCGGCACTGGCCATGGGATACGCGACCGTCGTGGCCCGAACGCCGAGTCGCTGGGCGAGGCGGAGGAACTCCTCCCCGTCGACCCGCGTGTTCGCGGTCACGCTGCGCAGGACGCGCTCGTGGAACAGCTCACGCTCGTACCGCAGCGGAGGGACGTCGGACAGCCAGATGCCGGCCGTGGCGAGCGTCCCGCCCCGGTCGAGGGCGCGAAGGGCCACCGGCACCAGCTCGCCGGCAGGGGCGAAGAGGATCGCGCCGTCGAGCAGCTCGGGCGGCTCGTCGGTGGCCGCGCCCACCGAGTCGCAGCCCAGCTCGACGGCGAGCCGGCGGTTGTGCTCGCCGCGCGTGAGGACGTGCACCCGCAATCCCTGCGCCAGCGCCAGCTGCGCGGTCAGGTGCGCGGACCCGCCGAAGCCGTAGATTCCCAGGGCGCCGCCCGGCGGGATGGCGGCAGTCCGCAGCGCGCGGTAGCCGATGATGCCGGCGCACAGCAGCGGGGCCGCCTGCTCGTCATCGAGTCGTTCGGGCAGGACGTAGGCGAAGCGCTCGTCCACGAGGCACAGGTCCGCATACCCGCCGTCCACGTCCCACCCGGTGAAAGTCGGTGCCACGCAGAGGTTCTCGCGCCCAGACCGGCAGTACCGGCAGGTGCCGTCCGTGCTGCCGAGCCAGGCGACCCCGACGCGCTGGCCGACCGCCAGACGGCACGCCCCCGGGCCGAGCGCGTCGACGACGCCGACGACCTCATGCCCGGGCACCACGCCATGACGCCGGGCGGCCAGGTCACCCTCGGCGAGGTGCAGGTCCGTTCGGCAGACGCCGCAGCAGCGGACCCTCACCCGCACCTGGCCTGGGCCGGGCTGGGGGTCGGGCCGCTCCACCAGGACGAGCGGTCCCGTGCCGATCGGACCGGGTGCGTCGACTATCCAGGCGCGCATGCCAGCAGCGTGGCACGCCGACACCGGCGAAGGCCAGTGCTGACCCGGTCCCGAACGGCCAGGCTCTCAGCCTGACGCCGCTCCGTGCACCGCGACGACCTCTGTCCCGGGCCCCGGGAACACCAAGGACTCGTGTCCGTCGGCGGCCCAGCGCACGAGATACGGCGCGCCGCCGTCGGCACCGTGCACCTCGAGGATCACTCCGTCGCGCACGTGATCGCTGACGTGCGCGCCGTGCACCACCAATCGGTCACCCACCTGGGCATGCATCGCGGCCTCCCCTGCCTCGTCGAGACGATCCCAGACTAGCCCGGACGTCCACCCGGATGCTGCAGTTGCCGTCAGGGGCCGGTGCCCTCGCCGACGACCTTCCACGGCCTGCCCGGCGCCTTGGCGAGTGTCACGAAGCTCGCAGCCGATTCCGTGGCCGGATAGGGCCTGTGACGGGCGTAGACCATGACCGCCCTCGTCGCCCACTTCGGGACGTTCCCGACGTAGCCCGACTTCGAGCCGTCCGGATTCAGGCACCAGTGCGTTCCCGTGCGCTGCTCCTCCACGTCGAGCACGTACTCGCGATGCTTGGCGATCGCCACGGGCGCCAGCCCCTTGGCGCGGTAGTACGCGGCAACGGCAGCGCGAACGTTCGACGTCACCGGCCTGGTGGGCCAGTCGGCCATGGACGTGCACGCCGGGAGATCCTCCGAGAACGACGTGCTCGCCGCGGCCGGTGCGGGCGCACCCACCGCCCCGAAGACGGCGACAGCCAGCGCCAGGGCCGGGATCGCACGAAGAAGCGTGGTGGCGCCGGAGCGTCGGGGGCTGGTTGCCATGCGACCCATCATCTCGCGCGGCCCGGGAGCACTCCACTCGAACGCGTGGCAGGCGATCCCCGCGGAGCGGGGCGTAGCCTTGTGGCCGGGCCGCCCCGGAATCAGCGGGTCGGCGGAAGGGATGGGCCATGACGAAGATCAGTCAGGCGGCCGAGCAGTTCCTGAGCCATCGACGCATCGCTGTGACGGGGGTCTCGAGGAACCCAACGGGCCACGGGAGCAACGTCGTCTTCCAACGGCTGCGCGATCGCGGCTTCGAGGTCTTCCCAGTCAATCCCGCCACCGATTCCGTCGAGGGCGCACCCTGCTACCCCGACCTGAAGTCCATCCCGGGCGGAGTCGAAGCCGTTGTCATCGCCACCAGCCCCGCGCACGCCGACGCCACGATGCGTGAGGCCGTGGACCTCGGCATCACCGACGTCTGGATGCACAGGTCGTTCGGGTCCGGCAGCGTCTCGGCGCCGGCCGCGGCCTACGGGCGCGAGCATGGCGTCACGGTGATCGATGGCGGCTGCCCACTGATGTTCGAGCCCACGGCCGATGGCGGTCACAAGGTCATGTGCGCCATGCTCAAGCTGACGGGCAAGGTGCCCCGCCGCGTCTAGGCAACATCGCGCAGCGGCGTGCCGCTCAGGCCTTCCGCACGACACTGGACTTCAGCATCATCGGGCCGAAGCCGTCCACCTTGCAGTCGATGTCGTGGTCCCCCGAACCGCTGACGAGCCGGATGCCGCGCACCTTCGTGCCCACCTTGATCGACGTCGGGCTGCCCTTGACCTTCAGGTCCTTGACGATGACCACCGTGTCGCCGTCCGCCAGCACGTTGCCCACCGAGTCCCTGACTGCGAAGGTGTCATCGGCGCCGTCATCCACCGGCGCGAGCGTCCACTCGTGGCCGCACCCCGGGCAGGTCAGCAGCCCGGCCAGCTCGTAGGTGAACTCGTTCGTGCACTCGGGGCAGGCAGGCGTCTGGCTCATCGGATGAGGGTATCGCGCGCCGATCGGCTCATGCCCTCTGCAGTAGGAAGAGCAGGTCCTCGTACTGGCCGATGAGGTAGACGCTGTCCCCCGCCTGAAGGACGGTGCCCGGCGTCGGCGGATGCTCGAGCTCGCCTGCCCCGGCAGCCTGCCGGGCGACGATGCGGGTGCCCGCGCCGAGATCCTGGATGCGGACGCCGTCCATGCCCCCACCATCGCGCACGGGGAGACGGACCGCCACGAACAGGGTCGAGCCGACGTAGAAGGTGCCCAGCACGTCGAGGCCGAGGGCCGCTCCCACGAACCATGGCGAGGCCAGTTCGGCGATCGAGCGCGCGATCCCGGCATCGAGGCCGGCTCCGATGACGCGGGCCAGGTTGCGGCTGAAGACCCGCAGCGCGATGGGTACCGTTCGGTCGCCGACGACCCCGCGCACGGCCAGGCCGGTCTCGATGTTGACGAGGTCGTCACTCGTGAGGACGGCGATGCCTGCGGCACGGTGGATCCCGGCGGCCGCCTGCGTCTCGGGCAGTGTCGCGTCGCCGATGAGGACGGGGATGCCGGCCGCCCGCATCTTCGGCACGAATCTCTGCCCCTCGCCGCCGTCGATGACGGCGACCTCGTAACCCGCGTCGTGCAGGTCGATCGCCACCTTGCTGCCCACCGAGCCGAGCCCGATGACCACGATATGGCCGGCCATCCCGGTGACCCGCTGACGACCGAGCGACTGCGCCAGCCGGCGCGAGACGAGCGCGTTGGTGAGCAGCGCCGTGGCCAGCGCGACCAGGGTCGCCCCGAGGAGGATGAGCAGGATCGCCCAGACCCGAAGCCAGGTGGCCTGGTCGCGGAAGTAGAAGTCGCCGAAGCCGACCGTCGCGATGGTCTCCGAGGTGAAGTACACCGCGTCCACGACGTTCATCCCGGTGCCGTCGGACTCCTCGTACCCGTACGTGAGCACGACGACCGAGGTGACGGCAAGCAGCGAGAGCACGGCGAAGGCGATGCGGAACGGCCGGTCGACCGCGTCGGACATCGCGGCGAGCGCCTCCCGCACGCGGCGACGCAGTGTCCGACCGATCGCCGTCGCCC
Source organism: uncultured Actinomycetes bacterium (assembly GCA_963777085.1). GTDB lineage: Bacteria > Actinomycetota > Actinomycetes > S36-B12 > S36-B12 > UBA10649. Next base: position 43,796 of record CAVZPI010000010.1, on the reverse strand, counting down.
GGTCGGGCCGGGGCTCGACGCCGGCGTCCCGGAATCCGCTCGCCGTGCCCATGAGCGTGACGAGGTCGCCCGGGCTCACCTCGTGGTCCAGGCCCGGGTCGGACACGGTCGGTGATCCGTCGGCGGGTCGCAGGGAGATCGGTGCCAATCCGCCCCACAGTGACTGGAACGTGCCGCTCGCCGCGCTGCGGAACGTGGCGACGGTGAATGGCGTGCCCCCGAGCATGATCGCGTGCGTGGTCCTGTCGACCGCCGTCTCGACGAAGGACATGGACGCGAGCTCCGCAACGTCGAGCACCGCCCCCGGCTGCGCCACCGACCGAAGTGCCGTGCCCACGGAGGAGTTGGCCATGCGCACCACGATGCGCACGTCGGCCGAGATGTCGCGTACGAGCAGGGCCAGCCGGATGTTTCGGACATCGTCGTCGGTGACGCACAGGACTGCGAGGGCATCACCGACACCTGCCGCGTGCAGCGTGTCCTGGCTGTCGCCGTACCCGGCCAGGTAGTGCGCCCCCCACCGCTGGAGGTCCTCCTGCTCCGTGGGATCCGCATCCGGGTCGACGACGATGACCTTCTGGCCGGCATTGGACAGTTGCCTGACGATGCGACGTCCGACGCCGTGGAAGCCGAAGACCACCACGTGGTCACGAAACTCGCCATCCCCCATCACGTTCGCACCGCCCGGATCGTCGCTCACGCCCGATTCGTGAATCGTTCCACATCGAGGACCTCCAGCGCGCCCTTGTCACGTTCGCATCGCCGGGCTCCGGGGCAGGCCGACCCGAAGGCGGCGCCGACGACCCATCGGGCGGTCACGCGTCGACGGCGGCGTCCACGCGAGCCAGCAGCGCGGAGAGCTGCTCATGCGCGACAAGGTAGTCCTCCACCGAGCCGACCAGGCACTCGCCGACCACGGCCGGCACGGCCAGAGCCCGCTGGCGCAATGCCCGTCCCTGCTCGGTGAGCGAGACCTCGACGGACCGCTCGTCCGACGCGAGGCGGGCACGCTCGACGAACCCGGCCGACTCGAGCCGCTTCAGCAGCGGTGAGAGGGTGCCGCTGTCCAGGTCGAGGCGCGCACCGATCCGGCTCACGGTGAGCGGGGCGGACTCCCAGAGCACGAGCATGACGAGGTACTGCGGGTACGTGAGGCCGAGCTCGGCGAGAACCGGCCGGTACCGGTCCGTGATGCCGCGATGCAGCCGATAGACCAGGAAGCACAGCTGGTTGTCGAGGAGCAGGGCCGCGTCCACCGGTCCAGCCACGATCAGGTCGCCGGCCGCTCGAGCAGCGCCTCGATGTCGTCCCGAAGGCTGGCGGGCTCCGTCGTCGGCGCGTATCGCGACACGGTGGTGCCATCCGGGGCGACGAGGAACTTGGTGAAGTTCCACTTGATCCCCGACCCGAGCAGCCCGCCCGACTGCTCCTTGAGGAAGGCGAACACCGGATCGGTGTCCTTGCCGTTGACGTCGACCTTCGTGGACAGCGGGAAGGTGACGCCGTAGTTCACCGTGCAGAACTGCTCGACCTGCGCGTCGTCGCCCGGCTCCTGGTGCCCGAACTGGTCGCAGGGGAAGCCCAGCACGATCAGGCCGCGATCCTTGAACTCCTCGTGCAGCTCCTGCAACCCCTCGTACTGCGGGGTGAAGCCGCACTTGCTGGCGGTGTTGACGATGAGGATGGGGTGGCCGTCGAAGCTCGACAGCGCGACCTCCTCGCCGCGGTTGCTCGTGAACGAGAGGTCATGGAGACTTTTTATATTGGACACGTTTATATTGTGTCCAATCTATCGGACCACGTCAATCCGGTCATGACGATGCGCTGCGCGACCTCGCTAGCCGGCCGCGAAGGCGACGGTGGAACGCACCATCTGGTGGTCGGACGCCTGGTAGCTCGGGTCGAAGGACCCGTCAGGGTTGAGGTGGATGACGACCTCGTAGTCGACGGGAGTGACGCCGGCACCTTCTGGCCATCACGTAGTCGATGCGCGTCGCGTCCAGGACCGGGGACTTGCGGCTGGTGTGGAAGACGTACGGCTTGGGCGGGAAGCCCTGCTCGGTCATGGCGAGCAGCGGGTTGTAGTTGATGGTCGAGTACTGCACGTTGCGCTTCACCGGAGCGGTGCCGGCATCGACCCAGCCGGAGTCGATGAGCACCTGCTGGGCCCCCTGCGGCTGGCGCTTGCGGTAGGAGTTGAGGTCGGCCAGCAGGACGATGGGGGTGCCGGCCATGGCGTGCTGCTGGTTGAAGGCCTCGACCCACCCCGTCAGGGCAGAGCCGAACGCCACCCGGCCGGCCTCGTTCGCGGGGTCCTTGAGGTTCGACGTGTGCACGGCCAGCACCAGGAACGGGCGGGTTCCGTTCAGGCCCTCGAGGTACGCCCACGTCACCTTTCGCGGGGCCGCGTCGGGCGTGAGCCCGCCGACGATCTCGGACATCGGCAGCGTGCCCGCCGACGGCATGCCGTTGGGGAGCGTCACCTGCCGGACCGTCCGCGAGTTGAACAGCACGCCCGTGGTGTGCGTGCAGGCCTTGGCATCCGCCGACGTCCACTTGCACTCGTCGGAGTCCGGCGTGAAGGCCGGCAGGACGTACCCGGCGGGGGCGAGCAGCACCTGGACGTCCAGCAGCTGGGTCTTCGCGTGCGCGGTGGGCCAGAAGGTGGCCTCCTGCAGGCCCACGACGTCGACCCCCGACTCGGTGATCACCCGGGCCACGCGATCGCGCCGAACCTCCCAGGGTGGCGCCGGTGCCGCGCAGTCGGTCTTGCAGATGTTGAAGGAGCCGAAGACGAGCGTGGGGCCCTTGGCCACCGTGCCAGCCATCGGGCCGACGCTCACCGCAAGCGGCTCGGCCGCATTGGCGGACCCATCGACGGGGGCGTCGGCCACCGGGCCGATCAGCAGTCCGGCACTCAGGGACGCGACTGCGACGGCAACAGGGACCCACCAGACGCGCATCGCCGCACCCCCTCATGGCCGGACCGCCTTCGCGGACGGTCGGCTGCTCCCCAATTCATTGTAGGTAGCATGCTCGGGATCGGCCAATGAGAGGAACCAGCCATGAGCGGGACCCCCGGCGTGGACGGCCCTGCGGACAGCGAGACTGGCTCGCCGACTCACGATCGGCGGTTCAGGATCCTCGCCGTGACCTTCGGGGCAGTCGTCCTGATCCTCGCCGCCCTCTCGATCGCGGTCGTCATCCTGGCGTCCCAGCCCTGACGTACCTGGTGGCTGCGCTGCGTGCGATTGGGCGCTGACGCCGAAGGCGTGCTACCTTCGAAGAGCGCACATGCCACATACGGCTGCGTGAATGGTCAGGGCCCAGCACGGTGAGCAGCCTGGAAGGCCGCTCCCGAACGAGGCAGACCACCAACACCACTTGGCGCAGCGACTGCTTGCTGCAGCGTTGCGCCGTAGGAAGGCACGACCATGATGTACACGAATTCCATTGACGACGAGCGCCGCGAGCCCATGGGCCTCAACGAGCGAGACCGCTGCCGCGAGTGCCGCGGGCCGATAACCCGCACCGATGCGACCGGCCTGTGCTGGAGTTGCATGCCCTGCTCGTAGGCGGTCGAGCGCACGGGAACGACGGTGCGCCATGGGAGTCGGATTGACTCCCATGGCGCAGCCTGCAACACTTGGTTGAATCTTCAACTTCAAGGTGAGGCGCCGTCGTGGCCACGGAACAGGTTCGATCGGGAGCGGCGTTCGACGCCTTCCTGCCCGACGCGCTCGGGCAGGCCCGCGAGCACTCCGCCTGGCAGGAGTCCGACGGTCCACTTCCGTCCCTCTTCCTCAGCCACGGCGCACCGCCCATGTTCGACGACGGCCCGTGGATGAGGGACCTGCTGTCCTGGTCCGTCAGCCTGCCCAAGCCGCGGGCCATCCTGGTCGTCAGCGCGCACTGGGAGTCGGCGCCGCTCGCCATCTCCTCGCCCGCAGCCGCCACGCCGCTGGTCTACGACTTCGGCGGGTTCGACCCTCGCTACTACGCCATGACCTACGAGACCCCCGATGCGTCCCGGCTCGCGACACTGGTCGCGCGGCTCATGCCGGACGATCAGCCGTTGCACCAGCACGGCTCGCGAGGACTCGACCACGGAGCCTGGGTGCCGTTGAAGGTGATGTACCCGCTCGGTGACGTGCCCGTCGTCCAGCTGAGCCTGCCCACCCATCGCCCCGATCGGCTCCTCGCCCTCGGCGAGCGGCTCCGTCCGCTCCGAGACGAGGGGGTCCTGATCATCGGGTCGGGCTTCATGACGCACGGGCTCCCGCACCTGACGGCGGACATGATCCATGGCAACGCCGCGCCGGCCTGGTCGAGCGAGTTCGACGCATGGGCATGGGACGCCGCGAGGCGTCGCGACATCGACGCGCTTGCCTCCTACCGCGATGCCCCGGGGATGCCCTACGCCCATCCGAGCCCCGAGCACTTCTCCCCCCTGTTCCTCGCGATGGGAACCAGCTCGGATGGCGCCGTGCCGACGTCGACCATCGACGGCTTCATGTGGGGCCTGGCGAAGCGCTCCTTCCAGGTTGCCTGATACCGAGTGACGGACCGACTTCCTCGCAGGCGCCTCCTGCTGATCCTGGCCGCGCTCACCGCATTCGGGCCGATGTCGCTCGACCTCTACCTGCCGGCCTTCCCGGCCATCGCCGCCGACTTCGGCACGGACAGCGGCTCGGTCCAGCTGACCATGTCGGCCTGCCTCATCGGCCTCGGCCTCGGCCAGGTCGTCTGGGGCCCGACGTCGGATCGGTTCGGACGCAAGCGCCCCCTGCTCGTCGGACTGGCCATCTTCATCACGGCCTCCCTGCTCATCGCGGTCGCACCGGGCTTCCCCGCCATGGTCCTGCTGCGATTCGCGCAGGCCCTCGGCGGATCGGCGGGCATCGTCATCGCCCGGGCGATCGTGCGCGACGTGTTCTCCGGCGTCGAGCTCGCCAGGGCGCTGTCGGCGATCGTCACCGTCTTCGCGATCGCTCCCGTGGTGGCGCCCATCATCGGCTCCGCGATCCTGTCCACCGCCTCATGGCACTGGATGTTCGTCGCCCTCGCCCTGTTCGGCGCCGCCTGCCTCATCGGGGTCCTGCGACTCCCCGAGACGCTGCCGGCCGACCGGCGCACCGACCACGGACTGCCCGGTGCCATGCGGCAGTACCGATCGATCATCGGCAATCGGCAGTTCCGCTACGCGGCCGCCATCGCCGCGCTCGGCTCCACCGCGCTGTTCGCCTACATCTCCTCCTCGCCCGCGGTCTTCATCGACACCTACGACGTCAGTCCGCCCGGGTTCGCCCTGCTGTTCGCGGGCCTTGCGGTGTGCTTCGCCGCAGGCGCCCAGGTCAACATGCGGATGCTCCGGCGCGTGCGGGTGCTTGCGCTGCTGCGTGCCTCGGTGACCACGCAGGTCGTCGCGTCCCTCGCCGTGCTCTCCGCCGCGGTGCTCGCCGTCCGACTGCCCCTCCTGCTGCTCCCCCTCGTGCTGGCCCTCATGACCGTCGCCGGGGTCAACAGCAACGGCATGGCCCTGGCCCTCGACCCGTTCCCACGTGCGGCGGCGTCGGCCGCGGCCCTGGTCGGCGGGCTCCAGATGACGATGGGCGCACTGGCGTCGGCGGTGCTCTCGGCGCTGACGCTGCCACCGCCTGTCGAGATGGGCGCCGGCATGGCTGCCGCCGGGCTCGTCTCGATCTCGCTCGTGGCGCTGAGCCTTCGCGGTTCGGGACGGCCGAGCGTCGGCTGAACCCCCACGACTCACCTGGGATCGGCTGCGGCGACGCCCTTCGCCTCGTTCTTGCCGGCAGCGGGTCCCAGGTTCGCCACCCGTATGCGGACGCGAGCCGCGTACAGTCCCGTGTGAGCGACCTGTCGTTCGGGAGGTGCCAGCCATGGCGAACGGCGGGGCCTGTCAGGGACGATCGAGATGGTCGACCGCGCATGTTGCGGCTATCGCGACGGGCTTGGCCCTGCTCGTCGGCCTTCCCGCCCCGGCACGTGCGGCGTCGTTCGTCGATGACACGGCCTTCGGACTGCACGTGCCGCGCATCGCCGATGGGGCGGACCCCAGCGTGTCCTACGGCACGGTCCGGCTCTGGGACTCCGGCGTGACCTGGGGCCAGGTCGAGCGCCGCAAGGAGCACTACTGGTGGGTGGGGCTCGACAAGGCCATCGCCGCGGCCAACGCCCAGAACGCGGAGATCCTCTACGTGCTGGGATCCACGCCCGCGTGGGCCGCGTCGAACCGCGGTCAGGGCACGTATCCGAATCGCGGGGCGGCCTCGAACCCCCGCAGCATCACCGACTGGCGACGCTGGGTCACGTCGGTCGTCACGCGGCACGGCAACTCGATCGACGCCTACCAGATCTGGAACGAGGCCAACCTGCCGACCTTCTGGCAGGGCACGCCGACTCAGATGGCGCGACTCACTCTCGAGGCCCACCGCATCATCGCGCGCCTCGACCCGACGGCGAAGGTGGTCGCCGCCAGCAGCACCGTTCGACTGTCCAGCGCATTCGACCGCTTCTTCCCCGCCTACCTCACGCAGTTGCGCAGGCGCGGCTGGCCCGTCGACGCGTTCGCCATCCATACCTACGGGCCCAGCACGGGGACCCCCGCCCTCCGGGCGACCTACGTTGCCAAGGCCAGGAAGGCCCTGCGACGGGCCCATGCGCCGACGCGACCGCTGTGGGACACCGAGGTCAACTACGGCATCAGTGGCCCCGGGGCCGCATACCCGGACAAGGACATCGCGGGCACCAAGGCGGCCGTGTACGTCGCCCAGACGTACCTGGACGGCATCCGTCTGCGAATCGCCCGGACGTACTGGTACGCATGGTCACCGCCGACCGACCTGCTCGGCATCACGATGGCGGATGGCACGACCGGCGCCCGCGCCTACCAGTCGGTCCTCGACTGGACCGTCGATTCCTGGGTGACGTGCCGTACGGGGGCCGCCAACTCATGCGCGGTCGATCGTGCAGGCAGCCTCGCCGAGGTGGCGTGGACGAGCTCGGGTGGCACGCAGCCCTACCAGGTGCCGGCCTACGCGATGCGCCAGTGCGACGCTCTCGCCAACTGCCGCGCGGTCACCCCGGGAAGCAGCGTCCAGGTCGGCAGGATGCCGGTCTGGTTCGGGCCTGACGCCGTCGCGCCTTCGCCATGATCACACCGGCGTCGGGTCCTTGCTCCGCAGGCCGTCGATGAGGATGTCCAGTCCGCGCTCCAGCTCGGCCGCGCCGTCGTAGGTGGCAAGTGCCGGCGCCAGGCCGCGTAGCAACGGGAACTCCTTGACCGGCAGTCGGTGCAGGCCCAGGCGGAGCAGGTCGTCGGTCTCCTCCGGGTTGTCGACGATCTCCTGGAGCTCGTTGAGGACGTGCCCGTAGAGCAGGCCCTGGAAGGACCGATAGACGTGCAGGGCCTCGACGTCGGTGAATCCGGCGCGGGTCAGCAGGGCCAGGGTGTCCTCGAGCGGACGCAGCGTTCCGAGGGGCCGCAGTGCGAGCGGCGTCGCCAGGGGTCGGGTGACGAGCAGGGGAACCACGTGGGGGTGCGCGATGGCGATGCCGCGGAAGGCTCGGGCGAACGTGCGCAGCTGGCCCGCCCAGTCCTCATCGGTCGGGTCGAGCCGCGCCTGTCCCATCACGAGTTCGACGACGCCGTCGAGCAACGCGTTCTTGTTGGCGGCGTACCGGTACAGGGCCATGGGGTCGCGCCCCAGCGCCTGGCCGAGGTGACGCATGGTCAGGCCCTCGGCGCCATCCCGATCGATGATCTCCAGGGCGGCACGCAGCACGATCTCGCGGGTCAGCGTCGCGGGCGACTGGACCTCACTGGTCGGCTTGCGGGGCACGGCCGGCCACCTTCCTCCACGTGAGCACCCACGACCGGGTGCTCGCATTCATTGTAGACCTTCAGTGTAGTCCTACGTCGTTGACATGCGTCTGACTTTGCGCGTATGGTGTAACTACGACGTAGACCTACTATGTACACCTACGTGTGATGAAAGAGCGCCATGACTGCTCAGAAGAACCGTTGGATTCGCAAGGCGGCAATCCTCGTCTGCGTGTCGATGACCGCCGTCGCGGCACCCAATCTGGCCGCCGCCCCGGCGAACGCGGCGACCCAGACGATCACCATCACCAGCGCGGGCTTCGTGCCGATGAACCTCACGATCAAGACGGGCGACACCGTCACGTTCACGAATGCCGATGCCGCGGCGCATGAGGTCCTGTTCAGGGCGACCGCCGGATTCACCTGCACGGCGGCCCCCCTGGTCGTTCAGCCCACGAAGTCGCAGGCCTGCACGTGGACGCTGGCGGGCAGGTACGCCTTCTCGGACCCGAACCAGAAGGACAGGACGTTCCAGGGAACGGTCACCGTCGACCCCGTTGTCGTCGCCTCGGTCTCCCTGGCCGCGTCGAGCCCCAGCGTGAAGTACGGCACGGACGCGACGCTCACGGGCAAGGTCATCCCGAGCGCAGCCGGCACCGTCGTCGACATCCTGGCGATGGCCGCGGGCGACACGGTGTACGCCAAGGTGGCCTCCGTGGTGACCACGAACGGCGGCGCCTACAGCCTGGCAGTCAACCCTGAGATCCGGACCGGCTACCGGGCCGAGTTCTCGGACGGCGCCGTACGGGTCGTCAGTGCCGTGACCGCCGTCGAGGTTCGCCCACAGGTGCGGCTGGTGCTGCGCTACGTCAGGGGCGTGCGCGCCTACCTGAGGACCAGCGTGATCTCGAGCCTCTCCTATGCCGGCAAGTTCGCGCTCGTGCAGCGCAGGAACGCCATCGGCGGATGGACCACGGTCAAGCGAGTCGAGCTGGGGGCTTCATCCACAGCCCGCTTTGCCGTCCGGCTGCCCAGCGGCACGAGCCGCATCCGGATGCTCCTGACGGCATCCCAGGCAGGCGCGGGATACCTGTCCTCCGCCAGCCGCACCCTGCTCGTCACGCGCTAGACCCCTGAAGAGGAGAACCCCATGACCACACCCGACTCCCCGGCGACCTGGACTGCCACCGACTGGCTGGGCAAGGTCCTCGTCGATCGCGACGGCGAGCGCATCGGCAAGCTGCAGGACGTCTACGTCGACGTCGAGACGGATGAGCCGCAGTTCGGCACGGTCAAGGAGGGCTTCCTCGACCGTCATCTCACCTTCGTGCCCCTGTCGGGCGTCGAGGTCGGGCCCGACGAGCTACGGGTCACGGTGGCCAAGGAGCGGGTGCGCTCGGCGCCCGACCTGGACCTGCACGGCCAGGAGATGTCGCAGGCCGACGAGTCCGCGCTCTATCACCACTTCGAGATGAACTACACCCCGATCGCCAGCGAGAGCGGCCGCCGCCTTGCACGCAGGTGAACACCCGGCAGAAGGGAACGAGCATGGACATCGATGCAGACCGGACCGAGGACCTCGTGGACAAGGTCAAGGGCGCCGTCCACCCGACATGACCATCTCCGAAAGCGGTCAGACCGCCACCGATCATGCGGCGCTGGTCGTCGTTGCCAACAGGCTGCCCGTCGAGTACACGCCCGACTCCCCGGAAGGGGGCTGGAGCCGGTCGCCGGGCGGGCTGGTCAGCGCCCTGGAGCCCGCCCTGCGCGGACGCGACGCGATCTGGATCGGCTGGAACGGGCATCTGGGCAGTTCGGACGAGCCCGTCCCGGAGCTGCCTGACGACATCGATGGGCTCGGCATCGTGGGCGTCCCCCTCACTGCCGAGCAGGTGGAGCTCTACTACGAGGGCTTCTCGAACGGCGCCCTCTGGCCGCTGTATCACGATGCCGTCGCGACGCCGGCGTACCACCGCCCGGGCTTCGAGGCCTACCACTCCGTCAACCAGGACTTCGCCGACATGGTGGCGAAGAACGCGCCCGTGGGCGGCACCGTCTGGGTGCATGACTACCAGCTGCAGCTCGTGCCGAGGATGCTGCGCGAGATGCGACCCGACCTGCGGATCGGGTTCTTCCTGCACATCCCCTTCCCTCCCGTCGAGCTGTTCGCCCAGCTGCCCTGGCGGCGCCAGATCCTCGAGGGCCTGCTCGGGGCCGACCTCATCGGGTTCCAGACCCCCGACGGCGCCCTGAACTTCCTCGCTGCCACGCGACGGCTGCTCGCGCTGCAACCGGGCGGCGATCGGGTCGACGTGCCGTACGAGGCCGGCTATCGCACCGTGCGGGTCGACGCCTTCCCCATCGGGATCGACGCGGAGTCCTTCGACACCATGGCCCGGACGCCCGACGTGCAGGCGCGTGCCAGGCAGATCCGCGAGGAGATGGGCGGCTTCGCACTGCTCTTCCTGGGCGTCGATCGCCTCGACTACACCAAGGGCATCGACGTCCGACTGAGGGCCTTCTCGGAGGCCATCGTCGAGGGCCTGCTGGGCCTCTCCGACGTGACCATGCTCCAGGTCGCCATCCCGAGCCGCGAGAACCTCGGCGAATACCAGCGCATCCGCGACGAGATCGAGCTGCTGGTCGGGCGCGTCAACGGGGATCTGGGCCGGGTCGGCGACCCGGCCATCCACTACCTCCATCAGCCGGTGCCGCGCGAGGAGCTCGTCGCCATGTACGTCGCGGCCGACGTCCTCCTCGTAACGCCGCTGCGCGATGGCATGAACCTCGTCGCGAAGGAGTACATCGCCTGCCGCACGGACGACACGGGCGCCGTCGTGCTCAGCGAGTTCACCGGATCAGCCATCCAGCTCGAGGATGCCTTCATCGTGAATCCGTACGACATCGAGGAACTCAAGCGCACGATGGCCGCCGCCGCCCACGCGTCTGCGGAGGAGCTCCAGCGCCGGATGAAGGCCCTGCGGGCCAACGTCTTCGAGAATGACGTCGATCGCTGGGCACGGACCTTCCTGGCCACCCTCGAGGGGACGGTCCCGTGACGGATTCCCCGCCCAGCGGGCCGCCCCCAGATGTGGTGCTGCAAGAGCTGGCACTCACCGCGCGGCTGCTCGTGTGCTGCGACTTCGACGGGACCATCTCGGCGCTGGCCGACGTGCCGTCGGCCGCGTACCCCGTCGAGGGTGCGGTCTGCGCGCTCGACGCCCTCTCGGCACTTCCGGACACGTGGGCTGCCATCGTCTCGGGTCGGGCACTGGTCGACCTGACCCGGATGGCCGACGTCACCGAGCGGGTGCACCTGGTCGGCAGTCACGGCAAGGAGTTCGAGATCGGCAGCATCCTGGCCTTCGGGGCCAAGGAGAGCAGCCTCCTCGAGCAGGTCGTCGCGCACTGCCACGACCTGGCGGACGGCCGGCCGGGCGTGCTGGTGGAGGCGAAGCCGGCAAGCGTGGCCGTGCACGTGCGGCGCGCAACGCGCGAGGTTGCGCAGCAGGTGCTGAAGGCCGTGCTCGACGGACCCGGACGCCTTCCCGGCGTGCACGTGATCGAGGGCAAGGAGGTCGTCGAGCTCGCCGTCATGTCCGGCGGCAAGGGCGATGCGGTCGACGTCCTTCGATCGAGATGGTCCGCGACCGGTACGGTCTTCGTCGGGGACGACGCGACCGACGAGGCCGCCTTCGCCGTGCTTCATGACGGGGACCTCGGCATCAAGGTCGGTGCGGGCCGCACGCACGCCTCCTGGCGATTGCCAGATCCTGCGTCCGTCGTCGACCTGCTGGTGCGACTCGCGACACTCCGGCGCGGCCGGCCCGAGGCAGTCGCGGGACTGCTGGCACCACCAGCCCGTGCAGCCACCGTCGAAAGGCGCTGATGGACATGCGGATTGCGGCAACAGCGGGGCGGATCGCGATCGGCGCGCTCACCGTCATCAGCCTCGTAGCGGCGGCATCGCCCACGGAACCGGCCAAGCACACGCGTGTCGACGCGCTCCTCCAGCAGCGGGCGCACGATGCCCGACTCGGTCACGACGTCGCCATGATCGTCATCGACGCCGCCACTGGCGCAGTGCTCTCCTCGCACGCGCCCGATCGGCCCATGCAGGCGGCCTCGAACATGAAGATCGTGACGGCGACGAACGCCATCGCCACGATGGGGCCGAGCAAGCGCTTCGCCACGCAGGTCCTCCAGGGTGCCACCCCGACCGACGTGATCCTCCAGGGCGCCGGCGACGCTCTCCTGACCCGTCGCGACCTCCGGGCGCTGGCCGTCCGCACCGCCACCAGGCTGCGGCACGGAGCCGGGCTCGTCGTGCACGTCGACGGGAGCCTGTTCCCCAGGACGAGCCGCGCCCAGGGCTGGGTGAGCGGATACCTGGGCAACTCAGTCGGCCTCACCCAGGCCCTTGCGATCCGCGGCGATCGCAGCACGCACCCGAGCCGCAACGCGGCGAACGTGTTCGCCGCGAGACTGCGCTCACTGGGGTTCGGCGTACGCGTGGGCGCGAACCGCGATGCCGCTGCCGACGCCGGCGTCCTGGCCCGCTCTCGCGGCCACACGGTCGCCGAGGCCGTGGCGTACATGCTGCGCGAGTCCGAGAGCGGCATCGCCGAGGTGCTGTTCCGCCAGGTGGCCATCGCCTCCGGTCACCCGCCGACGTGGGAGGGCTCGCGGCGAGCGGCGATGGGGTCGCTCCGGGCCCTGGGCGTGAACCCGGCCGGCATGGTCCTGATCGACGGCAGCGGGCTGTCACGGGACGACCGGGTCACCCCACGGTTCCTCGTCGACGTCCTCCGCGTCGTCCGGGTCACGCAGTCCCACCGCTTCGAGGCGATCTTCAGGCGACCGGCGATGCCGACCGCCGGCCGGACCGGGACCCTCGCAACGAGCTACGGGCGGTACGGCTCGGGCCCGTCGCGGTGCGCCGCGGGCGACGTCCAGGCCAAGACCGGGACCATCCTGAGCACCATCGCGCTGTCGGGTGTCGCCCGGACCGTCTTCGGCGGAACGCGTATCTTCTCGATCATCGTCAACAAGCGTCCCCTCCGGTTCTCGGCCCTGTCCACCCGTCAGGCAGTCGATGGCCTGGCGGCGACGATCACCGGCTGCTGGCACTGACGTAACCTCCAGGCACGCGGCCCGATCGAACGAGAGGATGTCGTCCGTGCCAGACCTGAGTTTGCGTCCGTGGCTCTCCCAGTACGCGCCGGGGGTGCCGGCGGACATCGAGGAGACCGACGAGACGCTGTGCGACCTGCTCGACGATGCCGTCGCTCGCTTCGGCGACCACGTCGCGCTCGACTTCTACGGCGGCCACCACGACGTACGGCGAGCTGGGCGACCAGGTGGCCCGGCGGCTCAGGCGCTCGCGCTCGCTCGGCGTCGAGGCCGGCGACCGGGTCGCGCTCGTCCTGCCCAACTGCCCGCAGCACGTCGTCGCGTTCTACGCCGTCCTGCGCCTCGGGGCGGTCGTCGTCGAGCACAACCCGCTCTACACCGCCGACGAGCTGCAGGTCCAGCTCGTCGACCACGGGGCCACGGTCGCCATCGTGTGGGACAAGGTGGTGCCCGCCGTGACGTCCGCTGCCGACCCGGACCGCTCGTCGAGACGATCGTCGCCGTCGACCTGACCAGGGCGCTGCCGCGGCCTCAAGCGGCTCGCTGCTGCGCCTGCCCCTGGCCCGTCCGCACGGGCGACGCGATCCGCCATGACCGCAGCGGGTCCCGGGGGCCACGTCCTGGGACGCAGCCGTACAGCGGTCGGCGCCCCTCGCCGCGGACCACGCCCGCCCGGCGGCCGACGACGTCGCCGCCCTGCAGTACACCGGCGGCACGACCGGCACCCCGAAGGGCGCCATCCTCACCCACCGGAACCTGCTCGCCAACGCCGCGCCAGGGCCGTGCCTGGGTGCCCGGCCTCATCGACGGCCACGAGATCATCTACGCCGTCCTGCCGATGTTCCACGCCTACGGGCTCACCCTGTGCCTGACCTTCGCGGTGAGCATCGGCGCGACGCTCGTGCTGTTCCCGCGCTTCGACGTCGACCAGATGCTCGAGGCGATGGAGCGCCGGCCCGCCACGTTCCTGCCGGCAGTGCCTCCGATCTACCAGACGCTCGCGATCGCCGCCCGCGACAGCGCGGTGTCGACATGCGTCCGTGCGGGTCGGGATCTCCGGGGCGATGGCGCTGCCGGTCGAGACGGTCGAGCCGTGGGAGGAGGTCTCCGGCGGCCTGCTCGTCGAGGGGTACGGCATGACCGAGACCTCGCCGATCACGATCGGCAACCCGTCGTCCGCCGACCCGGCGGCCGGGCACGATCGGCGTGCCGTTCCCGTCGACCGAGATGCGCGTCGTCGACCCCGAGGACCCGGGCGTCGACCGAGCCGAGCGGGGAGCGGGGCGAGCTGCTCGTCCGCGGGCCGCAGGTGTTCTCCGGCTACTGGCAGCAGCCCGAGGAGACCGAGCGCGTGCTGCTCGCCGGACGGCTGGCTGCGCACCGGCGACATCGTCGCGTGGACGACGACGGCTTCGTCACGGTCGTCGACCGGATCAAGGAGCTCATCATCACCGGCGGGTTCAACGTCTACCCGTCCGAGGTCGAGGCCGCCCTGCGCAAGGTCGAGCCCGGCGTGGTCGACGCCGCCGTCGTCGGGCTGCCCGCTCGAGGGCGGCGGCGAGCGAGGTCGTGGCCGTGATCGTGGTCGAGCCCGGGGTGCCGAGCTCGACCCGGAGCCGTGCGCCACGCGAGCCGCGAGCACCTCGCCGACTACAAGGTGCCCCGCCAGGTCGTCATCGTCGACGAACTGCCGCGCTCGCTCATCGGCAAGGTGCTGCACCGGCAGGTGCGCGACCAGCTGCTCAGCCCTCCCGGCTCGTAGGCTCGCGACCCGCCATCCGCAGCGGCGGCGCGAACGCTGACGCGCTCGACTCGTCCGTGAAGCCGGGCGGCTGCTCTATCGTCGTGCTGTCAGGACGCCAGCCGCGACGTGGCCGAAGCGGAGGTGTGCGTGCCAGACCACAAGCACCAGGGATCCCGGACTCCGCATGCCCGGCGCACCCGGCGCGCGCGCGCCCGATCGCACCCGCTCACCCTCGCCTTCGGGCTGGTGATCGTCGCGGCGCTCGCCACGGCAGCGGTTCTCGCCATCCGCGTCCTGTACGCCGACTACGCGTGGCACTCCGCAGCGCGGTCGACGGCAGACGCCGTCGCCGCGACGATCGCGTCGGCGAGTGCGAACGACGACTCGACCCCGGTCTCCGTCGACGCGGTCGCGGGGCAGCCGGGTCCGGGGCAGGTCGCGATCGGGCAGCTCGCCTACGGACCCGACCTGCCTCCGGACGCGACCCGGATCCGCCTCACCGAAGGCGGCGCCCTGACGGTCCTGACGCAATCGGGGGCCCTGTGCTCCGGCGTCACCCTTCGCATGTCCGAGGCCGGCGGGAGCCCGTCAGGGTCGTTCACCTGCGGCGACGCCGAGCCGCCGCCCATGCCCCTCGGCCTGCGCGCGACCCCGCGCGACGCGTCCGTCGTCCTGCAATGGCAGCACACGCCGGTGCCCGTCGAGGACTACGCCGTGTCGTACTCCTCGGACGGCGGAGTCCACTGGACCTTCTTCGACGACGGCGTCTCCGCCGAGACGCAGGCCACCGTCCACGCCCTGCTCAACGGCCGCCCATACCTGTTCCGGGTCGCGGCCGCCAACCTGGCGGGCGAGTCCCCCACCGCCTCGGCCAGCGCCTCCCCCTTCACGCGGCCCGCCCCACCCACGAGCGTGCATGCGACCGGGGGGCTCATCACGATCGTCAGCTGGACGCCCAGCGCCGAGGACGGCGGCCGGCCCGTGACCTCCTACATCGTCGACGGGTACCCGGCGGGCACATGCGTCGCCACGCCCCCGCAGACCAGCTGCCAGATCGCCGATCTCCCCGCGGCGCGGGCGTACACGTTCACCGTCCGCGCCGTCAACGATGCCGGTCCGGGTGCCCCGAGCTCGACCTCGAGCGAGCCCGTCGCCGTCTTCTCCGTCCCGGGTCCGCCCGTCGCACTGGAAGCCAGCCCGGCCGACGGAGTGGTCCTGCTCACCTGGACTTCGCCGCTCCTCGACGGCAACACTGCGATCGTCGACTACCGCGTCCAGTACCGGCCGTCCGGCACCCAGGAGTGGGCCGAGTTCGACCACACGGCGTCCACCGTCACGGCCCAGACGGTCAGTGGCCTGCGCAACGGCACCGGGTACGACTTCCAGGTGGTGGCCGTCAACGGCGTCGGCGTCTCGGATCCGTCCCCATCGCCCGTGTCGGTGACGCCCGCAACAGTCCCCGATCCCGCCGGCTCAGTGCTCGCGGCGGACGCAGACGCGACGGTGACGTTGTCGTGGTCAGCGCCGACCTTCGACGGCGGCGCGCTGGTGACCGACTACGCCGTCCAGTACATCCGGAAGGGCGGGAGGTGGACGACGTTCGACCATCCTCCGTCCGCCGACCTCAACCGGGTCGTGACCGGCCTGGACAACGGCACCCGGTATTCATTCCGGGTCGCTGCGGTCAACCTCATGGGATCGGGCGAGTGGTCGACGCACGTCATCGGCAGCCCCTTCACCCACCCCGGACCCGTGCGGGAGCCCGCCGCAGTGGCCGCCCTCACCTCGGTCGCCCTGTCCTGGCAGCCGCCGGCCGACGATGGCGGACGGCCCCTGACCGGCTACCGCGTCCAGTACCGGCCGACGTCGGCACCCGGTTGGCGAAGCGCCGGGCTAGTGCCCGTCCGGCGCTCGGCCGTCACCGTGCCCCGCCTGGTGACCGGCGAGTCCTACGACTTCCGCGTCATGGCGGTGAACGTCGCCGGGGCCGGACCGTCGGGCGCTGACCGGACGGGCGCCCCCACTCTCCCGGCCGTGGTCGTCGGCGAGACCCCGCCGGCCCCCACTGGAGTGAAGGCGCGTCCTGGCGACGGCTCCGCGACCCTCACGTGGCACGCGTCCCCGGCCGGGAAGGCCTCGCCGATCGCCGCCTACACGGTGACCGGCGCCCCGGCGGGCTCCTGCGTCACCAGGAGGCTGACCTGCACCATCACCGGCCTCACCAACGCCGTCCAGTACTCGTTCACCGTGGCCGCCGCCAACGCGATGCTGGCCGGTCCTGCATCCCGGCCGGTCACCGTGACGCCGCACCCCTACAACGCGGCCACCGGCGGCGTCGTGACCACGTACTCGGTGGGCGGACGGACGTTCCGCGTGCACACGTTCACCGCGGGTTCGGCCTTCGTCGTGACGTCGGGCGAACGCGCCTTCGACGTGCTGGTGGTCAGCGGCGCAGGAGGCAGTGTCGTCTCCGCTGACGGGGTCCTGAGTCCGGGAGGCGGCGGGGGGATCCTCGCTGCGGGTCGCGCCCGACTGCTCCCCGGCCAATGGGCCGTGACCGTCGGCGCCGGTGGGGCTCCTGGATCCGTCGGCGGACCGTCGTCGCTCGCAGGCGTCGGTGCCGCGCCGCCCGGTCCGGCCGGTTCGCCCACGCCTGCCGAGGCATGGCCGGCGAAGACGTCCGCCATCACGGGGGCGGCGGTGACCTACGGCGGCAAGGGGACGCCGACCAGCGGCCCGGGAGTGGACGGACGCGGGACGGGTGGCGGCGGCCCGATCGCCAACCGCGGGGGCAACGGGATCGTCATCGTCCGCTACGAGGTCGCGTCCTAGGGCGGGCATCGGACGGGGGCATGGCTCAGGCCGGCGGCAGCTCGCCGAACAGGCGCTGGCACTCCTCGCGCGTGACGCCGAGCTCGAACTCGCCCTGCAGCACGGCCATCAGCTCGTCCGCGTCATGGAACTCGACCGTGCGATCCCCAGCGAGACCCATGACCCAGTACGTGCCGTTGCGAAGAGACCGGATCTCGTCCTCGAGGATCCGCGACACCACCAGGTTGTTCACGAAGGTCGCGGCCGGGTGCCTGTGCGAGTAGAAGTGACCCAGCTCGCAGTCCGCCTGGCCATAGCGGGCCAGCTCGAACCGGTACAGCGAGAAGGGCTCCGCGTCCTTCAGCGTCTGCAGGTGGAACTCGCCGGGCCGCCGTTCGACGACCCGGAAGGCCCCATCCGGCGTCCCGTCCGACTCGCTCGGCATCGACACGGGGAAGCGCGGCCCGAGAGAGCCGAAGCCCACGTCGACGAGGAGGCGATCCCCGTCGATCTCCACCACGGTGACCCGATGGGTCAGCGGCGGGTGAGTGTCCTGGTTGTGGATCACGCGCGCCAGGTGGAGGCGGGCCTCGAAACCCAGCTCCTGCAGGACCTCGAACAGCAGTCCGTTCTGCTCGAAGCAGTAGCCGCCGCGCCTGCGAAGGACGATGCGGTCGTACAGCGACGCTGCATCCAGCGGAAGGTCCTCGCGAAGGCGTGGCCCGATGCTGCTGAAGGCGAACGTCGCTACGTGCCGACTGGTGATCTCCCGGAGCAGCTCCGGCGTGGCCTTGGCGCGCCGGAGTCCCAGCGCGGCGAGGTAGCCGTCGGTGATCCGCGAACGATTCGTCATGTCGGGGGAATGGTGGCACGTCCGGGAGTGCGGATGGCGTGCATCAGGCCGAGGAGGATGACCGGGCCCATGGTGAACGTGCCGATGAGCACGGCCTGGTGGATGCCGGGGTCGTACCAGTTCATCTCGAGGACGGCGCCCACGATCGTGTAGTAGAGGTACGCGTAGATCAGCCAGGGGACGATGTCGACGAGGCGATCGGTCATGCGATCAGGGCGCTCCATGATCAGCGTGTAGACGAAGGTGATCACGAAGGCGACGCCGAACCACCCGACGAAGTTCTGAACGGGGATCCCGCCCACCCCCTGCCACACCTGCAGTTCGGGCAGGTAGCTGCCGCCTGCCCACCACCACCAGGGCTTGAGCCCGAGCACGTCCATCCACACGCCCGACACGGCCATCGGATCGGCCATCAGGTCCCACGCGGCCGCCACGAGGCCCGTGGCCGCGGCGATCAGCGCACTCCAGCCGATGCGGCCGACCCAGGTGCCAGCACGCCTGCGGCCCGGCACGCCACCGAGCCAGGCGACGAGCGAACGCGAGGAGTACAGCACGACGCCCCACACCACGACGATGAGGACGGGCACGCCGCCGATGCGGGGACCCAGGCTCTCGGTGTAGTGGTACTCGCCGAAGATCCAGCCGAAGTTGTTTCCGACGTACTCCGCGCTGAACGTCAGTGCCGCGGCGAACGGGAAGAACAGCAGCGCCTGACGACCGCCCTTCACCACCGTGCAGTGCCACACGCACACGATGTACATGACCGATAGGCCCAGCCCGGCGACCTGCATCTGGAGGCCCGCGTCATGCCGGGCCCAGCTGATCGAGAGGACCACCGTGATGGCGGCGTAGAAGAGGACGACGACCCCGATCATGGCCGTCGCCTGTCCTCTCGGGAAGGCAGACGTGTCCACGACCATCAGCCTAGGGAAGGGACCGGGCGCGACGCGCGCCGTTCGCGTTGACTCCGGCCCTGAGCGGTGGTCCGATGGCGCGTGTTGCTCGCCCACGCGCTGCAGCACTCGGTATCAGGTACGGCTGACCACAGGGCAGGCCGTCCGCAAGTCCTAGGCTGCCGGCATGAGCGCGCGACCCGAGCTGACGACGGTCCGGGCCGACGCCTGGACGTGGGCGGTGCGGATCTATCCGACGCGCTCGGCCGCCAGCGCCGCCTGCAAGGCCGGCCACGTCAAGGTGAACGGGGCGAGCGCCAAGCCGGCGCACCCGGTCAGGCCCGGCGATATCGTGCGGGCTCGCACGATCGGGGGCGAGCGGATCGTCGTGGTCACCGGGCTCATCGACAAGCGCACGAGTGCCACCCTGGCGGTGCAGAACTACGAGGACCGCACGCCGCCTCCCCTGCCGAGGGAGGCAGGACCCGCGCCTGTCGTGCGCGAGCGCGGAGCGGGACGACCGACCAAGCGCGACCGCCGCCAGGTCGAGCGCCTGCGCGGGCGCGACTGACAGGTCAGGCCGAGTACGGCTCGACGTCGAAGGTGCACGTCATCGCCGTCGACTGCCCCGGGTCCAGGGTGATGGCGTCAGCCTGGACGTTGCCGGCCTCGACGCAGACGAACTCGCGCCAGTGGTCTGGGCCGATGTCGGCCGCGGCCGCGGCCTTCGCCGCCCCCGGATTCCAGACGACCGTGCTGCCGGACCCGGCCTTGCGGACCACCAGCACCCGCTTGAGCACGGGATCGACCACGCGCACCTCGGCCGACGACCGGTAGACGCGATCCACCTCGGTGCCCAGCGTGACCAGACCCGACTGCACCGGCAGTGGATCCGTCGAGCCGCCGACCTTGTCGACGTACTCGGCGCCATCGAGTCCCTCGATCGTCACCTGGTGCACGTCGCCCACCGCGAGATAGGCATGGAAGACCTCCTCGAAGGCGAACGACGTGGCGCCGGTGTTCGTGATCGTCATCTGGAGTTCCAGCCGCTGTCCCGCGCGGACGACGTAGCGCGCGCTGTAGTCGTGCCGGAACTCGTCGCTCGTGGCCATGCTCGAGTCGAGTCCGAATACCGCGATCGTGGAGCCCGCCCCGGCCTCCACGGACTCCAGGCGCCACTGGCTGACACGGCCGAAGCCGTGCGCCGGCGTCATCGTCCCGCTCATGCCAGGGCCGAACCATGGGAAGACCAACGGCACTCCCCCACGGATCGCCGCGGCGGAATCGAGCGTCGCCAGCGGGCTGAGCCACAGGACGCCCTCCGCACCGCTCGGCGTCCAGTCGACCACCTGAGCCCCGTGCAGGTAGGCGTGGCAGGAGCAGGACTTCGACGACAGGTCCCGTGGCTCAGGCAGCGCAGTCATGGATGCAGCCTAGGCAGACGCGCACCGCATGCGGTTGGCAGCGGCGGCTTCTCGAGGGCGGCGGACGTGCTTTCAGGCAGCCAGACCGAACGGGCCTGGAGGGAGCACGGGCTCACGCTGCCCGTCGTCCGGCGGCGGCGGGAACTGGCCGGTGAACCAGGTGAACGTTTCCGGGTCGGCGCAGGCACGTCCGTGCCGAAGCGCCTCGACCAGCAGGTCAACGGCCTGCTCTCCTGTTGCCGCGGCGATCGACCAGTTGGCCCGCGGGTCGTCCGGCGGCTCCCATCCCCCGGCCACCAGCGCCAACTCGTCGATGGGCCACGCGCGAGCCGGAAGGAAGTGGGCGGAGACCACCTCGCAGTACCAGTCGCCGTTGGCCTCACGGGCCACCTGCGCGTATGGGTTCGGGTCCAGCCCCGCCATGAACTCGATGACGGCGTACTGCCGGAACTCCAGCCCGCCGATGTCGAGCCTCAGCTCCTGCCTCAGGTCTTCCCACAGCTCGTCCACGTGCCGAGTGTGCGTCGGGGGTCTGACATCCGCCCGCGGAGCCGCCAATCTGGCAATAATGTGGTCGTGTCTACTCTGGTTCCGTTCACGGACAACTTCACCGACCTGTCGAACACCGAGGGCTACCAGTTCGAGTTCAACTGCGAGCGCTGTGGCAACGGCTACCGATCCCCCTTCCAGGCGGACATGGTGGAACGGGGCCGCGGGCTCCTTCGTTCCGCCGGCGGCCTGTTCGGCGGTGCCCTGTCGAACATCACCAACGCGGCCGACTCCGCCCTGGACCGGGGCACGAACTCGGCAGCCAAGGACAAGGCCCTCGCGGCGGCGGTCGAGGCGGTGCAGCCCCACTTCGAGCAGTGCCGCGCCTGCGGCAACTGGGTCTGCGCGAGCGTGTGCTGGAATGCGGAGATCGGGCAGTGCGCGAACTGCTCGCCGTTCGTGGTCGATGAGCTCTCGCGGGCGCAGGCCGCGGCGCAGGTCGAGCAGATCCGGCAGAAGGTCCAGGAGACCGACTGGACAGCCGACCTGGACACCACCACTCGTGCCAAGGTCGCCTGTCCCGGGTGCGGGGCCTCGGTCGCCGGCGGCAAGTTCTGCCCCCAATGCGGCGAGAGGCTGAGCGCGATCGTCGACTGCGCACAGTGCGGCAGCCAGCTGCCGTCGGGATCCAAGTTCTGCTCCGAATGCGGCACCTCGACCGGATCGTGACGAGCGACTTCGCCTGCCGCGTCGACGGCATCCCGTCGAGGCTGGCGCTCGACGGGGATGGGGCCGCGTTCGGGACCCGACGCGTCGAATGGCTCGACGCCGACGATGCCGTCTTCGGCGGGCACTCGATCGAGTTGAGCCTGGCCGACGGCTCCGTCGCCGTCGCCACGCACCTGGGTGCCCGGTTCGACGAGTGCGCGCGAATGGTCCGCGAACTGCGAGGAGAGGCGCGTCGACCCGCCCTGACGGCCACGAGCTTCGACCCCATCGAGGCGCTTCGAGGCGAGATCGGTCCACCCAGGCCAGACTGCCCCGACGATCCTCGACGTCCTGCTGTTCCCGAATGTCCTGCTCATCGAGCCCCGAGGCGGCGCCGCGGTCACCGTGCCGCTCCCTCTCGTACGGGCAGTACGGCGCGACGGATGGACCTTCGCCTTCGAGCTGCGCAGCCTGCCCGGCGTCGACCTGGCCGGCCTCGGCGCCCGCTCGGACGAGTTCGAGCAACGAATCCAGCGGGCCCGATCGGACCTCGCCGAGGCCACCGCCGCCGCCTACATCGGGTTTCACCCCGACCTTCGAGGCCTCGATGCCCCTGACGGCTGGGCCGTCGATGCGGCCGCGGCCGGTCCACGGTGGGACCTGCTCCACCGCACCTGGCTGTCACTCGGGCGAGCCGAATCGGCCGCCTGGCTCGCGGACTGGGCGGGCCCTGACGGCGTGCGGCTCGGGCTCTGGACGGAGGGAGGAACCACGTGCCTGCCGTTCCTCCTCGCCGCGCGCGGCGAAGGCGAGGGTGCGCGGGTCGCTGTCGAAGCAGTCGACGGTGACGACCGCGCCACGTTCGTCTTCGCCACCGACGACGTCGATCGACTCAACGCCAGCCTGATCCTTACCGCCTTCCGCCGGGAGGCGCTGTCCCTGCCCACCGACGAGCTGGGGCGCTGGGCGGTGGCGGTCCGCACGCAGGCGACCGTCCAGGCTGCCCGCGGCCAGTTGGTGGCCCGCGTCACCCACGACGACGGTTGGGCACAGCGGATGCAAGCAGCGCTGCGGATCGAGCCGTAGCCGTCCTGCCCCGGATCCGGAGCAGCGCAGGGTCAGCGGACTTCGACGATCCTCGCGACCCCGCTCGTCACGGTGAAGACCACGACATCCGGCGTCTCCATGCCGACGCCGCACTCGGCGGTTCCCTCGCCGACGACCGTCACGCTCCCGGCCGGCGATTCCCCGGTGTCGGTGTTCACCGGTGATCCCCCGAACGAGCAGCGCTGGTTGAGGAACGTGGACACGTTCGGGTTCATGTCGTAGTTGCCGTCGGCCAGGCCGGTCTGGGAGTTCTTGACCGGGTCGACGCTGTCGGTCACGGCCTTGACTCCGAACCCGATGACGAGTGCGGCGATGATCCCGCCGATGACGGTGAGGATCAGGCCGACGATGCCGAGCCAGAAGCCTGCCTTCGCGAGGCCGCCATTGGTCGCCAGTCCCTGCTTCGCCTTGTTCATGCCGATGCGGCCGAAGATGATCGCGAGGATCGACGCGATCGGCCCGAGGCAGACGAACTGCAGGACAGCCATCACGATCGACGCGGTGCCCATCCCGTTCTGCGGCGCTCCACCCGGAGTGCCGGGAGGCGTGGGGGCAGCGGGTGGCATGGGCGGCATGTCAGTCATGGCTGGGTCCTTCGATTCGTCGGTTGGGGCGCATCCCCTGTCAACGTCTCACAGGAGCCGTCGACCTGCTATCCATCTTGGCACGACCGGCGGGTCAATGAGCGGGGCGACGGGCGAATCGCGACCACGGCGCCGAGGCCGTCCCCACCACGCCAGGGCCGTCGTCCATGACGAGGTTCACGCTCAGGACTCCCCTGTTTCTCGGGTGTAGCGTCGATGCATGATCAGGTGGGCGCGCATAGTGCTGCCGATGTCGGCCGCGACGCTGGTACTTGCAGTAGCCGCAGCCCCCGCCTTCAGCGCAACGACGGCCGGCTTCGACATCAACGGATACATCGTCGGTTCGTGGCGCAACGTCGACAACGGACATGTCTACGCGATTGCCAAGGGAGGCTCGGCCTACGAATTCCGTGCCGGCTCCGCGTGGAAGACGTTCGAGGGCTGCGACGTCAATGCGGGCGACTTGCTGTACACCCTTACCCCCCAGCAGACCGTGGGCGGCTACCTGAACGGTGGGGACTACATCGGGCCGTGGCGGCTGCTGAAGAAGGACGCCAGCGGTGCCTGCACGTGGACCCCGATCGCGCCCGGCCAGCCGGGCTACTACGAGGGGAAGAGCGGCTTCGTGCCAACGAACGGGCCGAAGACGGCAGAGAACCCCGGCGGCCAGGCGATGAACTGGTACTGCGCCTATACCGGCCCCTATACGCAGTGTGCGGCCCTGACTCGGATCGGACCCGGCTTCGTCCAGACTGGCGCCACTCCCACTCCCACGCCCACCCCAACCGTGAAGGAGCCTTGGCCGCCCCTACCGGACGCGCTCGTCACACTCGACTCGGTGTCGAACGGCTGCGGCGGTGGTGATGCGAGTACCGATCCGAAGGCTGGCGACACCTCCACCTACTACGAAGGCGGGCAGACCATCGTCGTTAACTTCAGGGAGGCGTGCAAGATCCATGACGCGGGCTACTCCGGTGCCAAGGTGGCCGATCCCTTCCAGGGAGGAGCCGTGGTCGACTTCTTGACCTGGAGCCGCAAGAAGGTGGACACCAGGTTCCTGGAGGACATGCGCCTCATCTGCGACCAGCAGGTGCCCTCGTGGGCGACGCAGGCACTGAAGGACTGCAAGGGAACCGGCGCGACGACATCCTTCGGGGCCGAGTCTCGGTACGACTTCGTCCACAGGTTCGGGTCGCTGTTCTTCAAGGACCGCCCCCATCTGCGCGGGTTCTGGCAAGTCCGATACCACAGCGACCCGTCCTGGGCGATCGTCCAGAACGGCCGGACGGTCAAGGCTGCGTGGCGCGGTGGACGCAACCACGGCACTCTTCGAGGCGAGTTCAGGGGCACCATCGTCAGCCGCGACAACGACTGCGTGATCCAGGGCTTCGTGCAGATCACTGAGAAGGGCAAGCCCGGCATCATGAACCGGCCGATGACCATGTCGTGGAACCCGAGGAGGCCGCAGCAACTGAAGGTCCCGGCGCCTGCCGGTCCGTTCACGCTCGGCAAGGAGTAGTCGGCAGCGCACTACCCAGGCCTTCGCGCACGTAGCCGTGTTCGGCGCAGGTGGAGAGCGAACTCCGCCCGCCTCTCCGTCAGCGGCGCTGCACCCGGCCCCCGCTGACGCACGCGACTTCCGGACTCCAAGGCATACCCTCAACGGTATCGGCGATGGGGCCGAGTCGAGTCAAGCGTCGGGTGCCCACCGGAGCTGATGGCCAGGAGCGCCGGTCACGCCGCAAGCCCTGCCGCTGTCAGGCGCCCGGGGCAGGGTTGAGGACATGCGGCGCTTCACGTCGGACACCCACTACGGGCACCAGAACATCATCCGGTTCAGCAGTCGCCCCTACGTCGACGTGCACGACATGAACGTCGACCTGGTGAACCGCGCCAGCCGTGCGGTCGAGGCTGGCGACGAGCTGTGGCACCTCGGCGACGTCGCACTCGGCCATCTCGACTCGTCGCTGACGAACCTCGCCCGGATCGACGTCGACGTGACCCTGGTGGCCGGCAACCACGACCACTGCCACCCCTACTACGGCACCCGCGGCGAGCGGTTCATCGACGTCTACCGCGAGCGCTGCCAACTCCGCGAGCTGATCTCGACGAGCACGAGCCTTTCCCTGAGCAACGGAATCGACGTCCTCGTCTCCCACTTCCCCTTCAGCGAGCGCGACTCTCCACCAAGGATCGGGCGAAACGGAAAGCCGATCATCGACAAGTTCGCCCCATGGCGTCCCGTGGATGACGGGTCCTGGCTCCTGTGCGGGCACGCCCACCGCAGTTGGCGTCAGCGCGGACGGATGATCAACGTCGGCGTCGACGCCTGGGGCGGCAAGCCGATCGGCGAACACGACATCGTCGAGCTGATCGACGCCGGCCCCCGCGATCTGGAGCCGCTGCCGTGGGAGCAGGCCCGATGATGCTCCAGCACGCCGAGAACTGCCACTGGGTGAACCCGCGGTCTGGCCCGGCGCCCGGACCGCACTGCCTGACTCCCGCTGGGGGCAGCATGCACCGGCTGCACGCCCCCTGGCATCCCCTGGGGTGCGAGCCTGCACCCCCCTCGCGCACTTTGGCGAGCATCAGACGTCGACGAGGCCGAGTTTCTTGATGACGTAGGTGTTCATGGACTCGTGGCGCTCGGCGGCATCGAGGGCGACCTTCTTGTGCAGGTCGGGACCGAGTCGCAGGTTGAATTTGCCGGAGAAGGTCTGCTCGTCCCAGGGGGCAGGGATCTCCTCGCCTTCGGCGAGCATGTCCTGCAGGACCTCCTCCACAACGGACGTCAGTCCTGCGAGGGCGGCTTCGCGGGTGTCGGCGATCCACGAAAGCGACGGGAACTCCACGACGGTCGCGATGAATTCTTGTCCTTCACCGACCAGGCGAGCCGATAGGTGTAGTGGTCCGCGGCAGGCGCTGCCGTCGCCTTACGCTTCGTCGCCATTCTCGGCCTCCTTCTTCGCGATCGCCGCGAGCACCTGACGCACCTCGTACTCCTTAGCCTTGCCGTGATCGTTCTGGACGTTCACCCGCGGATCGCCGGGCCACGGTGTCTTGAACACCGCATGCGATGTCGCGCTGCTGCGCGGCTTGCCGAAGTGCTGCTCGCGAACCTTCAGCAGGTCGTGGTAGCGGACGTTCCTCGGGTTGTTCCTCATGTCGGCGACAAGCTTGGCTATCGACGACATGGAATCATGGTACCACCAGCAGTACCACGAATACGAGGGGTCGACTCAACGGGGCCAACCGTGCGCGCCAGCGGGCGCTTGGGTCTGCCCGCTGACAGAGGGAAGACGCCTCGGCTTCGAGGGGTGTCACGTCGTCGATGGCCTGGTGGGCCGCTCGGTGTTGAACCGGGCGACCCAGTCGAAGGTGCCGGTGGCCTCGGCGATCTCCAATTGCCACGGGAACCTCACCCGCGCCTACCCTCAAGTTCGGTGCCATCCCATGAGTCGAGGTCAAGGCACCAGACCGATGGGATGTCGTCGTTGAGCGCCTTATGGATCACCTCACCGGGGATGTTCTGGAGGTCGGCGAGCTCGCCTACTCGGATACCCAGGCGTCGAAGCGGGCAATATGCATTCCACAGGTTCGAGTAGGGAAACCACGGATCCACGTACGCATCGACGACACGACCATCGGCCGAGACAATGCAGGTCACGTGACCCTCAGTGACAGTCCCGGGCCACCTCGACACCTGCCTCGCCACCCCCTCCAGATAGGCGTTCACCTCGTCGTTCGGCCCCGTGCCCGGGAGCCCGAGCGTGCCCTCGGCAGGGATCTCCACGACGTATGCCCGCCGGCCACCCAACAGATGACACTGGTTCCACAGCCAGCGAACGACGATCGACTGGCGCTCCGGACCGCGGCCGAGTTCCACGACGGCAACTTAGGCGAGCCCACCGACATCCCGCCGGACTGAGTAGGCCAGTTGAAACTCGCGTGTCATCCGTTGCAAAGGCGCATGGAGTGACAGGCAGATTCCATCGGTGCGGCACCCTGGCCCAACCTTGACGACAGTCAAGGAGTTGTACGGCAGAGCGACCCATTGCGCCTATCCCTCATGCGATGAACCGCTCTACCGGGAAGTACCAGAGATCACGGATTGGGCACTGCCCGACAAACTGACAAGTGCTACCCGCAAGCCGTATGCACCCGCCACCGGATCGTCAGTGGCACCAACACCTCGATCTTCGGCGGCTTCGAAGCTCGACATCTCGATGACATGTCCTCGTGCGGACAAGTGAGCAGCGACGGCAGGTGCTGGATCCATGGGACCCAGTGCCACATGGGAGAGGCAAAGTACGGCGGAGTATTCACAGGCATCCGCCGCGAAGAGGAGTCAGACAGCGCGAGCATCTCTCGGTCCTCGCCGCGGTGATGGTCGATGCAGGCGAGCACAGCCTCCGCGCCCACTGAGCGCACCGTCCTCGCGAACGGTCGTGGCTCGACTGTCGTACCCCGGAAGTAGCGTCCGGCCCGTGGCAGACACCAAGCAAACGAAGACCATCGGCGAGCACCATGTCGCAGCCGAACTCGCACGGCGCGGCTGGGCTCCGGCCATGACGCGCGACGGCATCGAACGCACCGACATCCTCGCGGTCCTGACGCAACGACGCGCGGCGTCCAACCGTTGAGATCCAGGTCAAAGCTGCACGCGGGCCCAGGTTCGAACACATAAGTTGGCCTCTAGGCCCGAAGGCGCAGGACCCTGTCAGTGCCGAGCGCGAATTCTTCGTCTTCGTTGCCATACCGGACGACGTCACTGCGGCACCCCGGTGCTTCGTTGTTCCGCGATGCCACGTCGCAGCCGCTGCAGTGATCGAGCACATGCAATGGCTCACGGACCCAACCGCGAAACCCGGAACGCGGAATGTCGGCGTGGAACGAGCCCGCTCGACCATGCACACGTTCACGCACTATCAAGATCGATGGGACCTTCTCGAATTGGAGCAACATGCCGCACCGGTACTGCTGCCTCCGGAGTTCCGCGAGTGGGCAGCGCGCGAGAAGGACTGGCTACCGAAAGGGCACCCGTGGAGGAAGTCGCTTCCAGACTGGTGATTCCAGACGTCAACCGTTGACCAACATCGACTCGGCACTCGCCGTCCTCGGGATCGCCGCGGGTTTGGTTGACACCTTGCCCTGCTGTCGGCGGACATGACAGTCTCCGTGTCGGCGGTCATGTGATTTCCTCGCTCACGGACAGCTGATCGCCCTTTCTCGTTCTGGTACTGGCGGTCGTGAGCCGTTCGCAAGTGGACTCGCCGCCGTGCGCATGTTGGCTGGGGGACGCGCCCGATCTGCCGATGGGCTGCGAGAACGGATGGACTGCGAGGTGTAGGGGATGCACCGAGTTGCACCCCGTGGGTGCACGAACATCCAAACCGCGAAAGCCGGCGGAGAGCCCTGGGTACTACGTCTCTGCCGATCAATGACCACGGGCCGAACACCGTTGGTATTCAACGATTTCCGGCCCGACTTCTGGTAGCGGGGAGAAACCGAAGATGCACGATCACCGGGCTGCGTTCCCCGCGAGTAACCTCACAAACAGCCACGTCTGCACCCCCCTCGGCACCCGCCTGGGGGTGCGAGCCTGCACCCCCTCGCACACTCTCGCACCGAGACCCGGGCGAGCCAAGGATAGGCAGGGGGCCAGAACCCTTTCCCTGCAGAGGAACCACGATCCCCGACTTCACGCAAGCGGGACTGCCCCGCTTTGGCTGGAGGCAATCGAACTCGGGGCAGTCCCGGGGTGTTGCGAGAGACGGCGATCAACGATGATGGGTCGGTGTTCTCACGAGCGCTGGGCCACGACCTGTTGCAGCACGACGCGGCAGCAAGGGTTGCCACGCGCGCACCGCGGCCGGCCCGGGCGGAGGTGCTCGTCGACCGGGGACCCGGGTATGTCCCGCTCTCGGGCGGTGCGTCCTTCGCTGACGTCAACAGGGTCGCCGCGTGATCACCGGACCTTCGACCGACAAGGCAGCCGCCCTTCTGGCCTTGCACACTGGTCCCGGCTTCATACTCCCCAACGCCTGGGATGCCGGCTCCGCCCGCATCCTGGAGCAGATCGGCTTCCCGGCCATCGCCACGACGAGTGCGGGCGTCGCTTGGTCCTGCGGAGTCCCGGATGGAGGAGCGCTGGACCGCGACACGATGCTCGAGCATGTCGCTCGCATCGTGGCCGCGGTCGGCGTGCCGGTGACCGCGGACCTCGAAGCTGGATACGGAGACACACCCGACGACGTCGGTCGCACCGTGGCCCGGGCCGTGGAGATCGGGGCGGTGGGCGCCAATATCGAGGACGCCGGAATGACCGGGCTGTTCGGGATCGACGAGGCCGTCGACCGCATCGCGGCTGCCCGGGCCGCGGCGCCGAGCGGCACGTTCGTGCTGAACGCCCGCACTGACACCTACTTCGCTGGCACGAGGGGGGACGTCTTCGCCGAGACGGTCCAGCGCGCGGTGCGCTACCTCGAAGCGGGGGCTGACTGCGTCTTCGTGCCGGGCGTCGTCGAACAGGACACGATTCGCCGGCTCGCCACCGCCATCCCCGGCCCCCTCAACGTGGTGGCAGGACTGGCGAACACGATCGACGCGCCCATGCTCTTCTTGTTGGGCGTCAAGCGGGTCAGCTTGGGCGGCAGCTTGGCCCGAGCCGCGCTCAGCATGTTGGAGCGCGCCGGCCGAGAGCTGCACGACTCCGGAACGCTCGGCTTCCTCGACGGTGCGATCGGCTATGCCGACCTGCAGCGACGCTTCGGCTCGTGACAGAGGCCCACTCGGTCCCACCGAATGCAGGCTCCTCCCGCTCTCAAGCTGTGACCGTTGGCTAGTCTGCGCGGGCGGCAGACCTGGGACCCGTCGCCTGGCCGCCTGCCCCGATCAGGACCGAGCGGCTCGTGCTTCGTGAGTCCGAGGCCCGCGACCATGCGGCGGTCATCGAGCTGTTCTCCTCGCCCGAGGTGGGCACCTACATCGGTGGCCCCCGGCACATGCAGAACGGCGTCGTCGGCGAGACATATGAGCGCGACCGGGTCGTCGCAAACGTCGCCGTCCTCGTCGACAAGACCCGGGCGGAGCACGTGCCCGTGGTCTGGGTGGCGCACGCCGACGAGGGCGGGATGCCGCAGGGATCGCAGGCCTGGCAGTACGTCGACGAGCTCCGCCGCGACGGGTCGGAGCTGTTGGTGCACAAGACCCTCGCCGACTCGTTTCATGACACCGACCTCGAACGCGGTGCTCGCCGGCCTCCAGGTCGGCCGGTTGGCCGTCGTTGGCGCGCAGACCGACGAGTGCATCCGGTCCACCCTGCACGGGGCGATCGCTCGAGGCTACGACGCGACCCTGGTGGCTGACGCGCACACCACCGACGACCTCAGCGAGTGGGGTGCGCCGTCGCCGGACCAGGTCATCTGGCACACGAACACGTACTGGTCTGGCCACCGGGCACCTGGCCGGACGGCTGGCACGATCGGCACCTCCGACATGGAGGGTTGCTGTCCTCCTGATTGACACTCGTGGTGTCGCTCT
This sequence comes from uncultured Actinomycetes bacterium, assembly GCA_963777085.1. Classification (GTDB taxonomy): domain Bacteria; phylum Actinomycetota; class Actinomycetes; order S36-B12; family S36-B12; genus UBA10649. The sequence goes on along the minus strand of CAVZPI010000010.1, from coordinate 12,665 downwards.
GGTGGATGACTCCTGCCAACTTGCGAGGCACCGCGACGCCTCACACCGTTGAGAGGGTGTGCGAAATGGCCGACCAAGCCAACAACTCGAAGCCCGCGGTCTGCCCGACACGACGAAGGGCCCCTGATCTCTCAGGGACCCTCGGTCGTACCGAAGATTCAACTAGTTGAACCTTCAATTGGGTAGCGGGGAGAAACTGAGGATGCACGATCACCGGGTTGCGAACCCCGCGAGTTACCCTCGCAAACAGCCACTTTTGCGCCCCCCTCTGCACCCCCCTGGGGGTGCACGCCTGCACCCCCCTCGCACACATTCGCGGCGAGGATCAAGCGACAGCCTTGGGTTTGAGCTGGACCGAGAGCGTGGTGTCGAACGCGTTGGCGATGCGCTCGAGGATCGGCAGGGTCGGTGTCGTGCCCCCAGCCTCGAATCGCGCGATCGCAGGCTGGGTCATTCCGGTGACCTTGGCCAGGTCGCGCTGGCTCCAGCCGCGCTCCTCGCGCAGACCACGAACCTGCTCCCCCAGTTCGAACGCGAGCCTCGCCGCGGCGTAGGCGGCCTCGACTGCCGAGTCACCCGCGCGAGCGGCCTTCATGTCATCCCAAGATGTGCGTGCCATCACTCCTCCTTCTCCACGTAGTGCTCAGCCTTCATACAGGCGAGCATCGCCTTCTTCGCCCGCGCCACCTGCGCGCGGTCCCTCTCCTTGGTCTTCGCGAAGACCGTCAACAGGATGATCCGCCGTCCAGGTGCAATCCAGTACGTGATGCGCATTGCCTGGCGACCGAGGTCGAAACGCAACTCGCGCAGCTTGCCGTCCAACTGCTTGGTGTACGGCTCGGAGAGCAGGACACCCCGCTCGGCCAGCAGATCGACGTAGAACGCCGCATGACCGAAATCGGCACCCGAGAGGCTTTCGAGCCAGTCCCGGACTTGCGGTTCGAGTTCGACCGAGCCCCACGACATACCAGCGATGCTATCACCCTTCCGGCGACGCAGCGCAATGCCTGAAGGAGCGGGTCAAGAGCACAGGCTGGTGTCGGGGGAGTGGGAGGCAAGGTGAGTGAGGCGAAGGGCACGGTCACAAGCCCGATTCGTCGGTGGGAGGTCGCATAATCACGGGGTGGGCACAAACAAGGCTCCCGCCGCCAAGCGCCATCACACCGTCCCGCAGTTCTACCTACGAGGCTTCGCCGATGACGGACAGATATCAACCGTGCGCCTTCCGGGCAATCAGCGGTTCGTTCAGTCAGTGCGCAAAGCCGCCACCGAGACTCACTTTCACACCGTCCCCGGCCACTACGAAGGACCCGACGTCTTTGAGAGCCTCCTGGCTAACATCGAAGGGACGGCAGCGCAGGTCTTCTCCAAGATAGCTCGGGGGGCGTGGCCACTCCCACCGAGCGACCGGACCGGACTGGCAATGTTCATCGCACTTCAAGCAGTACGCGGCCCGGACCACCGGCGCAATGTGGAACACATCCTCGCGCAAACGACTCGCCTTGAGATCGGCTTCGGTGGCCGTGCCGGCGTGAAGGCGTGGGTACAGCGGAACCACGGCGCGACAGTCACCGACGATCAGGCCGAAGTCATTTGGCAGGAGGCAACGCAGCCCCCCGGGCCCCCCATACGCTTAGCACCTGTCGCCCACATCAGGCAGATGGCCGAGCTCAGCGGAGAGCTCGCTCCATTCGTTTCCGGGCGACCCTGGACACTCGTCCGATTCAACAGGCGCTCACTGATCACCTCGGACGCGCCCGTCGGCTTGGTGCCACATCCCGATGAACGTCGTTGGGAAGGAATCGGCTTCATGACGGCGTGGGGAATCACCTACCCGCTGACTCGCAAGCTCGGCCTCCTAATGAGCGACCCGATGCCGTTCGCCGATCAGGTGCCGGTTGAAGATGTCCGAGCGGGGCGGCTCGACGGCGACGAGCAAGGATCAACACGGATGGAACGATTCTTCAACTCGAGCACTGTCACCAACGCGAGCGAATGGCTCTATCACCACCCTGAGGACGAGAGGTTCGTTCCTGACGCACTTCCCAACGCACAACCCGTCACCATGTCAATGGAGGGCGGTCCCATCGCGTTCCCCCGCGAGCCCAACCTCAAATCCGATCGATAGACCAACGGGCCGTCCCGCTGGACGCGAGGTCGTGCACATCCTCCATCGGCCGCGCGCGACGAACCGCTACTCGGGAGTTTCGATGAGCGCCTTGATCTTCTGCGTGGCGGGGCGGAATCGCTCCATGGTGTCGATGAACCACTGGCCGTACTCGTCGCGGGCGTTCTGATCGAGGACGTCCCCACCGCCGGGACGATAGAAGTGGATCCTGCAAGCCTTCTTCCCCGGTAGCGCGTCATACTCCAGCCCCGGACCGAACTCCTCGTCGAGAACGTTCCGGAACGCGACGAACCTCTCGAACGCGTTCGCATTCTCTGCGGCATCGCTTGCGCCGAAGTAGAGCTCCACACGAGGACCACTCCGCGTGAATGCCAACCCGTACCACATGCCCGAGCGGCCGTATGGCAGCGTCGTCCACGACCAGGTCGTGCCAGACCAGCCGCTCGCCCAGTCGGGGTGGGCCGCCCGAATCCGGGACAGCAGGTCCACCCAGAATTCCCGGTAGGCCGCCGACTTGCCCGACAGGCTCGCGGCCTTCTCCGTATGCACCTGCTTCGTCCAGTCGTTCGGCTGAGCCACCAGCCGGAACAGCGGCGCCGGCTGGCTCCCATCGATCGTGACTGCCGACACCTCCACACCAAAGAACCGGATGCCCTCACCGGTGTGCTCATTCAGCCAATCGAGCGCCGCACGGTGCTCGTCGCGAAACGACGGCGAGCACCACACGATCGTCGACGGATCAGTCCCACCCGCATACGTAAGCAACTGACCCAGGTGCCCGTGGTCCGTTGTCTCCAACTGGTTCTCGACGATAACGACCCCGCCAGTGCTCAGGTCCCGCCCGATGAGGTCGAGCGAAAATCCGCCGACCTTGCGCTCAGCCTCGGTGAGCTCCAGATCCATCCCGAGCAGATCCGACAGGACATCAGCGTTGTCCAACAGCCACTTCGTGAAGTCGTGAGCCTCGTGCTTCCACACCTCGCGAATCGGGACCCGCCGCAGTCTGCTCAACCGAACGCCCATGAACGCCTCCCCTCGCTGCCTGGCACCTACCCGGCGCACCGACTTGGAGTATCGACCACGACGTCACGGGTTCGCCACCCTCTGAGGCTGCCGAGCACCGATATGCATGAGTTCATGCCCGTTGGCCATCGACAGCTGCGAGGTCTCCGGAACACAGACGGTGTCAACGCCGACTGAAAACTGACCCCCTGGCGATGATCGAAAACTGACCCCTCTCGGTGGCTATTCAGTCCTGTTGGCGGGTGGGGTGCGGCCGAGGTCGCGGTCTTTGAGGCGGTAGGAGTCGCCCTTGATGGGGACGATGTCGGCGTGGTGGACGAGGCGGTCGATCATGGCGGCGGCGACGGTGTCGTCGCCGAAGACCTCGCCCCAGCGGCTGAACGGCTTGTTCGACGTGACGATGACGGAAGCTCTTTCGTAGCGGGCGGAGATGAGCTGGAAGAACAGGTTCGCGGCCTCGGGTTCGAAGGGCAGGTAGCCGATCTCGTCGATGACCAGCAGCGGGATCCGGCCGAGGCGTTTGAGCTCGTCGGGGAACTTCCCGGCGTGGTGGGCGTCGGCTAGGCGGGTGACCCAGTCGGCGGCGGTCGCGAACTCGACGCGGTGCCCGGCGTGGCAGGCCTTGATCGCCAGGCCCGTGGCCAGGTGGGTCTTCCCGGTCCCAGGAGGGCCGAGGAAGATCGCGTTCTCCTTCGCGGTGATGAAGTCCAGCGTCCCCAGGTGGGCGATCTGGTCGCGCTTGATGCTGGAGGCGTGGGCGTAGTCGAAGTCCTCCAGGGACTTGCGGGCGGGGAACTTCGCGGCCTTCACCCGCAGCTCCCCGCCGTGGGCGGAGCGGGCGGTGACCTCCCGTTCCAGGCAGGCGGCGAGGAACTGCTCATGGGACCAGCCCTCGCTTCGTGCGCGGTCGGCGAGGCGGTCGATGGCTTCGCGCATCGTGGGTGCCTTCAGCGCACGGGTGAGATACGCCAGTTCCGCAGAGACGTCCGGCGTGGTCGCGGTCTTGGTGGGCATCAGGCCACCACCTCGTCCAGGCCCAGCAGCCGGTCGTAGTCGGCCAGCGCCCGGACCTGGACCTCGTCATCAGCGGGGCCGGTGATCCGGGTCGCACGCAGCCGCATCCGCGCAGCGGCCTCCAGATGGACCGGGTCCTGGATCGTCTGATGCCTGCCCCAATGCCGGGCGTGGGCCCCCACGACACGATCACCCCAGCGGACCGTCACGGTCGTCAGGTCCGCGTGGACGTCGATGCGGCGGCCGACCGCCACCGGGTCGACGGAGTAGTCGTTCGACCCGATCCGCACGTAGTGGTCGCGTGGCAGGCGGGTCGACGCATGCCAGCCCAACGACGGCATCACCGGCGGCAGGGTGAGCATCGCGGCCCTGTCGGCTTCGAACCGGTCGACCGGCCGGCAGCCCAGCGTGCGATGCAGGCGCATGATCGCCTTGTCGTTCAGCCAGGCCGACAGCTGCGCGTTGAAGTCGGCCGGCGAGGCGAACGTCCGACCGGGCAGGAACGAGGTCTCCAGATAGCCGTTGAACCGCTCGACCATGCCCTTGGCCTCCGGGTCGCCGGGCTTGCAGATGACCACCTTGACCCCGAGCATCCCCCGGAACGCCTCGAACTCATCGCCGAGCTTCACCTTGCCGCCTCGACGCGAGCTCAGCGCGGACTCCCCGTCCCAGACCAGTGCCCGCGGGACCGCGCCCCAGCCCGAAAGCACGTCCCAGTGACCAGCGATCAGGTCCTCGGCCTGGCGCGTAGGGACCATCACCGCGCCCGGCATCCGCGAATACCCCGACGTCATCGTCAGCACCGGCAGCCGGGCGACCTGGCCATAGCCGACGGGAATGTCGACCGGCGGGAACCACAGGTCGCACTGCGCGAGCTCCCCGGGCGCATACGACGTGCGCGAGGCCGGATCCTTCGGCGCGAACCGCGGGCGCAACTCCGCCACCCGCGACCGCAGCACCGAGATCGACCGCGTCCAGCCCACGCGCTCAGCGATCACCGTCGCAGGCATGTCCGGAAACTCGGCCAGTAACCCTTCGATTAACGGCTCGAACTCATCCACGGCCGACCCCCGCGGCGGCCGCTGATACCGCGGCGGCGCCGTCGACGCCAACGCGCCCTTCACCGTGTTCTTCGAGACACCCAGCCGGCGGGCGATCGCCTTGATCGGCATCCCCTCCGCTCGATGAAGACGACGGATCTCTGCCCAGTACTCCACGCTGATCACTCCCCAATCGTTGAGGAGGGGTCAGAATTCAATCCTCGCTGCGGGGTCAGTATTCAGAGATCGCTGACACCGAAACACCCTGACAACTGGCCGCTCGCCGGGATGGCAGGGCAGGGGGTTAGTTCTTGTCCCTTATTGCCGTGATGCCTCCGTATGCACTCATGTAGGCGGTGCCGTTCGGCCCGAGGAGCGGGATGGGCCAGTAGGCGTCGAACTGAGAGCCGGTCCCTGCCTGCCGCTCCCACGCCAACGTCCCGGTGCGGAAGTCGACGGCGGTCCAGTACCAGACCTGCGTGCCGGTGCTGTCGTACTTGCGGGTGAACATGTACACCAGTCCCGTCGCGGCGGACAGCACCTGGCCGGCGTTCGGCGACGTGACGGTGTCGTTCGTCCAGACGAGGTGGCAGCCCTTGCCGTTGGCGTCGATGTCCACGCGGGCGACACCCGGCACGCTCGGCGTGCTCGCAAGCGACGGGAAGCTCACCGTGTAGCCGTAGTTGTTCACGGCGATAAGCGAACGTCGCTGGCCCGTGAGCGAATCCTCGACCGCCCCCTGGCCGGGCTTGAACACCGGGACCTCGCAGACGACCCGACTCTGGTGCGGAGCGAGCTTCGCGGCCGTTCGGTAGACCACCACGTGCGTTTGGCTGGCGTTGTCGGCGATGGCGACGTAGGCCCCGTTGCCCAGCACCGTCGGCGTCGTGCCCGAGCCGTCGCTCAACTGCCCGGGCTTCTGGGTGCCGATGTTCTCGTAGGCCGCGGACCACACGATCCTCGGCACGCCGTCGGGACCTGCCTGCAGCCGGTACAGTCTCCTGTCGGTGACGATGTAGGCGGCCGTGCGGTTGATGGCGAACGAGTTGAAGATGCCCTCGTTCTCGCCGAGTCTCACCGTCTTGACCCTCCCGGATGCGGGATCGAGCACGCCGGCGATACCCGACTCCCTGCCCGTGAACCAGATCCTCCCGGCCCAGTCCGGAACGGGCGAGTAGACCGTCGTGCCCCCTTCCAGGTACGCACTCAGGTCATAGAACAGGGGCTCACCGAAGCCGAGGCTCGCATCGGTTCCGGCTTGGGGTATCACCGCGATGCGACCGCCGGCGACCGGCACCACGGCGCGATTGAGGTTGTCGAGGTACATGTAGGCACTCGATAGGGCCGAGGCTCTCACCGCTGGGCACCGGCAGCGGGGTGGACGTGATGACGCTCAACGAGACAGGATCGAGCAGCACCAGCCGGGACTCGTATGGGCTCGAGCACGCCGCCTCCAGCCGCCCGTGGCTGTCGAACTGTCCCGGACCGCAGATGAAGAAGGGGGCGGGGATGGTCCGCACCTCGCTCAGGGACGTCGACCAGACGACGGGATCGAGCCCCAGCGGACCGGGGAACGGCTGAGTATCGCTCATCCACGAGTCCTTGTGCGGATTGCTGGGATTCGGCGACAGGTTGGGGTTCTGCGGAACACCTGCCAATGACACGGGAGCGGAGCGCGCGGGGGCACCGATGTAGGTGGGCAGGTCGGTGGTCCCTGCCGAGGGAATCGGAGTCGTCCCTGCGGCCATGGTGACGGCCGGAGCCAGGAGCACCGCGCCCATCGCCAGGACAAGACCTGATGTCAACGATTGAGCGCTCATGCAGTCCTCCAGCCCGAGGAGTACGAACGCCTTCAATGCTAGGCAGGCAAGAGCCCGGTTGAAGACTCGAAGCACCCCACTCCCGCGGGCGGCCAGTTGTCAGCGCCACCGCGACGACCATGGTGCCATTCACGAGTCCGCACTGGGTGCCGCCAGGACCTGCGACGACGCGTACGCTTCGGGCCGTCGGGGCAGCGATTACGTCGGCGACGCTCGTCAGCAGCAGGCGACGTGCAACGCTCGCGCGATGGCATGGATGGCCTCGGGCACGACGCGATAGTGCACGCTCATCCCACGCCGTTCCTTGGTCAGCAGTCCGGCGGCCTCGAGCCTCTTGAGGTGGTGGTTCACGGTCGGGTCCGTCAGTCCGACATGTGGCGCGAGGTCGCAGGTGCAGGCTTCCTGGTTGGGCTGGTCGAACATGTAGCCGAGGATCCGCAACCGGACCGGGTCCGCCAGTGCCTTGAGTCGGACGGCGAGGGCGACGGCCTCGTCCTCGGTCATCGGCCCGGCGGAGCCCAGGGGCGTGCAGCAGATGGGCGAGGTGTCTTCGAGAACGGGCAGCGGTTTCGGCACAGCTCCCATGCTGTCACCAATTTCGACAAACGACAAAAGGGTGGCCTAATTTCGATTCGACGAACGTCTAATATGAGAGGGAAGCCACATGAGCCAGGTCAGCAACGACGACATCCGCACGGCCGTCCGCGAGACGTACAGCCAGATCGCCGTGAGCGACAGCGGTGGCTGCTGCTCCCCCTCCGCTTCGTCCTGCTGTGAGACGGCCGCCCCGGTGCAGCTGGCATCGATGCAGCTCGGCTACTCCGAGGCAGACCTCATATCGGTCCCCGATGGCGCCGACCTCGGGCTCGGCTGCGGCAACCCCGGCGCCATCGCGGCCCTTCAGCCCGGCGATACCGTGCTCGACCTGGGCAGCGGCGCCGGCTTCGATGCGTTCCTGGCCGCGCGTGCCGTCGGGACGAGCGGGCTGGTGATCGGCGTCGACATGACTCCGGCGATGGTGAGCAAGGCTCGCGCGAACGCCGACACGGGCGAGTACGCCAACGTGGACTTCCGGCTCGGCGAGATCGAGCACCTGCCCGTCGCCGACGGCACGGTCGACGTCATCATCTCCAACTGCGTGATCAACCTGTCCCCGGACAAGTCCGCGGTGTTCGCCGACGCGTTCCGCGTTCTGCGCCCCGGCGGCCGACTGGCGATCTCCGACGTCGTCGCGTCGGCTGAGCTCCCCGCCGAGATCCGCGACGACCTCAGCCTCTACAGCGGCTGCATGGCCGGGGCGTCGCTGATCTCCGATCTGCAGGCCATGCTCGCGGACGCGGGCTTCGAGGGCATCCGCATCGCGCCGAAGGACGAGAGCAAGGCGTTCATCGAGCAGTGGGCGCCCGGCCGCAGCATCACCGACTACGTCGTCTCGGCGACGATCGAGGCGATCAAGCCGGAGCCCCAGACGCGTTCCTGCTGCTGACCCCGCGCAGGGCGTTCACGATCTGCTGGACGGTGGGTGAGCCGCTGAGCTCCCCGCTGGTGGGGTAGAGCCGGCAGGCGAGTCCGACCTGGCCACCGGGGTCGGCGAAGGGATCCTCGCCGTTGATCCGGATGGTCGGTGATCCGCGGAAGTCCTCGCTGATCGCCTCGTCGTCGGTGGTGATCTGCTGGTAGCGGACGGGGACGTCGGTCAGTCCGGTCTCCGCCATCGCGCTGAGCAGCCGCTGGTCGGCCTCGTGCCAGTTCGGGCAGTCGTCGAAGTACTGCAACGTGATGTCCACAGGTGGGTCTCCTGTCAGCAGCAGGTGGCGTTGAGGGCGCGGGCGATGGCGTGGATGGCCTCGGGGACGACGCTGTAGTAGACGCTCATGCCGCGGCGTTCCTTGGTGAGGATGCCGGCGGCCTCCAGCGTCTTGAGGTGGTGGCTGACGGTGGGCTCGGACAGGCTCACCACGGGCGCCATGCGGACGGTGCTGTCCTCCTGGTCTGGCTGGTCCATCAGATGGGCGAGCAGGCGCAGCAGATCGGCGAGGCGTCGAGCAGGAGCGGCATGGCCTTCGGCATGACGCGATCCTCCCACCTCCTTGATGGATATCACAGGGGTGGGCGCTGGGTCCGGGGCGAACGTCACGCAACGGAGCTCGACGATGCCCGGCCGCGGGCGACTTCCGTGTCCCGTGCGTGTGGGCCTGCGGCTCACGCGGGGTCGCCGTCCACCGCGGACGCGTCGGCGACGTCGCCCTGCTGGATCGCTCACTGCATGCCTGGATCGTGGACTGCAACAACCACTGTCACCCCGACCCGTGATCCGCGGGCCCGTCGGGCCCGTCGTTCCACCACTCAGTGGATGAATCGATGGATGCAGCCACTGAACGCTTTCGCCGTCACCTTCGAAGGCCGTATCCTCAACACCAGTACCTGAAACCACGACGAGGGCCAGTTGCACCGAAAACCTGGCACTCCCATCTCCCACAGGCTCGAGGTCGCACGGTGATCAGCATCATCTGCGGCTTCGGTGCGGCGATCTTCTTCGCGTCCGGCTCGCTGCTGAATTCGCGGGCGATCCGCCACATCAGCGGCTGGTCGGTGGTGGCTTGGGTGATGCTCGTCGGATTGGTCGTTACGACACCTGCCGTCTTCCTGTCGGGTGTTCCGGACGCAGCCTTCGGAGTCAATGCGTGGTGGCTGGCCGTGGCCGGGATCGGAAACGTTGCCGGCCTGGTTCTCGCCGCCTTCGCCTTTCGCGTCGGCAAGGTCGGCGTCGTCGCTCCCATCCTGGCCACCGAAGGCGCCCTGTCGGCAGTGATCGCGGCTCGCCTCGGTCAGAGCATCGCCCCGTCCGTTGGCTTCATACTCGTCGTCATCGTGGCGGGGGTCATCTTGGCCGCAGGAGCTCCCGATCCCGCGCCGCTCGAGCACGAGCGGCCCATCGTTTCGGCCGTGCTTGCGACCTGCGCCGCGTTCTTCTTCGGGATCTCACTGTATTCCGCCGGCCACCTGAGCGGCGAGGTCCCGATCTCCTGGATCCTGCTGCCCGCCCGCCTTGTGGGCGTTCTCGTCCTGACGATTCCACTCGCACTGAGCCGCCGACTGCAGATCAACCGTAGGGCCGCGCCACTTGTCGTCGCGATGGGTCTCACCGAGGTGATTGGCATCACCGTCTTCTCGATCGGCGCCCAGTACGACATCGCGATCACGTCTGTGCTCTCGTCACGATTCGCGCCCATCGCGGCGATCGTGGCATACCTGCTGTTCAAGGAGCGTCTCGGTGGGCTGCAGATTCTGGGGGTCGCCATCATCGTGGCGGGGGTCACTGCACTGAGTCTCCAGGCCTAGACGAAGGACGAAAGGAACGTCGACGTGAAGGTCAGCCGCGATGGCGACGTCACTTCCATGCGCTGGTCCCGCGCCCGGCGCATAGAGCGAGCGACGCATAAGTCGTCGGTAGGCTCCGCTTGATGCGAATCCAGGCGGTGATCTTCGACTGTGACGGTGTCCTGGCGGATAGCGAACCCGCCTGGGCCGCAGCGGAGCGAGAGCTGTGCCTCGCGTACGGAATCGACCTCGATCAGTCGCCCCGAGTGTGCACGAAGGGCGTGGCCTCGAGTGACTCGGTGCGGCTGCTCATGCCCGACCTGCCGGCGGACGAAGTTGTCCGCGCCGAGCGGTTGCTGGACGAGATCGCACTGAGGAGCGTCCCCCGACGCGTTCGGCCGATGCCGGGCGCCGTCGCCCTCGTATCGCGGCTGGCCGAGGTGATGCCCGTGGGCGTGGCGTCGAATACTCCACGAGCAATCCTTGAGCCGGTCCTTTCGGCGATCGGGGTAGCTCCATTCCTCACGGCCTTCGTGGGCGCTGATGAGGTCCCTCACCCGAAGCCCGCACCGCACGTCTATCTGAGGGCATGCCTGCTTCTCGGGTCCTCCAGTTCGGACGTGCTCGTGGTGGAGGACTCCGACACCGGGATCGTTTCGGCAAAGGCAGCCGGGTGCACGGTCATCCAGGTGGGTCCGGAGAGCAGCGCACGACACGGCGACGCGGATGCGTCCGTGCCCTCGCTCGACGCGTTCTGGGCTTGGTTCGCCGAGTCGCCTCACTAGATCTCCGGCCGGTACTCGGCGTTGGCCGCCGCGTTGTGCTGGCGCCGCCTATGCGGTCACGCGTCCATGGCCTTCGCCGAGGCGACCGCAAGTTGAATGGCGCCCTCGATCGGGGGCGTTGCCACATTGACCAGCCGAGCTCGCGGCGCACGTTCTTCCATGATGAGGCGGGCTTCTGCTAGCAGAAGTGCATCACCTGAGGCGGCAATCCCTCCACCGAGCACGACCGGCACGTCTGCGTGCTGGAGGTCAAGGCGTTCGAGGAGTGACCCCGCGAGGATGCCGATCTCCCTGCCCTGCCGCTCGACAAGCTTCACTGCCATGCGGTCGCCTCGGCCGGCAAGGGCGAAGATCTCCGGAACCTTGCTGCGCCAGGTGGAGACGTCCGTCTCCTTCTTGTGCACGCTGACGGATACATCGTGGATTGACGTGGCGCCGGACCAGCGCAGGACGGCTTCGCGCAGTGCGGTCGCCTCTCCTCGCCCATCCTCGGCCCTCGCCGCCATCCAAAGGGCCTCCTCCACCAGCTCCGCGCCGCCACCCCAGTCGCCCGAGCAGTGGCCCAGGGCGAGAATCCGGACTATCGCCCCGTCTCCCCTCATCGCGAGGCCGTTGATGCCGGTGCCGCAGATGACCACGGCTGCATCGGGCTCGTCGGTCCCGGCGCGCAAGAGGGCGAACAGATCGTTGGCGACGGTGAGGGAGCGTGTCCCCCACTGAGTGGTGGACAGAAGGCTCTTCATGACGACCTCCTCATCGGGAAGGTCGATCGCGGTGAGGTAGCAGCCGGCGTGGACAACCTGGTCAGCGAGGACGCCGGCCGCATCAAGGGCGCCGGTCACGGCGGCGTCGATCACGCTGGTCGCGCGGTCAGGTCCCATGTCGTGCTGGGAGCAGCCTGGCCCGCGATACCTGCCAATCACTTGGCCGTCATCGAGCCTGATGATGGCGGCGTCGGTCTTGCTTCCACCGCCGTCGACGGCGACGACCACGCGTGGCCAGTTGCCGGGAGTCGTCATGCCCACGGAAGGAACCCCTTGTTGCGGGAGATGAGGCTGTCAGCCAGGCGCGTGGCTTGTTCCCATTGGCCGATGAGTGGGTGGGCAAGGAGTGCCGCCACCACGCGGTCGCGCCCGCCCTTGATGGCCGCGTCGAGGGCGAGTGCCTCGTAGGCGCTTGCGTGCGAGATGAGGCCGGAGAGCAGCGGTGGTAGCGGATCGACGGGCAGCGGTCGGGCTCCAGCGCCCGATACCTCGCACAGGGTTTCGATCACCGCGTCATCAGGGAGGAAGGCGAGCGTCCCGTCGTTGCGGACGTTGGCGACCTGTTGGTCCGGGGTGGGACTCTCGCCGAGGAGGGACGAGAGGAGCTCCACCGCAGCATCCGAGTAGTAGGCGCCGCCCCGCTGCTCGAGCAGGGTCGGCTTGACCGTCAAGGTTGGGTCGGCGTAGAGGCCCAGCAGCTCCTGCTCGATCAGCTGCACCTCGGAGGCTCGAGTGCCTTCCCGTAGCAGCTCTGCGACGACCTGGTCGTG